>NZ_JAGGKC010000003.1 GCF_017873395.1 Youngiibacter multivorans | reverse complement strand
GGATTTTGAGCCTGTCGTCAAATGTCAGGTGAGAGTGCTTATCCATGCTTACCTCCAGTGAGGCACCATCACCAACATCTTACCCTTCTGTCAGATTAACTTCCACTTCCCACTTTGCCAGGGTAACTTCTACTGATATCTCTTTTAAATCATGGAATTTAATTTATCAAATTAGCGTCCAAACCACGTTCTTTTATGCAGTAATTCCTGTATTGCAATAACCCAGGCTTAGTGTATATTATTCTTCTGCCTGTCAAATCGCTCAAGATTTCAGCTACCTGATAATAATCCAAAGCTTCAGAACCTGTTATCGTGTATGCAGAATTCCTGTGCTTCTCAGGCTCATGGAGAACGGTAGCTGCTGCAAGCCCAATATCAGAAGCATCTATGGAACTTGTACGGCTTTTTCCTGCTGGAATAAATACTTTATTTTCTTCGTTTATCTCCTTCAAATGCAATCCTGTAATATTCTGCATAAAGAATCCTGGCCTTATATGTGAGTATGGAATCCCTGAAGCTTCAATGCGCTTTTCAATCTTATGGTGTGGAGGAATTTTATTTTTCTCAATTCCCATCAGTGAGAGGAACGAGACAAGTCTAATTGAATGTCTCTCAAGCGCTTCAATGAACGGATATATGTCTTCAGGCTTTCCAAGATGAGGAGGCCTCATCAGAAATACCCTGTCCACATCTTTCAGCGCATTCTCATATGTTTCTTCTCTGCTAAAATCAAACTCTGCTGCAGTAATCTTATCACCAAACATGCTATGAAGCTTTTTTAAGTCCGTTCCAGCAGCAATAACTTCTTCTCCTAAACAAATCAGCTCCTTAACAACGTGACTTCCGACGTTGCCTGATGCTCCTGTAACAAGTATCTTCATCTTGCCTCTCCTAATATGCAGTTAGCTAGTTGTACAAGTTCTATAAACCGATTGAACTTCTCCTCACCCATCTTACCTTGCAGCAATTCCATTGATTTTACATACTCAGCAAAGGTTGATTCTACAAGTTCTTTTCCCTCTCCTGTAATCACTAATGAATAGCTTCTCCTGTCAAGCTCAGATGATTCTTTCTTCAGATACCCTTTCTTAACCAGAGCACTTATCAGGGAAGTCACAGAAGGCTTGGAAATCCTAAAGAACCGGCTGATCATCAGCGGTGTAACTGGAACAGCTTGATTACCTGTATAAACCAGGACTCCCATCTCGCTTGGTCTGATTGGTATGTCTGATTTCAAGTTCATGCGCAGACGACAAAACAAACCCACTGCATCTGCACTTTCTTCAATGTTCATTGCCCTTATCCTCCGAAAACATAGTTAGTCTAACTAACTATATTCTACTATTCTATGTTAGAATGTCAATACTAATCGGTCCTGCAGTTTTACGGAAAAAGCTCTGAAGCACGGCGTTGCTGTATCACAAGACACAGTCACACTGGAGCTTCAGAGCTTCAATTCTTTACAACACTGAATTTTTTGGGATTGGAGGGGTCCTTTATTAGCAGAAACTTCAGTTAAGCCTCATGTCGTCTACTGAATCCAGATACTCCTCGATTCCAGGGATCACCTCTGGTATTGTCTCCTTTTCAAATGGAGATTTAAGTCCTGCAACCTTGACAAGCTCAAGGAACGGCATGCTTCCACCCTTGTCACAGAGCCTCAGATAGTCCTTCCATGCTGTTTCCCTGTCTTCCTTTGCCCTGTTGAAGAACTGGAAAGCGCACACCTGAGCAAGTGTATAGTCAATGTAGTAGAATGGAGAAACGAATATGTGCAGCTGTTTGAAGAAGAAGCCGCCTCTGTTGTAGAGGTCGTTGTCCTCGTAGTCCCTTACAGGAAGGTATTTCTTCTCAATCTCCCTCCATTTCGACTTCCTTTCAAGAGGTGTTGCACCCGGGTTCTCGTATACGAAGTGCTGGAATTCATCCACGGATACTCCGTAAGGGAGGAACAGCAATGAGTCCTGAAGATGGTTGAACTTGTACTTTCCGGTATCCTCCTTGAAGAACAGGTCCATCCACGGCCATGTCAGGAACTCCATCGACATGGAATGAATCTCGCATGCCTCAGAAGTCGGGAATCCATATTCAGGAACCTCGTATCCCCTTGACCTGAAAACCTGGAAAGCATGTCCGGCTTCATGAGTCATGACATCGATGTCTCCGGAGGTTCCATTGAAGTTGGAGAATATGAATGGGGACTTGTATTCGGAAATATATGTGCAGTACCCGCCTGCCTGCTTGCCCTTCTTTGTGACAAGGTCCAGGAGCTCCTTCTCTGTCATGAACTTGAAGAATTCGTCTGTTTCCGGAGAGAGTTCAGAATACATCTTCTTTGCGTTATCAACTATCCATTCAGGACTTCCCTTGGGGGTAGCGTTGCCTGAAGTGAATTGCACCGGCTCGTCGTAGTACTTGAGTGAATCCAGTGAAAGTCTTCTTGCCTGCCTTTCCTTCAGCTTTACAGATAACGGGACTATGTGTTCCCGGACAGCGTCCCTGTATACCTTGACCATCTCAGGTCCGTATTCGGTCCTGAGCATCCTTGCATATCCTACAGGCACGAAATTCTCAAAACCAAGCTTTCTGGCTATAGTATCCCTGGTCTTTACAAGTTCGTCGTAGATCCTGTCGAATTCAGCCTCGTGTGCGGCGAAGAATCCGCTGTATGCCTCATAGGCTTCCTTCCTGGTTGCCCTGTCCGGATCCTCCATGAAAGGCACAAGACCTGAAAGGTTCCTCTCCTCGCCTCTGAACATTATGGCTGCGGATGCGACAAGCTTTGAATATTCAGTGCAAAGCCTGTTTTCAAGCTGAAGCTCCTCGATGATTTCAGGCTTGAAGGTCTTTATAGAGAGCTCTGCAAGGTCAAGAAGGTGCTTCCCGTGCTTTGTCTCGATATCCATTCTGTAAGGACTCGAGATCAGGACCTTGTAGAAGTCAGTTACAAGTTCCTGGTAATGGGGCATCATCTCGTCCATATATGCCTGTTCCTTATCATAGAACTCGTCCCTAGTGTCAATACTTTGTCTTATGGATGCCAGAGTGAACATGGTTTCAACATGGTTTCTCAGGGCGATGTACTCATCCATTGCCTTTACGAAGCCTTCCCCGTCTGAAGCACCCTCCATCTCTGAAAGTATCCTCCTGGCATTTTCCTGAACCTCTTTGATTTCCGGTCTGGTGTATGCATATTCGCTGAATTTCATTTTAACCTCCTAAAAACTATGAATGTCTATCTCCTCGGATACAAGTTCAGCTTCTCTGTTAAGATCGATAAAGTCCGCAATCTTGTCCATTTCGCGCATCGCCGCCTCCTTGCTCCCGGATACGACTGCAACGCCAATTACAATATCCTTGTGTGAATCCATGAGTTCTGCTTCGCAGCTTGATGCGTTAAACCTTGAAGACACCCTGTTCTTAAGGCCTGACACTATACTTCTCTTTTCCTTCAGGCTGTTCACATGGTCAGCACGGAGCGTAAATCTTCCAATTGCAGTATAGATCATGTCAGAAGCACCGCCCGAAGCGGAGCTCCGTCGCCATCCCTTATCCTTAGTGGAAGCGCAACAAATCCGTAAGTCCCGTCTGGAGCATTTGACAGGTCAAGGTTCTCAATCATTATTGCACCAGCACCGAGCAGTATCCTATGAACACCATATTCAGAATCCCCCTCAGGCTCCAGGGAATTCTCGTCTGTGCCGAACACATCTATCCCTATCCGGAGAAGTTCGACAGCCCTCTTTTGGTCAAGGTCTCCCTTTCTGGAGAGAAGTATCCTTGTCCCGTCAGGGAATGCATCTCTGAAGCTTCCAGTAACGTAGGCATGCCCCAGGAGCCTTGAAATATCAAGGTCAGACATGGTGCTTCCATCCGAGTGGAAGTGGCTTGGAGCATCCATATGTGTTCCGGCATGGGTGGACATCCTTATCTCCCTTAGTGAATAGCCGTCACTTTCCACAGTCTTTTCCTCCTTGACGCTGACCTCAGGGTCACCTTCAAAGACCTCCATTCCGGAATAGATCTCCCTTGTAATGTCTATTACCAATATCCCACCTCCCTGTAAACCGGAGCCCTCTCCCTCAGGTATCTCCTTTCACTGATAAAGTATCTTAAAAACCAGGCAATGAACACAAAATCAAGGATAATGATGATAATCCCGAGTCCTGACTCAATAAGGCCTGGTTCGTTGAAGTCAAGAAACGGAATGTATGCCATCGAAAAAGAAACCAGATTGTTGAAAATATGAGCCTTGATGCTAGTTCTTATGTCACCGGTGCGGTGGTATATGAATCCAAGGACGAATCCCATTATCGCAGCCGGGAAGAACGTGGCAAAATGAAGTATTCCAAAAAAAGACCCCGATATGAATAGAGAAGCTACTACGCCAAGCTTCCTGTTAAGCATGTTGAAAAGCACACCTCGAAAGACAAGCTCCTCAATAACCGGTGCCAATATGACAATGACTATGAAGGAAGTCAGGAATCCCAATGGGTCTGTGATATCCCCCATGTTTGAAGCAAGGTTCGGACTGTTTATGAAGGCTTCATACAGTTCCGGACTGAGTGCAGAAATCAGGTTCACATATATCACCGAAGTGACGCTCATTATGAAGAATGGCGCAGCAGTCAACATGAAGCTGCCAGCATCCTCATAGGGTTTCCTTAGAATCGCAGCCCTGTCCTCAGGGGTATTTGGTGCGACAAAAAGGACGAGGTAAAGCATCAGATATGTGATTATATCTACAAGGACCAGATATGGAGAATCTTTAAAGACACCATAAGCGATCACTGCAATTATCGACATGAGGATGAAAAAGCCTACTGTTGTAAGAGTGAATTTCAGAAAGCTGTTGCGCGGAAAGTACTCATTCAAAATATCACCTCGTTCCCTTCGATTATACCACATGCCCTGTCAAGCAATAGCATACATATTGGAAACAATACAGGCCAGACAAGAAAATCTCCTTGCCTGGCCTGTATTGTAATCTACACGTTGAACCTGAAATGAACGACATCTCCGTCGCGCATGATATAGTCTTTGCCTTCGAGCCTGTAAAGGCCCTTTTCCTTGGCTGCCGACTCTGAGCCACAGGCCATAAGGTCCTTGAAGTCTACTATCTCAGCCCTTATGAATCCACGCTGTATGTCAGAATGTATCTTGCCCGCTGCATCCTGTGCCCTGGTGCCCATCTTTATAGTCCATGCCCTTACTTCCTGGGGTCCTGCAGTAAGGAAGCTCATGAGTCCCAGCAGTCTGTAGCTTTCATGTATGAGCTTGTCAAGGCCGGTCTCGGACAGGCCATATTCGTTCAGCATCTCAAGCTTTTCATCATCCTCAAGTCCTGAAAGCTCTTCCTCAAGCCTTGCACATATGGTTACAAGTCCCGATCCCTCATTAGTTGCGAACTCCTTGACCTGGGCTACCATCTCGTTCGATCCTCCTGCAAGCAGGTCTTCCTCGGAAATGTTTGCTACGTATAGCACATCCTTGGTGGTTATCAGGAACATGTTCCTGATCGCTTCTTCTTCTTCAGGAGTGACCTCCATTGTACGAAGAGGCTTTTCAGACTCAAGGTGAGCCTTCATTTTCTCCATGAGTGTATATTCTTCCTTGGCCTTCTTTTCCCCTGCCTTGGCACCCCTTACTCCCTTTTCCATCCTTCTCTCAAGGACCTCAAGGTCAGCAAGTATAAGCTCAAGGTTTATGGTCTTTATATCCTCGATCGGGTCGACTTCGCCGCTGACATGAACGATGTTATCGTCCTTGAAGCACCTGACCACGTGAACGACTGCCTCAACCTCCCTGATATGGGAAAGGAATTTGTTCCCAAGGCCTTCTCCCTTTGAGGCTCCCTTGACGAGTCCTGCTATGTCATAGAATTCGACTGCAGTGTATACCTTCCTCTTTGAATTATAGAATTCCTCAAGCGCGTCAATCCTCTTGTCAGGGACACTTACGACACCTATGTTAGGCTCTATTGTGCAGAACGGATAATTGGCCGATTCCGCTCCTGCTTTAGTAATTGCGTTGAAAAGTGTGCTTTTGCCGACATTCGGCAGTCCTACTATACCTAATTTCATTTCAATCTCTCCTTGTCTATCCATAGAATTATACCTACAATGTGACATTAATTCAAGTTATTCAATGAAAGGAGAGACTTAACAGTGTTAACTGACGCTGTTAACACGCAGTTCAAGAAAATCTTCACTACATTCTGCTATAATTAAGGAAGCGGTTCATGCAATTGAAATGACTAGAATCTGTCCTCTCATTATAGCTGCATAACTTCTGCATTTATTTCCCAATCCCGCAATTCATGCAACATTTAAACGGAGGCGATAAAATATCCAAATAATCTAATCGTTATCAGCATCAAGTTGCTTAGTCAATTCTTCAACTTATTGCCAAATGAATAAATCAGCCGAAAAATATTGCATGATTATGCTTTTTTATCTATAATTATAACATCGACTAAAAAAAGAGGGGTAATAATATGGGATCCAAAGAAAAGGTAATACTGGCATATTCAGGAGGTCTGGATACGTCCATTACAATTCCATGGCTGCAGGAAAATTACGACTTTGAAGTCATCGCGGTATGCGTAGATGTAGGCCAGGGCGAAGGCGAAACCTTCGGTGTTGAAGAAAAGGCAATAAAGAGCGGAGCCAACAAGGCATATCTTCTCGACGTCAGGAAGGAATTCCTTGATGAGTATGCATTCCAGATGCTCAAGGCGGGAGCTATATACGAGGACAAGTATCTTCTTGGAACCTCAGTGGCAAGGCCGCTCATAGGCAAGAAGCTTGTTGAGATCGCCGAGAAGGAAGGCGCAGCATACATAGTTCATGGCTGCACTGGCAAAGGAAATGACCAGGTGAGGTTTGAGCTTGCGATAAAGGCTCTGAATCCATCGATAAAGATATTAGCACCCTGGAGGGTCTGGGACATCAAGTCAAGGGAACAGGCCATCGAGTACGCTGAAGCAAGGAACATTCCGGTTCCAGTAAAGAAGAAATCTCCTTACAGCATGGACAGGAACCTTTGGCATCTAAGCCATGAGGGAGCTGACCTCGAGTCGCCATGGAACGAGCACCAGAGCTCGATCTACAAGATGACCGTGGCTCCTGAGGATGCGCCGGACAAGGCGACCTACGTGGAAATCGGCTTCGAGAAGGGAATCCCTGTTTCTGTAGACGGCGAAAAGCTGGACAGCATAGAGCTCATGGAAAAGCTCAATGACATAGCGGGCAAGAACGGAGTCGGAGTAGCCGACATGGTTGAGAACAGGCTGGTAGGCATGAAGTCCAGGGGAGTATACGAGACTCCTGGCGGAACAGTCCTTACTATCGCACACAGGGAACTCGAGAGGATAACTCTCGACAAGGATACATCACTATTCAAGGCCATGGTTTCACAGAAGTACGCTTCAATACTTTACGATGGACAGTGGTTCACACCACTCAGGGAAGCACTCGACGCATTCGTCGATTCAACCCAGGAAATGGTTACAGGAACTGTGAAGATGAAGCTTTACAAGGGAAACTGCACAATCGCAGGAAGCAAATCAAAGTATTCACTCTACAGCGAAGAGCTCGCCACCTTCAGCTCTGACGATGTTTACAACCAGAAGGATTCTGAAGGATTCATAAACCTCTTCGGACTTCCGCTCAAGGTAAGGGCAATGCTCAACAAGAAGCTGAAGGAAGAAGAAAAATAGTTACCTAAAGAAAGGGTGTCACATATGAAGCTTTGGCAAGGCAGGTTCCAGAAGGGAACCAGCTCAATTACGGAAGATTTCAACAGCTCTATAGCAGTCGACCAGAGGATGTATAGGGAAGACATCCTTGGAAGCATAGCCCATGCGAGGATGCTTGGGGAGTGCGGTATAATTCCAAAGGAAGATTCTGTCCTGATAATCAATGGTCTCGTCTCCATACTGGAGGATGCCGACAAGGGACTTTTGGAATTCACCGTAGAGGCTGAAGACATACATATGAACGTGGAGACGATCCTTATTGAAAGGATCGGAGAAGCGGGAAAAAGGCTTCATACAGGAAGGTCACGAAATGACCAGGTCGCCCTTGATTTCAGGATGTATATGAAAAAAGGAACAAAGGAGGTTGAGGACATGGTCCTTGACCTTCTGAAGGTAATACTTGACCTTTCATCTGAACACAGGGATACGATAATGGCTGGGTATACACACCTTCAGAAGGCTCAGCCTGTCACTTTAGGCCACCACCTTATGGCATACTTCCAGATGTTCTCCAGGGACCTTACGAGATTCATTGATTCCGAGAAGAGGATGGACCATATGCCGCTTGGCAGCGGTGCCCTTGCAGGCACAACCTACCCGATTGACAGGCATATGGTAGCTGCAGAGCTTGGATTCGGAAGTCTCACTGAAAACTCCATGGACGGAGTATCAGACAGGGATTTCGCACTGGAATTCCTGGGAGCGTCATCAATACTCATGATGCACCTTTCAAGGTTCTGTGAGGAAATAATAATCTGGAACTCAAACGAGTTCGGGTATGTTGAAATGGATGATGCATTCTCCACAGGAAGCAGCATCATGCCTCAAAAGAAGAATCCTGACATTGCAGAGCTTGTAAGAGGCAAGACAGGAAGGGTCTATGGTGACCTGGTAGCGCTTCTGACTATAATGAAGGGTCTTCCACTCGCCTATAACAAAGACATGCAGGAAGACAAGGAGACCACCTTTGACGCGCTTGATACTGTCAAGGCATGCCTTGCAGCATTCACACCCATGCTTTCCACAGCCACCTTCAACAAGGACAGGATGATGGAGAAGCTAAGGGGTGGATTCCTCAACGCAACTGATGCAGCTGATTACCTCGTCATGCAGGGAGTCCCCTTCCGCAGCGCCCATGAGATCATAGGAAGGATGGTAAACTACTGCATAATAAACGGCAAAGCTCTCGACGACCTTTCTGCAGATGAA
This sequence comes from Youngiibacter multivorans, assembly GCF_017873395.1. GTDB lineage: Bacteria > Bacillota > Clostridia > Clostridiales > Clostridiaceae > Youngiibacter > Youngiibacter multivorans. The sequence goes on along the minus strand of NZ_JAGGKC010000003.1, from coordinate 139,788 downwards.
TTCAACTCATTCTCCGAAAAGTTCGGTGAAGACATACTCGAATTCATTAAGATGGTAAACTGTCTCCAGAGAAGGAAAACATATGGCGGTCCATCAGCAGCTGCCATGGACACTGCGATTCATAACGCCGGTGCATTCATCTCATCAATCGAAGCGCTGAAAGCATAGCTGTTCAAATACCCCGGAGGATTTCACCTCCGGGGTATTATATGTCAGCGATCAGATTTTTCGGTCCAAATACTGCCATAGTCAATCCAGGCCTTCCTAATGCCCTTCTATTCTTCAGGCAGAACATGACTTTCAATGCATTCAGCTACAGAATCAACAACAAAGTCCGCATGACCCTTAAGCTCATCCTCTGTATGCGACAGTGTGTATGAGAAACCAGCTTCCCTGAACATGGGTATGTCATTGAACGAATCTCCGATGACATGAACGTTTTGTCTTATTATACCTTCCAGTTCCATGATCGTCCTGATTCCTTCACCCTTGGAGATGCCTTTTGGTACCACATCTATGTACTTTACATTTCTATATGCTTCAATTTCCTTTCCAAATCCTGATTCGATTTCATTTCTCAGTGCCTCGATTTCATCCAAGCCCTTATTGGCAGTGATTGAAATCAGATATACCTGGTCCTTCATTTCAGCAATATCATCTATGGCGTAGACTCCTGCTACAGAATCTGAAATTCCATCAGGGATCTCACTCCTGTAGAACCAGGTATTGCTGCCGCCTTCGAATGCCACATCGAACCCGCGTTCAAGGCAAAGGTCAGCAATGATTGTGGCAGTGTCTATACCTATGGTCCTTCCGGTGATGGTCATTCCTCTTGAATCAAGAACAAGGGCACCATTCATAAGGACCATATAGTCAGGTTCGAATCCATGGTTCCGGAACACTTTCTCAACGCCATTTAGAGGCCTTCCTGTGGCTACAGCTATTGTTGCACCCAGGTTCTTCAGCTTATTAACAGCTGCCAGATCCGCCGCATCCATCTTGTCATGGTGCAGTATGGTTCCATCCAGGTCAGTTGCGAAAAGTATCTTGCCCATAGGTTGCCCTCCATTCAATATTCAGATGCAGAAAAGGACCCTTTGGGGTCCTTTAAATAAATATATTCTTATCTGCCGTAAATCTTGTCTATTACCTGGGATACTATGTCTTCCTTGATGCACCTGGAGTTCTCTACAATCTTGTCCGACTCTTCCTTTATGGCTATAGTCTCTTCATTGACCTCCATGCTTGCAAGGTTTATGAATACATTGAGGGCTGCACCCTCAATCGCACCATGCACCATGATCGCGCCTACTCCTGCATCAGAAATAGCATTCTTGTTTCCATACTCGGAAGCAACCTTCAGTGAATCATACAGTTTGTAGGATTCATTCAGAAGCTGCCTTGGAACCTGCAGTACAAGCTCCTTTGCTTCACATATCTTCTCGTTCCTTGCTGCCTTCTCCTCATCTGTATCCTTTGGCAGTTTGTAGGCTGCCATAAGGAGGTTGAATGAGTCCGCATCCTTGTCTATGAATTCGATATATCTTGCCCTCAATTCATCAGATGTGACAAGTGCGTCCTTCATCGCCGACTTTACATCTTCCGGATAATTCTCCGAAGCCTTCCTGTCCACTGTAAGGTTAAAGACCATGGATGCAAGGCTGGCTCCAATGGCCGCTGATAAGCCTGCCGCTGCGCCGCCTCCGGGAGCAGGGCTGCCGGATGCCAGTTCGTCTGTGAATTCCTTAAGGCTGAGATCTTTTAACATTTTATCACCTCGTTAGATTATTTTTCCAAGATCATATTCCTTCATTATTTCCAATACCTTGTCCATCTCTTTATACATTATGGTGTCGCTTTCTATGAACGGCACCCTTTCCCGTATCTTCCTGTATGCTTCTCCTGTTCCAGCACCAAGCATAAGGTCACCTGGTCTGAAGTCCACTGCCTGGCAAGCTGTAAAAGCCTCCATTGAAATTACCCTGGTCGTGTTCCTCACGATTTCCCTGAATTTCCTTGCTGCAAAATTTCCCATGGATACATGGTCTTCCTGGTTTGCTGAGGATGGTATCGAGTCTACAGATGCAGGATGTGCAAATGTCTTGTTCTCTGATACAAGTGATGCTGCCGAATATTGCACTATCATGAAGCCTGAGTTGAGACCACCCTTTTCTGCAAGGAAAGGCGGAAGTCCGCTCAGCTGGTGGTTTACAAGCCTTTCCAGCCTTCGCTCGGATATTGAAGCCAGCTCGCTGACAGCAATCGAAAGGAAGTCGAATACAAGAGCCATGGGTTCTCCATGAAAGTTGCCGCCTGAGTATATCTCACTGTCTGACAATACGATTGGATTGTCAGTCACCGCATTCATCTCGATTTCCACCTTTTCCCTGGCATAGTCCAAAGTGTCCTTGACGGCGCCATGTACCTGTGGAATGCAGCGAATCGAATACGCATCCTGAACCCTGATCTCATTTTGGATAGTTGTGAACTCGCTTCCTTCAACCAGCCTAAGCATTATATCAGCAGTTTCCATCTGTCCCATATGTCCTCTGGCACTGTGAAGCCTTGGATCATAAGCTGTAGTTATTCCCCTGAGAGCTTCCATCGTAAGTGCCCCTGAAAGGTTTGCAAGGTAGTATGCTCTGAATGAATCTATAAGCGATAAAGCTCCAATTGCCGTCAGCGCCTGTGTTCCATTGATCAGGGCAAGTCCTTCCTTTTCCTCAAGTATGACAGGCTTTAGTCCTTCTTCTGAAAGCACTTCGGATGACGGCACCCTGATGCCATTGTATTCAACTTCACCTTCGCCGATCATCGCCAGCACCATGTGGGCCAGCGGTGCAAGGTCACCTGATGCTCCCAGTGACCCCTTTTCAGGTACCACAGGGTGGATACCCCTGTTCAGCATCCTGACGATCATTTCAACTGTCTCCAGTCTGATTCCGGAATACCCCCTAGCAAGGGCATTTACCCTGAGGAGCATCATGGCTCTCACTTCATCCCTTGACATAGGTTCCCCGGTGCCGCATGAATGAGATACAATAAGGTTCCTCTGGAGGTTCCTGAGATTCTCCTTGCTTATCTTGATTTCAGAAAAGTCGCCAAATCCGGTATTCACGCCATATACCGGCTGTGAACCTGATGCAGCCTTTTCCAGCCTTCTTCTGGACTCCCGTATGCTGAACCTGGCAGCATCTGAAAGTTCTACCGATTCGTTTCCTCTAGCTACCCTTTCAAGTTCTTCGAGTGTAAGGGAGCTGCCGCCGAGAATGACCATGTTACGCCTCCTGCAAAAGAAAATGCAATCACGCCTTGTAATCCACGAAGTCTTCCAATCTCAGTATAATTGAAAACGTTGCGATATAAAAGGGCTAAGGCATATCTTGCGAAAACGCAGCCTCCGAGATGTCAATTGTTATGTCGAGTCCCCTTTCACGGGCTAACTCGTAAATATCAGGTTCCTTCCTAACTCCGCCGGCTTTATCCTTCATGAACATGATCTTCATTGTCAATAGGATAATCTTGATGTCCCTGAGGAAGCTGTATTCCTTGATATAAAGAAGGTCATATTTTGCCTTGTCTTCAGGACTTGATGTATAGCTTCCGTAGACCTGTGCATATCCTGTGAGACCTGCTTTAACAACTGTCCTGTACTTGTAGTCCGGTATGTTCCTTGAGAATTCCTCAAAAAAGCTTTGCCTTTCAGGCCTTGGCCCGACAATGGACATTTCGCCCTTAAGCACATTGAAAAGCTGAGGTATCTCATCCAGTCTGTTTGCCCTGAGTCTTCTTCCGATAGGAGTAACCCTCTCATCCTCGAAGTTCACGAGGGACGGCCCGGTTTCCTTCTCAGCGTCGATCACCATTGACCTGAGCTTGCATATCCTGAATACTTTATTTCCTCTTGTCAGCCTTTCCTGTGTGTAGAAAACAGACCCTTTGTCATAGGCCTTTATCTTCCATGCAGCTGCTGCAACCACTGGTGAAAAGAGTATAAGCCCGATGACAGATAGAACAAGATCCAGTATCCTCTTCAGGAACCTCTGTTCAATCGTAAGTTCGAGCCTCCTGAGCTTAATGAGAGGCTTGTCTGATACCCGTTCAAAGTGCGCCTTCAGGATATTTATCTCATAGCTCTTAGGTACTACGTATACGCTTTTCTTCATGCTCATCAGCATATCAATAAGTCTTGACTTTTCCTCTCCTCCAATGTCGTCAGAAAGGAATACAACTTCATTTTCCTCAATGTATTTTGAGACATTTCTGCTTCTCCAGTCTGCCACCGCCCGCACCTGATACAGTCTGGACATTCCTTCAATGGCCTTCACTGCTATCCTTCCGGCATCCTTCCCTCCGATGATAAGAAGGTTTTTCCTTCCATGCTCTGCAATCTGCAGCCAATACACTAACGTCCTCCAGATTGACAGCAGGATAAATGCAAGGACAAATCCCGCCATGAATATGTATTTCGGATATGCCCGGTCGATGATGAATCGGGATATCAAAAAATTCAGAGCTGAAAGAGTTCCGGCTGTCAGGAACACTGAATATATTACCTCTCCTAAGCTAAGCCTCATGGTCTTCCATAAACCGTAGGAAGTCATCAGGAATATGTACAAGAGGACCATGACTGGAACCGATTCGACAAATGGATTCCAGACCAGAGAGTTCGTTGATGTTCCGTATACCAGAAAATAGGAAAGGATGTACGCGATAACAAGAAGCATGATGTCGACAGTTAGGATCAAGAGGTCCCCAAGGTCAGTCCGCACTCTTTTGCCCATTTCCTTCCCTCCTCTTTGGTTATAATCCTATTCTAATGCCTATGGCCTTCTGCATTCAACTAAGAAAGCAAAGAAAGCCAGGAATGTTCCCGGCTTTCCATAGGCTATTGCTGTTTTTCCACTGCTATTCCAAGGTCTGCAAGCTGCACAGCTTCTACCCTGTCAGGTGCCTCTGTCATCGGATCGAAGGCATTCTGGTTTTTGGGGAACGCAATGACATCCTTTATGTTGTCAGTTCCGGCAAGGAACATAACAAGCCTGTCCATTCCAAAGGCGAGACCGCCATGTGGAGGAGGACCATATTTGAATGCCTCAAGAAGGAATCCGAATCTCTCCCAGGCTTCCTCTTCGGTAAAACCAAGAAGTCCGAATATCTTTGCCTGAAGGCTAGTATCATGGATCCTTATGCTGCCTCCGCCAAGTTCCTCACCGTTGAGGACCATGTCGTATGCCTTTGCCCTTGCTTTGCCTGGTTCTGTCTCAAGCAGCTCCAGGTCTTCTTCCATGGGGCTTGTGAACGGATGATGGAGTGCCACATATCTTCCGGCCTCCTCATCCCTTTCAAGAAGCGGGAACTCAGTGACCCAGGCGAACCTGAACCTTTCGCTGCCCTCAAGCATTCCTGTCTTCTTCGCAAGTTCGAGCCTGAGTGCTCCAAGACTCTGGAATACTACTTCGTTCTTATCAGCTACTATAAGCACCAGGTCTCCATCCACAGCATCCATCCTGGATATTATGGCTGACATTGTTTCTTCGCTAAGGAATTTTGCTATCGGCGACTTTACTTCTCCATCCTTCAGCATTACATAGGCAAGTCCCTTTGCCTTATAGGTCTTCACGAATTCACCGAGCCTGTCGATGTCCTTCCTGCCCATTGAAGCTCCGCCCTTGAGGCATAAAGCCCTTACAGATCCGCCGGCATCTATGGCGTCATTGAATACCTTGAAGCCGGTACCTCCAGTTATGTCAGTCAGGTCAGAAATCTCCATTCCAAACCTGAGGTCAGGCTTGTCAGATCCGTATCTGTCCATAGCTTCCCTGTAGGTTATCCTCTGGAACGGTATTTCCACGTCAACGTCAAGTACATCCTTGAATACCTTCTGTACAAGCCTCTCATTCAGGTCAATAATGTCATCGATTTGAATGAAACTCATCTCCATGTCGATCTGGGTGAACTCAGGCTGCCTGTTCGCTCTCAGATCTTCGTCCCTGAAGCACTTCGCTATCTGGAAGTACTTGTCGAAACCCGATACCATGAGAAGCTGCTTGAAAAGCTGAGGCGACTGTGGAAGAGCGTAGAACTTGCCCTTATAGTTCCTGGATGGAACTAGGTAGTCCCTTGCGCCTTCAGGCGTGCTCTTCGTAAGTATCGGCGTCTCCACCTCCAGGAATCCTTCCTGGTCCATGAATGCCCTTACTGACATGTATGCCTTGCTCCTCAGCTTGAAGATCTTCTGCATGTCAGGTCTCCTGAGGTCAAGATACCTGTACTTAAGTCTGATGTTCTCAGATGCATCCAGGTTTTCCTTGATCATTATCGGGGGCGTTTCTGCCTCAGACAGGATCTTCAATTCACTTCCTATGAGCTCGACCCTGCCTGTAGGCATCGAGTCGTTCACTGATTCCCTGGTCCTTACAATTCCCCTTACCGCTACCACATACTCGCTCCTAAGTGTATCCGCCTTGTCGTATGCCTCTTTTGATGCATCTTCGGTAAACACTACCTGCAGTATTCCTTCACGATCCCTGAGGTCACAGAAAATGAGCGATCCAAGGTTTCTTTTCTTGGCCACCCAGCCCATTACGGTTATCTCTTCACCTACCTGCTCTTCTCTCACGAGTCCGAGCATATGGGTCCTTTTAAAATTTCCAAGCATTTCTCCCATTGCGATCACTCCTATAGTATTGCTTTCTTTATACTTTCAGCATCAAGTGAGACTTCTGTCTGGGTCCTGTCTCGCATGTTCTTGATTACGGCTTCGCCCTTTGAAAGCTCATCGCCGCCCAATATCATCGTGTTCCTTGCACCTATCTTGTCAGCGTACTTCATCTGCGCCTTGAGGCTCCTTCCCATATGGTCGGAATCCACCTTCACTCCAAGAGTCCTCAGGCTGTTTGCAAGAGATGCGGCCTTAAGAGCTGAATCCTCTCCCATGGTACAGAGGTACAGGTCGTACCTGTCCGGCTCCTCGATAACTATGCCTTCACTCTCAAGTGTCAGCAGCAGCCTCTCAAGCCCCAGGCCAAAACCAACAGCAGGCATCTTGGGTCCGCCGATTCCCTCAATGAGGTAATCGTACCTTCCACCTCCGCATACTGTTATCTCGTCATTCACTATTTCAAAGACTGTCTTCGAATAGTAATCCAGTCCCCTCACTATCTTGGGATCAACCTCATATTGTATTTCCATCGCATCAAGGTATTTCTTGAGTAAGGTAAAATGTGTCTCGCACTCTTCACAGATGTGGTCCAGCATGAGCGGCGCATCGTGGATGAGCTTTTGACAGCTCTCTACCTTGCAGTCAAGTATCCTCATGGGATTCTTCTCATATCGCTCCTTGCAGGTGGAGCACAGACTGTCATACTTAGGGGTCAGGTAGTCCTTCAGTAAGGTATTGTATTCATTCCTGCAGCCAGGGTGCCCGATCGAATTGACCTTGAGCCTCAGGCCTTTTACTCCGAATTCGCTGAAGGCCCTCATTGCAAGGGAAATTACCTCCGCGTCAACTGAAGCGCTGCCGGCGCCAAAAACCTCAACGCCGAACTGATGATGCTCCCTCAGCCTTCCTTTCTGCACGTTCTCATATCTGAAAACGGGAGTGAAGTAATAAAGCTTTGTAGGCTGCGCTTCATTGTAAAGCGAAGATTCCACGAATGCCCTTACAGCAGGTGCAGTTCCTTCAGCTTTGAGGGTTATGCTTCTTCCGCCCTTGTCGTTAAATGTATACATTTCCTTCTGGACCACGTCAGTGGTTTCTCCGACTCCACGAAGAAACAGCTCCGTAGCCTCGAAAATAGGTGTCCTGATTTCCCTGAAGCCATATTCGTCGGCTATCCTTCTGAATTTTTCCTCTACATAATGCCATTTGTAGGCATCCTGCGGAAGCATGTCCTTAGTGCCCTTCTGAGCTTGTATCGCCATTTTGTCCTCCTTAGGTTTCAAGAAACCTGATCTTTTTTTCCATCAGTTCATCGTGCCTCAGCACATATTCCCTGACATCCTTGAAATTGGCAAATCGTTCTATCTTTCCGTTTCCAACTTTTTTAGATATTCCATCAGCACCGATGGCTATTATGCTTTCAACCTCCTCGATCATGAGGATGTTGTAGAGATTTTCCCTGCCTTGCTTTGCAAAGCCTACATTTTCATGGCTGCCTGCAATGTTCTTCTGCCTGTACATGTAGTACGGAAGAAGGCCAAGCTTTTCAGCTTCTATGTGGGCTGCAGCATACATTTCATTTAGCTCTGCCTGTGACCTTATCGGGAACCTTCCAGTCGCCACGAACTCCTCGTATAGTCTCGATGCCCTCTTCATGGACAATCCATGTACAGTCAGGCTTTCAGGTGATAATGCACTGATTCCTTCAAGTGTTCTTCTGACCTCATCAATGCCTTCTCCCGGAAGACCTATTATGATGTCCATGTTGATGTTGTCAAAACCTTCTGACCGAGCCATTCTGAAAGCCCTTTCCACATCAGCTGAATCATGATTTCTTCCAATAAGCTTTAAAGTCCCGTCATTCATGGTCTGGGGATTTATCGATATCCTGTCCGCTCCGAACTCCTTCATGGCCCTGAGTTTGTCCAGGGTTATCGAATCAGCCCTGCCGGCTTCCACAGTGAACTCCCTGACATTTCTTCCTGAAATGATGTCATTGCCTATGCACTCCATGATTTCCCTGAATTCTCGGTCTCCCACGGAGGTCGGAGTTCCACCGCCAAAATATACCGTCGTTACCTTCTTGCGGTTCCTGTCAAGGTACCCTGAAACGAGTCCGATCTCCTTTTTCATGAGCCTCAGATAATCCTCGGCATACTTGTTTCCCTTATAGGGATACGAGGCGAAGGAACAATATGCGCACCTTGTGGGGCAGAATGGCATTCCAAGATAGATCGAGACGCTGTCAGTTGTATCCAGCCCGCTGATCAGTTCCGTCTCCCTTTGTGCCACAAGCGCAGCCAGTCTGGCCTTTTTATCTGTCGCAAGGTATCTCGTTCTGATTTCAGCTGCGGCCTGATCAAATGTCATGCCTCCGTCCAGAAGCTTCCTGGCAACCTTTGATGGCCTTACGCCCACAAGTATCCCCCATGGCAGCTCCTGTCCTGTCCTTTCTTTAAGCAGTGTGAACAATGCTCGCCTCAGGTCATCCTTTTCAGCATATCCGCAAAGATGCTCCGTACCATAGAATAGGATACGGAGCCTGTCTGATGATAAGCTGATGCAGATGTCACTATCTTCATCAACCATCCTTATGTCAGCATACGGATGATACAGGGATACGATGTGGTAGGCATGATACCCCAGATCCACAGGACAGGTTATCTTGATCACATTGCTGCTATGCGAGATATCCATTGTACTTTCTTTCCCTGCCGATTGTTGTAGTCCTGTCATGACCAGGAAGTACGACAGTGTCATCAGGAAGCACCATCAGCTTTGTCTTGATTGACCTTATAAGATCATCAAAATTTCCGCCAGGAAAGTCCGTTCTGCCAATGGATCCAGAAAAGAGTGTATCTCCTGAGAAAAGGCTGTTTCCTGCAAGATAGCACATGCCGCCCCTGGTATGCCCCGGAGTGGCAATAACCTTTATCCCGTATCCGGAAAAGTCAATTGAGTCTCCGTCTGATATGATATCCATAGCTGCACTGGTGCTTCCGAACACCTGTGTATTTGTTCCCATGCTTTCCTTATCCTCGGAGGATACGTATGCCCTGATTCCAAAGTGGCTGCAGACATCATCCAGCGCTGACACATGGTCTATATGTCCATGTGTGAGGAGAACAAACTTTGGTTTTACCTTCAGTTCCTCCGCATACCCGATTATCGCACCCGGCTCTTCACCAGGATCCACTATGAATCCATCCATGCTCTCATCATCGTATGCAATGTAACAGTTTTCCATGTACATGCCTACTACAATTCTTTTTATGACCAGCATATTTGTTCCTCCTGTCAGAATTTCTTATCACTGTCCAGCAGTATGGTAACAGGTCCGTCATTGACAATGGTGACTTCCATCATCGCACCGAATTCTCCTGTCTCAACTCTGAATCCTCTCGACCTTAGCCTCTTAAGAAGCTCTTCATAGAGCGCTTCTGCCTCAGGTCCCTTTGCAGCCTGAATAAAGCTTGGTCTTCTTCCTTTTCTTGCGTCGCCGTAAAGGGTAAACTGCGAGACTACAAGGATTTCGCCGCCAACATCAGATAGGGGAAGATTCATCTTGCCATCATTGTCCTCGAAAATCCTAAGGCCTGAAATCTTTTCTTCGATGTAAGACAGGTCTTCTGCAGTATCCATCGTTGATATGCCAAGAAGCACCATGAACCCTTTCCCGATGCTTCCTGTTATCCTTCCTTCAACTCTCACGCAGGATGAAGAAACCTTCTGTATCACTGCTCTCATAATAACAACTCCATTCAGGCATTTCCGATCCTGAATACGTCGGTAACGCTGCTAATTTTCCTGAGACGCTTCATAGTCTCGTTCAGAAGATTTATATCCCTTATAAGCAGCGACATATGGACTACGCAGGTTCCATCCTTCTTACTCTCAGCATCGATGGCATTCAAAGGAATCTTCAGCTCAGTCACCACTCCCATGACATCTGTGACCATGTTCGGCCTGTCCACAGCATTTATCTGAAGCCTTGCGCTGTAAAGCTCCTTGCTTTCAGTCTCCCACTCCACATCGATCATCCTGTGCTCATCATCAATATTCAGGCTCGAAAGGTTAGTGCAGTCAGTCCTGTGGATTGATATTCCCCTGAAATTGGTGATGTACCCGACTATGCCGTCACCTGGCAGTGGATTGCAGCATTTGGCAAACCTTACCTGCACATTGTTCATTCCGGTGACCCTCACACCGAAGAAGGATTTGGACTGTTTTTCCTTTGCCTTCTTCCTGGATGCCTCTATCTGCTTTTCAGCGTTCTTGAGTGATGCCTCATTATCCTCATTCTGCTTCGCACGGATTGATTCTTCAATCGCTTCCTTAAGTGCGCTTACAACTACTGAGGGTATGACCTGGTTTGCTCCCACCACTACAAAAAGGTCTTCGATAGAATTCCCGTGGTATCTCCTGATAAGCTTTTCCAGCGTCTCGCCCTTGGCAATGTCGGCAAAATTCCTGTCCTGCCTCTTTGCTTCCTTCTCAAGAAGCTCCTTGCCCCTTTGCATGTTCTCTTCACGCTTTTCTTTCTTGAACCATGCCTTGATCTTAGTCCTTGCCTGGTTCGAAGTAGCGATGTTGAGCCAGTCGATGTTGGGACCCTTCGGCTTTGACGACGTGAGCACTTCGACTATCTCGCCGGTCTTAAGCTTATAATCAAGAGTCACCATGTTTCCGTTGACCTTTGCACCGATGGTCTTGTTTCCAATATCTGTATGGATCCTGTACGCGAAATCTATGGGCGTAGCTGCCTGAGGAAGGTTTATGACCTCTCCTTTAGGTGTGAATACGAATATTTCATCAGCGAACAGGTCTATCTTGAAGGCTTCCATGAACTCTTCAGCATCAGATGTCTCCTTCTGCCATTCGAGCATGTCCCTTATCCAGACAATATTCTGGTCAAGGGAATCCTTCGATCCTTCCCTGGATGTCCCGGTTTCCTTGTATTTCCAATGAGCAGCAATACCATACTCAGCAACCTTGTGCATCTCATAGGTCCTTATCTGAATCTCGAATGGCTTTCCCTGAGGTCCGATGACGGTGGTATGGAGGCTCTGGTACATGTTGGGCTTTGGCATCGCAATATAGTCCTTGAATCTGCCTGGTATCGGCTTGTATATTGTATGTACTATTCCAAGCGCAGCATAGCAGTCCTTGATGGAATCCACAATTACCCTTATTGCTGTCAGGTCGAAAATCTGGTCGATCCCCTTGCTCTGCGACATCATCTTCCTGTATATCGAGTAGAAGTGCTTGGGCCTGCCGTCTATATCACAGGTTATGCTGGCATTCTTAAGCTTGTCTACTATATCTGCCATGATGTTCGAGATATAGGCTTCCCTTTCCTTCCTCTTCTCGGCTATCTGGTTGACAAGGTCGTAATATTCTGTAGGATACATGTACCTGAAGGCCAGGTCCTCAAGCTCCCACTTTATCCTGAACATTCCAAGCCTGTGGGCAAGAGGTGCGTAGATGTCGAAGCATTCCTTCGCCTTCTCCTTCTGCTTGTCAGGGCTCATATATCTGAGCGTCCTCATATTATGAAGTCTGTCAGCAAGCTTTATTACTATGACCCTTATGTCCTTGGCCATAGCAAGCAGCATCTTCCTTACATTGTCTGCCTGTTCCTCTTCCTTTGACTTGTACTTGATCTTACCAAGCTTTGTAACTCCATCAACAAGCTCGGCGATTTCAGTTCCGAAAATCTCCTGAAGCTCAGCATACGTATATTTCGTATCTTCGATGACATCATGAAGCAGCCCTGCCGCCACAGTATTGGTATCCATACCCATGTCGACAAGGATCGAGGCGACCTCAACAGGATGCGTCACGTAAGGCTCTCCAGATTCCCTCTTTTGTTCCTTGTGCGCTTCCACAGCCAGGTTATATGCTTTTATGACAGTTTCCTTGTTAATGTTTCCCGCCTTGTCAATCTTCGCCAGAAGCTCATAAAGCATTGCCTTCACCACCCGATGATGTGTAAGGCCGCATTTGACGGCCATTTTTTACATTATATTGATATTGTACGTATTTGTCTAGAATTCGTACTGGACGACTGACTCGACGCTATATCCGTCAAGCTTGTCACGACCCTTCAGTCCAGTAAGCTCGATTATGAAGTCCACCGATGCAATTTTGCCTCCGGCAAGCTCAATAAGCCTTGCACAGGCTGATATTGTGCCACCTGTCGCCAGAAGGTCGTCGACAAGAGCGATCCTTGCACCCTTCTCGAAGGAATCCTTGTGGATTTCAAGAGTGTCAGTGCCATACTCAAGATCGTAGGTTATAGCCACCGTTTCTGCCGGCAGCTTCCCTCTTTTCCTTATCGGAATGAATCCAATCCCCAGCGCATACGCAAGTGGTACTCCGAATATGAAGCCTCTTGCTTCGGGTCCAGCGATATAATCAATGTTCTGGCCTTTCAGTTTTTCTGCCATGTTGTCAATAAGAGTCCTGAAAGCCGGACCGTTGCCTATAAGAGTTGTAATGTCCTTGAAGCTTATTCCCTCTACAGGAAAGTCCTCGATTATCCTGATATTCTCCTTGAAATCCATGTTATCCCCCATTTCAGCATAGTGCCAGGTTCTGAAGATATTTTGCGATCTGCTCCGCTCTGTTTCCATCGCCAGTCGTGAGCATCTCGATAATAATTCGTGAGTTGTCTAAAGCGCCTACCGGATTGTCCTTTGGCGTTATGAATTTTCTGATTCCATCGATATCGCCTCTTGTAATAGCCTTGGCTGCGCAAAGTCCGTAGTTGGTGGTGCAATCAAGCTGTTCCCGGCCAAGCGACCTGTACAGGTTTTCGTCCTTTCCTAGAGGACTCCCGGCAGGAGCACCAAGATACACGAGATCCGAGTATCTCATGAAATTCCTTGTATTGTAATACCTTGAAAGAAGCTCTGAAAGCTGGTATACATTCCCTACAAGGGACAGGTCTTCCTTATAGTATGAGAGAGCATCTCCTTCAGTTCTTGCGCCAATTGCCATTGCCAGACCTTCGCCGCCGCCGGCAGCCTCACAGGCAGCTCTTGTTATCCTCTCAGAGAGAGTTATCATAAGTCCAGGTGAGAAGAAGTCGATGTGTCGCCTTACCAGGTCCTTCAGTTCATCAGCGCTTTCGTTGCCGTCGACCACGAAATACTCCACATCTGAATTGAAATACCTAAGTACCAGTACGAGTATGGATATCCCGCAGATTCCCTCCCTGTCGCCAGTACCGTAGACTATTACCTTTTCCCTGTTGTTGATGGCCTTCGTCAGTCTTTCTATGTAAGGCGGTTTATACTCAGGAACTGCCTGAGTCCATGATGCGCCTTCTATTATTCTTTTTAGGATTCTCACCATGGAAATTCACCGTCCTGAAAACACTATAATTATAATACAAAAGAGCTGCGCCTACAAACGGCACAGCCCGGCTGCATGAGCCGTTATTTTGCCTTCGCGGCCTTGAAGGGGGCCTTCTTCTTTGCAGTATGCTTCTCTATCATCTTCTTCTCAAGCATCGTCCAGACAGGACTTGCAATGAACGTTGATGAATAGCCTCCGGAAATTATTCCGATGGTTATCGGAAGCGCAAAATCCCTGACAGCAGGTACGAACACATAAACTGCAACGATTGTGAAAAGCGTTGTTGCCAAAGTATTGATGGACCTTGTTATCGACTGGTTTATCGACTGGTCAGCAACTGCTTCAGGCGTCTTGTGCTTGTTGCTCTTTAGGTTTTCCCTTATCCTGTCGAATATTACTATCGTGTCATTTATCGAGTAGCCGAGAATTGTAAGTACTGCAGCGATGAACGGAGTATTGAGCGGTATCTGGAATATCGCATATACCGATAGCGTTATGAGGATGTCATGCAGCAGCGCGATAATTGCAGCCAAAGCAAAATTGAATCTGAACCTGAATGAGATATAAATCAGCATAAGGAGTGAAGCAATGAGTACCGCTTTGATACCGCCAGAAGTCTGCTCCGCACCTATTGCAGCACCTATTGTACTCTCAGATATTACCGGATTTTCAGAAAGCTTATATGCTGTCTTGAGCTCAGCAACAAGGTTTGCAGTGTTTTCAGTATCAAGGCTCTGGCTTCTAAGCTCCAGCTGAGTACCGTTGACCTTGGACGAGACTGCATTCGTATCGTATTTCTTTACAACCGCATCCACATCCGCCTTGTTGAAATCACTTCCCATTTCGATCACAACGCTTGTGCCGCCAGCAAAGTCGATTCCCATATTAAGTCCTTTAGTTGCCATGAAGCCAAGACCAAGGATTATTATCGCCATTGAGAACGTAAACCAGATTCTCCATTTTCCAACTATCTTGAAATTCGTCTTACGCATTTGCTATAGCCTCCTTGACACCGAAGTCGGAAGGCTTTTTTAGCATACCGGTATGCAGGCCTATCTTCAGCAGCTGTTTTGTTATTACTATTGCACTGAACATTGAAACTACAATACCTATCATGAGCGTCAGTGCAAATCCCTTCACGGCTCCTGTTCCGACAAAGTAGAGTACAAGTCCGGCTATTATCGTAGTTATGTTGGCATCAAGAACGGATGACATTGCCCTGTGGAAGCCTGCGTCAAGCGCCTTCTTAACATCCGACCCCGACTTCAGCTCTTCTCTTATCCTCTCAAAAATCAGGACATTGGCATCAACCGCCATTCCTATGGTTAGTAGGAATCCTGCGATTCCTGGAAGGGAAAGAGTAGCATCTATGCTGTAGAAAATAAGCAGAACAAGATATATGTAGAATCCCAGCGCCAGTGATGCGAGGAATCCAGGCTTCCTATAATACCCTATCATAAGGATTACGACAAGCCCGATGCCTACCATTCCCGCTTTCATTGTGTTTGGGAGTGCGTTCGCTCCAAGAGTAGGCCCTACTGTCTTGACTTCAACAGCCTTGACTGGATAAGGAAGTGCTCCGGAAGCGATGATGCCAGCTACGAACTGAGCCTCTTCAAGGGAATCCATTCCCGTGATCATTGCTTCTCCGTTTGATATCTCAGCATTGACAACAGGATTTGAAATCTGTTCAGCATCCATGTTGATTGAAATCTGCTTCCCGATGAATTTCTTTGTTGCTTCAGCGAACTTCGTCGTTCCGGACTCGTTAAGCTCAAGCGATACGATTGCCGCGCCTGTGTTGTCTACCCTGGCTTCTGCCAGCTTGACGTCACTGCCAGTTAGAATTACATTGCCGTCCGGGTCCTTGAATGTGAGGACTCCTGTGGTCGACAGGCTCTTCACTATTTCGCTGGAATTGAACGCGCCAGGTATGTCAATCCTTATCCTTTTGGCACCTTCCGTGGTTACCACGGTTTCACTGACTCCAACCTTGTTTACCCTCATTTCGAGAAGGTTCTTGATGACATCAAGCTCCGTTGTCTCAAGGCTGTCTGTCTGCACTTCCATGACGACAGTTACTCCACCCTGAAGGTCGAGGCCTCTCTTTATGACCTCCCCGAAGGATTTGAACCTGTATCCCTGCAGAGTGAAGCCCTCAAGGCCCATGTACGCAAGGAATGACAATATTAATATAATTGCGATTAGAATTGTTGTGTATCTTCCCTTTTTCATAACCTTCCTCCGTAAAATTCGATTTGGTTGCCCTTTTTCATCAAAACAGGCAACAGCCTAGGCTGCTGCCTGATTGTCATATGCTTTCTGTTCCATGTCAATCGTCCGGATTGGTTTCTTTCCTGACAAGATTCGCGACAGCGTTCCTTGCCATTTCAATCCTGACAGCATCCGGCCCGGTCTCCAGAATTATCTTGTCTTCACTTATGACGGCAATCCTGCCTACTATGCCGCCCCTCGTAGTCACTATGTCTCCTGTCTTCAGACTTCCTATAAGCTCCAGATAAGCCTTCCTTCTCTTCTGTTCGGGCATGAACGTAAGAAAATAGAAGACAGCAAGGAGGATCAGTATAGGCCAGCTCTGCATGATTATTTCAGTCATCAATGCAACTCCTTCAAATGAATATATCTTATTATAATTAAATAACGCCTTGAATTAAAGTGATTTTCACAAATTGTACATTATTTGATTACAAGAAGCTATAATTTACCCCTTACCATGGCAAGCTTTCGTTCCTTATATTCACTGAAAGTACCGTTATCAAGTGCGTCCCTTATCTCTGTCATCATTGTGTTGTAAAAGTGCAGATTGTGTAGAACACACAGCCTCATTGCAAGCATCTCCTTCGCCTTGAACAGGTGCCTGATATATGCCCTGGTATAGCTTTTACAGGTCGGACAGCTGCAGGTGGAATCTATTGGAGCATCATCAGTCTCGAACCTCGCGTTGTTGAGGTTCAGCCTGCCTGAATTTGTGAACACATGGCCATGCCTTCCGTTTCTTGCCGGAAGGACACAATCAAAGAAATCCACTCCCCTGTCGACAGCTTCCAGTATGTTTTCGGGAAGTCCCACGCCCATAAGGTAAATTGGTTTGTCCTTAGGCAGGTGCGGTACTACAGCTTCGATGACATCATACATCTCATCATGCGTTTCACCGACTGCAAGACCTCCTATGGCAAATCCATCCATGTCCATTCCGGAAATCTGCCTTGCATGAAGCACTCTCAGGTCCTTGTAGGTGCCTCCCTGGTTTATGGCAAACAGCATCTGCTTTCTGTTTATGGTATCCTCAAGGCAGTTCAGCCTGTCCATCTCTTTCCTGCATCGGTCAAGCCATCTTGTCGTACGTTCCACAGACCTTTCCACATAATCTCTCGGGGCTGGATTTTCAACGCATTCATCGAATGCCATCGCTATGGTCGATGCCAGATTGGACTGTATCCTCATGGATTCCTCAGGACCCATGAATATCTTGCTGCCATCTATATGGGAGCTGAAATATACGCCCTCTTCCTTTATCTTCCTCATTGAGGCCAGGGAGAAAACCTGGAATCCACCGGAATCAGTCAGTATGGGCCTGTCCCAGTTCATGAACTTATGCAATCCCCCAAGCTTCCTTATGACCTTGTCGCTTGGTCTGAGGTGCAGATGATAAGTGTTAGACAGCTCCACCTGGCAGCCGATCTCCTTGAGGTCCATTGAAGATACCGCACCCTTGATTGCCGCAAGAGTACCTACATTCATGAATACGGGAGTCTCGATATCGCCGTGTGGCGTCGTAAGCCTTCCTCTTCTCGCAGATCCTTCTGTTTTCAATAAAGTATACATGTTATTTAATGAACATGGAGTCGCCGAAGCTGAAGAATCTGTACTTCATCCCGACAGCCGTCCTGTAGGCCTCCATGGTCTTCTCCTTTCCCGCCAGTGCTGACACCAGCATTATAAGCGTTGATTCCGGCAGATGGAAGTTAGTGATCAGAGCATCGACGCATTTGAACCTGATGCCGGGATATATGAATATGTCGGTCCATCCCGACACTTCCCTTACATATCCCTTATCATCAGCCACCGTCTCGAGGGTCCTGGTTGAAGTGGTGCCTACTGATATCACTCTTCTTCCTTCAGCCTTCGCAGCGTTGATCCTGTCTGCAGTCTCCCTTGATATTGAAAAGTATTCTGAATGCATAACGTGAGCATCGATATCCTCAACCTTCACCGGCCTGAATGTCCCGAGCCCCACGTGAAGAGTCAGGAACACAGTTTCCACACCCTTTTCCCTGATCCTCTCCAGCAGCTCGGGCGTGAAGTGAAGCCCAGCTGTCGGTGCCGCTGAAGACCCCTCTTCTCTCGAGTAGACTGTCTGATACCTTTCCCTGTCCAAGAGCTTTTCAGTAATATAGGGAGGAAGCGGCATCTCTCCCAGAGTGTCAAGGATCTCCTCGAATACGCCTTCATACTCGAACCTTACTATCCTGTTTCCGTCATCGAGGACCTCAACAACTTCAGCCGAAAGGAGTCCCTCTCCGAAGGTGAACCTGGCTCCTGGCCTTGCACGCCTTCCAGGCTTTGCTAAAGCTTCCCAGGTATCCTTGTCTTTCCTCTTCAGGAGCAGGAACTCGATCTTTCCTCCCGAGCCTTCCTTGGACCCGATAAGCCTTGCAGGGATTACCCTGGTGTCGTTCATCACAAGCACATCGCCTTCTGTCAGATATTCCGGAAGGTCTGAAAATACCCTGTGCGATATCTCACCGCTAACCCTGTCAACTACCATCAGTCTCGAACTGTCCCTTTTTTCCAGAGGATGCTGAGCAATCAGTTCCTCAGGAAGATCATAATAAAAATCATTAACCTTCAAATCAATTTCCCTTCTAATCGAACAGGGATGCCTGTCCCTCTTCCTTATCATCCATATTTATTCCCAGATGGTCATAAGCTCTTTTAGTTGCGCACCTTCCCCTAGGAGTCCTTATAAGGAACCCCTTCTGGAGGAGGTATGGCTCATATACATCGACTATGGTATCAAGTTCCTCCCCAATGAAATAGGAGAGTGTCTCTGCACCTACAGGTCCGCCTCCGAAATTCTTAACTATAGCTTCCAGGATCTTCCTGTCTATCCTGTCAAAGCCTTCCTCATCAACATCAAGCATGTCAAGTGCCCTTGAAGCGGACTCAGTATCTATTGTATCCCTGCCAAGAACAGTAGAGTAATCCCTTACCCTTTTCAGAAGTCTGTTTGCTATCCTTGGTGTTCCTCTGCTCCTTCTTGCAATTGCAAGAGCACCCTCGTCGGTTATCCTGCAGTTTAGGATTCCTGCGCTCCTCGTAATAATCTCCCTCAGCTCATCATAGGTATAGTACTCCATGCTCAGATGAACCCCGAACCTGTCCCTGAGAGGAGAAGTCAGAAGGCCTACCCTGGTTGTTGCCCCGATTAGCGTGAACCTTGAAAGGTCGAGCCTTATCGATTTGGACTGTGCTCCCTTTCCAATTACAATGTCCAGGGCATAATCCTCCATTGCGGGATATAGTATCTCCTCAACTGTTCTTGACAGCCTGTGGATTTCATCTATGAAAAGCACATCGTTATCCTTCAGCGAAGTCATTATAGCCGCAAGGTCCCCTGCCCTTTCGATGGCAGGTCCGGAGGTTACCTTGAGCGAACCTCCCATTTCACGGGCGATTATGTTCGCAAGTGTAGTCTTTCCAAGCCCCGGTGGTCCGTGAAGCAGCACATGGTCAAGGGACTCCCCTCTGATCTTCGCAGCCTTTATGAACACCTTGAGACGGTCCTTGACCTTCTCCTGACCGATATACTCTGCAAGCCTCAAAGGCCTTAGGGAAAACTCGCTTGATATGTCCTCCTCAATGAAATCGCTTGCTGTTATTCTGTCATCCATATATCACACCTACCTCATAAGCAATTTCAATGATTCCTTGATGGAATCTTCAAGAGTTAAGCCGCCACCAGCTGACTTAAGCGCACCTTTTGCTTCCCTGTCGGTATAACCCAGTGCAATAAGTGCTGCGAGAGCTTCATTTTCCGTATTCTCTGCTGACGTATCTTCTGCCGATTCCTCACCATCGATGCCGTCGGCATGCAGCTTGCCCTTCAGCTCAAGTATTATCCTCTGTGCTATCTTTTTGCCTATTCCAGGCGCTTTCATAAGCAGACTTTCATTCCCGTTTATTATCGCAAGCTTAAGCCTGTCTGGCATACTTACCGATAAAAGTGACAAAGCAGCTTTCGGTCCGACTCCGTTGATTGTTATAAGTACCTGGAACAGATCCAGCTCATCCCTTGTTGAAAAGCCATACAGACCAAGGAAATCCTCCCTTACGATCTGTACTGTATAAAGGATGACCTCTTTCTTCTTCTCAGGCATCATAGCCATTGTATTTCCGGACGTAAATACCTTGTAGCCAAGCCCCCCGGCTTCCACCACAACACAGTCCTTCAATATTCCCATATAGATTCCTCTTACATAGTCGTACAAACTGCCACCTCCTGATTCCCTATCCTCTATGATAACATGAAGTCTCTGTCCTAACCATATTCACGGACACAAAAAGACCGCAGCCTCCATTGACTGGAGCCTGCGGCATTCATATATTATTTTTCTTCCTCATCATAATCCACATCAACAACATCATGTGTCTGTCTGAAAAAATCTTCATCCTGTACGCTTTTGACAACATTGTCAACCTCGGGACCCCTGGTTTCCTGGGGATTGCTGGATGTCGTATCCTTCTTCCCCTCCCATTCTGTCCTGTAGGTTCCGCCGGATTTGTTCATAGTCGGCCTGAGAACCCTCGAAACCACATACCATATGAGGATGAATATCGCTATGTAGGGCAATGCAGTGATTGCTATTGATATTATGAAGAATAGAATCAGCCCGCCTATGATCATTCCAAAAATGTTTCCAGTTTTCATTCAAAATCCCCCTTGGAGCCCTATGCTTCCTGAGGCACTACTCCCTTATGCTTTATCATGGATCAATCATCGATTAATCATGAGTTAATGATAACAGCAAAGGATTAAACAAGGATTAAATTTTGGAAAGACCTGCAGCAATCCATGAAGCTACCTTCGCATTGTTGAGCACAAGCTGTATGTTCGATTCAAGTGACTCTCCGCCTGTAAGCTCCATGACCTTCTCAAGTATGAAAGGTGTAACCTTCTTGCCCTTTATACCTTCTGCCTTGGCATCTGCTAGAGCCTGAGAAATTGCCGTATCGATGACAGCCTTGTCCATTGCATACTCTTCTGGAATCGGATTTGCGATTATCGCTCCGCCATCTAGTCCCATTCCCCATTTTATTTTAAGTGACTCAGCGATTTCCTCAGGGCTGTCAAGCCTGTAGTCGACATTAAAGCCACTTTCCCTTGTATAGAACGCAGGCAGCTCCTCCGTGCCGTATCCGATAACCGGGACGCCCTTCGTTTCAAGGTATTCAAGAGTAAGACCGATATCGAGGATGGATTTTGCTCCTGCACATACTACAGCCACATTTGTCCTTGCGAACTCTTCAAGGTCAGCTGATATGTCCATTGAAGTTTCAGCACCCCTGTGAACACCGCCAATTCCACCTGTTGCAAACACCTTTATTCCTGCCATATCAGCCATGATCATTGTTGCAGCTACGGTAGTACCACCATCCTTCTTTCCTGATACTACGAATGGTATGTCTCTTCTAGAGCATTTCACTACATCCTTTGCAGATCCCACGTAGTCAAGCTCTTCACGGCTCAGTCCCACCTTCAGCCTTCCTTTGATTATCGCCATGGTGGCAGGCACTGCTCCGTACTTTCTGATTTCATCCTCAACCATAAGTGCAGTCTCTACGTTCTGCGGGAATGGCATCCCGTGGGTTATTATAGTTGATTCCAGTGCGACCACCGGCAATCCCTTTTCAAGCGCTTCCTTCACCTCTGGTGCAATGTCCATGTACTTTTCAAATTCTGTTGATTTCATAATTACCCTCCATAATTTTATTTATTGATTCAACACTTGTGTTTTTGTTGATCGTATCGCTAGAAGCAAGATTGATTAGTGAAGCCCCAGTTCCAAAAATCGCAGCATCCCTTATATCAAAGCCTTCGGTTTCTGCATATACTGCGCCTGCAAGAAATGCATCTCCAGCTCCTGTCGCGCTCCTTATGTCCACCTTGAGCGCTCTGCAGATTCCTCTGTCGGTTCCGTCACTGAAGAATGTGCCATCTGGTCCTAGAGATATGAACACCTTTGACACTCCGATCTCATGAAAGTGATCTGCGTTCTTCAGAAGACCTGAATGGCCCTCAGCGCTAATACCGGAAATGGCCTCCGCTTCCAGCCTGTTTGGCTTTATGCAGTCGAATCTTCCGATCAGGTCCTTTATCCTCAGCGCCTTTGTAATGGAAACTGTGTCCAGGTATTTCATGTTTTTCTGTGCCATTCCCAGTGCTGTCTCGATAACATCATAACTAAGGTTTGCATCGAACACCGACACCCTGCTTCTTTCAAGAATCGGCATCTTGTCAAGTAGATATGACGTGTCGAGCTTGTCGTAAATCTCCATGGATGAAACAGCGATATACATGTCTTTATCTTCATCAAGTACCGAGAGGTATATGCCTGTGGACTCTCCGGTAATCTTCCTTATATGTGAGACATCGACTCCTGCTGCTCTCGTTTCCTCAAGCAGACGCCTTCCGCTTTCATCGTCGCCAACTACTGAAATAAGCTTGACCGGAAGCCCCAGTCTTGCCAGATTTTCAGCAATGTTCCTTCCGACACCTCCAGGGGAAAAAGTAACGCTTCCGGGATTCGAGTCCCTTCCGGACAGCTTCCCATATGGGGAACCCGAGATATCCATATTGCAGCCACCAATCACAGTCACATAGCTCTCGTCATCCAGCACATATCCCTTGCCCTTCACAGCGCCCTTCTTCATCAGGTTAGCAATATGCACAGCTACTGATGATCTTGTGATCCCAAGCATTTCTGCGATATCCTTCTGGGATATCATGGGATCTTTCCTTATTATGTCGAGGATCTCCTTTTCACGGTCAGTCACTGCATTCACCTCTCATAAGCTTATGTTTGCTCTCTAAATATTTGCTTATACTAATTGTACTCCTGACTATTCCAAAAATCAACATAAAAAAGAAGCATATCGAAAAAAATCGACAGCTTCATTTAATCATCTATTTATGTCTGTTATCAGCTTTGTGTATTCAACCCTTAACTCTTCAAGCTTTTCTCGTTCCTCGCTGGTGACAGAATTCTCGAAATATGTCACAATCTCCTTTTCTGTCTCGAGCAGCTTTTCCATAAGCTCATACTTGCCCTCAAAAGTCTTTGGCGGGTTTGCAAGTTCTCCCACAAGGACATCAAGAGTCTGGCTGTTTTCCCTCATGGACTTTACAGTAGATACATCCAGCAGCCTGTCAACCAGGCCGTCAGCTGCAGTCCCCAGTCCAAGCCCCTTGAAGAAGCTATTTAGGTTGAGCTTCCCGATTGAGGCCACGCTCTCATCTATCAGGGCACCCTGCTCCTCAAATCCCGAAACCACTGTGCCATACTTTTCCCTGTAGTTTTCAAGCTTTGCCAGCTCTTCAGCCTCTTTTTTCTGGTTGGCAAGCATCACTGCTTCTTCGGTGCGTTTCTGGTTAGTTGCAACTGCCAGATCAACGCTGTAAAAAGCAAGAATCGCTGCCACTGCAAGAAACACAATCAGAACAAGCCTCAGGAATATCCCGCCCTGTCTGCCGCTTTTCTTCTTCAGGGAGGCGTCCCTGTCATATATGTAATCCTCAGTAAGAGGATTTGCTATCATGTCATTCGCTTCATCATATTCGCCAAGGCTCACTTTATCGTAACCCTCCATTCCAGCGAAGGGTTTGCCGCACTGGCTGCAGAATCTGCTTCCGACCGGGTTTTCATATCTGCAATTCCTGCATTCCAATCCTTATCACCTGCCCACGTCAAATGATAATACTCATTATTTATCAAGGCCTTTTGAGAAGCTTAAAAATGGTTTAATTTTCAAAGTAAATCGGTACCGGGTAACAATTGCCAACCGTTACCAATTATTCCTCAGTAAAATATATATTATTTATAACTTGTTATTAATCTGTTAGCAAAAAATAAACATTAATTGAAGTTAGTCATACATATTTTACCAATTATAATACAATTACAATAATATATTGAGATAATTATATTTATTCCCAGATCTATTGATATTTATTTTATTTTATATATACTTATTATATCTAGTTAATAATGTCTTTAGAAAGGAAGTGCGAGATTGCCACAATTCATTATCATTGCTCTTATTGTACTAATTATTGCTAAGATGGTATCTAGGAATTCATCAAATCCAAATACTCGCAATGAAGCAAAGAAAGTTGCAGATCACATTCTTTACGGTAGAATAGGTAAACAAGCTGCTCATCAATTGTGGGGGTGCTTTGGAGTAATATTCTTAGTTACAGCATTCTTATTTGGATTCATTATACTAGGCACTGTACTTTAATACATCTACATCCATTACTATGCTATAAAAAGGGTGGTTATAAACTAATTTGTTTATAACCACCCTTTTATACTATCGGTTGTTATCAATACCTTATATTGATTCAATATAGTTTGAGATCAAAACTTATCCCAAAGCCACATCAAGTACCATCATGACAGTAAATCCTATCAAAGCTCCCATGGTCGCCACATCGGAATTCCCATTTGACTGGGCTTCCGGGATCAGCTCTTCGATTACCACATATATCATGGCACCAGCTGCGAAGCAAAGCGCATATGGCAGTATCGGTCTCATTATCGAAACAAGATAGGCACCGAGTACACCAGCTATTGGTTCTACGATACCTGAAGCCTGTCCCAGAATGAACGCCTTGAACCTTGACATCCCTTCCCTTCTGAGAGGTATTGATACCGCTGCTCCTTCAGGGAAGTTCTGAAGTCCAATACCTATCGCAAGGGCTACTGCCCCGGCAAGTGAAGCTGTGGAGATGCCATGGTATACAGCACCAAATGCCACACCTACCGCAAGGCCTTCAGGTATGTTATGAAGGGTTATTGCAAGTACCAGGAGTATACTTCTCTGCCATGAGGTCTTTATTCCCTCGGCTTTGTTAGTTGCAAGACCCTGGTGAAGGTGTGGAAGCAGTCTGTCGACAATATAAAGGAAAATACCTCCGCCCATGAAGCCAATGGCTGCAGGGACCCAGGCCACATAGCCCATTTCTTCTGCAAGAGTGATTCCTGGGTTGAGCAGCGACCAGAAGCTTGCAGCAATCATTATTCCTGCAGCAAAGCCAAGCATCGCATCGAATACCTTCTTGTTGATGGTCTTGAAGAAGAAGACAAGCGATGCTCCAAGCGCAGTTACGAACCATGTGAACATGGTGGCCATGAGTGCCTGGGTTATTGGTGACATACCGTTCAGAAAATCAAACATTTGTGTACCTCCCTCAATATGAGATGGAAGTCCTAATCTTCAAATCCCTCTGCAAACTCAGCATTGTGCCATACCGAATCCACATCATCATCCTCATCAAGCTTGTCGAGAAGCTTCTGGAACTTCTCAGATGCTTCCATGTCAAGATCAGTGTATACATTTGGAATCATAGTGATTTCAGCTTCAAGGAATTCAATTCCTTGTGCCTCAAGCGCTGCCTTCACTGCATCGAATTCCTCCGGTGCGGTAATCACTTCGTATACCTCTTCTTCAGCACTGAAATCCTCGGCTCCTGCTTCAAGTGCAAGCATCATCAGCTCTTCCTCATCCAGTTCATCAGTCTTCTCAATGACCAGCTGGCCCTTCTTGTTGAACATGAATGTGACTGAACCTGATGTCCCGAGATTCCCTCCGAACTTGTCGAAAGTGTGCCTTACATTTCCTGCGGTCCTGTTCTTGTTGTCAGTATAGGACTGAACAATTACAGCAACTCCGTTAGGTCCATAGCCCTCGTATGTGATATCTTCATAATTCACACTTTCGAGTTCGCCGGCACCTTTCTTTATCGCCCTGGTTATGTTGTCCATTGGCATGTTTGCAGCCTTTGCCTTCGCAATTACGTCCCTGAGCTTTGCATTGGTATCCGGACTGCTGCCGTCCTTGGCTGCCATGATGAGCTCCTTGCCGATCTTAGTGAATATCTTGCCCCTTTTCGAGTCCATTTTGCCTTTTTTGGCCTGTATGTTGTGCCATTTTGAATGTCCTGACAAATCTATCTCCTCCGTTTCTTACGACTCTGAATTATACCACATGGACCCCGGTCTATACAATATCCATATAGAGCCTGTCGTCCTCCTTGTAGTAAAGAGTCCTCTCCCCTGCCCTGACCTCAAGTCGACCTGATGCCGCTTCTGTCAGCCGGGATATCAGCCATGCCGTCCTTTCTTCTTCCAGATATATAGTGATTTCAACATCCTCTGAATATACAGTATCCTCGATGTGTATTCCGTCCTCTCTGAGAAGATGCTGAAATTTACCAAGGAGCTCATATGCTATCTTAACCTTCACTTCATTTCCATACACCCGTTCAACGGATCCGCATGCCCCAATCGCATCTGACGCCCCTCTAATATATGCTCTGGTCAGCCCGCTGGCACCCAGCAGCACACCTCCGAAATACCTGGTCACGACAATGACGGAATTTCTCAATCCACTTTTCCTGATGACATCAAGCACCGGAAGTCCTCCTGTCCCCTGAGGCTCTCCATCGTCGCTGTACCTTTGAATATTCTCATTTTCTCCTATGGTATACGCATAGACATGGTGCCTGGCTTCCTTATATCTGCTTCTCACCTTGTCTATGAACGCCCTTGCTTCCTCCTCGGTTTCCACTCTCCTGCCGGAACCGATGAACACTGATTTCTTTTCAGTGAACTCCGATGACCCTTCGTTCCTTAGCGTCCTATAACCCATTATATCTGGTACACATTCTCTCTGATCAGTTCTCTTCTTTCGAAGGTCTTTACCGGCCGAAGCTCCATCTTAAGGAGGTTCTTGGAATGGAGCAGTGAGAGTATCCCTTCCATCTCAATTGAAAAATCCGAGAAAAATGGATCCCTTGATATTTCCCTGGCGCTCTTGAATCCAGGATTTTCCCTGAGGTAAGCCAGGAGAATTTCTGATGCCTGCTGAATTTCCATGTCGATCGTGGTCTTCAGATATCTGTTGACCTCGGTTATCCTTGTTTCAAGGTCTCCCTCTCCGACCAGTATCCTGAACTGCCTGTCAAATTCCCTGTCAAGGTTCGCAGCCATTGACAATGTATCCTTTGATATCATATAGCCCCTTGAATTCACATATACCGAAGCGTACAGCTCCATGGAATCTATGAGCGTCCTGAATGCTCCGAACAGGTTGGATCCAACAAGGAACTTCTCTGTTGAATCTATTGTCTTTATCAACCTTCCAAGGTATGAGAGCGTCCATTTCCTTCTGTCCATATCAGGATAGAATCTTTCATCATTATACTTTGCCCTTATTTCCTCGTCCTTGGAAAAAACTATCTTCGAAGAAGAGAATATCCTGTGCATATAGCTGCCCTTCACCCTGAACCCCTTAAGGTTCAGGAATTCTTCCTTTGAAATGACCTTAAGGTGCACGGGCACGCCGAACTCTGTGGAGTAGACATTTCTAATTCCGCCTTCGGCTTCCCTCATTATCACAAAAAAATCAATATCGGAATTTTCCCAGAGGTCTCCTGTAACCATGCTGCCGAAGACGAACGCACCCAGAACCTCATGGTTGGCTTCGAGAGCCTGTGCGACATTCTGGTATGCCTTCTGATATTCCAAAATCAGGTTCTTCATTCATTTCCTCCGATCAGGAATTTCTCATACATATAGAGGTCCCTGTCAGGCACCTCGGCCTTTACATATGTTCCATCTTCCCTGTATTCCTCCGCAATCACTGTTCCTCTTGCCCTTATTGAAGAGAGCAGCTTCTGTTCGCTGTAGGGCACAAGTACCTCGATTGCGCTATGGGTCCTCGGCAGAGTTTCCATGATCATATCAAGGATCAGCTCAAGGTTCTTGCCGTTCTTTGCGGATATTTCGATGATCTTGTGCTTGCCCTCATAGAGCTCACGTATGTCATCCACTACAAAGCTCAGACCCTTGTCCACCTTATTCAGTGCAATTATCGTATCCTTGTCTCCGCATCCAATTTCTTCAAGGACGCTGTCTACAGTAATCGCCTGTTTATAGGCATCATCCGAGGATGCGTCGATGACATGCACAAGCAGGTCTGAAAAGACCACCTCTTCAAGAGTTGATTTAAATGCTTCTATAATGTCATGGGGAAGCTTCCTTACAAATCCGACTGTGTCTGTAAGGGTTATGATCCGCTTGTCCCTAAGAGCTATGGCCCTGGTTGTCGTATCAAGGGTCGCGAAAAGCATGTCGGCTTCGAAGACCTTCTCTTTGACGACTGAGTCCTTGGAAGATATCTCGTATAGAGCGTTCCTTAGAGTGCTCTTGCCAGCATTTGTGTATCCTACAAGAGAAACCTTCTGGATTTCATTTGTTTCACGGTTCTCCCTCTGGACTTCCCTGACACCGGTAATCTTCGTCAGTTCCCTTGTAAGGTCTGTAACCTTCTCCCTTATCCTTCTCCTGTCTATCTCAAGCTTAGTCTCACCTGGTCCCTTTGTACCGATTCCTCCGCCAGTCCTCGACATCACCGTTCCAAGGCCTATAAGCCTGTTCATCCTGTACTTCAGCTGGGCAAGCTCCACCTGCAGCTTTGCCTCCCTGGATCTGGCGCGTCTTGCGAATATCTCAAGAATGAGCGTCGTCCTGTCGATTACCTTCACTCCGAGCTGCTCTTCGAGGTTCCTTATCTGGGTTCCAGTAAGCTCATCGTCGAATATGACCACGTTGCTCCTTGTCAGCTGCAGCCTCTCACCAATTTCCCTGACCTTTCCGCTTCCTACAAAGAAGGCATTGTCAGGCCTCTCCCTGTTCTGGATCACAATATCCGCAACCGGCAGGTTGCAGGCTTTGGCAAGTTCCCTAAGCTCCTCGAGACTATCCTCGGTATCTATTCCAACAAGTACTGCCCGTTCTTCAGGCTCCGATATGCTTTCTCCCTGCTTCATGAGGGTTTCATTGAAAGTAATCCTGTCCAGAATGTCAAATGACAAAGCTGACTGAATGTCCATCGGCTGCGTAGCCTGTGCTGCAAGCCTTCCTTCATCGACAGTAAGGAAGCCTAACACCATTGTCGGCTCTTCACCAAGTCCTATGGCTGCAATGCAGTCCAGCTTCATCTTCACAAGGGCTGAGACATCAAGGGCTGAAAGCCTTGGGTTTCCGTTAGGATGAGTATGAATTATCCTTGTACCCGACAGCTTCCTTTCCTTAACGTCGAGAAGCGGCAGAGATACGCTGCTGGAGTCGCCTATTGTGACTTCCTGCACCTTTCCCCTTCTGTCGATTGCAACAGATATCTCCCTTTCGGTCTCCCCGGACAGCCTTAATATGAGGTCCGTGATCTCCTGCGATGCTATCTGGTATTTTGGTGTCTTTATCTCGAATATAGTCTCCAGTTCATCCAGAATCCTTTTTCTGATCCCGTCAATATTTCCTGAAATCACAAGATTTCCTCCTTCTTTTCCAAATTCTTGACATATTTCCTTTAATTATATAGTATTTAGTACAAGAATTACAGTGTACGCACAGTGCGGAGGTTCACATGGAAGATAAAAAGATGAATGTATTGATATCGGCAGATGAAATAAAGGAAAGAATCAGGGAACTCGGCGAAGAGATAACAAAAAAGTACAAGGGCCAGAAGCTCTATGTGCTCTCCCTCCTGAGAGGCAGCTTCATCTTTACCGCTGACCTGGTCCGCGCCATGGATACCGAGGTAAAGATAGGATTCATGACAACTTCATCCTATGGCCATGGAGAGGAAACAGCCGGCAGAGTTACAGTAGTCACTGATATCGCGGATGACCTTGAAGGCTTCAACGTTCTTGTTGTGGATGACATCATAGATACCGGAATCACAATGGATTTTGTCATGAAGCACGTCATGGCAAAGGGTGCAAAGGCAGCCACATGCTGTACGCTCCTGGACAAGCCATCAAGAAGAAGGGTAGAAATAGTACCTGACTTCTGCGGATTTGTGATTGACGATATTTTTGTCGCTGGTTATGGCCTCAACTACGGCGACTACTACAGGAATATTCCGTTTGTCTTCAACTGGCAGTAGAATATTCTGAAAATCCCACTAAATATTAAGATTTTCTAAAGATGCCGTTCCTTAAGGTGCGGCATCTTTTATGATATAATCCTGTCTTTGACACTTTAAGGACGATAAAAGCCTGGAAAACGTTGATATTATGCGTTTTCCGGGCTTTACAATTTTGCTATTTTTTGCGTAATGTTTTTGGGTTTTCGGTGTGTTGAATAATTTTTTTCATCATATTTTGTGTCAGCACTTCGCGGTCAGTCTGGAATCCGAACTTCTCATGCAATGTGTCTGTCAGATCTGTCCTTGTGTATGCCGGAATGTATCCCTTGGACTTTATGGGAACCATCTCCATATCTCTCAAAGTAGTGATGATCTCAGGAACTGTGTACTTATTTTCAATCTTCTGCTCCAGTATCCTCAGTATCAGCAGTGACAGGAAGCATGTCAGGAAGTGGGCCCTGATGCGGTCTTCTCTTGAAAGGTGCACTGGTCTCGCCTTGAATTCTGTCTTCAGGACCCGGAAGGACTCTTCAATTTCCCACCTTCTTCGATTGATTTTAAGTATGTCATCCACATCGCCTTCCAGGTTCGTGCATACCCCATAGAACCCGTCATATTGTTCCTCATTGGCTATTCGGTCAACATCAAGACGGACTAGTTCTTTTTGTGCAATTTCCCCATCCTGAGTGCAGTGGGTAGAACTAAGGAACCTCTTTGGGTCATTGCTTCGCTTCTGCTTGAGCTTGGCCGGCTTGTCAGCCAGTGCCTGGGCCCTTTCGATCTGCCTGCCTCGGATAGTCCTCATGTAGTTCTTGTACTTGGGGGAGTAGGTGACAATCAATCTCTGCGACAGTCCATCTTCGTTGATCCATCGTTCCTTGTAGTAGATACGTGTATTGCTGGACAAGTCGCTTACTCTCCGGATATCTATGTCCGCGTCGACATTGGGCAGATGCCAACCTGTTGGATCAAGCGCCCATTCCTTCAGGTGAGCTTTCAGTCTCTTGATGGATTGGGTGACTATGTAGGAGCGATTCTGCTTGTTGTTGAACTTGCGGTTGTCAGTGCTGCCCAAGCCGGCATCAGTGCAGACAATGAACTCGGAAAGATTGAAATCCTTGATTATCCTCTTTTCCAGTGGTGTCAGTGTATTCTGCTCATTTTTTGATCCCTCATCTATACAAAATGCCAGAGGCATTCCGCTTCCATCCATGAACAATCCCATCTGAACCAATGGATTGGGCTGATGCTGCTTCCCAACACCATATTTGCGGAGTGAATCCTCTTCTTCTATCTCAAAAAAGTAATTGGTGCAGTCGTAGTAGAGGACTTTAGTATTCCTCTCCGCTAGCTGGAGACTGTTCTTGTACACCTGCATCTCAATCTTTTCAATGTTCTGGCTAAGTAGGCTCAAAGCCCTGTAAACCTGATGCAACGAGAAATCAGGCGGTTCAATGTAATTAAGGCTGGCTTCGTAAGATGAGCGCTTGGATGAAGGGTTTAAGATCCTCGTATATAGCAGCCTGGAAAGTATGGAGTCCAGGTTGTATTCAGTTTTCGTCTCACTGGAAATGGAATGGCATATCTTGTCCAGTTCCAAACCAGTGTAGATGCTCTGGAGGAACAGATATCCGCTTTGCACCTTGTTGATCTTCTCTTTTGGAATCTGCTTTGCAGTGGAGAGCTTCTGGATTACAGTTTCCTGATCCTGGCTCTTCTTCTCATTGAGCTCCTTGACATAGGCCTGTGCCCATTCTATTGGGTCCTGGCCGTTGAGCTTAGCTTCCAATTCTTTGACAGAGCCTAAAGACTCCACAACACGGGTAGTTCGCTTGCCGTTTTCTTTGACATCCTCAATTACGAAGATATTTGTAGCGTTAGGAGATTTGGAAATGGTCAATCTCATAATTCATTCACCCCTATATATTGTAACACATTACGACACATTACGCAATATATAGAGATCAAATTTGACACAAAAAAAGAAAAAAGTCCTTGAATCCAAAGACTTTTGAGATTTGTTCAATTTGAGGAAGTGTCAAACTCCCGTCTTCAACTGGCAGTAGAATATTCTGAAAATCCCACTAAATATTAAGATTTTCTAAAGATGCCGTTCCTTAAGGTGCGGCATCTTTTATGATATAATGGTTTATAAATTTCAATGGAGGTTGTTTTCAAAGTATGAATGGAAAGCCCAAAAGAAGGGTGAACGCAAAAACTAGCGGATTCACGATGGTCATAAAAACAATAAAATTCCTTTTCATAGCTCTTGTGGTTGCGACACTTGTAGGTGGATTGTATGCCGCCAAGATAAGCCTTGCCATTGCGGAGGATGCCCCTGAACTGAACGCTGCAAAATTTATTCACCAGAACCAGCCTTCCGTCATCCTTGACTCGACTGGTACGCAGTATGACATCATCCACACTGATGAGGTGAGGTTCCCGGTTTCCCTTGAAGAAATGGGGACTACTCTGCAGAACGCCTTCATATCAATTGAAGACGAGAGGTTCTACAAGCATAACGGCGTTGACTACAGAAGGACTATTAGTGTCGTTATTCAGGATGTGGTCGGAAGAATAACCGGAAACAGAAGTATGCAGGGCGGATCAACCCTAACCCAGCAGATAATAAAGAACACATTCCTCACCAGGGACAAGGAATATACAAGGAAGATAAAGGAAATATTCATGGCCCTCGAGGCTGAAAAGGTCCTTTCAAAGGAACAGATCCTCGAGACTTACATGAATGGTATTTTCCTCGGCGGAAAGGCTAACGGAGTAGAAGCTGCTGCTAGGCAGTACTTCTCAAAGAGTGCAAAGGACCTGGCTCTGATAGAAGCTGCATATATTGCAGGTACGACACAGAGCCCATCTGTTTACTATGCGTTTTCAGACAGCTCAAAGGCCAATCCTGCAAAGTACATCAACAGGACAAAGCTCGTACTTCAGGCTATGCTCAGGAATGATAAGATCACCCAGGTGGAATATGATACAGCAATATCTGAGCTTGACGCCACCGGGATTGCCTTCAACCAGACCATGCTCATAACTGACAAGTACAACTATGAATATTTCACCAGGCCTGTAATCGACCAGGTCAAGGCAGACCTCAAGGAAAAGAATGGTCTGACCGACGAGGAAATCAATGAGCTGTTAAGCTACGGAGGCCTCACTATACACTCCACCATGAACAGGGCTGCACAGGATTATGCGCAGTCAATACTCAATGACTTCAATAACATCAAGAGCGAATACGATAAGCCGGAGCTCAGGGAAGCAACTGCAGCAGATCCGGAGAGCAAGGTCAAGACCCTTAACGATGGCTCAAGGTGGGTTGAGGAAAAGATTACTACTGAAGCACAGGCAGCTTTTTCAGCTGTGGACTATAAGACTGGACAGGTTCAGGTCATAGTTGGAGGAAGGAACCAGGATGCAGCCTCAGGCTATAACAGGGCCTATTACTCCCCTACATTCACAAATTCAGTCCTCAGGTCAATTGGTTCCACAACAAAGCCTCTCGCCGTTTATGGACCAGGAATCGATACAGGCAAGATCACGCTGGGAAGTCCTGCAAATGACACTAAGCTTGAAGCGACTCTATATAAGAGTCTCGGTTTCCCCGCTAGCCCACTTAACGTCAACAACAAATACACAGGCATGACGGACATACGCACCGCCATAGTAAATTCATACAACACCGTATCAGTCAGGACCTTTTCAGTCGTAGGAAAACAGACTTCCCAGAGCTATGGTGAGAAGTTTGGAATGATATATGCAAAGGATACGGAGAATGTTGGAGCATCTACCCTCGCCCTCGGATCGAATCATGAGGACGGCAAGGATGGAGGAAACCCACTTATACTTGCAACTGCCTATGGTGCCTTTGGAAACAGCGGAATCGTCACAGAATCGATACTCTATACAAAGGTAACTGATGCATCCGGAAACGTGATCCTTGAGAATGTGCCTGAATCAAGGCAGGTCATCAAGCCACAGACAGCTTACATCCTTTATGACATAATGAAGGACGTTGTGAAAAAGAACGTACCTAATGCCAAGCTTACAAGCATGCCAATCGCAGGAAAGACAGGAACATCCCAGGGAAGGATAGACACCTGGTTTGCAGGTCTCAGCCCATATTATTCAGCTTCAATGTGGATCGGTTCCGATACGCATGAAGAGCTTCACAAGGCAGGCTCCCGGGCAGTACAGACATCCTATGCCACCCAGGTTGCATTTGGCAAGATCATGAAATTCCTTCATGAGGGACTTCCGGTCAAGGACATCACGAGACCAGGAGGAATCGTACAGGGTTCGTTCTGTACAGAATCCGGTGCAATCCCGAATGACTACTGCACAGCGGCTGGAACTGCAAGGACAGACCTCTTCATCGATGGGACTCAGCCAACAGAGCTGTGCACAATACACATCCCGCCGGTTGAGCCAGAGCCAATACCTGTCGAACCTACCGATCCCCTTGCCCCGGTAGTAGTACCACCAGCAGGGAACAACAATAATGATAACAAACCGAAGAATCCTTGAGGCAAATGACGAAAGAAGTCGCTGTAATTAAAAGTATTGTTGGTAATATCGAGCTTGAAGGTGATGACGGAGCTGTTACAGGACTCGCCTTCACATCCAAGCCCCTTAGTGCTCCACCTGCAGGTTCAGTCCTTGAGGAAGCAGCAAGGCAGCTTGATGAGTATTTCAAACACCAAAGGAAGGAATTCAGCGTTCCCTTGGTGTTTCAGGGGACCAGCTTTCAGGAAAGGGTCTGGAAAGAGCTTTTGAACATTCCATACGGAAGTGCCATATCTTATGGTGAGCTCGCAAAAAGATGCGGAGATCCAAAAGCAGCCAGAGCCATCGGAGGAGCGGTAGGAAAAAACCCTATCGGCGTAATCATACCCTGCCACAGGATAATTGCTGGTGACGGCACTCTTGGCGGGTATACAGGCGGAACTGATTTCAAGAAGCTTCTTCTGAAGCTTGAAGGAATATCCTGGAAAAATGCTTGAAAATCAAAGAGTTAGAGAGAGAGCCGGATATGCTTGATTGCACATCCGGCTCTTTTTTAGTATCCCATGTTTTCCTTGACTATGATTACTTCTATCCTGTCCTTCACATTCTGCCTTCTTATCAGGGTGTATATGTTGCATATCCTTCCCTGACTTGAGCAGTCCATGCAGGTTCCTGAAACTGTACATGGGTTTCCTGTAGCAAGTCTAACATTATTTGCAGGTGCTGCTATTCCCTGTACCCTAGAGACTGCATCGACCTCATCCTCTACTATCTTGTTGAGACCAATTATGACAAACACCTTGTCAGGTCCATAGATCATAGCTGCTGTCCTGTTGCCTGTTCCGTCCACGTTGTAAAGTGTACCGTCCATAGTTACGGCATTGGTTGATGCTATGTAAAAGTCGCTTGAGAAGCTGTTCCTGAAGACCTGCTTCATATCTTCCTTTGACAGGTTTGGAGCATATCTGTCATGGAACACAAGGTCCCTACTCCTCAGATACTCAGGAATCTTCAGGTCGATGACTGTCATCGAACCGCCGAGAGCAACACTGGCCTTGTCCGGTATCCTCTCATCAAGGAATCCCTTGACGTCCTCAGCCCTTTCAAGTATGACTGTCTTTATGTTGTTTTTCTCCAGTGCCTTCGAAAGCCTCTCCAGCTTGTTGTCGTAAGTCTTAAGTAAATTCTTGTCCATGACTTCCTCCCTTTAAATGTTTTTCATATTGCCCGATACTATTATTTTAACAGCTTAAGTGCTTCCTCTGCCACTTTTTCAGGTGTAAGTCCGCATTTTTTAAGGAGCGTCTGCGATGGACCTGTACCGTTGCAATCATCGCTTATTGCAAATCTTCCCTTCTTACCCAGGAACCACTGCCATCTTGAAGGGCTGCCTGCCTCTACAGCCATTCTCTTCTTTATGTCCTTTGCCAGGACCCCATCCACGTAATCTTTGGACTGAGCCAGGAAAAGCCCCTTTGACGGTATGCTTATAACCCTGACATCCATTCCCTTCTCAATGAGTATTTTCCTGACTTTAAGCGCTATTCCCGCTTCATAGCCGGTTGATGCGATTATCAGGTCAGGTTTCTTCGATGTCTCCTTAGCCAGTATATATCCGCCTTTCTCCGCCTCTTTTGAAGACCCTTTCATAATCGAAGCGCTTATCCTTGAAACCATTATTACTGTAGGACCTGTAACTGACTCCATCGCTTTTATCCATGCAGATGCTGTTTCAACTGCATCGCCAGGTCTGAATATTACAAGTCCTGCAATACCCTCCATCAGTTCCTGAACTTCCAGAGCTCTCCCTGAAGGTCCCCGTTCTCCAAGTGACAGGCTGTCATCAGTAAGCACGAATACACTATCCAGCTTCATCATTGCTGAAAGCTTCATAGCCGGCAGCAGTCCGTAACCCGATGATGCTCTTGCAAAAGAGATGTATTTGATCCCGCCATGCAAAGCGGCTCCATTTGCGATTCCCCCAAGCGCATTAACCCTGCTGCCGAGTTTCAGTGCCTTCATACCGGATGACCTTATGGTGCCGCTGTCAGCTTCAGTCACTTCAAAGCCGGCAGTTTCAGAAAACCCTGCCATCAGGCTGCCTATACCCTCCATGAAGATATCAAATATCTTCTTTGAACTCTCCATAGTTGATTCCTTGTCTTTTCCATTTTTATAAAGACCCTCTACGTCAATGTTTCTGAGGTGCTTTCCTCCGTACCAGCATTTAAGCTCCTCGCTCAGTTCAGGGAAATCATTTTTGTAGCCTTCAATTAGGTTCCTCCATTTTAAGGCTTCACGTGACTTCACCATAATTATCTCTTTGATCCTCGACCTGATGTCATCAGGCACTACAAAGTTGCCATATGTCCACCTTAAGCTTTCTCTCGCCTTGCTGATCGAAGCCCTTCCAAGCGGTCCTGTAAGGGCTTCCCTGGTGTTTGCCTTCCCAGGACATCCATACCCTGTCTGAACCTTGATGCAGATCAGGGCTGGCTTACCATGTATCCTCTTGGCCTGTGATATTGCATTATCAATCACAGCCGGATCGTTACCGTCCCGGACATCCTGTACCTGCCATCCCATAGCCTTGAATCTCATCCGAATATCCTCTGGATACATTTCTGCGGATGATCCTTCGGGAGTCATCCCATCATCCTCATAAAGCACGATGAGATTGCCAAGCTTAAGCTTACCGGCTACTGCGCAAGACTCCGATGCATTTCCATTCATCAGGCTCTCATCGGATGCCAGAACATAGGTATAGTGCGAAATCACATCATAGCCGGGCTTATTGAACCTTTCAGCCAACTGCTTTTCAGCCAAAGCCATTCCGACCGCATTTGCAATTGCCTGTCCGTATTGTCCGATAGTTGCCTCAACACCCCTCCTGGTATCTTTTTCGGGGTATACAGGCATGTTTGCTTCCCATTGGCCGAACCTCTTCAATTCCTCAATGCTTATGCTTCCGGTGAAAAGATGAAGCAGCGCATACAGCAAAGGTCCACCCTGTTCAGATGCCATGATGAACCTGTCTCTGTTTTCCCACTCAAGATTTTCAGGATCGAATTTCAGATGGTTGGAAAAAAGGCTGTAAGCAATAGCTGCAGACCCCATTCCAGTTCCGGCACTTCCTGCGCCAGCTCTTTCGACCATGTCCGCTGAAAGGAATCTGATTGCATTTATTGTTTTCAAATCTACGGAATTCATATAAGACCCCCTGATTTACAGTGAACTTCAATTCAATTATAATGATTGTAAATGTATTCAGCAACAAATGTTGAAATTTTCGGACAAAAGAGAATTCATTCACAAATATAGGAGGTACTATGCTCGCAGTCATCTCACCGTCAAAGACTATGCATGAAGTAAAGGTTAATGTTCGGACCTCCACTCCAAGGTTTCAGGTCGATGCTGAGCTACTCGCCGCCACAATGAAGAAGTACGATCCTACTGGACTCATGGACCTTATGGACATCAGTGCCGAACTTGCCGAAATCAATTTCGCGAGGTATCAGGGCTTTTCAAAAGCACACTCATACCCTGCAGCCTATCTCTATCGGGGAGATGTATTCAGGGGACTTGCAATCGATGATATGGATCCAGAATCGATAAAGCATCTGAACCGCCACATCAGGATCTTGTCCGGTCTTTATGGCTATCTAAAGCCCCTTGACAGGATAAAGCCCTACAGGCTTGAAATGTGTACTAAAGTAATGACAGACAAAGGACCCGACCTTTATTCATACTGGGGTGACAAGCTTGCAAGGAATCTGGAACTTGAATCGGATGATGGAATCCTATTGAATATTGCCTCGAAGGAATACTCAAGGGCTGTTATCAGAAAAGACCTTAAATTAAGGGTCGTAGATGTTGAATTCAGGGAGAAAAAAGGTAGTTCATCCAGGATAGTCCCTCTTTTTTCCAAGATTGCTAGAGGGATGATGGCAAGGTACATCTCTGAAGAAAGAGTAAACTCCCTAGATGGGATCAAGGGCTTTAGCTCTGCTGGATACTGCTTCGAAGATTTATTGTCAAACAACGACAGGCTGGTGTTTATCAGATGAGAATATTGAAAAGACTGTCTCCAGACCTTCCTCATGGCGAAAGGTACATGTTTCTCTATATTATTGCGTTAATTGAAATGATATTTTCACTGGTCCTTAATTCACCTTCTGAAATAGTATCCGGACTCTACAGGATAATGATATCTCCCAGCACGTTGATCTCCGACTATTTTGTCATAGGAAATCCAGGGGCTGCATTCATGAACAGCGGTCTTCTGCTGATACTAGGCCTGGGAATATCAAGGCGGGCGAAAAAAGAGCTTTCAGGACCGATGGTAGCAGCATATCTGACACTTGCAGGTTTTTCATTCTTTGGAAAGAACCTGTACAATTCATGGGCTGTACCACTGGGAATATATCTGTATTCAAAGTATGAGAAGGATAGGTTTTCAAATAATATTATCTTTGCCCTTTTTGGGACAACTCTGGGACCGCTGACAAGTCTCATCACTTTCGGTCTGGGACTCCCCCTTCCTCTTGGCATCGTATTTGGAAATCTGGCAGGAATAGCCGCCGGTATAATGATCCCTCCTCTTGCTGCTCAGTTCATCAGGTTTCATCAAGGATTCAACCTGTACAACATTGGATTCACCGCAGGAATAATTGGCATGTTCATGATGGGTTTGCTGCGAGGTTTTGGTTTTGATAGTCCTGCCATTAATATTACAGCCTCCGGCTATAATATTCAGATGGGAATCTTTATCTTTACGATTGCAAACGTGATGCTGTTCATTGGGCTTTCACGGTGCAGCTGGAGCCTTGATGGATTCAAAAGGATTCTGGAGAGCTCGGGCAGAGGGACCGACCTGATTGCAATCGGCGGATTCGGGGCAGTCCTGATAAACATGGCAATCATGAGTACAATAGCTACCTGCTACGTTCTACTTGTCGGAGGGCAGCTGAACGGTCCGATAATGGGAGGAATCTTTACCATAGCTGGTTTTTCAGCATCAGGTAAGCATCCGAGGAACACTGTCCCTGTGCTTGCGGGAGTATTTCTTGCAACTACCCTGCATATCAGTGACACCAATTCAACAGGTGCTCTCCTCGCTGCACTGTTTGGCACAACCCTTGCCCCCATTTCCGGTCACTACGGCTGGTTCTATGGGATACTCGCTGGTCTTGCCCATATGTCGGTAGTATCGAACATCGGATATGTCCATGGCGGAGTGAATCTATACAACAATGGCTTTTCAGGCGGCTTCATTGCTGCTGTAATGGTTCCGCTGATTGAAGCATTAAGAGGAAATAAGACCGGAACTGTAAAATGAGAAGAGAGGCTTAGCCTCCCTTCTCATTTTTTTATATTGAATAACATTCAGGCAGTCAGGATCATGTCGCTAAGTACATGGTTTGAAAGGTCCATTCCCTTTTCAGTGAATCTCATGTTGTCGCCTTCTAAAACCAGAAGTCCATCCCTGACATGCTTTCTCAAGACATCCCCAAAAATATCCATCAGGTCTTCAGAAAACCTCTTCCTAAAACTGCTCAGGGAGATTCCATCAACAAGTCTCATTCCCATGAACAGGAATTCCTCAATGCTGTCTTCCCTTGAATTTTCATGGACCCTTACTGAAGGATCCCCATTGGCCTCAATCGCCCTGATGTAGCCTTCTACTGTCCTTATATTTTCACGCCTGAAGCCTCCAATGAATTCATGTGCTGCTGCACCACAGCCAATGTATTCACCGAATTCCCAGTAAAGCCTGTTATGCCTGCACTCATAGCCTTCCTTTGCATAGTTTGAAATCTCATACCTCAAGAATTCAAGTTCATTCAATCTTGACCTTACAAGGTCCTTCATGGCATCCTCAGTATCCTCATCCGGCAATGACAGAGTATTTCTTCGCCTTCTCTCGTAGAACTGCGTATTCTCCTCGATTATGAGAGAATAGCAGGAAATATGCTCTGGTTCAAGCTTAGCCGCATCATCAAGCGTCTTGCCAAGCATCTTGAGAGTCTCACCTGGCAGCCCATATATTATGTCAATATTGATATTGTTGAATCCAGCTTCTCTCAGCATCAGGAAATTCTCGCGAAATTCCCTGAATGTATGAATTCTTCCGATATCCATCAGCAGAGTGTCATTTGACGACTGAAGCCCTATTGATATCCTGTTCACACCCATGACCTTCAGAACCTCGGCCTTCTCTTTTGTAATATTTCCGGGATTGCACTCCATGGTAAACTCGCAATCCACTGTCCTTGAAACCCTTGAGAGAATGTTTGACAGCATGCCAAGTTCCTCAGCTGACAGATATGAGGGAGTCCCTCCCCCTATGAATATGGTGTCGAAACGCCTGCCCTTTGTCTTTACATCAATCTCCTTAGCGAGTGCATTGATATATGGCACTACAAGGGCTTTTTTGCCTGAATATGATGCAAAATCACAGTAGTAGCATTTCTTTTCGCAGAATGGTATGTGGATATAGAGTCCGAGCCTGTCCAAGTTACTCAACCTTCAGGACAGCCATGAATGCGTCCTGAGGAACCTCTACGGAACCGACCTGTCTCATTCTCTTCTTGCCTTCCTTCTGTTTTTCAAGCAGCTTCTTCTTTCTCGAAATATCTCCACCGTAACACTTTGCAAGAACGTCCTTCCTCATTGCCTTGACGGTCTCCCTTGCGATTATCTTGGATCCGATTGCTGCCTGTATCGGTATTTCGAACATCTGCCTTGGAATGACTTCCTTGAGCTTTTCAGTGATGTTCCTCCCCTTGGTATATGCCCTGTCTTCAGGAACAATCATGGAAAGTGCATCAACTAACTCGCTGTTGAGAAGTATGTCCAACTTGACAAGGATAGTCCTCTGGTAGCCGCTGATTTCATAGTCAAGGGATGCATAGCCTCTGGTCCTTGATTTCAGGGTATCGAAAAAGTCATATATTATCTCATTCAGCGGAAGTATGTAGTTAAGTACAGCCCTTGTCTGCTCAATATACTCCATGTTGAGATATGTGCCTCTTCTTGTCTGGCATAGGTCCATTACAGCCCCGACATACTCTGTCGGTGTAATTATTGAGGCCTTTACCACAGGCTCTTCCATATACTCAATTTCATTGGGTGATGGAAGATTCGTCGGATTGGTAATCTCAACTACATCTCCATCTGTCCTGAACACCTTGTAAATGACTGAAGGTGCCGTAGTAATGATGTCTATGTTGAATTCACGTTCTATCCTCTCCTGTATTATCTCCATATGGAGCAGTCCAAGGAATCCGCATCTGAATCCAAATCCAAGCGCAACGGAATTCTCATATTCGAAGGAAAGCGCCGCATCGTTAAGCTGCAGCTTCTCAAGTGCTTCCTTAAGCTCCTCGTACTTTGCTCCGTCTATTGGATATATGCCCGAGAAAACCATCGGTATCGCTTTCTTATACCCCGGAAGAGCTTCTTTTGCAGGATTCACAGCATCCGTAATCGTATCTCCAACCCTGGCATCCCTGACATTCTTGATGGATCCGGTAACATAACCGACATCACCGGAATAAAGCATCTCAACCGGCAACATGCCGGGAGTGAATACACCCACTTCGGTAACCTCATATATCTTGTTGGAAGCCATGAACTTGATCTTCTTTCCTGGAAAAATCACGCCTTCCTTTACCCTTACATATGCCACTACTCCCTTGTAGGAGTCGTAGTATGAATCGAATATCAGCGCTTTGAGCGGTGCATCATCCTCTCCTTTTGGAGCAGGTACTCTGTCAACTACTGCATCGAGGACATCGACAATGTTGAGTCCAGTCTTCGCTGAAACCTTCGGAGCAGTGTGTGCTTCAAGTCCGATGACATCCTCTATCTCCTTGACGACCTCATCAACCCTTGCTGACGGAAGGTCTATCTTATTTATGACTGGTACGATCTCCAGGTCATTGCCCATGGCCAGATAGCAGTTAGCCAGCGTCTGTGCCTGGATTCCCTGAGTCGAATCAACAACAAGTATCGCTCCTTCGCAAGCTTGTAGACTCCTTGATACCTCGTAGTTAAAATCCACATGACCCGGAGTGTCTATGAGATTAAGGATATATTCCCCGTCTTCCCTTTTGTATATCAGCCTTACAGCCTGAGCCTTTATTGTAATTCCTCTTTCCTGTTCAAGCTCCATATTGTCCAGTACCTGAGTCTCCATTTCCCTCGTCGTCAGAGTCCCAGTGTACTCGATGAGTCTGTCTGCCAGAGTGCTTTTGCCATGGTCGATATGCGCGACTATGGAAAAGTTTCTGATGTGTTTTTGTCTTTCGCTTCCCATCTTGTTCACCTCGTAAATCATCTCAGCATAAATTATAACACATGGATGCGCAATATTCTCTTTTTATGTTTTCATACCCGATGCAATGAAAACATTGAAAAACATTGAAAACGGAGTGAATCTTTATTTTCTTTTCTCTTGAAAGCAAATCCCTTAAATGCTATAATACTCATGTTATAAACCACTCAATTGCAGGTTTCCCCAAAATCGGCGTTGAGACCCTTAAGGGAGCGGTCGTTCCGCACCCGCACAATCAAACCGGAGGGGGTGAAACAATGGCAAATATCAAATCATCTATCAAGAGGATAAGAGTCACAGAGACTAAGACAATGAGAAACAAGATGGTTAAGTCCGCACTCAAAACTTCCATAAAGAAGTATGAGGCAGCAGTAGCTGAAGGCAACAAGGAAAGCGCAGCAGTGCTTTTTACAGCTGCTACTAAGTCACTTGACATGGCTGCAAGCAAGGGCATAATCCACAAGAACATGGCTTCAAGAAAGAAGTCCAGGTTGGCTGCAAAACTCAATGCTATGGCATAATAAATAAAACCGGTCATTTGACCGGTTTATTTATTTGCCCTAAAACTTCAGCATCCC
This sequence comes from Youngiibacter multivorans, assembly GCF_017873395.1. Taxonomy (GTDB): domain Bacteria; phylum Bacillota; class Clostridia; order Clostridiales; family Clostridiaceae; genus Youngiibacter; species Youngiibacter multivorans. The sequence goes on along the minus strand of NZ_JAGGKC010000003.1, from coordinate 96,089 downwards.
TATGAATTCAATTTTTACACAAATATTCAAGACCTATCCGATGCACTTCTTACCCTCCAGGAACTCCAATACGCAATCGCAGGCTTCATCACATGATGAGCTGTTAAGAACGACATGTCCGCCTTCCTTTAAGTATCTGAGGCTCTTTCTGTCCGAATCCACATGACTGTATATGTATGATGCGCTGCCAATTCTTGTGGTGTCGTCATCCCTTGCCTGAATGACGAGCAATGGACACTTGATTCCACCGATTTTAGGCTTTGAATCTCTAAGCAGCCTCAGAAACTGAAGCATCGATGGAATCGGTGAATTTCGCTTTGCCTGAAGATACCGTCTTGTATTATCAAGTTTCCTGCCCTTCAGATCATCCAAAAGATTGGTCATGACCTGTGGTATGTTCCAGTAATAGATCGGTGTGTTTATCATTACCACCGAACTTAAGTCGTGCCTTTCTGAAAGATTGGCAGCAATAAGGCCTCCCATCGAAAACCCGATAACTGCTGCTTTGTCTCCATCGCTCTCAAGTTCGTCCAAAGCTTCTTCAGCTGATTCAATCCAGTCCTCGCAGGTCGAATTACCAAATTCCTTCAAATCACCAGAGTGGCCATGCAGAGTCGGACATGCCACTATGAATCCTGATTTTTCAAGCTTTTCCACAAGGTTTGCAACCTCGTGCACGCCGCCTCCGAAACCATGCAGGACAAGGCACTTCATCCTGGTTGCATTTCCTTGTGTCACCTGCTCAACCCGAACAGGAACTCCAGTGCTTCCGGAAGCCTCTTTGCCCATTCCTTTTCATTGTGAAGAGCTCCGTCATCTATGAACAGCCTGACATCATCGTCTGACAGCCCCTTCTCCCTCAGAGTCCCATATACCCTTACCGACCCGTCGACATAGCCTCTGTTCAGTATTCTCTTTCTCCTGTCACCTGCTTCATTCGTTCCTACATCGAGGTACCATTTCATAGGATATTTAAGCTTTGACTCCCTGATTGTATCCAAAAGCTTTTTCTCTTCAACCCATACTGAGGTTGACATGGCACCGATCATCGAAAAAATTTCAGGATACCTGGTACCTATGTAGATTGATATGTAGCCCCCCATTGATGAGCCCATGACTGCTGTTGATTTTCTGCCTGGCTTAGTCCTGTATTTGTCATCAATCAGCGGCTTAAGGGTTTTTACCAGGAATTCGCCGTACTTAAACCCTTTTCCTCCAAAAGACCATTGGAGTCCGTGGACCTTCTCGAACTTATCAGCGGGCGGGCATATCCAGGGAGAATACTCGTCAAGCCTTTCATCGCCTCCGTTGTCTATTCCTACGACTATTACCGGCATCCCCTTTTCCCTGAGCCTGTCTGCTGCACCTTGCGCATCCCATATGTCACCATATGCCGAGTCCTCGCTGTGGTATAGATTCTGCCCATCATGCATGTAAACTACAGGATATCTCCTTCGTCCCCTGTCATAACCATCCGGAAGATATACCCTTATTATTCTTTCTCTCTGAAGCTCAGGTATTTCTAACACGAAAAAATCAAAACGTCCCATAATCCTAATCACCTGTTTTCCTTTGCATCGCATATCGAAAGAACCATAACCTCAAGAAGCGATGCCGGATCTACCGAGCTGCTCTTCAGTGTGAGCTCGCTTTCGAGCAGAATCCTGAATATCCGTGAATATTCCTTGTATGAAATGGAGCCTGAAATCCTGCTCATCCGCTCCGCGTACCATGCGCTTGAAGTCCGGAGTTTCGAGGCGATTTCCGTCATCGGCCTTCCCTCTTCTATCAATGGCCTCAATCCGAAAAGCAATCGGATCCTGCTGCCTATAATGCCGATTACTGCCTCAGGCTTTTCGCCCCTGTACATCAGGTCATTCTGAAGGCTTAATATATCCCTTATGTTCCTTCCAATGCCTCTTTCTGTGAAGATCAGGTCCAATAGGTTCATTACATGTCTCTCATCGGATATCGTCATGACCTTCAGAACATCAGCTTTGGTGATTTCTCTGCCTGCTGAATAAGCAAGCAGCTTATCAGCCTCCTTCTCCAACTGCAGAAGGCTTCCCTTGAAATTGTCAGCAATGAAAGATACCATTGGTTTTGGCAATGCTCCTCCCCTCTTTGAAAAGGCTTCCTCCACAAATTCAGGCATTCCTTTCTGCTTAACTGCGTCTATGTGCTCTATTATGCTTGCACCTGAAATCTTCTTCTTCAAAGAATCGAGATAGAAATTTTTCTTTTCAAGCTCATTGTCATATTTGTAGGATGCAAAAAAGTAGAGGTCCTCTCTTGGATTCTCCAGATATCCTGCGACCAGATCCCTTAGGGGAGAATCGTTTCCTGCCTCCTTGTCCATGAATGTGCATTTAGATATCTCCACCAGTATTCCACCAGGGAACATGGAGTATGTGGACAGTGCATTCAGCGCATCATCATATGTCGCCTTGGTGCCATCCAGCCGAATGTGGTTCATTCCGCCAATCTCATCCAGTACAGCCTCCCTTAGCGCATTCCTGACTTCGAAAATCAGCTGTTCATCCTGTCCATATATGAAGTATGCCCTCTTTGCCTTTCTTCTTGCTGTTCCGACCAGTTCCTTGTAGTCCATTTATTTCAACCTGTATACCTTTCCGAATATGAATATGAAATCCGCTTCAACGGCCATACCATTATAATAACTCATTTCAGTTGGTATTTTAAGTCTTTTCCCTTCTACACGGACCTCTGGCAAGCTATTCCAGCCTGTTCCTCTAGATATTTCAACGCGTCTGCCCCCAAGGGTAAAGAATATTGGTTTTTCGAGAGCTATCTCTCCGGCCTCAGGCACCCTTTCCCCGGATATGACAACCGTCCTGAATCCTGAGGATACGACTACTTTACAGTCACCCCAATCGTTTATAATTTCTACCCTTTCAAAAATAGGCACTGAAATCAAAAGACCGCATATGAAAAAAGCGAATAGAAGTCCGAACCGCCTTTTCCTGAATGATATCCATCCTGCAGCAAGAAATGCAGGATAGTACATCAGGATCCTGAGAAGTCCCAAATCAGCGGAAAAGGCTGAAGCCGCTTCGCCAGCCCTGAGTGCAAGCTCCATCATCGAGGAAGTTACCGGCTCGAGCATAAATCTTGCCAAAGTTATCGGACCGAGCAGCACGGATGCAAACGAAGCATAGGTAACCGCTGTGTATATCGGCACCATGGCGATATTGCCTGCGAAGACTCCGGCAGACATTCCACCAGACATGGACACTACGAAAGGAAATGAAAGCGCAAGTGCAGATACAGTCGTTGCCAGTGATGAACCTAATGAAGATGGCATCCACGTCATCCTGCGTCCAATCCTTTTTCCAAGGAGCATCATACCAAGACTTGAAACATAAGTTAACGCGAAACCGTAGCTGAACACAAGGTAAGGTTTTAGTGAAGCCTGTATCATGAAGCTTGCTGCAAGGCCTGTAAGTGGGTCTGGATCTCTCCCTGCTGCTCTTCCAATAGCTTTATAGATACTCATGAGCACCGCCCGGTAGGATGGCACAGAATCGACCACAGCTCCATACAATAGTATCGCAGCAAATCCTGACCTCCTAAGCCTGAGCCTCTCGAACAGCTTCTCAAGCAGGGCAATATGAAAACCTGAAATCGATAGTATATGGAGGATTCCCAGGGATTCCATGGTCGCCATCCTGTCAGGTGACAATTCAGTCCTGTAGCCCAGCACAAGAGAGCCCATGAGGCTGCCGCGGTCGTACCCGTACCACTCTTTCAGGTTTTCTCCCAGATCAGCTCTAAATCGCTTGACACAGCTGACTAAATCGATTGAAATCCTGTAGTCAGAAAAAACCAATTTGCCAATGTATCCATCCTTGTTGATTGGCATTGCCTCATAAACGAATCTCCCTGATATGATGTCGCCTTCCTTCAAACCTTCTTCGATTCCTTCAACCAGATATTTCCTTCCCGCTGCCGTTCCCTCTGCCCTGTATGAATAAATTCTGCCAATCCTCACTGATTCAGGGATTGGAGCGCTGTAATACAAATTTACCGACAGAAAAGCAGCCGCTGCTGCAGCTGCCGGAATGATCAGTACACTTCTGCCATATCTCGTTAACGGTATTGAAGCAGATACCATGCAAAGGAATATGGCTCCTGGTGAAATACCTGCACAAAGAGCCTGAATCATCAGGCATTCAATGAGTGCAGCCAGGGCTAAAGAGTGCAATCTTCTGTCAACAAAAGCGAAAGCATCTTATCCCTCGCCTTCTTTTCCTCCCTTGAGACGTAAACCTGGTGCAGTCCCAACATCTCGCTGATCTCTTTCTGTGTAAGATCCTCGAAATACCTGTAGATCAAAATTTTCTTTTGCACTGGAGTAACCTTTTCAAGCATCTCCTCCACAAGGACTTTGTCGATGACAGAATCATAGGTATTCCATTCGGATTCCTCGTCCCTTCTGCCTTTCCTGATATACTCGAAGATATCTTCGTTTGATTCGACACCCACCCCTTCCTCCATCACCATGGATACGTCGCTGATCGTGAGTTCTCTTTTCTTAAGGCCCTCGTGAGCCCGCCTTGCCTCTCCCCTTATGAAGTAATAGGCATACGTGATGAACTTGTTCTCATATGAGAAATCATAGTTCTTCATTGCCTTGATGAGGCCGAGGCAGCCCGCCTGGAAGATGTCCTTCATATCCTCAGGCTCTTTGCATGCGTAGTAATAGTCCTTTACAAGCCTGTACACAAGTGGAGTGTTCTGCCTTATCAGTTCTTCTTCAGCATTCTTGTCGCCGCTTCTCAGTTGTTTCAGCAATGCTTCATTATAATATATGATAACCCCCCCTTTCATGAGAATTATATATATTAGAGAATACCTTTTCAAATAATGTTATCGACATTTTTAACAAGCTGAATCGTTTGCTATTTTCACATAATTACAATTGAAAATATGCTACTTTATGAATAGGTAATACCAATTTTTTGTTTATAATATGATAATATTATTTTTAGCTTTGCATATACTAATATAGCATCTTGGTTTAAAAACATCTTTTTAATGCTATTTAAAAAAATAAATTCCGCAAATACCGGAAATTGAGTCCCAGTGCCGATTGCAGCGTTTTTCAGGCCAGTTTATAGGCACATAATAAAACAAATATCTGCACGCGCAAAAAAAGCGGTGTATAAAACACCGCTTTAATGGCACTCTCCGAATTTCTTGTCATAAGCTGAGCAGGGACCTGTCTTCCATGGCATCCTCATTGGCATTCTTCTTGAACAGTTCGATAAGGTCCTTCGATGTAAGCCTGGATTTTTCTTCTCCAGCCACATCGAAAACTATCTTGCCCTCATGCATCATGAGAAGTCTGGAGCCATGCTTAACAGCATGCTTTAGGTTATGGGTTATCATCAGTGTTGTTATGCTGTCCTCTTCGACGAGCTGGTCTGTGATCTTCATTATGATCTCACTCGTCTTCGGGTCAAGCGCAGCTGTATGCTCATCAAGCAGAAGCAGCTTCGGTCTCTTCATGACTGCCATGAGCAGAGCCACGCCCTGCCTCTGACCTCCTGACAAAAGTCCCATCTTGGTGTATAGCTTGTCCTCCAGCCCCAGCTCGAGGCTCTTAAGCCTCTCCCTGTAGCCTTCTACTCTGTCCTGAGACACTGCTTTCTTAAGGCTCAGACTTTCGCCTTTTGCGTCAGCAAGCGACAAATTTTCAAGAAGCGTCATTGATGAAGCAACCGACATCTTGGGATCCTGATGGACCCTGCCGATATTGTTAGCCCTTCTAAATGCTTTTACATGGGTTATATCCTGACCGTCGAGTATGATCGTACCTTCATCAGCATCAAGGGTACCCGCAATGAGATTCAGGAATGTTGACTTTCCTGCTCCATTCGAGCCAATTATTGTCGCAAACTCACCCTGCCTGATGTCAATATCCAGTCCGTTTATGACCCTGTTTTCGAGAGGAGTCCCTATGCTAAAGCTCTTGTACAGTCCTTTTATCTGAAGCATTTAAGAGCCTCCCTTCAGCTTTTTTTGATTTTTTTGTTTTTTTTAAAGCTCCTCCTGAGAAGCCAAGAGCAACTACCACAGCTGCAGCGGATACGAGCTTGAATTCATTCGGCTCGATTCCCCAGCCAAGTACGATTATAAGAATCGCCTTGTATATTAGTGCTCCGGTTATTGCCAAATTGCTCATTCCCAGGTTAATGTGCTTGAATATGCTGAGTGCAATGATTATGGCAGCAAGTCCCATGACTGTGGTTCCTACACCCATTCCGATGTCTGCATAACCCTGGTACTGGGCAGTTAGCGCTCCCGAAAGTGCAGCAAGGAAATTGGCGATAGCCAGCCCTATGATTTTCACCTTATGGCTGTCTGAGCTAAGCGACTCAAGTATAGCCTCATTGTCACCTACAGCCCTCAGAAAGAATCCTAGCTTGGTCCTGAAGAATATGTCATAAAGCACCTTAAGCACTATGAGAATTGCAGTAATAAGCAGAAGCGTGCTCAAATTTACTCCAGCTACCTCGACCTCAGGAAGAGTGAATACTGTCTTGTATGTGAAAAGAGGCATATTCGCCCTTCCCATTATTCTTAGGTTTATTGAATATAATCCCGTCATCACAAGGATTCCTGACATCAGCTTATTTACGCCCAGTTTGGTATGTATCAGTCCTGTTATTATTCCACCACAGGAACCGATGAGCGCAGCCAGGAATGTTGCAAGAAATGGATTCACCCCTCTCGAAAGAAGCAGGGCAACGCCTGCAGCTCCCATAGGGAATGTACCGTCAACCGTCATGTCGGCGAAATCCATTATTTTGTATGTTATGTATATCCCGAGACACATTATCGCAAACAATGTGCCCTGTTCGAGAATACTGATAAAGATTCCCATCAGTCTCCTCCTCGAGCTACTTGATTATCGCACCCTTAAGTATGTCTTCAGGTATTGTTATTCCGAGCGCTTCCGCAGTAGCTTTGTTGATAGTAATAGTAGGATTAGCTATAGTGGTTATTGCAATGTCCGTTGGAGCCTTTCCCTTAAGTACTTCAATTGCTTTCTGTCCTGCTTCTTTTCCAAGCTGGTAGTAGTCGATTCCTGCGCTGAGAAGCGCACCTGCCGTTACTCCTGCATCTTCAGCAGCGAATACAGGTATCTTCTTTTCCAGCGCCAGCTTGTTAACGAGAGCATACGCCGAAGCTACAGTATTGTCAGTAGGGATGTAAAGTGCATCGACCTTGGCAAGAAGAACAGGCATTACCTGATTCATTTCGTTTACGTTGGTGACTCCAGCTTCCTCTACAGCAAGTCCAATCTTTGCTGCAGCTTCCTTAAGTCTCTTTACCTGCAGTACGGAATTAGCTTCTGATGTATTGTAAACAACACCAAGCGTCTTGATACCAGGCATTATCTTGACGATAAGGTCCAGCTGAGGTCCTATTGGAACATCATCAGATGTGCCCGTAACGTTGGTTCCAGATTTATCAAGTGCTTTCGCAATTCCGGCATCCACCGGATCAGTAACCGCCGTTATGATTATAGGAATGTCCTTGGTGGAATTGTACGCTGCCTGTGCTGTTGGCGTAGCAATTGCAAATATCATATCTACCTTGTTTGTAACAAAGTCTTTCGCGATAGATTGAGCCGTCTGAGGGTCTCCCTGTGCATTCTTGTAGTCAACTACAAGATTCTTTCCTTCTTCGTAACCGCCTTCCTTCAGTGCATCCAGGAATCCTTTTCTTGATGCATCCAGGGCATCATGCACGACTATCTGGGTTATTCCGATTGTTACCTTTCCATCATCTTTTGCAGAACTGCATCCTGCAACGGCGAGTGATGCGACTACAAGTGCTGCAGCCACCAATTTCTTTACCATACTACCATCCTCCAATAATTCATGAATTAATTATGAATGTATAAATTATAATTGCCTTTGTGAATTTTTGCAAGTTTCATTTGATTGTTTGGCATAACGAAGCCATCACACTTATCGATTGATTGCACCATATCAGCATAGAATTGACATATCATCAAAATCAGCCCGTATAATAATACAGTTTCTTCTATCTTTACACATGGTAACCATTACAGCTTCTAAAATGATATATTTCTTGCAAACAAAAAAGGGATTCCCTCTTCTGAAAATCCCTTTCATATTACGCTGGCCCCATCCTTCTCTGTGTCCACTTTCTGCTGCTTCTGTAGTTTCTGAGCAATCCCTGGTATGCTACCTCAGCATCAAGGTGCATGAAGTCATCCGGCTGAATCAGACTGCCATGCTTCTCAAATTTCGCTATCTTAGCACCTTCAATCACATGAGTCACGAATCCGCTGCACGTATACTTGTAGTTGTTGTACCTTGGTACTCCCAGTATAAAATAGATAAGTCCGAGAATTGAATACCCATAGGCATGCCTGTTTGCCCTGAACCTGTTTATGATATCTTCTACCAAAGCATACTGCTCATCAGTAACCTTTACTTTGAGTACCATGCATTGTGTTTCAGTCTTTACCCCAAACACTCCATCTTCAATATCCTCATCCATGAATGCGCCGATGAATGGATACCATTTATACTTTCTGCTGAAGCTGTAAAGCTCCTTCAGATTTTCATCCAGAGCGATGGATACATGAGACCATTCACCTCCTGTGTACAGCTTTATAGCATTTCCCACTACAGTACCCGGACGAGAAAGGAGTAAATATATATCTTTCAAATCATCACCTCGTTTACAAAATTATATTTTAAACTCTTCAGAGGCTGATTACAAGATATTGTTTCAAATTCTATCTCAAATTCAGAATTCATTAAATAAATACAAAATCCGGGCGAATACTCGCCCGGACGATAGGCTAAATTGAATCAGATATAATTTGCGGGATTGACGTGTTCGCCGTTAACCCTAATCTCAAAGTGGAGATGAGGCCCGGTACTCATGCCTGTGGATCCTACAAATCCAATTGTCTGGCCCTGTGAGACCCTTGAACCCAAAGAGGTGTTGAAGCCCTTCAGATGCGCATAAAGAGACGATACTCCGTTGCCATGGTCTATGATGATGTAGTTGCCATATGATGAGTTATATTTTGCAAGTATAACCACACCACCTTTGACAGCCTTCACTGCTGTTCCTGATGCTGCAGCAAAGTCAACTCCGGTATGGAACTTTGAATACCCAAGTATCGGGTGGATTCTCCATCCATACGGTGATGATATCCTTCCTGAAACAGGTTTAATATATTCAGCAGATGGTGCCTGTGCAGCATTGTTGTTCGAAGCCGGAGCATTCGAAGAGGAAGACGATTCACGAATGAGCTTCTGGATTTCCTTTTCAAGTGCTGCATTCTCTTCGATTATATCGCCAATCTCAGATGCTATTGCCTTTTCTTCAGCTGAAAGCCTGGACAACGCCTGGTTTTTACTGTACTCAATATCCCTTAGAGCTGCAAGCTTTTCTGAATATTTCTTCTTCTCAGCCTCAAGTGCCTTTTTCTCGGTTTCCAGCTTAATCTTTTCAGACTCAAGCTCTTCCTTGGAGGCGAGGAACTGCCGCTTGGTTTCTTCAAGCTCTTCCTGCTTCAACCTAAGTTCTTCCATGAGAAGCTTGACAGCTTCAATTATCTCGTTATCCTTTTCCACAAGCCTGTTGATCATAGTCAGCCTGTCGGTGAACTCAAGCAAGCTCTCTGATTCAACCAGAGCAAAAATCACATCACCGAATGAGCTGTTCATGTAGGATGCCCTGATTCTCGCATCAAGCATTTCCTTCTTTGCAGCCAGTGCGGCTTCCGTCTCGGCGATTTCTGCAAGCTTCCGCTCAATCTCCGCTTCAGTTTCCGCTATCTTCGCGGTCAGATCTGTAATTTTCTTGTTGGTCAGGTTTATCTCAGCTTCCTTAGCCCTTATTTCGGACTTTATCTTGTCTGCCTCTTTAGTAAGCGCAGTCTGCTCCGCTATTATCCCCTGGAGTTCGGCATTAAGTACGGATTTTTCACCAGCTACTTCCGATTTATCCTCCTGGAGCTCTTTTATGGTCTCTTGATTCTCTTTAATCTGGTTTTCCTTGTTAGTCACGGTACCAGTAGCATAGGCACTGGTCTGGAATGCCATGACAATAACCAGGGTCATTGCAATGATTTTAATCTTACCCATAAAAGCCTCCTTTCTACAGTAATAATTTTACTACAAATATCAGGGAACATTATAGTTTCACCAAAATTTCACAAATAGGATTCTTATTTCTCAAGTCCCCTATGTCCCATACCGACGACGACTTCGTCGAGATGAAGCAGACCGATGCTTAGGAATATGCAGATGCATATATCATGCTCAGATCTGGCAATACCGATTTTCCCGCCCACATTCAGATTGCTGGCCTTCATCATCACCTGAGCGAGCGCATCTCTGCAGGCTCCGATTACGGCACCTTCCTGTGCGTATTCGTCAGCGATGAGTCCGCCTCTCTTTGAAGCGACCAGAGACCTCTCAAGTATTTTTGGTATGCTTTGTGAGATATTGCCTCCGATATCGACTGCAGCTCCCTTTATCCCCATCCCATCAAGATGGATGAGCATGTCCTTTTCCTCTTCCCTAGTTGTTATCGCCAGCTTCATAGCGGCTTTTCCAACATCTATACTATTAAACATGATCCTCCAGACGAAATAAGGCTAGGCTTCCCCATTATTCGAACCTTCCTTTATTTCCCAATGCAGGATGAAAGTAAATACTATTCTAAGTGCCATTACTATGACAAGAATCAGGAGCTCATCCAGAGTTCCTATTATGATTGTCTTCAGAAGCTCCGATGCGAGAAGGAATTCGAGCGCTACTCCAAGTCCTCTTGCAAAATCCAGCTTGATCAGGTGGTCAGGTACGTGCCTGTTTATAATTCCCTTGACGTACATGTAAAACCCCTTGAGTGATGAAATAAGTATGATTACGATACCCATCAGCTCGAGCGGATAAATAGCGTAAGGGATGATATCGTGTAGTAATTCTGATATGTGCATTTGTTCCTCCAAATGTTTATTCAAGTATATGATATGCCATGTATTAAATAAATTCAATCCATATATTTAGCAGGATTCAAAACAGGCTGGAATTCTCCTGAAGCGAAAGGACCTATCTCTTCTCCCTCATATGTTACAGCCTTCCCCGTATGATTCATGTAGAAAAGATGGTCTTCGCAGTCCATGGTCCTAAAAACCAGTTCGAGCCCTTCAGGTGAAGCATGGGTCGTCAATCCGGCGCCTTCTGCAATTTCTCTTGCCATGGTATCCATGGTCAGATCATCCGCACCTCCACCAACGTAGTATACAAGGCCTTTGCCATACCTGTTTACCGTTATGCATGCCTTGTCCTTGTAGAATGGGTCATCGTACCTGTAAAGCACTTCAGCGTCAACCGCATCAACCATATCCCGCCAAACGCTGCAGCTGCCTGTTGAACCGTCAGTCCCGATCAGTCTGGCATCCTGTCCCTGCTGTAAGCTCTCGCTTTCCAGGATGCTTATGCCAGCAAGGTCGCTTATAAGACCAGGACTTACAATTCCTCTGTGGACATTGTTGTTTCTCTTCTTGATACCTGCCCTGTAGGAGAATATGACTGTTCCTCCCTGGCTTGCAAATTTCTTTAGCCTTTCAGACAGATCCTCATCTATTAACTGCATGACAGGCACTGCAACAACCTTGTAACCGCCAAAATCCCTGTTTGCCGGAATGACATCGGTTGAAGCATTCATCCTGTGGAAAGGACGGTAAAGCCTTATCATCTCGGTAGTGAAGTCGAACATGGCACTGGCCCTTTGTATTCTCCATGACCAAATGTTGTCATAGTCGTAAACCACCGCAACCTCACTCTTCATCTTACTTTCAAATCCGGACCCGATGCTTGCTGCTTTCTCGAATACGCCTTTGGCCTCCCTGAACTTTCTTCCTTCTCTGTCGTTATGGTCGATTATTCCAAGGCAGAATTGTTCCTGCCCCCTGTCCATGGCTCTCCACCTGAAGAAGAGCATTCCGCTGCAGCCCCTTGAAAGCGCCTGCCATGACCACATCGCGGATTGCAAAGGTCTTGGCAGATACCCTATGATATCATGACCCTGTGCTCCCATAAGCTGTTCAACAATCAGGAAGCTCCTGTCCTTCAGACACCTCATGAAATCATGTGCCATAGCCGTATGAGCTGGGCTGACTGGCTCCTTCAGTCCTCCCCAGACTGGATAGTTGTCGTAGGATACGATATCGAGCTGGTCAGCAATTTTACCGAAATCAAATGCCTTTTCAAAAAATCCTCCTGAAAAATTGTGGGTAACGACCTGCAATTCGCCCTTGCACTCCCTGATCGCATTTAGCTGTACCCTTGCGAACTCCTCTACAGAATTGCTTCTGAACCGGAAATGATCAAGAAGCAAGGACGGGTTGTGGACAGTTATAGTCTCCTTTGGAAGTACTATCTCATCGAAGCTGTTGTAGGTCTGTCCCCAGAAGATTGTCCCATATTCCTTGTTAAGTGAATCGATGTCGCCATACTTTTTTTCAAGGAACTTTCTGAATGCGCTCTCGCACTTCTCGCACCAGCACATGTCGCTGCCTTCGTGGCCGAACTCGTTATCGGCCTGCCAGGCGATTATGCTCTTCCTTTTGCTGTAATGCGATACAAGCTTCCTTACCAGCCTCTCAGAGAGCTCCCTGTATTTGGCCGAGTTGAAGCAATATTGCCTTCTCCCGCCAAATACTCTGGTCTGTCCGTGGATGTCTTCCGAATGGACTTCAGGATATCTTCTGCTTAACCATGCGGGGAATGTTGCGGTAGGTGTCCCAAAAATCACATCAAGACCAGCATTCTCAGCCTTGTCCAGGACATCATCCCAATACGAGAAATCGAACTGGCCTTCTTCCTTCTCAAGCATATGCCATGCGAATTCGCCTATTCTGATGGTATTTACTCCCATCTCTTTCATCCTTGCGAAATCTCTCTCTATTTCATCATTTTCCCAGTGCTCGGGGTAGTAATCGACTCCAAGAATCATATCTTTTCTCCCTTTCCCATTTCTACAGGATTCCGAATCTATATTCCGTATTGCTTCTGAATGTTTCTCCCTGTTTCAGGATCGAGTCCTCCAGAAATATCCCGTCCTTTCCAATTGGAAGCCTCTGCACTTCAAGCGCTGCGGAAACCCTCTCAGGCAAAGTAAAGCCTCCCGCAATGACCTGACCCTGAGCATAATTCTGCGAATACAAGACCAGTGCCCTGTTGTCAGTCGAGATTTCCATGAACCTTCCTGTTTCCCTGTCCCAAAGTCTTGCCTTCACTCCGGTTCCTTCTTTAAGTACGAACGGATGGTCATATCCTTTCCCAATGAACAGCTGACTGTCTTCATCTGCAATATCCCTGCCGATTTCTTTCATCGAGTTGAAATCAAATGGCGTACCCTTTGTTTCAATCAGTTTTCCAGTCGGTGCCGATGTATCATCAAGCTCCGCGTAATGGTCAGAAGCTATCATCAACAAATGATTTTCAATGCTCCGTGAAAAGTCGCCGCTCAGGTTGAAATACGAATGGTTTGTCAAGTTAACAATCGTATCACTGTCTGAAACCGCCTTATAGCTTATTTTGAATACGTTTTCTTCAGAGAGTGAATAAGATACCGCAATCTGAAGATTACCGGGGTACCCTTCCTCCAAATGAGGCGAGGTACGTCTAAAAACCATCGCGGCCATACTTTCAGATGTGTTGACGGAAAAACTGTATCGCTTCTTGTCGAAGCCCTCTCTCCCGCCCTGCCCGGAATTGGTCCCATAATTTAGTGCGAGATTGAATGTCTCTCCAGATAATGTGAACGTGCCGTCTTTGATCCTGCCTGACGTCCTTCCGATCAGTGCACCAAAGTAGGCAGGATTAGACAGGTAGTCATCTGGATTCTCATATGAAAGCACTACGTTTTTGAAGTTTCCATGGCGGTCAGGAGCATATATTCCGGTGATTATGCACCCGAAATCCAGGGCGGTGACTTTCATCCCCGCTCTGTTCTCAAGTGTTATTTCATGAACCTCTGTACCCTCAAGGTCAAGCTTCCTGCTATAAGCCTTCATACATTGCCTCACAGCATCTTCTGAAAGCTTCCCTTCCATCATTGTCTCCCTTGAAGACTCCGGCATCCTTCAGGACGCTAAGGAATACTTTCCCGATTTCTTCATATATAATATTGTCGGCATTTTCCTTGTTTATTGCATACTCTTCCATAAGCTTCAGTGCGAAATGTCCATGCTTCTCAAGCTCATCGTCCCTGAATAATCCTTCGATGTCGTTTGCAAGGATATGGTCCCTGACCAAGGCCATTTCTTTCTTAAGCCTCGCTGGCAGAACTGCAAGTCCCATTGCCTCAATAAGACCTATATTCTCCCTCTTGATATGATGATGACTTTCTGCAGAATGGAAGATTCCGAATGGATGGTCATCATCTGTCCTGTTGTTCCTAAGGACTATATCCACCTCGTACAAGCCGTTCCTGAACCTCGTGATCGGAGTTACCGTATTATGGCTTTCGCTGTTGGTATGCGATATTACTCCTACTGATTCATCACTGTAATGTTTCCACCTTGAAAGTATTATACCGGAAACCTCTACAAGTTCCTCGATACTCCTGCCCTTAAGCCTTATTACGCTCATGGGCCAGAAAAGCGTGCAGGCTTCAACATCGTGATCCTTGAGCATTACGCAATTCTGCTCTTCTGCCCTCGCCATGGGAAACTCATAGTTCCCTCCCTGGAAATGGTCATGCGTAAGTATCGAGCCTCCTACAATCGGCAGGTCAGCATTGGAACCGATGAAATAATGAGGGAACATCCGGTTGAAATCAAGCAGTCTCCTGAACGTTTTCTCTGTAACCCTCATGGGCTCGTGCTCCGCCTTCAGAACAATGCAGTGCTCATTGTAATAAACGTAAGGAGAATACTGCATGAACCAGTCTTCATCTGCAAGCCTCAATGACACCATCCTGTGGCTTCCCCTGGCAGGGTGGTTAAGCCTTCCGGAATATCCTTCATTTTCCTTGCATATCAGGCACTTCGGATAGAATGAATCCTTAATCAGTTTGGCTTTGGCAATTGCCCTGGGGTCTTTTTCCGGTTTGGAAAGATTTATGGTCATGTCTATAGGCCCATATTCAGTATCTAAGCTCCACCTGATGTCCTTCTCTACCCTCTTCACCCTTATATAGTTTGAGTTCCTCGCGAAATCGTAATAAGAGAGAGTAGCGCTTTCGGGTGAAGTCTCATACCTTTTCCAGAATTCCCGCTCGAATTCCGAAGGGGTCTTTACAAATGCCGCCATTACCCTTGTATCGAAAAGGTCGAGCAAATCTATGCTGTCGTTTTCCACTCTTCCGGACTCGACTGCCCATTCACGAATGTCATCAAGTATCGCTTCAACATCATTGCATCCGTCATGATACTCCGGCATATCCTCGTATCCGTCCTCACCGCATGCTTCAAGGGCTCTGTTGATCGAGTAGATCCGGTCCCTTTCGTCAGTTATTCCTTTTTCTACGCAATAATCTGCAAGCCTTGTGATTTCTCTGAAAATGTTCAAAATACCATCCCGCCTTTTCAGTTCTCAAATCCATTTGTATGGGTCTTGTGGAAATCCCATGCTGATGCGATTATTCCCACGATATCGGTATGCTTCGGCTCCCATCCAAGGATTTTCTTTGCCTTTTCTGACGACGCGACAAGCACAGCAGGGTCCCCTGCTCTCCTTGTTGCAATCTCTCTCCTGATCGACTTTCCAGCAGCCTTCTCAGCAGCATCAATTATCTCATTTACCGAGAAACCTTTCCCGTTGCCGAGATTGAAGACGTTGCTTTCGTTCCCTCCCCTGAGATACTCCACAGCCTTAATATGGGCATCCGCAAGGTCATCCACGTGTATATAGTCTCTTATGCAGGTGCCGTCTTCAGTCGGATAATCATCTCCATATACCATGATCCTGTCACGTTTTCCAAGTGGCACCTGGAGAACCAGCGGTATTAGGTGCGTCTCAGGCGAATGATCTTCACCGATCACTCCTCCATCTGCAGCACCCGCCACATTGAAATATCTGAGAGCGACAAATTTAAGGCCATGCGCCTTGTCAGTCCACTTCATCATCTTTTCCATTGCCAGCTTTGTCTCGCCGTATGTGTTCGTCGGTTCAGTTGCGTCTTCTTCCCTGATTGGAACACTCTTTGGTTCTCCGTATACCGCCGCTGTCGAAGAGAAGACAATCTTTCCCACCTTCATGTCTGTCATTGCCTTCAGGAGCACCATTGTGCCATATACGTTGTTTTCATAGTACTTCAATGGATCTGTCATGCTTTCGCCGACCAGGGAATTGGCTGCAAAATGTATGACTTCAGTTATATCATGCTCTTTAAGAACCTCTGACATGAACTCATAATCTCTTATATCCCCTACGATGAGCTTTGCTTCCTTATGTACTGCAGCCCTGTGTCCTGTCTGAAGATTATCAACTACGACAACCTTCTCTCCTCTTGATACCAATTCCCGGACACAGTGCGAGCCGATATAGCCAGCTCCCCCGCATACTAATACTGCCATATTATCCTCCTTGTATTGTCCATATTCCACATCCAATTATATCAATTAATAGCACCCGGCGCCACATATTGAACGTGCCCACCCGCTGAAGCGGATGGGCACAAATCGTCAGGCTATTTCAGCAAAGTCTTCTGGCACCTTCACCTATGCTGACCACATAGAAATCTGCCTTGTATCCCACTGCTTCCTGGTATTCCTTTGAAACCTTTTCGATGAAATTTTCTATGCTTTCATTTTTCACTATGCTCACAGTGCAGCCCCCGAATCCTGCTCCAGTCATCCTGGACCCGATGACCCCAGCCACCTTTGAGGCCAGTTCTACAAGAGTATCGAGTTCAAATCCCGTAACCTCATAATCATCCCTTAATGAAGCATGGGACTCATACATCAGCTTTCCGAACTCTTCCATGTCGTTTCTCTCAAGGGCATCTGCGGCTATCACTGTCCTCTCATTCTCAAGGACTGCATGTCTCGCACGTCTTCTAAGAACACCATCCGGTATAAGGTCGATGTTCCTGTCCAGTTCCTCACCAGTCAGCTCTCCAAGGCTTTTAATAGAAAGCTTCTTCTGCAGATATGCAAGGGCTTCCTCGCATTCGGCACGCCTCTGATTGTACTTGGAGTCAGATAAACCCCTCCGCTTGTTAGTGTTCGCGATTATTATCGCAGAGTCCTTGAGGTCTACCTTTTCGTAACTGAACTCCAGCGTTTCGGTATCAAGCAGCATCGCATGCCCTTCCCGACCCATCCCGACAGCGAATTGGTCCATGATTCCGCAATTTACGCCTATGAACTCATTCTCAGCCTTCTGCGACATCTTTACCATCTCTATCATCTGTACTCCAAGTTTATTGATGTCATTCAGCACTACAGCTGTAAGCACTTCTATTGATGCAGAGGAAGAGAGACCGGCACCGTTTGGAATGTCGCCACGAACAAACATGTCGAATCCCTGTGTGATTTCAATTCCTGACTTATTGAACGAGTAAATCACGCCTTTTGGATAATTTGCCCATCCATGTGATTCGATGAAGGCAATGTCCTTGAGCTGGAACTCAATTATCCCATCTTCAGGAAAGTTTTCAGAGTACATCCTTACAGTTGAATCGCCCCTTAATGCCACAGCGCCGTAAGTGCCTATGGTCAATGCGCACGGAAACACATGCCCGCCGTTGTAGTCTGTATGCTCACCTATGAGGTTAACTCTACCCGGAGAAAAATATACACCCTCCGGATCATATCCGAATATTTCTTTAAATCGACTTATTGACTGGTCCACAGAACACCTCCATGGCATCAAGAATTATCACTTACGCTATCTCTTTCCATCAGTTTGACCGGTATTACTACCTTCTTTCTGAATTCCCTGCTGCTTCCAATACTTTCCAGAAGAAGGTCCACAGCTGCATGTCCAAGATAATCCTGGTAGACCCTTACAGTAGTAAGTGAGGGTACCATGTATTTGGATCCGGGCAAATCATTGAACCCGATAATGCTTATATCCCTGGGAATCACAAGGCCAGCTTCTGAGATGGCTTTGTAGGCACCAAGAGCCATGCTGTCGTTTCCGAGAAAGAATGCAGTCGGCCGCTCTGGTTTTTCCAATGCTTCCTTCATCAGCCTGTAACCGCCTTTAAGGGAAAAATCCCCAAAATAGCAGTCTGACTCAAGATATATATCATTCATGAGCATGAATTCCTTATAAAACTTGAACCTCAGGTCAGATACTTCATCCCTGTCAGGGAAGAATTCCCTTCCACCGATGTATCCTATCCTTCTGTGTCCCCTTTCATATAAATATCCGAGGGCCAGGTCCATAGCTTCCTTGAAGTCAATAACCACAGAATCACACCTGTTGTCTGTTGAGAAGTCAGTGAATACAATCTCATCGTTCAGCTTCATCAGATTGTCTATATCGCTTCTGCCGTATTTGCCTATGGCAAGTATACCGTCGAGTTTTCTCGCAGTATCCTCATCACAGTCGAAATCAATTCTGACGACCTCTACGCCGAGATCATGGCATCTTTTTTCCGCAGCAAGCCGTATATAAAGATAGTAAGGGTCTCCAAGCTCTTTTTCAGAGTCGTACCAATTCAGTATCCCTATCTTCTGACCGCTTTTGCTTTTTCTGTCCCTGACCGTCACATAGTCGAATTCCTCTGCTATTTCAAGTATGCGGCGCTTGGTCTTGGCCGTTACCTTAAGACTTTCATCGAAATTCAGCACCCTTGAGACCGTCGAAATCGACACTCCGGCTTTCTCTGCAATGTCCTTGATCGTTGCCACTTTCACACCTTCTTCTGTTTAGACAGCATCAGTTCTTCCTGATATATTTCCTTATATCGATTGCCACTGCCGTAATTATGATCAGTCCTTTGATAATATACTGAAGATACGTCGAGACACCCATGAATGTCAAGCCATAATTGATAACTGTGAATATCAGTACGCCGGTCAGTATGCCTGGTACGGTTCCGATACCACCAGATGTGGATACTCCTCCGACTACGCAGGCTGCTATGGCATCAAGCTCATACATGTTAGCAGTGTTGTTGGTTGCAGAACCAACTCTGCCTGCCTCAAGGAAACCACCGAATCCATACAGGATACCTGCGAGAATGTACACCAATATGACATACTTTCTTACATTTACACCTGATACTGTAGCTGCTTCCGGATTTCCGCCGATTGCATACATGTTCTTGCCGAAACGTGTCTTGTTCCAGAGTATATAAATGAAGACAATAACTACCAGGGCATAAACAACAAGATAAGGAATCTCGAAGTTCGTACCGGCAAAGAATTTACCCACAACGAAATCTGTGAACTTCTGGTCAAAGCCTCCAATGGGCTGTGCACCATACGGTGGCCTGTCGAAGTATATTGATGTTATTCCATAAACAACGATTTGCATACCGAGTGTTGCAATGAACGCTGGCACCTTGAATACAGATACTGCAACGCCATTTATTCCACTTAGGAGCGATGTTGCAAGGATTGCTATCAAAACAGGAACTATTATCGGCAGTTCCTGCAGATTGGGATACATCCTGTATGCATAGCTCGTAGCCTGCAGCATGGATCCTGTCAGGACAGCTGCTAGTCCTACCTGCCTTCCTGCAGAGAGGTCAGTCCCCTGAATTATCAGTATGCCACCGACACCGAGTGCGATAATCATCCTAATGGCCGACTGAGAGAGAATGTTCCTGAAATTCCTGATATGCAGGAAATTCGGTTCCCTGATTATTATCACAAGAATAAGCAGAAGCAGCACTATGTATATGGCGTGGTCTACGAGCCACTGTGGGTTAGCATATTTTTTTAATTTGAACTTTTCCATATAGACCTCCTATAGATACATTGCGGAGAGGCGCATGATCTCCTCCTGGTCCGTCTCTTTAGTATCGACGATACCCGCCAATCGTCCATTGCTCATGACAAGTATCCTGTCAGTGACTCCGATGAGCTCAGGCATTTCCGAAGAAACCATTATGATTGCCTTGCCTTCGGCTGCAAGACTGTTCATCAGCTGATAGATTTCGAATTTTGCACCTACATCGATTCCTCGAGTGGGTTCGTCAAGAAGCAGTATGTCTGGCTTTGTCAGGAGCCATCGACCTATAATCACCTTTTGCTGATTTCCTCCGGAGAGTGAACCAATCTGGGTTTTCTGCCCTGGGGTCTTAACGCTCATAGAGTCAATTACCCACTGGGTGTCCTTTTCCATGGACTTTGAGTCCAGGATAATACCTCTGACATAGCTTCCAAGGTTAGCAACTACAGAATTGAAGTTCACGCTGAGCTTATCGAATATTCCGGTTGCTCTTCTCTCCTCTGTAACCATGGCAAAGCCATTGGCCATTGCCGCTGCGGGACTTGTATTAAGGCATTTCTTCCCCTTAAGGATTATCTCACCCTTGCTGACCTTTCTGATTCCGAACAGGGATTCGAGTATATCAGTCCTTTTCGCACCGACCAGACCTGCTACACCGAGAACCTCACCTTCCCTAAGGTCAAATGTTATGTCCCTGATGGATGGTTGATACAGCGAGGTCAGACCTGATACTTCAAGTATCCTGCCGCCAGGCTTATGGCTTCTCTCAGGAAATCTATGGGACAGATCCCTTCCAACCATCATTTTGATTATGCCATCGATCGTCAGTGTCTTTGCATCTTCTGTAGAAATCCACTTACCGTCTCTCATTATAGTAACATCATCGGAGATTTTAAGGATTTCCTCCATCTTATGCGAAATGTATATTATCGCAACATTCTTTTTCCTCAACCTGTCGATTATCCTGAACAGATGGTCAACTTCCTTCTCAGTCAGAGAGGAAGTAGGCTCGTCCATGACAATTACCCTGGACTCATATGAGACAGCTTTTGCTATCTCTACCATCTGCTTCTGGGAAACAGAAAGTGTATTGACCTTTCTTCTCGGATCCAGGTCGATGTCGAGGTCCTCGAATATCCTCTTCGTGTCCTCATACATCTTGGACTCTTCGATGAATCCACCTTTAGATGGATATCGGCCGAGCCAGATGTTGTCCATTATGCTCCTGTGAGGTACCTGGTTAAGTTCCTGATGGACCATGGATACTCCATGGTCAAGGGCCTGCTTCGAGTTCTGGAATTCGACCTTGCTTCCGCTGAGATAAACTTCACCGCTGTCCTTCTTGTACATACCGAAAAGGCATTTCATCAGAGTCGATTTCCCCGCTCCGTTTTCACCCATGAGCGAATGCACCGTCCCCGGCCTAACCCTGAATGTGACCCCGTCAAGGGCCTTGACTCCGGGAAACTCTTTTGTTATCCCAATCATCTCAAGTATATAGCGGTCACCGTTATTATCGGCTATTGTGTTTTCCGATGCGCCTGTCATCACGGCACCTCCTTATTAAAATGCATGAGACACTTTCGTGTCTCATGCCTGGTTGAAATCAGTTATTTGTAGGATTCCTCTGCGAAAGCTATGTTGTCAATAGTAACCGCAACATAAGGTACCCTGACTGCCTTGTTGGAATCAAGCTTCCAGCTTGTTCCTGTGAGGACGTCTTTTCCAAGAGCTGCATTGAGTGCAAGGTCAAACGTCGCCTTGGCCTGGTTCTTCGCATCGTTAAGCACTGTTCCGACAAGCTTGCCTTCCTTGATCTTTACAAGGGCTTCAGGAATAGCATCTACTCCTACTACTGGCATGAACTTGTTGTCTTTGAAATATCCTTCGCCTTCAAGTGCAGTTATCGCTCCAAGAGCCATACCGTCATTGTTTGCTATTACGAACTCTATCTTGTCGCCATAGGCAGCAATCCATGTCTGCATCTTCTCAGAAGCCTTGGCTCCATCCCACATTGCTGTATCCATCGCAAGTTCTTCAACTTCGATTCCGGCTTCCTTGACAGTCTGTATTACATATGTTGTTCTTGCTTCTGCATCAGGATGTCCTGGTTCGCCCTTAAGGAGAACATACTGTATTTTCCCGTCTCCATTGAGGTCCCACTTAGCCTTGTTCTTCTTCCATGCGTCAGCTACTACCTGTCCCTGCATGATTCCCGACTCCTTGGACTCAGTTCCTACATACCATGTCTTGTCATAGCTTGCAAGCGCTGCAGCCTCAGGCTCCTTATTGAAGAATATAACGGGAAGCTTAGCCTCCTTGGCTTTAGCGATTATCGTAGGAGCAGCCTTCGGATCAACAAGGTTAATTGCAAGCGCCTTAACACCCTTCGATATGAATGTATCAACCTGCTCGCCCTGCTTCGCCTGGTCATTCGCGGAGTCAACCAGCTCAAGTGTAGCCTTACCTGTAGCCGCAGATTCAAGTCCTCTTCTTACATATGACATGAAATTGTCATCGAATTTGTAGATTGTTGCTCCAATCGTTGGAAGCTCCGTCTTTGCAGGTTCCTTTGAACCGCAGGCTGTGAAGGAGATGGCTGCGACAGCGAGTACTGCAGCTGCAATGAGTTTTTTCTTCATGAATATACCCCCAATATATCTTTTTGTCTCCATCTGATGAACTTCATCAAACGTTTACACCTTGATTGTATTGTTTAAAGAAAACGATGTCAACAGCTTTAGTAAATTTTTACTAAATTTTTTACTAAAGTTTACTTCGAATATCAAAGCATTAAAAAAAGGGTCCTTAAGACCCTTTTGCTATCTCTTCATGCAGCCTTTGTTTGACAGCGATGCCTCATAAAGTACTATTGTTGCCGCCACCCCGACGTTTAGAGAATCCAGTTCACCCATCTTCGGAATCATTATTCCTTCTTGCCGCAGATTGTAGTACCCTTTAGATACTCCATACTTCTTGGAACCCATAACTATGGCAAGCCTTTCCGGATTAGGTCTTGTATTGCTGTTTAGGCTTATATCATTTCTATTACAGGAGTTTTTCTCCCCACCGCCTTAATACGTCCATCATACCTTGATAGTATTACTGATATCTTCTCCTCATTGTTCAGAGTTCCAATATCCTTGAATTCCATTGCATTTACCTTTTCCAGCCGCATCAGTCCGTATTCAGGTCTATATGACAGTATCCGCGCGGATTTTTCTTAAGGTAATCCTGATGATATTCCTCAGCATCATAAAAGTTCTTTAGCGGCAATACCTCAGTTACGATTGACTTCTTGTAATTTGTCCTCTTCAAGTCAATGAATGCGGTAATTACAGGAATGTCAGCTTCATCCAGGTAATAGATGCCTGTCCTGTACTGAGTCCCTATGTCATTACCCTGCCTGTTCAATATGGTAGGGTCAATTACCTTGAAGAACTTCTCAAGTATTTCAGTCAGGGAGATTAACGACTCATCATACTGTACCAGTACGGTCTCAGCATGTCCGGTCCTTCCGGTACAAACCTCATTGTACGTTGGGTTTTCCTTTATCCCGTTTGCATATCCCGCTTTTGTGGATTTCACACCCTTCTTCCTTGAAAAATATTCATCGACACCCCAGAAGCATCCGCCTGCAAGTGCTATTTCCTTCAATTTAACCACTCCTTCCTTTATTACAATTGTACCAAATGTATTGAGCAAGTGCCATGGATCCAAAAAGCAAGATATCCTTCATCAGTTTCTATGCACACTTCACAAGAAAAATGCTTCCAACTTTCATAATCATAATTTCCACCTCTATATATCTCACTTTCAGCAATATCCGCAATAAAAAGAGCTCTTTCACTATGCAAACTATTATTATGTTATTTTTTTCGCAATTAGACATATTTCCTTCACGAAATTCATACATATGAATCTTGACTTGCATTTATAGAACTGAGATAATTAAGCCATAAGAAAACGGAGGTGCGAAATGAATATAATAAAAGAACTGTTCGTTGCTATAGCAAACGCTTTTGCCGAGGACGAAAAGATGCCTTCGGAGTTTAGGAATCTTGAACAAAAACCAATCATCACTCCATCGGAATATTATAACGCAAACTGATAGCACAAAAAGCTGCGAAACGGATTACCGTATTCGCAGCTTTTTTTATTGAAAAATTTTTCAACATAATACCACCCTATCGGTCTAAAATTTCACAATTCTTTCAAATTTAATTTTAATGACCATTAAATTACTCGAATACAAAATATATATGAACCATAAGGGTTTTCTTCATTCGACAATAATTTTCGATTAACAATAAGTTCACACCAATAGCTCATAAATTTTTTATTTATAATTTAAATTTAATGATATTCAAAGAATGTGCATTAATAAATGTTTTCTGGTAGTATTAATTTACCGAAAAAGTGATACTACGTTAAATCAGGTGCACTCACTTGCTTCCATCGGTGTTGGATATAATTAGATTTAATAAACAGGGGATTCTGAAAATGAAAAAATATAAGATAATATCGGCAGTTCTTCTAATGTCGCTACTGGTTTCATCATGTGCAATCGCAGAAAAAAAAGTACCACCCACATCTGATGGCGATGTGAAGGTCTATGGTCAGGAAACCAAAGAAGAAACAAATTCCGAGCTCAAGAGGCTTCCTTTTGTCCATTACTCAAAGGAAGACAAGGATATGGTACGCCTTCTTGAGAGAGTGAAAGCAATACCAGTTGAAGCTCCCGCACCAGTTGAGGTTCTTGCAGCTGAAGCTCCAGCTGCTGAGCCAGTCGTCAAGGTTGCCACAGCAGCACCAAGTACCCCTGTGACAACAACAGTAAAGAAAAAGACGACTTCACCAGCTCCAGCTCCGGCTCCGGCTCCAGCTCCAGCTCCAGCTCCAACTCCGGCACCGGCTCCAGCTCCGGCACCGGCTCCAGCTCCAGCTCCAGCTCCGGCTCCGGCTCCAGCTCCGGCTCCGGCACCGGCTCCAGCTCCAGCTCCGGCTCCGGCTCCAGCCACACCGTCCTACTCATTTTTAAATGAGATGGCTCAAGAGGTCGTAAGGCTGACAAATATCGAGAGATCTAAGGCAGGACTTCCTGACCTTGTACTGGATTCTTCATTGTCATCTTCAGCAAGAAGCCATTCAGCCTATATGTTCGAGAACAATGTGTTCGAGCATACAAAGGTCTATAATGTCGCTGAGAACATCTATAAAAAAGCATCTACAACTGCGCCAACAGCCGCTACCATTGTTGCAGCCTGGATGGCATCAGCAGGACATAAGGCGAACATACTCAATCCTGAGTACAAGAAGATCGGTGTAGGAATAGTAAAAGGCATGCTTTACAGCACAAATCTCGGCAAAGAGATGCCAACATATTTTGCAACCCAGCATTTCACCAGATAAGACATTTGAATGGCCTTCAGCATTTTTGCTGAAGGCCATTTGTTATTTCTTCGTAATTTCTTCTATTCCTGATCAGAGACTGTCTCCGAAATCCTTCCTGAACTTTTCCGCCAGCCTTTCCTGCCAGTCACCCTTCTCCTGAAGCCTTCCAAAGAAAAACCTGAGGATTGCAGGTTCTTCTGTGAATTCAAGACCACCTATCATCTCTCGGTTCTCATACAGCCAGGTTATCCTGTCTACGGCATACATCACCTGTGAAAGGGTAAATACCCTTCTCGGCAAAGCAAGCCTTACAAGCTCCATGTCAGCATGCTTCTCATTGCCATCAGCATCCCTGTCCTCAGACACAGTACCTCTTTCCATACCTCTGATTCCGCCTGCAATGAACAGAGCTGACGCCAGAGCTCCTGCCGGGTACTCAGACTGAGGGATGTGGTTCACAAATTCCATTGCGTTGATATGGCATCCCAGACCGCCGCCAGGGGTAATGACAGGTACTCCCCTTTTCTTGAGCTCATTCACCATGAACTGGATGAAATCCGGTCCCTGACAGATCATGTCCTCATCCATGGTCTCTTCAAGACCTACTGTCAATGCCTCCATTTCCCTGACTGACATTCCACCGTATGTAAGGAAGCCCTCATAAAGAGTCACAAGCCCCTTCATCCTGTTGAACAGCTCCTTGTCCCTTGTAAGGATAGCTCCGCCTCGTGCGCAGCCAAGCTTTCTTGCCGAGAAGTATATTATGTCACAGAGCGAAGCCATCTTCGCTGTTATCTCCCTTATGCTTGAATCCTTGTAGGCTTCCTCCCTCTTCTTTATGAAGTACAGGTTGTCCGCCAAAAGGCTTGCATCCAGTACCAGGCTTATTCCATTTTCCTTGCATATCGAGCTTACCCCTTCAAGGTTTTCAAGTGAAAACGGCTGACCTCCGATCAGGTTAGTTCCAGCTTCCATCCTTACGAAAGCCACATTCCCTTTCCCGACCTTTTGAATGCTCTTCTTAAGCCTGTCCAGGTCCATATTGCCTTTGAAAGGCTCCTCGCTTGTTGTCTCAAGCCCCTTGTCTGCAATCAGCTCAAGTACGGTACCCCCGTTAAGGTTTATATGGGCCCTGGTGGTAGTGAAGTGGTAGTTCATGGGAACGAATGTCCCTTTCTTGACCATCGCCTGGGATATTATGTTCTCGCATGCCCTTCCCTGATGGGCTGGAAGGAACATGTCCATCCCGAAAATGTCCTTCAGTACTTTAGACAGTCTTGTGAATGTCTCGCTTCCCGCATAGCTGTCATCTGCCACCATCATCGCGGCCTGCTGCCTGTCGCTCATTGCATTCACTCCGCTGTCTGTAAGCATGTCCATGAATACATCCCTGTTCTGAAGTAGGAACGTATTGCTTCCCGCCTCCTGTATTGCTTTGAGCCTTTCTTCAACCGGCAGCAGGTTCAATTTTTGGACTATCTTTACCTTGTGCATTTCCAGCGGCATCTGTTCCATGGTCTTGAATCTTACGTTTGACAATTAAAATCCCTCCGTTTATATCTTTTTGTTTCCATGCCATCTATACATATGTTTTTTAAATAATAACCGTCATCCATATTATTCCCCCCACTTTACCAGTCCATTTCTGGACAATAAAAAACACCCTTTGACATATGTCAAAGGGCGAATCCAATCGCGTTACCACCTTTTTCGTCCATGCCTCGCAGCATAAACCTCATCAGGTACGGTGCATGGCACGATACCCTGGCGCTATAACGGGCGCAATCCGTCTTCAGCCTACTTGAAAGCCTTTCGGTGAGATGCTCATGGGATGTATTCAATTGCGGTCTTTGCTTGCGCTTCTCATCACCCAGCAGCTTTCTGTAAGCTATTCCCGCACCTACTTCTTCCCGGTCCATGCATTTATTTAATTATACTCCCATGATACGTCATGTCAATATGATTTATTGCATAAGTTGTTCTATTATTATCATATAAGCAGATTAATCAAGTCATTTTTTGACACATTGACAATGAATTCTTCAAACCCTACATTGTCAAGAACACCTGCGATATCCTCTTCCCTGTGCCTTGTACCCTTCAAGGCATCTTCAAGCAGCGAAATGTCCTTAACGCCGAAAAAGTCTCCATAAAGCCTAATTTCGCTGATGTATCCGTCCTTCGCTTCAAGTGTTGCCTCCACAGTGCCTCCTGCAAACTTCATCTCCCTGGTCTGGGAATATTTTGGACTCATTCCATAATTCCAATCCCAGGTCGAGTACTTTTCATCCCTTAGCTTCATGATCTCAGAAATCTCATCTTCGGTATATGACTCAATTGCCTTTCCCGAATCCTCCATAATGTGTCTGAAGATCCTGTCGCGAAATTCCAGAACAGTCATCCTTTCAGGCATGTGGTCGCTGATGTTGGTGATCCTTGAAGCAACTGACTTAACAGCCTTGTCCGAAAACTTTATGTCCCTTGGCTTGAGAGCACCGCTTATATCAGCCTTGACAGAAGAGAACAGAAGAGTCCCGTGGTGCATGACCCTGTCTTTGTGCTTGCACTGGGCGTTGCCAGAAAATTTCATTCCGTCTATCAGCATGTCATTTCTACCCGAAAACTCGGAATGAACGCCCATCTGCTCAAGTGCTTCCATAATCGGCTTGGCGAAGCCCTTGAAGTCATTGAAGCTGTCTCCACCGTTGACTATGAAGGTGTAGTTCAGGTTGCCCAGGTCATGGAAAACAGCTCCTCCGCCTGTCTGGCGTCTGACTACCCTAATACCCCTTTCCTTCACGAAATCAGTATTTATCTCAGAAAGAGTGTTCTGGTTCTTACCTACAATGATTGCATTGTCATTCCGCCATAGGCTGAACACTTCCAGGTCCGTATGCTTGAGAAGGTACTCCTCAGCTGCCAGATTAAAATAGGGGTCTGTGCTTTCATTTAAGATATATCTCATCATGTCCTCCTCTTCTGTGGCATCAGGTGTACTGCATCTCCTGCCAGTCCCAATACAGCTTCGTGGAACGCCTCTGACAGCGTAGGGTGAGCATGTATGATCCTCCTTGCGTCCTCCACTCCCTGACCATTTTCCATCATCAAAACTGCCTCATGTATCAGGTCCGAAGCGTGAGGCCCCAGGATGTGAACTCCCAGCAGCCTGCCATCCTTTTCTCCCAATACCTTTATAACACCCTCTCCATGTCCCATGGCGAGGGCCTTGCCGTTGGCCCCAAATTGGAACTTTGATACTTGATATTCGATTCCTGATGCCTTCAGCTGATCTTCGGTTTCGCCTGCCTGAGCTATTTCCGGAAACATGAATACGCAAGATGGGATAATCCTTCCGATTCTCGCTTCATTTCCCGAAATAAGCTCTGAAACATACTCGGCCTGCGCTGATGCTGCGTGCGCAAGCAGCACCTTTCCATTGACATCTCCTATAGCATAGACTCCCTTCACAGAAGTCTCAAAATTTTCATCAGTAATGATGCCTTTTCTGTCATATGCTATTCCTGCCTCTTCAAGCCCCATTCCTTCAAGATTTGGTCTTCTGCCTACTGAAAGGAGCACCTTGTCCGCACTCCTTGTTTCCTCACCTTTTTTTGTTGAATATGACACATTTAGCCTGCCATCGACTCTGCCGATACATGTTACTGCTGCTCCTGTCACAATTTCTATGCCGCTCTTTTTAAGGACTGGTGAAAGCCTTCTGACTATCTCACTATCAACCATCGGCAGTATAGAAGGCATCGCCTCGAGGACAGTGACTTTAGATCCGAATGCGTTCATTATGCCTGCCAGCTCCATGCCAATAACTCCACCGCCAATTATGACAAGTTCCCGGGGTATTTCCTCAAAGCCAAGCAGTTCATCGCTTGTTACGACACCTTCCTGCTCTGCGCCCTTAATTGGGGGCACAACCGGAGTCGAGCCTGTGGCGATGATCAGATTATCGTACTTAAATTCCTCGTTTAGCACCAGGACCCTTCCATCAAGGATCCTTGCCTCGCCTTCAACTACCCTTACACCATTCGCTTTAAGAAGCTGCGTCACGCCTGATACAAGGCTGCCTACGACTTCCGCCTTCCGTTCCTGGATCCTTAATGAGTCGATCACAATCGGCCCATCAATCCGGATTCCGAAGCTGTCCAGGCTCCTTGCGGCATGCAAAGCTTCTGCACTTCCATATAGCGCCTTGGTAGGTATGCAGCCTCTGTTAAGGCATGTACCTCCAAGCTTGTCCTTCTCTATGAGAACGACCTCGTTTCCAAGTCTTGAAAGACGGATGGCGGATACATATCCGCCTGATCCGCCACCTATGATTACTATTTTCTTTCCCATTATTCTTCTCTTTTCCATTTGAGCTTTGGACTTCTAGCTGCCTTTACCTCATCAAGCCTTCTAACAGGCGAGATGTGCGGTGCACTATGCAGAAGCTCAGGCTCTTCCCTTGCTTCCCTTGCTATGTTCTTCATCGCTGCTATGAACTCGTCCATGGTCTCCATGCTTTCCGTCTCCGTAGGCTCAACCATAATCGCGCTGTCCACTATCAGAGGGAAATAAATCGTGGGTGGATGGAATCCATAATCGATGAGTCTCTTCGCTATTTCAAGGGTAGTTACACCGGTATCCTTGTCCTTTATTCCCGCGAACACGACCTCATGCATGCAGGTTTCGTCTATAGCTACCTTGTAGTCATCCTTAAGCCTTTCCTTGATGTAGTTTGCATTTAGTACGGCACTGGTAGATGCCTCCTTCAGTCCGTCAGACCCCATGCTGAGTATGTAGGAGTATGCTCTCAGCACCACACCAAAGTTGCCGAAAAAGTTCTTGATCCTTCCTATAGTCTGGTCAATCCCATAATCAAGATAGTAGTTGTCATTCTTTGATGACACTACAGGTACAGGCAGATGGCATGCCAGATGAGCCTTTACTCCCACCGGCCCTGAACCAGGACCGCCGCCGCCATGCGGGGTAGAGAAGGTCTTGTGGAGGTTCAGGTGCAGGACATCGAATCCCATGTCCCCAGGCCTTGCAATCCCCATTATCGCATTCATGTTCGCTCCGTCATAATAAAGGAGCCCTCCAGCTGCGTGGACAAGATCAGCAAGTTCCATTATATTTTTCTCAAAAAGACCAAGTGTGCTTGGATTTGTAAGCATCAGCCCGGCGGTTTCGTCGTCAAGTACCGCTTTCAAAGCTTCAATGCTTACCGATCCATCCTTCATCGAAGGAATCTCCACTGCTTCAAATCCTGCTACGGTTACTGATGCCGGATTAGTCCCGTGGGCAGAATCCGGAACTATTATCTTCCTTCTCTTCGAATCGTTCCTCACCTCATGATACTTCTTTATTATCATGAGTCCGGTAAGCTCGCCATGAGCTCCTGCTGCAGGCTGCAGAGTGAAAGCATCCATACCTGTGATTTCCTTCAATGCTTCTTGTGTCCTGAACATGACCTCAAGGGCACCCTGAACTGTAGACTCCTCCTGAAGAGGATGAAGTCTGGCGAATTTAGGATTTGCAGCCATGTCCTCATTTATCTTGGGATTATACTTCATTGTGCACGATCCCAGCGGATAGAAACCTGAATCTATCGAGTAGTTCTTCTTTGAAAGCAGCGTATAGTGCCTTACCAGGTCAAGCTCGCTGACCTCTGGGAATTCGAGCTCATCCTTCCTTACATATCCTTCGGGGAGGTACTCGGATACATCGAGGTCATCCACATCCAGCGGAGGAAGAGAATATGCTTTTCTTCCCTTCTTTGAAAGCTCGAATATCATCTTTTCGTATGCCATCTACTCCACCTCCAGTATCTCGACAAGTCTGTCGATCTCAGCTTTTGTCCTGTTCTCAGTGACTGCGATGAGCATCACGTTTCCATGGGATGCATCTGGCCCTGAAATATCAAGTCCGCCGAGAATACCGTTATCCAGCAGCTTCCTGTTCAAGTCCTCAATGCTTCTGTCTGATACCAGTGCAAATTCACTGAAGAACGGCTTGTCATGGAGCAGTCTGAATTTTCCGGTCTCTATCAGCCTTCTGTATGCATAATGCGCCTTCTTGAAGGACTGGTCCGCAACCTCACGGATACCTTCTTTGCCCATTGCTGCCATGTATACCGCAGCTGTAATGGAATTAAGCGTCTGGTCAGAGCATATGTTTGATGTGGCCTTTTCACGTCTGATATGCTGTTCTCTTGCCTGCAGAGTAAGCACAAAAGCCCTTTTCCCATCCACATCAGTG
Source organism: Youngiibacter multivorans (assembly GCF_017873395.1). Taxonomy (GTDB): domain Bacteria; phylum Bacillota; class Clostridia; order Clostridiales; family Clostridiaceae; genus Youngiibacter; species Youngiibacter multivorans. The sequence goes on along the minus strand of NZ_JAGGKC010000003.1, from coordinate 64,494 downwards.
GTCTCGCCGACGATCCTTCCCGGCAGCTTTCGCATGACCTTTTCAGTTGCGGTCATGAAACCAAGTACAGGTCCCCCGAAATTCATGTTTTGACCAAGTCCCTGGGCTTCACCTACGACAATGTCAGCCTTCAGTTCACCCGGGCTGGTGAGTATCCCCAAAGATACCGGATCAGTGCTTACGATGAGCAGTGATTTGTTTCCATGCACCGCTTCCTCACTTCCCCTGATATCCTCGATTATCCCGTAAAAATTTGGGTACTGTACTATAAGACCTGCAATATTGCCATCAAGCTTCATTTTCAGGTCGTCACTGTCTGTTTCCCCGTCTTTCTCCGCAACAAATTCAAGGTCCACATTCCTGAACTTCAGATAGCTTGAAAGTACCTCCCTGACCATTGGATTTACGGTCATGGAAACCAGCACCTTGGGTCTTCTTGTGTGAACTGAAGCTAGAATTGCTGCCTCGGCAGCAGAAGTGGCACCGTCATACATCGATACGTTCGACACATCCATTCCTGTAAGGCTGCAGATCATCGACTGGTATTCGAATACGCTCTGGAGCGTCCCCTGGCTTATCTCAGGCTGATATGGTGTATAGGCGGTATAGAATTCGCTTCTTCCGACAATGTGCTTTACTGCTGAGGGTATGTATCTGTCATAGGACCCTGCTCCCCTGAAGCAGACAAGGTCATCGGCACTGAGGTTTTTCCCTGCCATTTTCCCTATCTCTCTTCTTACCTCGATTTCCGATTTTGACTGAGGTATATCAAGTTCCCTTCCAAGCTTCACTCTATCTGGTATAGTCCCAAACAGTTTCTCCGTGCTGTCTATCCCGATGACTTCAAGCATCTGCCTTATGTCTTCGGTAGTGTTCGGCAAATAACGGTGCATCATTAATCCTCCTTGGCGATGAATTCCTCATATGCCGCCTTGTCAAGCAGCTCCTGGAGCTCTTCCGCATCCTTCAGCTCTACTACGACAAGATGGTTCTCGTACGGTGCCGCATTGATTATGGCAGGGTCCTCGACAGAATCCATGTTGACTTCAAGTATCGTTCCACTTACAGGCATAAGAATATCTGATGCTGCCTTTACTGACTCGATTACACCAAGGTTCTCATCCTTCTCAATTTCAGATCCAACCTCCGGCAGCTCCACGTATACGATTGCTCCAAGCGCATGCTGAGCAAAATCAGTGATTCCGATGTACGCCTTCCCTTCCTCTACTCTAACCCATTCGTGGTCCTTTGAATAATAAAGTCCATTCAATACTATTGACATCTCAATCTCTCCTTTTATCATTTATTTTCTAGAAACTTCCTGCTTGTGACTACTGCCTTCGCAGCCTTGCCTCGTACTTCAATGAAAATTTCAGTGCCCAGCTTTGAATACGCTGCATCAACCAGTGCAAGTCCGATAAACTTTTCAAGCGTCGGAGACTTATAACCCGTTGTGACTGTTCCTATAGTCTTCCCATCCGCAGTTACCGGGTAGCCATGCCTTGGGATCTTCTTCTCGATCATCTCGAATCCGACAGTCTTCCTGGTTACACCCTCCACCTTTTGCCTGGATAGAACCTCCTTGCCAATGAACCTCTCCTTGTCAGTCTTTACGAAGAATCCGTAGCCGGCTTCGATTGGGCTTACTGTGTCTGACAGCTCGTTGCCATACAGCGGGAGATTCGCCTCAAACCTCAGAGTGTCCCTTGCTCCAAGTCCTATCGGCTCGACTCCCAGGCTAATTATCTTGTGATAAAGCTCCGGTGCGTCTTCATTGTCGAGGTAGATCTCAAACCCGTCTTCACCTGTGTAGCCAGTCCTTGAAACCATGCATTCTATTCCGCCTACCTGTACGTTTCGGCTAGCATGGAAGAACTTGATTGAGTTAAGGTCCTTTCCAACAATCGTCTGGAGTATCTCCTGAGCTTTCGGGCCCTGTACCGCAAGCTGAGATACATTATCCGAAATATTTTCGATGGTTACATCAAAGCCTGTGCTGTTGGTTCTTATCCACTGATGGTCCTTGTCTATGTTCGCTGCATTGACTACCAGCAGAAAATCATCAGCTGCGAACCTGTAGACCAGGATGTCGTCAACGATTCCTCCATCTTCTCTGCAAAGGAATGTATACAGGACCTGGTTGTCTGCGAGCTTCCCTGCATCGTTAGTTATCAAATAGTCAGTGAACGCCAGTGCGTCTTTGCCTTTTACTGTAATTTCCCCCATGTGTGAAACGTCAAATATTCCAGCCCCTGTTCTTACTGCCTGGTGCTCGGGAAGGATCCCCTTGAATTCGATTGGCATGTACCAGCCCGCGAAATCCACCATTTTGGCCCCATATCTGCCATATTCTTCAGAGAGCGGTGTTCTCTTCAATGTGTCCACTTCATACCTCCTTGTGTTTATCTTGCCTACACTATTATCATACCATTTATTCAAACGTATTCAACGATTCAATGTAATCAGTTTCATCCGGCCAATAAAATCTTTTCATTAATCAGATAAATGTCTTTGATGGAAGGACACATAGTATCCAATCCGGAACCATGACCGTTAAGGTCTGCTTTTCATGGGCAGATTTGCTGATTCTTATATCATAATTCAAGTTGTCACATCCACTGTTAATACACATGGCTCGCACATATCCCTACCTACATTATATTTCCTTTCCATGTGAACAAAGAGTGAAAGTTAAGAGAATCTTCTGTGAGCCCGATAAATTCTATCAGTTTATTCGATATACTATGTTCATGAAAAGAGAGGTGAAGCCAATTGAAATACAATATTCTTATAGGCGGAGCTGCAGGACAGGGAATGGAGACGTTAAGCTCCCTGTTTGCCAAGCTGCTGCAGCGAAATGGTTACCATATCTTCACACTTCAGGACTACATGTCAAGAGTTCGTGGCGGCCATAATTTTTTCCAGATACGCTTCGGAGACGAAGAGGTCAAATCTCACAGCGATGAGCTTGACGGCATCATTGCACTTAACGATGAAACACTGGAGCTACATGCGATGCGGCTAAAGTCCACCGGATTCATAATATGTGATGATGAAGTCACTTCAGATGATCCAAGAAGGCTTTCAGTCCCGGCAAAAAAGCTGGCAACAGAATCAGGAAATCCGAAGGCAGCTTCATCAGTCCAGCTTGGAGCACTTGCTGGTCTGTTTGGTCTGGATGCTCTGCATCTGGATACCATACTTACTGAAAAGTTTGATGAGAAGGTTGCAAAGGAAAATCTTGCGGCATTTGGCAAGGGGCTGGCACTGACTCAGAAGAGATTCGATATCGGTCAAGGACCACTTAAAGGCCAGATGCTGGTACATGGCAATGACTCCATTGCACTTGGCGCACTTGCGGCAGGAATGAAATTCTACAGCGCATACCCTATGACCCCATCAACATCAATAATGAGCTACCTGGTCAAAAGGGCAAGGAAAGCGAAGATTGTCGTTGAACAGGCTGAGGATGAGATAGCAGCGATCAACATGGCCATCGGTGCATCCTATGCAGGTGCAAGGGCCATGACCGGCACATCCGGAGGTGGATACTCGCTGATGGTTGAAGCTGTAGGACTTGCCGGAATAACCGAGACGCCGCTTGTCATAGCTGAAATACAAAGACCAGGCCCAGCAACAGGACTGCCAACGAGAACCGAGCAGAGTGACCTTAGGTTTGTTATCAGCTCGTCCCATGGTGAATTTCCAAAGATGGTCATAGCACTTAGAAATCCTAAGGATGCATTCTACCAGACTGCAAGGGCGTTCAACCTTGCAGACAAGTACCAGCTGCCTGTGATACTTCTCGGCGACCAGTACCTTGCAGACTGTACCAGGACTATAGAGCCTTTTGATTTAGCTTCTGTAGAAGTCGACAGGCAGCTTGCAGATCCAGACCAGTATTCAGAGGACATAACCTACAGCCGTTACAAGGTAACGGACTCAGGAATATCCCCAAGGCTTATTCCCGGACTTGTTCCCGGAACCAGCGTAAACTCCGACAGCGATGAGCATGACGAGAACGGGAACATCACAGAATCAGCCGAAGTAAGAGTCATGATGGTTGAGAAGAGGGAAAGGAAATTCCAGCTTCTTAAGGGCGAAGTTCAGGAACCTGAATACATTGGCGATGACAATCCGGATATCCTTCTGGTTGCCTGGGGAAGCCTTGACAGCCCTGTGAAGGAAGCTATGGACATTCTCCAGAGCGAGACAGGCACAAGCTATGGAGCTCTCGTTTTCGGCGACATTTGGCCTCTGCCGCAAAGGCTTCTGCTTGAAAAGGCACAAATTTCAAAGAAAGTTGTGAATGTAGAGCAGAATCATGGTGGTCAGCTGGCTTCTCTCATAATGCAGGAGACAGGTATACGAATGGACCACAGCATTCTGAGATACGACGGCAGGCCGATGTCCGGCGCTGAAATCGCATCCAGGATAAAGGAGGCATTGAAATGATCGCAAAAAAGGAATTCATAACCTTTGATACCGCATGGTGCCCTGGGTGCGGAGACTTCAGCATACTGGAAGCACTGAAGGAAGCTCTTACAGAACTCGGCCTAAGCCCGCACCAAGTACTGGTTGTAGGCGGAATAGGACAGGCTGCCAAGCTCCCTCAGTACATCAACACCAACGGGTTCGAGGGCCTGCACGGAAGAGCCCTGCCACCGGCAGCAGCCGCCAAAATAGCAAACAGCAACCTGACCGTAATAATTGATACGGGAGATGGTGATTCCTATGGAGAAGGCGGAAACCACTTCCTTCACAATATCAGAAGAAACGTAAACATGACCCATTTCGTCCATGACAATCAGATTTACGGACTTACAAAGGGTCAGGCGTCCCCTACCTCCGACCTTGGATCAATCACTGATTTCACTCCGGACGGAGTTACAAATCAGCCGCTTAACCCCATGCTTGCTGCAATAGCAATTGGATGCGGCTTCGTGGCAAGGTCCTTCTCAGGGGACAAGGAACATCTTAAAGCCATGATGAAGGAAGCCATCAACTACAATGGCTATGCCCTGCTTGACATACTGCAGCCATGCGTGAGCTTCAATAAGGTCAATACTTACCAGTGGTACAAGAAGAGAGTTTATGCCCTGGATGATTCCTACGATCCGAGCGATAAGGCAAAAGCCCTGGTCAAAGCTATGGAGTGGGGAGACAAGATTCCCATAGGCATAATCTACAGGGAGGAAAAAATGTCTTATCTTGACCATCTGCCACATCTCTCTGACATGCCGCTATACACCAGAGAAAGGGAAACCGAAGCCATAGAAGGCTTCATAAGGGAATTCATGTAAAATAATCCGGCATATCCAAATGATATGCCGGATTATTTTTATACCTTAATTAACTTAACCAACTATTTTCAACTCAACGTTTTGAACAATATTATTTGAACAATATATTTCAGCCTGCTTAAGCAGGCTGATCTTCGATGCTCCTGCTTATCCTGGCAAGGTAGATAACTACAGCACAGGATAAAAGGGATACTGCTGCAAGAACCTTGAAAAGCACGAATACCCCGGTCGATTCAATTATCTGCCCGCCCGCCATGTTACCAAGGAAGTTTCCAAAGACTGTCACTGCCCCAAACACTGTCATTGCGGTCGCCTTCATGTTGGCTGGTACTACACTGTTCAGATAATGCATCGATGACACCATGTAGAATGCAAACGAGATTCCCTGCACCAGTTGGATGACCATAACAGGTACAAAGCTGTCAAGAGTCGAGACTATGAAGAACCTTCCTGCATATATGGCTCCTGAAACAAGAAGCATCCTGAGAGGGCCATACTTTGAAATAAGCCTGTCACCGTTGAAGAAGAATGGCAGCTCCACCATGGCGATGAGGAAGCTCATTAGTCCCACATGGGACAGGTCCCCCCCTGTAGATAATATGAGCACAGGAAGATAGGAGTTGTTGCTTCCTATGGATATATTCAGGACTCCAACAGCGATAAGAAAAACAATCACTCTCCGGTCACCCAGCACTCTACCTACATCCTCGATCTTCAGAGGAGCATGTGAATCCCTTTTTACTGACCTTATCCCAGAAAGTATCACAACACCTAAAATCGACAGTGCCCCGAATACCCAGAATATCCTTGATACTCCTACACGTGACACAATCTGGCCCATGGCAAGTGCGCCTACAGCAAATCCGAAGGAACCCATCAACCTGAACCTGCCGTACTTCATTCCCGGATTATCCTCAGCAAGCTCATATACCAGTGAATCAAGCACCATGGCTGCAGGACTCTGGAAGAACACGAACATGAGCATTACTGCGAGTATTGAAGCGAAAGTGTAGGCGCCGTTGAATCCAAGGGCAGCAACAGTCGCACCAAGAAGAAGCACCATAAGAGTCTTCCTCTTACCCAGCAGCTTGTCCGAGATATATCCCCACATTGGCTGAACTGCTACGCCTGTTATGGAATAAACAGATAGTATGATTCCTATCCTTCCGAAATCAAGCCCCTTGCCTTGAAGGTAAACCGCGATAAATGGCAAGAATGCCGCAAGCGATGCAAAATAAATGATATAAAATAATTTCAGCCTGTTCTCAAGCTTTCCATGTTCCATAACCTACCGCCTTTTCTACTTATCTCTACCCTTATATTATATCCCTTAAACCGTTTTCGGCTCTCTTTTTTCAATTCCTGAAACAACAAAGGCGCAGTTCAGGGTTGAACTGCACCTTTGTATCCTAATATTTATCGAGCACCCTTTTCAGGAACTCCCTTGTCCTTTCATGGGACGGGTCGTTGAAAATCTTTTCCGGATGACCTTCTTCCACGATGACTCCATTGTCCATGAATACCACCCTGTCGGCAACCTCCTTGGCAAACCCCATCTCATGGGTTACCACCAGCATTGTGAGCCCTGATTCAGCAAGCTCCTTCATGACCTTCAGGACCTCTCCGACCATTTCAGGGTCAAGCGCTGAAGTTGGCTCATCAAAAAGCATGACATCAGGCTCCATTGACAGTGCCCTTGCGATTGCAACCCTCTGCTTCTGTCCGCCTGAAAGCTGTCTCGGTTTCGCATTCACATATGCATCCATTCCAACAACAGAGAGATATTTGAGAGCGACCTTTTCAGCCTCCTCCTTGCTTCTCTTGAGGACCTTCATCTGGCCTACCGTGCAGTTAGCCAACACGTTATGGTTGTTGAATAGATTGAACTGCTGGAATACCATTCCAAGCCTCGTTCTGTACATGTATATGTCGTGCTTGTCATCGAGGATATTCTCCCCGTTGTATATTATTTCTCCTCCCGAGGGCTTCTCCAGGAGGTTTACGCATCTTAGAAGAGTTGACTTCCCTGAACCTGAAGCTCCAATTATACATACGACCTCTCCTTTGTTAACCGAGAAGTCGATGTCCTTCAGTACTTCATTGGCACCGAAGCTCTTCCTGAGATGCTGTATCTCTATGACTTTAGTCATCTGATTTTCCTCCCTTACTGTCCATGGCTTTTTCTTGCCATATCCTCGGGTCTTTCGACCTGCATCTGGTTACCGCTGAGGTTAAAGTTCTCCGGACCATCCATAAGCCTCTCGAGGAACCTCAGTATCCTTGTGACAGAGAAGGTCATTATGAAATATAGTACGCAGGCTACTGCAAATGACTCAAAGTATCTGAAGTTATTTCCTGCAACTGACTTCGTCTGGAAGAACAGCTCGGATACAGCGATGACATTAAGGACTGATGTATCCTTTATGTTTATGACAAACTCATTTCCGGTGGCAGGCAGGATATTCCTTATTACCTGCGGAAGGACTACATTCATCATTGTCTGCACATGCGTCATTCCCACTGCGCTGGCAGCTTCGAACTGGCCCTTGTCAATTGAGACTATGCCTCCTCTGACGATCTCCGCCATATATGCTCCGGTATTTATAGACACTATGAATATGCCTGCGGCAAGCTTGTCCATGTCGATTCCGAAAGCCTGGGCTGATCCATAGTATATGACCATTGCCTGCACGATCATCGGGGTTCCCCTGAAAAACTCGATGTACCCGGACAGCAGTCCGTTTGTAACCTTCAAGGCTGCTCGCCTTGCACCCCTCTCTGGTATAGGTATGGTTCTGATTATTCCTATCAGAAGTCCTATAAGGGTGCCAAGTATCGTTCCGATTATTGAAATGTACAGGGTAACCCCTGCTCCTCTTAAAAACATGGGGCCATTAGAGACTATTATTTTTTGCACCCATTCAAGACTCATATCCATTCTCCTTATTGCATGGGAAAACCGACTGGCTCATAAGCCGTCGGTCTTCAAGATTTGTTATTTTGCAGATGGCTGGTTCTTTATTGCAGCATCCATGATGCTGATTCTTTCGTCCTCTGAAATCTTTGCCAGTATCTCATTTATTTTCGAGGTGAGGTCGTATCCTTTTCTTACTCCAACTGCTATTGCAGTGTCGTCCTCTGATGTAACGAAGCCTTCAGTGAAATCCACGAATGCGAAGTTCTCATTTGCTGAGCTTGCACTTACGCCTTCAGGTCTTTCCGATACATATCCATCGATTATTCCTGATTCAAGGGCAACCCTCATCGCCGGGAAATCGCTCATTGCAGTTTCCTTGCTTACTCCAGGTATCTGGTCGATTACGCTGTAGTGGAATGTGTTCAGCTGTGCGGTTACCTTGGCTCCTGTGAAATCCTTGAGAGTCTTTGCATTCTCATATGCTCCGCCCTTCTTCACCACCATGATGAGATCCGATTTGTAGTAGTTAGCTGAGAAATCTATGGTTTTCTTTCTCTCTTCGGTAGGAGACATTCCAGCTATTATGGCGTCTATCTTGTTTGATGTCAGCATCTGGACAAGTCCATCCCACTCAACCTTCACAATAACAAGCTCCTTGCCAAGCCCTGCTGCCAGCTTCTTTGCAATTTCAACATCATAGCCGCCGGCATACTCGGAAGCTCCATCTATCTTTACAGCTCCGTTTTTATCATCCATCTGGGTCCAGTTGAAAGGTGCATACCCTGCCTCCATTCCAACCCTGAACTGTTTTGAAGTGTCAGTCTTCGAAGCGCATCCGGCAAGCACAGAAACAGCAAGAACAAGAGTCATCAGGATTGAACCTATTTTTCTTCCCATATCAACAAATCTCTCCTCTATCTTTACATTAGGCATCAAGCTTTCCCGGCAAAATACCCATATTAATGTGTAATTTTAACATTAATATAGCTATTTTTCAAGTGCTATTGTATAACTATCAAATTATCTGAAGATTTATGCATTTTAAGTTCATCAATAATATCATTGTCCCTATATTATTCTCTCTTCGCGCAAAAAGCACCGGCAATGCGGTGCTTTTTGCGCGAGTAAGTCTGTAAGCCGAGTTCTGTATTAAACAGTCATCTATCTAGGCCGTATATTTCTATACGGCTCAAGCGGCGCACCCGGGGACGGAACGGGCAGCTCCAAAAGTCCCTCTATTCGGCCTTGCTCCAGGTGGGGTTTACATAGCCACAAAGTCGCCAATGTGCTGGTGAGCTCTTACCTCGCCTTTCCACCCTTGCCCCGCTTTCGCGTGGCGGTATCTCTCTGTTGCACTTTCCTTAAGGTCACCCTCACTGGGAGTTACCCAGCACCCTGCCCTATGGAGCTCGGACTTTCCTCTCCTGACAAAGTCAGCAGCGACTGTCTGGCTTACTCGCTTTGTCATGATAGCAGATAAAATCATTTTTGTCCAGTGAATATGGTGTAAGGGTCCTTCTCGGTTTCACTGAAGAAGATGGGTACGTTCTTCTTGGCTGTTATTTCTGATGACAGCTCCTTCATGATAAGGTTGAATACCGCCCTCTCTGAAGCAAAATGCCCTGGATCTACAACACATACATCCATCTCCTCAAGCTCCAGCACTTCATGGTAGCTTGTATCTCCTGTAAGTATGCAGTCTGCCCTCATTTCGATGGCTTGTTTGAAAAAGCTCTGGCCGCTTCCGTTTATGATTGCAATCCTCTTTAGTTTCTTGTTAAGCCTTCCCGAAAACCTTATGGTATCCGTACCGAGAATTTCAGCAGTCTTCTTAAGGAAGCCTTCAAGCGTGATGATGCTTCTCACATACACCAGTCTTCCGATGCCACTGTCGTAGTCGAACTCGCATTGCTCCATGATGTCCACTTCCTTGAATCCGAACATCTTTACCAATCTGTCGTTCATCCCGTTCTTAACCGAATCCAGGTTGGTATGAGCGGAGTATACGCTTATCCCGTGCTTAACAAGGTCAATTACCTTTTTACCCTGTACAGTTCCTGTGGTTATGCTGGATGGCTTGTTGAACATCATCGGGTGATGGGAAATTATCAGGTTCGCTCCCTTTTCACGGGCTTCCTCTATCACCTTCAGTGTGGTATCCAACGAAAACAGGATACCCTTTACCTCTGCAGCCTCATCGCCAACCATCAGACCTACGTTGTCGTAACCTTCCCTGTACAGGACAGGAGCATGGGATTCCATGATTCCAATGACATCTTTGACAGTCAAAGCCATTTCTCAATCTCCTTCAACTTGAATATTTTTTCCTCCAGGGCTGTTTTTTTCGCCCTTGCGTTGTCCGAATTCAAATCTAGCTTCAATATTATGCCTTCTGCCTCTCTAAGCTTTTCCCCGATAAATCCGGAAAGAAGCGGATGTCCATTCTTCAGAAGAAAAGGGCTCACCTCGTATCCCAGAGGAGCCTCCATCTGTTCAGATACCTTGCCTGTATGCCTGACCATGATGTATTCGTAGTATCTTCCGTCATCTTCCATGACCAGATCCTCTGAAATTATCTCATATGGTCCGTTATACAGATATTCCCTTATGACCTCAGGGTTCTGAGCCGGCTGGATAATCAGGAAACCAAGGGATCTTACCACATCCATGGAATCTATGAGGATATCCTTGACAAGGTTTCCACCCATCCCTGCTATTACCGCCCCATCTACTTCATGAGGCCTTACTGTTGTAAGCCCGCTTCCCATCGCTATGCTTATCCTGTCAGAGAGTCCTTCCTCAAGGATATTCATTTCAGCTATCTTCAAGGGCCCCTTTCTGACATCGGAAGCAATTGCCCTTTCAGCTTTCCCTGCTTTAATGACACCAATTGGCACATAGCCATGGTCCGTGCCCACATCAACCATAGAAACGCACTTGGGTACCATTTCTATGAGCCTCATTATTCTCTTGCTTGTTTCCATATAAATCCTCGCATTGTGACTTTGACTATATTTTACCATACCAGAACAGGAATTAGCACATTAACCATCAAAACCATTATCGCAAGCGTCATCACCAAAGGCGCATAAAGAAGCCTGTAATAGTAAATGGTATCCACCTTCATATAGTACCTGGAGGTGGCTGCTGCTGCAGCCAGAATTACCGCATTAATACCGCAGAATAAAATATGGTCTCTTAGATATGCTTCTGTCGGCATGAATGATGCACGGGCTCCCCCGGAAAAAATCTCCGGTACGTAAGGAGGAAGAAAACCGGCACTTCGTGCCAGAAATGGCAGAGCAGAAGCCAAAGCAAGGACTATGCATACGTACCTTAGCAACTGGCGGAACCGCCTTTCGCTCCAGGCATGGTCAGAATTGCTGCTGTACTCCAGCTTTTCGACAAGCGGAATCTTCAGGTCATCCATATGCGCAGAGAATGCCAGCGGCGCTTCAGGAGAGATACCGAATATACCGAAGTCCGTACCGATATAAATGGAGGTTTTGGAGCTTGTAATATACATCTTGACGTTTCCAACTCCATCTACGAAGGAGGACCCGATGTAGTATTTGCGTACAATATATCCCATGAGACCGTTCTTGCTTATAAGAGTGATCCTTCGTGTATACCCTCTTATGCTGGCAGCAGGTATCTCCTCATGGACAAGTCCAAACAGACCTTCAATATGGAGAGTGTCATTTGTAAACCTGTACTGCAGCGTCCTTATAAGGGTCACATAATATGTGCCCATCATTGCGGAAACAAGCATCAGCATGGCAAACACAGTCTTTAGGACTGCAATCTGGGAAATGTTGAAGAGAACAGAAAATAGTGCCAAAGCAGCAATTGATGCAATAAGCATCGAGTCTCCCATGCTGCTGTTTTCAGCCTTGTATACCATAAATCAGTCCTCCCTTCTCCTCAAATTGATTATACAACAAAAAAAGGGCGGTGAAGCATACGATATGCCTCACCGCTCATTTCAATCGAGATAATCCTTGAGCTTTTTGCTTCTTGAAGGATGTCTGAGCTTTCTCAGTGCTTTTGCTTCAATCTGCCTTATTCTTTCCCTGGTGACATTGAATTCCTTGCCAACTTCCTCGAGAGTCCTCGCCCTTCCGTCGTCAAGACCGAACCTGAGTCTCAGGACCTTCTCTTCCCGTGGGGTCAGGGTATCAAGGACGCTTATGAGCTGTTCCTTCAGCATCGTGAATGCTGCGGCTTCGGCTGGCGCAAGAGCATCGTCATCCGGAATGAAGTCTCCGAGATGACTGTCCTCTTCCTCTCCTATTGGAGTCTCAAGGGATACAGGCTCCTGGGCGATCTTCATGATCTCCCTTACCTTTTCAGGCGGCATCTCCATCTGCTCTGCAATCTCTTCAGGCTGAGGCGCTCTTCCGAGTTCCTGCAGCAGCTGTCTCTCAATCCTAATCAGCTTATTAATTGTCTCAACCATATGGACTGGAATTCTAATGGTCCTTGCCTGGTCTGCTATGGCCCTTGTAATAGCCTGTCTTATCCACCAGGTCGCATAGGTTGAGAACTTGAAGCCTTTGGTGAAGTCGAATTTTTCGACTGCCTTGATAAGGCCAAGATTTCCTTCCTGGATCAGGTCAAGGAAAAGCATTCCTCTTCCCACGTACCTCTTCGCGATAGATACGACTAGTCGCAGGTTAGCTTCAGCAAGCTGCTTCTTTGCCTGCTCGTCTCCCTGTTCTATCCTCTTCGCAAGTTCAACCTCCTGCTCTGATGACAGAAGAGGCACCTTTCCTATCTCCTTGAGATACATCCTTACAGGATCATCTATCGCAATTCCTTCAGGGACGGTAAGGTCTACTTCGGTCTCTTCAGCATCTGCATCGGAGATATCTCCCATGATTTCTATGCTGAATCCTTCAAGTGTCTCATAAATCTTGTCGATCTGTTCTGGATTCAGGTCGATCTCCTGAAGCTCGTCAAGAACTTCCTTCTCAGTTAGCGTACCTGACTTTCTTCCTCTTTCAATAAGCCTTCTTACAATTACAAGCTGGCTTTCCCTTTCCGTTAGCTTTGGCTGAACCACTTTGTCCTCAGTGATTTCGACGGACTCCATGCTGATTTCAAGTGAAGAACCTTGTTCCTCCTTGTTTTCCTCGTTAGCCGCCTTTGCTGCCTTGGTGGATTTTGATGATTTAACTGTCCTTGTTGGTTTTTTCTTATCTGATTCTGCCATACCGCTACCTCCCTGAAGCCTTCTGCAACTCGATTAGTTCCTTTGCGAGTTCCAGCGACTCCTTCAATAATCCTTTTTCTTCAAATTCCTTGATTTTCTTTTGCATTGCCCTTTTCTTCGATTCCATTTCATAATGTCTTATTGTCTTAAGGTAATCCTCGGCTAGTATTTCCTTGTCTATGTCCGAAGGCACCTCAACCTGACTTGTTATTATAGCCCATTCCTTGCTTGACTCAACATCAGTGCAGCCTGATTCGACATGCTTCCAGATTCCTTCTTTCGGTCCCTGGTAACCTTCTACAAGCGACCATATGCGCTTGTGGCTGGGAAGCACCATGTCGCTCTCAGTCAGCCTTTCACGAAGTATCAGGTCTCCCTCGGCCAGCAGCCTCAGAAGATTCCTTTCAGCCTTGACATGGGCCTGTTCAATGAAGGATTGCATCTCATTGCCTGGGGTTGCCTCTGATTGCTCCCTGCCTTTGTTACCCTTAAGCATGTCCATGAGGGCATTCTCTGATATCCCTGAATCTTCACTGACCTTCCTGATATATACATCCTTTTCAATGGGATCAAGCTCTTTAAGTATTTCCGTCGCTCTCCTGGCATATGCTATCCTGTCCTCTTCCTTCGACATGCTGAGATTACCTTTTGCATTCTCAAGCCTGTAATCTATAAGAGGCAGCGCATCCGCCGCAATATTCCGGAATCCCGCTTCGCCATGCTTCCTTACATAATCATCCGGGTCCTTACCATCAGGGACCCTTATGACCTTCACGTCAAAACCCTCTTCCCTTAAAATTTCAAGTCCCCTGAGCGTCGCAGCCTGACCTGCCGTATCTGCATCATACGAGATAAGTATCTCCTCACAATATCTTCTCAGAAGCTTTGCCTGCACCTTTGTAAGTGCGGTTCCGAGTGATGCCACCACATTTGTTATCCCAGCCTGGTGAAGGCTGATGAGGTCCATATAGCCTTCGACTATTATGTACTGTCTTTCCTTGCCTGCCTTCAGAGCGAAATTAAGCCCGTAAAGGTTCGTACCCTTGTGGAAAATAGGTGTCTCAGGCGAATTCAGATACTTGGGTTTTGAATCATCAAGAACCCTGCCTCCAAAGCCAATTACGCGTCCTCTTGCATCGAAAACAGGAAACATCAGTCTGTTCCTGAAGCGGTCATAGACCCTTCCCTCCTTGCTCTTCAAGGCAAGGCCGTTTTCAACTATATCATCCTGTTTGAAATTCATAGCCTTCAGGTATTTGAGGAGCGAATCCCAGGAATCCTGGGAATAGCCAAGGCCGAAATGCCTTATGGTCTTCTCCGAAATTCCTCTTCTGTAGAGGTACTCCCTGACATTTTTGTTCAGGGTAAGGTTTCTGAAATAGAACCTGGCAGCTTCTGTATTCATCCTGTAGAAGACTTCCCTCTTCTCTGTCTCGTTCTTTCTGCCTTCATCCTCGCCGATATCGATGTTAGCTCGGTCTGCAAGGTATTTCAAGGCCTCATGAAAAGGAAGGTTTCTGGTCTTCATTACAAATGTTATTACGTTTCCGCCCTCACCACAGCCAAAGCACTTATAAAACTGCTTGTCCGAGGACACATTGAAGGACGGTGTCTTCTCACTATGGAACGGACAGAGTCCTGTCCAGCTCCTGCCAGCTCTCTTGAGCTTTACTCTCTCTGAGATGACATCAACTATGTCGTTGGATTCCTTCACTTTTTCTATGATATCCTCTGAAAATGCCACTGGTTTTACCACCTCAAAAAGTCGTACCAAAATTGAATTATATCATACCTGCTAGAAGAATACAAACTTCGGAACATAAATCCTGTGGAAAGAAGCAATGGCATAATCATCAGTCATTCCTGCCAAAAAGTCGGCAACCGCTCTCGTCACTCCCTCTTCTTCGGCAATCTTTCTGTATAGCTCAGGCATATCCTCCACCTTTTCCTCGTAATGGTCGAAAAGCCTGTGAAGGACGAACTTTGCTTTGTCCCTTTCAGCTCTTAGCTGCTCTCCAGTATAGATATCACGGAACATGAAATCCCTGAGACCTGACATTGCCTTGCCCACAGCTCCTGAGAGTGATACCTTCCTGACGCCATCTGCAAGATTCGCATTGGTCGTTTCAACTATGTCCCGCACCAGAGTATCTATCCTCCTGGAATGCGTCTCCCCAAGCACGTCCGTGAATTCCCTTGGTATCATATCAGTACTCAGGATCCCTGCCCGAATTGAATCATCGATGTCATGGTTCACATAGGCTATCTTGTCTGAATACCTTGCTATCTGCCCTTCGATCGTCGAAGCTGAATCCGTTGCATCAGAGAATCCGCTGTGGTGAAGCACGCCATCCAGCACTTCCCATGTAAGGTTGAGACCGAGACCGTCCTTCTCAAGCTTCTTAAGCACCCTGATAGACTGCTCATTATGCCTGAATGCACCGAGCCTTTCCTCCAGCACCTCTTCGCCATTATGGGCAAAAGCCACATGTCCGATGTCATGCCCCAGAGTGATCGCCTCAATCAGGTCTTCATTGACTGACAGTCCCCTGCCGATGGTCCTTGCTATCTGCGAAACTTCAAGGGTGTGTGTAAGCCTTGTCCTGTAATGGTCTCCGGAGGTCCTTATGTATACCTGTGTCTTGTGCTTGAGCCGTCTGAAGGATTTGGAGTGAATTATCCGGTCCCTGTCATGCATGAAGCATGTCCTGTAGGTGTCCGGCTCCTCATACCTTTCCCTCCCTCTCGAGTCTCTTGAAAAAAAGGCTTCCCTGATGAATACCTTGTCTTCGTTTGACTCGATCATTTCCCTGATGTTCATGGAAAACACCTCCGTATTATTGATTATTCCACACAGATTCATTTAATCCTTTATTTGCTGCTCCAATTATTAAAATGTTGTGAAGAATTGTGTATATTGTACAGAATTCTCTGCTATAAGCACATAAAACAAGTGCCCTAAAGTATTGTGCTGAAATCGGGATGAAAAAAACATCTCCGGACCGATGAATCGTTCCGGAGACTGATAATTTGATCTGTCAAAGATTTGTTGCTATGAATATTATGGCTGCCAAAGCAAGTATTACGATTGTTGCTATCATCCTTATCCTTCTGACCTTATCCGGATCAAGAGGTTTATAGGAATAGCCCTCTAGCTCGCCGTGGCAGAACGGGCATTCAGTCATGTGGTCGAGAACGTCCTTTCCGCAATGCGGACACCTGACCATGTGCCTTTTGAATTTTGACATATCGCTGTCACTCATTATATTACCTGAACCAGATCAAGAGCGAGAACAATATGAACAGGAAAAATGCCAGTATGAAAACAAGAGCAATTGCAAGGCCCGCAAGTGTAGCGTACTTCATCATGCGAAAGGTTTCCCTTGGATCTGCCGGAGAGCCGTCCCCGATAAAAACATCCTGCTTCCTTTTTTTCTTCTCATACCATGGAGCACCTTCGAAATTCATATCGGCAACAACTCTGCCGTCATCCTCGAACGATCTGTCCTTCTTCATTTTTTCTCTCCTGTATATAGATGGCAGGCCACATGATGGCCTTCTTCGATCATCAGCATCTCAGGAACTACAGTCTTGCATACTTCCATGCAGTATCTGCACCTTGTATGGAACTTGCAGCCTGAAGGCGGATTAGCCGGAGATGGTATGCTGCCCTCAAGTATAATCCTCTCAGTCTTCACATCAGGATCCGGTATCGGAATCGCACTGAAGAGCGCAGAGGTATATGGATGCAGCGGGTTCTTGAAAATGGAATCCTTGTCCGCATATTCGACCAGGTTTCCAAGATACATTACTCCAACCGTGTCTGAAATATGCTCGACAACCGAAAGGTCATGAGATATGAACAGGTAGGTCAGCTTGTACTTGTCCTGAAGGTCGTTTAAAAGGTTTATTATCTGCGCCTGAATTGAAACATCGAGTGCTGATACCGGTTCGTCGCAGACAATGAATTCCGGATTGAGTGCGAGAGCTCTCGCAATGCAGATCCTCTGCCTCTGTCCGCCTGAAAACTCATGCGGATACCTGTCCTTGTGGTATACCTGGAGTCCGCAGTCTAGCATAATCTGGGAAATGTAGTCATCAAACTGGTCCTCTGGTACGAGCTTCCTCTCCCTTACTGCCTCTCCGATGATCTCACCGACAGGCATCCTTGGAGAAAGGCTCGAATATGGGTCCTGGAAAATTATCTGAATCCTTGGTCTCAGGGCTCTCAGGTCCTTTTTGCTAAGGGCATGGATATCTATACCTTCAAACTTGACTGATCCGCTTGTTATCTCATTAAGCCTCAGGATCGTCTTGCCAATGGTTGTCTTGCCGCAGCCGGATTCTCCGACCAGCCCCATAGTAGTGCCTCGCTTTATGCTGAAGCTGACGTCATCCACAGCCTTGACATATCCCTTGACCTTTGAAAACATTCCACCTGAAATCGGGAAGTATTTCTTAAGGTTCTTTACCTCTAAGAGGATGTCTTCATCCGCTAATTCATCTGGTTTCCTTATTGCTTCAGACATCTTGACCCTCCTTCCCGTTCATGTAATGATAGCAGGCTACCTTATGGGTATCCGAGATTGAAAAAGTCCGCGGGTAAGCACCGTTGCAGGCTTCGAATGCCCTGTTGCATCTGTCCTTGAAATAACAGTAATTAGGCATGTTTACTGGATTTGGAACTGATCCGGGTATGCTGTAAAGCCTTTCCACCCTTCTGTTGCTGCTCGGTTTGCTTTGCATCAGACCGACCGTATACGGGTGAAGAGGATTGTGGAATATCTCATCCGCAGTACCCTTCTCTACTACTCTGCCTGCATACATTACGACCACGTAGTCTGCCATCTCTGCAATGACGCCAAGGTCATGGGTTATCAGCATTATGCTGCTGTTTATCTTGTCCTTGAGCTGTCTCAGAAGGTCCATTATCTGTGCCTGTATGGTAACATCCAGGGCCGTTGTAGGTTCATCAGCTATTATCAGCTTAGGTGTGCATGCAAGCGCCATGGCTATCATGGCCCTCTGTCTCATACCGCCTGAAAGCTCGTGGGGATACATCTCATAGACGCCTTCGGCGTTGGCGATCCCGACCATTTTTATCATCTCAATTGTTCTTGCCTTAACCTCTTCCTTGGTCATGTCCTCATTGTGAAGTTCAATGACCTCATCAATCTGCATGCCTACCTTGAATACAGGATTCAGGCTTGTCATAGGCTCCTGGAAAATCATGGAGATTTCGTTCCCTCTGATCTTCTGCATGTACTCTGTCGGAGTCTTGGCGATATCGTAAACGAAGTCATCTGTATTGAACCTGATCTCACCCTTTACGACCTGCCCCTGCGGCCTCTGGACCAGCTGCATTATGGACAGGGCAGTGACTGACTTGCCGCAGCCCGACTCTCCGACTACGCCTACCGTCTTTCCCTTAGGCACGTCGAAGGATACACCGTCAACCGCCTTCACAGTTCCGATGTCAGTAAAGAAGTATGTATTGAGGTCATCGATCTCAAGTACGTTCTCCGGGTTCTTCATCTTTGTCTTATATTCCGATTCCGGAACATCCTCGCGGTTTCTAAGCCTCTCGAATTCATCAGTCACCCTGCGGTTCTCCTTTGAAATCGCCCTCAGCTCTTTGGCCGATATATAGTTGATGTTCTTTATGGATGCGTTCTTGTTGCCTTTTTTTAGAAGCTTATTGAAAAAGCCTTTTTTATCTTCCATTGTCTACCTACCGTTTCATCTTTGGGTCGAAGGCATCACGAAGCCCGTCGCCCACGAAATTGAATCCCAGAACAGTCAGGAGTATGAGCGTTCCTGCCGGAATCCAAACAAACCAGAAGTTTGTCATCTCATATGCTGTAGATACGCCGCTTATTATGTTTCCCCATGAAGCAAGAGGGAACTTTACCCCGAGACCGAGGAAGCTCAGTGTTGATTCATAGAGTATGACGCCGCCGAGTCCCATGGTTGCAAATACTATTAGCTGCGGTATTACATTCGGTACCAGGTGCTTGAAGATCCTTCTTGAGACTGATATTCCTGTCGCTTCTGCAGCCACCATGAATTCCTGCTCCCTTAAGGAAAGTATCTGCCCCCTGACCATACGTGCAATGCCTGGCCAGCTCATTACTCCAAGTATGAACATGAGATAGTATATTCTGAGCTGAGGATCGACCTCAAGCGCATCCATCACCGATCCGAGTATTATAAGGAGCGGCATGAAAGGGATACAGTTGAACACGTCGACAATACGCATGATGAGCATATCTACCCACTTGCCGAAGTAGCCTGCTATACCTCCCATGATTACACCGAGTATAGACTCAAGAAGGACAACAATGAAGCCTATGGTAAGAGAAATCCTTCCTCCATACATAAGTCTAGTTATGACGTCCATTCCATGCTTGTCGGTACCAAGCCAATGAGCAGTCGACGGAGCCTCGTGAATAGATATGAGGTGAGTCAGCGTATCAGCCTTAACAGTATATACATTGTTAAGTCTTGATACAGCATACTCGACGTCTGTGCCAGCAGCATCCTTGAACATGAATGTTGTCTTGCCTTCAGTAATGGTATCGCTTAAAAGCCTCTTGAAGTCAAGGCTCAGGAAAATATCAGGCGATTTGGGCTGTATTGCGAGCTTTGAGAAAAGCGCATACTCTTCCCTACCTGAAGCTGTCCTGGCATAAATCACCGCCCTGTTGTCCTCCTCCTCAATCTCATACTCCTGACCGCCAACTGTAAAAGTGCTTGTTGTCTCATCTGTGACTGCCTTTTCGACAGCGTATGCGAACTCATAGCTTATTTTGGTTGACTGGACTGCAGGGTCGATTATGAATTTGGATTCTATGGCAGCGTCTCCTGATTTTCCGAGGACATATTCCCTGCCACTCTGGACAATCGTATAGAGATCGCCTTCTGAGGTGAACTGAGTAGCTCCTCCGTTAATCGCTTCAGTTGCTGCCGCCCTGACAGCATCGGACAATATTGCTCCATCCAAAGGATTTATAGCAACTACTCCCCTGAAGTTGGTTATCTTTGCGACAGGATCTGATGTGACTATCCTGTAGAACTCATTTCCTTCCTGAACAATATGGTACTCCATATCCCCGGAGGTAAATGTGGTCTTGCCGCTGTTCCTTGCCAGGATGAACTTCGAGTGGGCTACTCCGCTGTAATTCATTCCATCCGCAACGGTATATCTGTAATCATCATTTTGAGTTATGCTTGCATATTCCTTGGACATGGTTCCAACATACTTGAAGACTTCTGTTTCACCGTATGGGGAAATGATCCCTCCAAGGAACGAGAAGAGGAACATGAAGGCTATTATCACAAAGCCGATTATGGCAAGCCTGTTCCTTAGGAATCGTTTTATTACAAGCATTCCAGGGGACAGCACCTTTACCCTCTGTTCGTCGCCAAGTTCATGCGATGAGCTGAGATGTTCCTTAAGAGCTTCCTCACTCTCATCATGATCTTCAAACTGGTCTTGATTTTTCATTTTATTGTCTAGCATAGCCTACCTCCACCTTCATCAACTGATCCTGACACGAGGATCTACCACAGCGTACAATATGTCCGCTATCAAAGTTCCCAGCAAAGTAAGCACGGCCATGAACACCATGTAGAACATCGTGAACGGTATGTCGCCGCTTACCATCGCTGTATATGCAGTAAATCCAATGCCTGGTATCTGGAATAGGGTTTCAGTGATAAGCGCTCCGGCAAAAAGACCCGGGAGCGAACCACCCAGAATAGTTACTATGGGTATGAGCGTATTTCTGAAGGCATGGAAATTGATGACTCTCTTTTCAGAAAGTCCCTTTGCTCTTGCAGTTCGGATGAAATCTGAATTCAATACCTCGAGCATGTTCGTTCTTGTATACCTCATGAGGCTTCCTATTCCGATAATTGTAAGAGTCATTATAGGCAGAACGAAATGTCTTGCGACATCGAAGAACTGTCCGAATGCATCGAGCTGCATGTAGTTCCTTCCAACCTTTCCATAAAGGTCGAACCAGCCAAGCCAGACTGAAAATATCAGTTTAAGCACGGTAGCGAAGAAGAAGGTTGGCAGGGATATTCCAAGGAGAGCGACTACTGTTATGGTATAGTCAGCCCTGCTGTACTGCCTCCTGGCTGCAAGGATTCCAAGTGGTATGGCTATTATTACCTGAAGCACGAAAGCAATTGACCCCAGTATGAAGGAGTCCCAGATTACTGAAGCGAACTTCTGAGTAACAGGAACGTTAAATGCCCATGAATCGCCAAAGTTACCCCTAACAGCATTGGACACCCATCGGAAGAATCCCGGTACGATTCCAACATCAAGGCCATATGATTCCTGAAGCTGCCTCAGCCATTCCGTGTAGCTCTTTGCACCTGGTCTCATTGACAGCATCCTCGCCTGTGATTCGACGTAGGATGTAGGGATGCTTCGCATAATTGCATATATTATCATCGATACGAAAAACAATAGTACTGCCGATATCAAAAGTCTTTTCAGAACGTATTTTCGCATTTTACCCCTCTTTTTGTACCTATAGTGTGGCCTCAGTTTCAACTCAGCCATCACATCCGTTTTGGCAGAAGAGTCTGAAGATGAGATGAGCCCACATAAGTGGGCTCATACATCCAATGGCCTGTTTGTTATTTCATTTCAAGAAGTTCGAGGTCATTCATCCAACCCCAGTATGTTGTTATGTCAGGAGTAACAGTCTCCATCTTGATTCTCTCAGGGCTGAATATGACCAGGTTCTGTCTCTGGTAGTTCGGGACCTCTACGCCCCAGTCAAGTATTATGTCAAGAGCAGTCTTGTATGTAGCTTTTCTGAAGGCCTGGTCAGGACTCTGCCTAGCCTCGATTATAAGCTCATCAAGCTCTGTGTCTGCGATGTTGTAGCTGTTGCTGTCAGTTCCGCCAAGGCCCTTGCCGTTCTTGCTGTAATATACCTGGTACATGTCAGGATCTATGGTTGACTGCCATGCAGCTGTCCACATCTCGTGAGTGTTCGCATCAAGAGTATCCCAGAGTACATTAGCATCAGCTGGGTCATTGATTGTAAGTGTTATGCCTATCTTCTCGAGTGCTGCCTTTGTATCTGCGAGTATCGCGAATGCAGGATGTTCTCCTGTTCCGTCTCCAGGTACTATGACTTCGTACTCAAGGCTTGCACCTTCAGGCGCTGCTGTGAACTTTCCGCTTGCATCGTTATATGTGTAGCCTGCTGCCTTGAAGAAGCCCTTAGCTGCTTCGAGAGCTGCCGCATACTTTGCATCAGCGACCATGTTCTCAGTATATATTGCCTTTCCGTCTACATCCTTGGAATATGCTACAGAATAGTCAGGATCTGACTTCTGCGGTGCCGCCCAAGATGTGTTGGAAATCGGGTAGTTGATAACAGCCGCTGCATCTCCGTAGTAGCTGTCAATTGCTACGTCTCTGTATACTGCATATACAGTCGCAAAGCCCTTTCTCAGGTTTCTGCTGGCTTCAGATCCTGGCTCGCCCTTGACATTGACTGTCTTGGAGTTGATGCCTATGTATCCATAACCCAGATTGTCGACTGAGACTGCAGCTATCTTGTCTCCTACTGCTTCCTTGTTGGAATTGTAGGATTTGAGCTCTTCGAACTTAGCCTTGGATCCTGATGGATTTCCAGCGTCTACTACTCCAGTTCCAACTCCGGCAATCATTTCTCCATCTGTAGTTTCCTTCAGCTGAAGGAACTTTGTCTTAGGAGCGCCCTTGTAGTAGTTCTCGTTCGCTTCGAAGTAAACGACCTTGTCCTTATACTCTACAAACTTGTAAGGTCCTGCTCCCATTGGAGTGGTTGTCTTCGCTTCAACAATTGAGAGGTCCCCTCTGGTGAATCCAAACTTATTGGCAGCGTAGTCATACTTAGCAACATCGCCATAGTAATGAAGAGGCGCTACCTGGATTCCGCAGATGCTGTAAACTGCAGGCGCTTCAAAGCCCTTTACCTTTACTTCAACCTCAGTCTGGCTGAGCTTCTTTATGCCTTCTATATTAGGTACTTCTTTACCGTCAGCCTTGGCAAGCTTGTCCTTGAGGACCATGCTGCTTACTTCACCTTCGATATCAGCTTTGAAATAGCCTTCGCTTCCTCCATAGTTTGCTCCGAGTGTCTTCCAGTCTGGTCCGTACTGTGCTATGACATCCTCAAGAACCTTCGCCTCATCGGCAACCTTTGTTGAGTCATACGCTTCATCTTTCCCATAGAAATATGCGAAAAGGTCCTTTACGACCGGATACTTGTCAACATATGACTTGTAGTTTGGATCAGTCATTATGCTCTTTACCCAGTCAAGCTCGTCAGTTAGAACGCCCTTAACGAAATCGGTCATGAATGCCTTCATTTCGTCAGTTGGGTTCTCCAGAGCTGCCGCAAGTTCCTCAGGAGTAACTGCAAGCTCTTCAGCCTTTGAGTTGTTCTCCCTGTAATTGACCATTCCTATTATTGGGTAGGAATAAATCGTTGAAGATCCTGTGTAGGTCGAGTCTGACAGTACATAAAAATTAAATATTATGTCGTCAGCATCCATTACCTCACCATCGCTGAACTTAATGTCATCTCTGATTTTCATGTAATAAGTGGTTACATCTGCAGCTTCATCATATGTTACCTTTATGTCTGCAGGTCCTGTGTACTTGTAGTCCTTGCCTTCATAAGGAACAGTCTCGCCTGCAATGGCGTTGTAAATTATTCCTCCAACTCTGTCAGTCGTCAGCAGCGACACCTGAGTAAGGCCCTGTGCGTCCATGTCATACCCTGTTGTTGCAAAGAAAGGGCTGAACTTCTGGCTGAATGCTTGGTAACCAACCACCAGAGGGGTTGTGCTTACAGGAGTAGTTGGTGCCGTTGTCGGAGTTGTCGGTTCCTTAGTGGTACATCCTGCAGCAAGTGAAGCAACGATAGTTAGTGAGAGCAGTAATCCCAATACTTTTTTCATGACTTTCCTCCTTTTTGTTAAAGATGCGCACTCTGAGGTACAGAAGTGATGCTTAAGATGGTGTATCGGCTTATAGGTTTCCAATTCATTCCCAATCATCATCGCCATGACCCGCAGTGTTTTACCAGGCTGTGCATCTCTGTACAATCCATAGCACTATTTTAGCATATTTTTGAATTTTAGTAACTACTGGTCTATAGATAATTCATATCTCTATTCTTTTATTGCCAATCTGAAAATAATACATCCTTAATACATGAAACATGAAATTTTTTCATTCAATATGTTGATAAAAAATCACACGAATATTGTAATCGTTTTTTGTGGAATATGTAACAATGACAAAACTATAAGATTTTCAATTATTTTTTACAGCATTCCGATAGAATTTTCGACATTTTTTGAATTTCAAAGCATCTGTTAGCACCAAGAATTGATGCAGCCAGACAGTATACCTTTATACGCAAGTTTATGTCCGTGGTTTACAAATGCACAAGCTATGGTAAAATCAAGTGAATAATAAAGGTGGTGTTCATTTGGATTTTACTACAATATTAAGGGTCGCATTCCTTGCAATCAATGCAATCGGCCTTATCGTGATGTTCTGGGATAAGCGAAAGGCGCGCAGAAGAGAATGGAGAATACCTGAAAATACCCTGTTCCTCATAGCAGGTATTGGAGGAGCTTTCGGAGTGCTCTTCGGCATGAGCCTCGCAAGGCACAAGACAAGGCACCTGAAGTTCCAGCTTGGAATACCTGTCCTTGCTTTTGCATGGGCATTGATACTTATGAAAACAGGACTATTCAAAATTTAGCAAGCAAGAAAAAGACGCTCAGGGAATGTTTCCCTGAGCGTCTTTGCTCTTTGGCTTATTACTTCTTGTGTCTTGGGTTCCTTACTTCAGCCTGTGCAGCTGCAAGCCTTGCAACCGGCACTCTGTATGGTGAGCAGGATACATAGTCAAGTCCAACGTTATGGAAGAAGTTGACTGATGACGGGTCTCCGCCATGCTCTCCGCATACTCCGAGCTTAAGGTTCTCCTTGACGCTTCTTCCCTTCTCGCAAGCCATCTTGACAAGCTGGCCTACGCCTTCCTGGTCAAGCTTAGCAAACGGGTCGAAGTCATATACCTTCTTCTCATAGTAATGCTTCAGGAACGTTCCCGCATCATCCCTTGAGAATCCGAAGGTCATCTGGGTAAGGTCGTTTGTTCCGAAGGAGAAGAAGTCTGCTTCCTTCGCTATCTCGTCTGCAGTGACGGCAGCTCTTGGTATCTCGATCATAGTACCTACGAGATACTTGAGTTCTACGCCAGCTTCAGCGATTATCGCATCTGCAGTCTTTACAACTACATTCTTGACATACTTGAGCTCCTTGACATCTCCAACAAGTGGTATCATGATCTCAGGAACTATCTTCCAGCCCATTTCCTTGTTTACTTCGATAGC
This sequence comes from Youngiibacter multivorans, assembly GCF_017873395.1. GTDB lineage: Bacteria > Bacillota > Clostridia > Clostridiales > Clostridiaceae > Youngiibacter > Youngiibacter multivorans. The sequence goes on along the minus strand of NZ_JAGGKC010000003.1, from coordinate 38,630 downwards.
AGCTTCTATAACGGCCCTTGTCTGCATCTCAGCTATTTCAGGATATGAGACTGTAAGTCTGCAGCCTCTGTGACCCATCATAGGGTTGAACTCGTGAAGGTCTGCGATTACTCCCTTGAGCTCGTCAGCAGTCATTTCAAGTGCTACAGCAAGCTCTTCTATCTGCTCGTCTTCCTGTGGAAGGAACTCATGAAGCGGCGGATCCAGGAACCTAATTGTTACCGGGAATCCCTGCATTGCTTCGTATATTCCCTTGAAGTCGCTCTTCTGCATCGGAAGAAGCTTCTCCAAAGCCTTTCTTCTGTCAGCCTCGGTCCTTGCGACTATCATCTGTCTCATGATGAAAATCCTGTCCTCAGCGAAGAACATATGCTCTGTCCTTGTAAGGCCTATGCCTTCTGCACCGAACTTGATTGCAGTTGCTGCATCATGTGGTGTATCAGCATTAGTTCTTACTTTCAGTGTCCTTATTTCATCAGCCCATCCCATGAATGTTCCGAAGTGTCCGCTTATCTCAGGCTCAACTGTCTTAATCTGTCCTGAGTACACGGTTCCTGTGGATCCGTCAAGGGATATGTAATCCTGGTCGGTATAAACCTTGCCAGCTAGAGTAACGGTCCTTGCATCCTCGTCTACCTTGAGGGCTCCGGCTCCGGCTACGCAGCATGTTCCCATACCTCTTGCAACAACTGCTGCATGAGATGTCATTCCGCCTCTTACTGTAAGTATTCCTTCAGCTGCGATCATTCCTTCGATGTCCTCAGGTGATGTCTCGAGCCTTACAAGTACGACGGCCTCGCCTGCTGCAGCCCTTTCCTTGGCTTCAGCTGCTGTGAACGCTATCTTACCAGTTGCTGCTCCAGGTGATGCAGGAAGTCCTGTAGTCATCACTGGTGCGGCCTTCAGTCCCTCTGCATCGAATGCAGGGTGAAGGAGTGTATCAAGCTGCTTAGGGTCTATCATAAGCACTGCCTGCTTCTCTGTTACAAGACCTTCCTTGACCATGTCAACAGCTATCTTGAGAGCAGCCTGAGCAGTTCTCTTTCCGTTTCTTGTCTGAAGGAAGTACAGAGTTCCGTCCTCGATGGTGAACTCCATGTCCTGCATGTCCCTGTAGTGGGCTTCAAGCTTGTTTACTATATCGATGAACTGCTTGTATGTCTCAGGCATCTGAACTGCAAGATCTTCGATTGGCTGAGGTGTCCTGATACCAGCAACAACATCTTCGCCCTGTGCGTTCATGAGGTACTCTGCGAATACCTTCTTCTCGCCAGTTGCAGGATTTCTTGAGAATGCAACTCCAGTTCCCGAAGTCTCTCCCTTGTTTCCAAATACCATTGACTGCACGTTTACGGCAGTTCCCCAGCTTGAAGGTATGTCATTGAGCCTTCTGTAAACATTGGCTCTTGGGTTGTCCCAGCTTCTGAATACGGCTGTTACTGACTCTATAAGCTGCTCCTTGGGATCCTCAGGGAATTCCTCTCCAAGCTGCTCCTTGTAGTACTGCTTGAACTGAACGACCAGCTTCTTGAGGTCATCTGCTGTAAGCTCGGTGTCAAGATGAACACCCTTCTCTTCCTTCATTGCTTCAAGGATCTTGTCAAAGTTCTTCTTGCTGAGCTCTTTAACAACGTCAGCGAACATCATTATGAATCTTCTGTAGGAGTCGTATGCGAATCTCTCGTTTCCGGTCTCATTAGCAAGAACTTCAACTGTCTTGTCAGTAAGTCCGAGGTTGAGGATCGTATCCATCATTCCAGGCATTGAAGCCCTTGCTCCGGACCTTACAGATACAAGAAGCGGGTTCTTGTCGCCATTGAAGGTCTTTCCTGTTTCTTTCTCAAGGACGGCAAGCTTCTCATTGATCTCAGCGATTATCTCCTCTGCGATTACCTTTCCGTCGTCATAATATTTATTGCAGGCTTCCGTTGTGACAATGAAGCCCTTAGGTATTGGAATACCCAGGTTTGTCATTTCTGCAAGATTGGAGCCTTTTCCTCCGAGGAGGTTCTTCATCGATGCATCACCTTCATTAAAAAGGTAAACATACTTTTTTGACATTAGATTTCCCTCTCTTTCAAAATATATGATTTCAAATCCCTTTCCGGGATTCGATGGCTTTGATTCCCCACAGGGCACCAAAACCTAATATATTATAGCACAAGAAGCATGTGATTTACACTTTAAATGCATTCAGGATTTGGAATTAACGGCCAAATTGATATTAATTTTCCGTTAACTTAATGATGAAAAAGGATGCCCTAAAGCATCCTTTATGTCAGAAATCCTATTTCCTGTCAGTTACCGTTTTCCTCAAGCTGCTTATCGCCTGATCAGCCTTTTCTGCTGTCTTTGATGCAATCTCCCTGGCTTTCTCACTCAGATCAATTCTTCTTCCTGAAGGCAGATCGAGCTCCGCCTTTGAACCAGACACAAGAAACGCAGCAACTGAAGCAATAAGAAGCTTCGGCTTCTTCATGAGAAGCAGCCCGGCCACCGCGGCGACTTCAACCGGTATCTTCACCGGTTCTTTCCCCTTGAGTGTAATATCAAGGGTTCCGTTGCCTTTTTTCCTGTTTTCTTCCATTTTCCTACCTCCTACAGATATTTCAGCATCATAAGGCTCTTTGGCTGCCTCTGAAAGCTTGCTGAGATGATGAATGAAGTAAGCTCGCCGATTTCATCGACGACGTCCTTTGAAACGCTTAGAACGTGGATCTTCTGCAGATCCGTCCTCTGCAGGAATTCACAAGCTTTTCTTGCTCCCTGTGAAATCCTGACCTGTGACATGCCGTCATCGGCAGATACACCTGACGACCTTATGACCTTAAGCTCAAAGGCTCGTGCGACATACTCCGGTTCCAAAGCCTTCGATTCAAGGATGTACAGAGCTGTAATAAGGTCCCTGTAAAGCTCCCGGTCCGGCTCGCTGTCCATTGAGACAATATCGCAAAGCTCCAGAAAATAGGACCCGTAGGTCAAAAGCACCAGGTCCTCCTTCAACCCCTTGAAAGTGGTGATAACGGAACCTTCGTTGAGGGTGTGCATGGATTTACCCTTATATAGCATGAATTCGCCAAGGAGGAGAGGCATTGCGAGTGACTGCATCCTGCTCTTCTGGTTTCTTACACCTTTGCAGAGGACGGAAACCTTCCCCAATTCCTCCGTGAATATCCACATGAGCTTGTCCTTTTCCTTGAAATCCATTGTCTTCAGGACTATGCCCTTTACCTTTTCCTGCATCTAGTCCTTGTAACCCAGATCCTTCAGGATAGTTGAATTATCCCTCCAGTCTTTCCTTACTTTGACGAAGGTTTTGAGGTCGACCTTGCCTCCAAGGAATTTCTCGATATCCTCTCTTGCCCATTGACCTATCTTTTTAAGTGTCTGTCCTTCCTTGCCGATTATTATCCCCTTATGGCTGTCCTTTTCGCAGATGATATCAGCCTCTATGGTGAAATTTCCATTTTCCTTTTCCTTGAATGTCACGATCTCGACGGCTATGCCATGAGGTATCTCCTGGTTCAGGAGCTTCAGCGCCTTCTCCCTAATGGTTTCTGCGACGATGAACTTCTCCTGCACATCGGCAAGCATGTCCTCAGGATAATACATTGGCCCCTCCGGAATATACTTCTTCATGAGGTTTATGAGTTCCTCTGTATTCTTTCCCCTAAGCGCTGAAATCGGGAGTATCTCGGCAAAATCCATGAATGCTGAATAGTTCTTTAGTGTTTCAGCAACCTTGCCGGATGTGCTTTCATCGGTTTTGTTCACGAGAAGGAACACCGGTATGGAAACCCCCTTGAGGCTTTCAAGTATATGTGTGTCAGCTGTGCTTATCAAGCCTTCTGCAGTAGTCATGAATACGACTATATCAACCTGATTGAATGTGTCCTTGGCAGATGATACCATGTATTCCCCAAGCTTGTGCCTTGGCTTATGGATTCCAGGCGTATCTACGAATACTATCTGGCATTCCTTGTCTGTATATATTGCCTGAAGGTTTTTTCTGGTTGTCTGTGGCTTGTTTGACACTATAGATATCTTCTCACCCATGAGATGGTTGAGAAGAGTTGATTTACCGACATTGGGCCTTCCTACTATTGTTACGAATCCTGACTTAAACATCATGTTTCTCCTTTGCATCTGACAGCGCATCCTTTGTGAACGCGCCTGGAAGTATCTCTTCCAAGGTCTTTACCATATATTCATTCTCATTCTTGGCGATTATTACAGGAATATCGCTGTTTTCAGCGAATTCCACCATGACCTGCCTGCATATCCCGCACGGATATGTATAGGAGTTCAGGTCGCCTACCACGGCGATTGCCTTCAGTTTCTTCTTTCCCATTGCCACAGCTGTAAATATTGCCGTCCTTTCAGCGCAGTTCGTAGCCCCATACGAGGCATTCTCAACGTTGCAGCCTGAGACTATTTCACCATCCTCAGTGAGGACTGCTGCCCCCACCTTGAAATGGGAGTATGGCACATAAGCATTTTCCCTTGCTGACAGTGCAGCCTCTATAAGTTTCCCGTAATCCAAAACAAAACCTCCTAATAACCGAACAGCCTGAAAATGAGGATCGTGGCCAAAAATCCAAGCAGGCCACCGACAACGACTTCCTTTGTGCTGTGGACCTTGGAGTCCACCCTGGATTGCGCTACAATAAGTGCCAGAAGATACGAAAGTGTCATCACTATCGCGGATTCTGACAGATAGCTGACCATCGTGGCTATTGAAAAGGCTATGGCCGCATGTCCAGAAGGCATGCCTCCCTTGAGCGGGGTACCTTCACCGATTACCGCTTTCGTTAGTATAACAGCCAGCGAAACCAGTATGAACACAACAAGCACAAGATACGGACTGGAGTGCTTCACCAATTGGATGCCATTGTAGGTCATCGAAGTTATTTCATTCCAGAAAAGGAAATACCCTACAACCACAGCATTGATCGTAGTCAGGAGCACCGCCGCCGCTGCCGTGTTCTTGGCCACCTTGGCCAGCGGATGGTAGTGGTTCGTAGTCAGGTCAATGGTCGCTTCAACTGCTGTGTTGAACAGTTCCGCTGACATTACCATCGTTATCGTAAGGCACAGCACCAGGAGCTCAACCTTGGTTATCCTGGTGAAAAGCGCCATAACAAGGACCATGATAGATGTTACTACATGAATTTTCATGTTACGTTGTGTTCGGACGGCATATATCAGACCTTCAATCGCATAGTTGAAGCTGTCGAGCAGCCCCTTCATCTTCATATCAGTCACTCCCTGCTTATCTCAAGCTGACCTAGGATTTCTTCTTCACGTTCTCTCATCCTGGCCTTGTCTTCTTCCTCCATATGATCATATCCAAGCAGATGGAGCATCGAATGAACCACAAGATAGCAGAATTCCCTCTTGAGCGAATGTCCGAAATCAACCGCCTGCTCTGATGCCCTTTCCAAAGATACCACAATATCTCCCAGCATCAGTTCCTCACCGTTATAATATTGGGCAGGAAATCTCTTTCCTGAGTGCTCATCCTTGAAGACTGAGCCTTCCCCATATTCAATCATCGGGAAAGAAAGCACATCAGTCACCTCATCCTTATTCCTTGTGTCACTGTTGATTTCCCTGATTCCTTCGTTGTCGACAACCAGGATGTCCACCTCAAAGCTTCCTGTCACTCCCTCTTCCTTTGCCGCAAGCTCTATGGCGCTTACCGCAGCAGCCTTGATTTCATCTGAAAGCACCAGCTTTTCCTGTTCATCGCTGAAATTTATCATACCTGCACCTGCCTGTCCTGTAATTTTTTTCTCTTGTCTTCAGGATATTCTATCCTCTCATGATACATGGATGAAAGCGTCTTGAGGAAGCTGTTCCTTATGAGGCTGACCTCCCTGTATGTAAGGTCGCACTCATCAAGCTGCCCGTCATCCTGTTTGTCCTTAATGACCTTGTACACCATCGCCTGGACCTTTCCTTCAGTCGGCTCCTGAAGGCTCCTGACAGATGCTTCCACACTGTCCGCAAGCATCATTATACCAGCTTCCTTGGATTTAGGCTTGGGACCAGGATACCTGAAGTCATCCTCGCTTATCTCATCCGGCTTGTCAGAACTGTTTTTCTGTGTAAGGAAGAAGTATTTGACAAGTGTCGTGCCATGGTGCTGAGTTATCATTTCCCTAAGCTCCAGCGGCAGCTTGGCCTTTTCAGCCATCTCAAGGCCAACCTTTACATGGCTTGTTATTATGAGTGTCGAGAGGTTAGGCGTGATTTCATTGTGCGGATTGCCGCAGCCGATCTGGTTCTCCTTGAAGAACTTCGGCCTTGAAAGCTTTCCTATGTCGTGATAGTAGGCGCCGACCCTCAGAAGTATGGTATTTGCTCCGACGATCTCGCCTGCAGCTTCAGCAAGGTTTCCCACCATTATGCTGTGCTGGTATGTTCCCGGAGCCTCCATCTGAAGCCTCTTGAGCAGAGGATTATTTGGGTTTGAAAGCTCAAGGAGCTTGATTTCTGTCACGATATTGAAAAGATTCTCAAGTATCGGCAGAACACCTATGACAAGCACTCCTGAAACTATGCAGGCCGCTCCCGCTATAGCTCCGTTTATGATTATCTCCCTGGATGCACCTGAGACGATGAATCCCATCCCGCTTGATACGAGGAATGCCATGACTCCAACAAGACTTGAAGATTTGACAATGTCATTCCTCTCCTCGACTCTCTTGAGAAGTATGATGCTAAGAACCGAAGTAAGCATCATAAGAACCATTACCTGAGGGTCAAAGCCAGTCATCGTGCTTATAAGAATGCTGTTAAGGATCGACATTGTCTGCCCTATCCTCTTCTTTGTAAGTATCATGAGAAGCATGGGTGAAAACGTGTAGGGCAGCGCAAAGGGACTTATTATTATCATCGCCCTTGAAATTGCAGTTGAAAGGAGCAGTATGACAAATATCAGCAGTACTGACTTCCTGTTTGTCGCGAGGTCCCTGTAATACTTGTTGAGATAGAAAAGAATTATGCCATATATGGCTATGACTCCCATGCCCAACCCGAAGAAAGGAAGAAAATCAGCTCCGCCACTGGAAAGATATCCGAAATCATCAAGTAGCGCCAGCTGATATTCCCTGACGGGCTCCCCTTCCTTGACTATGGTCTGGTTTGCCTTTATGACCACCGGATTGACCTTACCCGCTGCATCCGTTTTTAGCTCCTCAGTCAGAGTTTCATCGAATATGTAGTTCGGTTTGATTAGAGGCAGCATTATCTTCCAAATTGCCGCTTCAACGGCATCAACCTCTGAGATCGCTTCCACAGAGGATTTGAGCCTCTCGGTAGCCTTGTCCAGCTCACTCTGGTCATCCTCTTCTATTACCGAAGAATATACCTCCGCAACCGTCTCATTGATGTCAGTCACCATGCTTCTAAGGATCTCGTTGCTCATGGAAAGCAGAGCCATATATTCTTCCACTGAAATACCTGGCCCTGATTTCGATGCAAGCGACTGTGCCCTCTCTTCATCTGTGGTAAATGAAGCTTTCTCAGAAATAACCGTATTGAAAAAGTCGCTTACAGCCTTCTGCATCGCACGTCTGACCTCTACGTCCTCACTGTACTGAGCCTGAATGCTGTCTCTGGCATCCTCAGTCAAAGCTTCCGTAGTCACCTTATCAATAGTATCATATGCAGCCTTGAAATCCACAGGTGAGATATCCCCCACTTTGAGCTCATATTTCTTGCTTACAAGCGTAGTGCTGAGAATTCCGAAGCTTATTGCGGCTGCTGCAAAAGCTGCAAGTATCATCCATATTATGTCTTTTCTATTCAAATCATTCATCGGAGCATCCTTTACTTTAGAATAATACCAATTTTACCATATATTGGCCGAATTGGCATTTCTGCTAAAACACAACTATGTCTCTGCCGCTTCCGGTCTGCCTGGTTGTGAGATTTTCCTTAAGTTCACCGAACGGAACCTTTCTTCTTACAAGGAGACTGAGTACATCCGATTTCCACTCACCAGCGAGCTTCTCCCAGATATGCTCCCTCTTTTCCTGACTTACGATCACTGAGTTGATTCCAGCCAGAACCACTCCTCTAAGTATAAATGGAAATACTGTCGATTCAAACTTGACTCCTGAAGCATTTCCGCTGATTGCAGCAATTCCGTCATTATCGATTTCACTGAGAATCGAGGCTACAGATGCCCCTCCGGTTGCATCAATGCATGCAGCCCATTTGATGGGAGATAGGGGCTTCTTTGGAGGCATAACCTCACTGAACGGGATTATTTCACTTGCTCCAAGCTTCTTGAGCCATGGAGCACTTTCCATATCTCTCACTGCTGCAGTCACGTTGTATCCAAGCCTCGCAAGGATAGCTATCGCATGGGATCCTACGCCACCTGTCGCCCCGGTAACAAGAATCCTGCCCTTTTCAGGCTTTATGCCTTTCTGAAGTATGGCATCAACGGACAATGCTGCAGTGAAGCCTGCAGTACCATATATCATGGCCTCTTCAAGAGTCATACCCGGATTCAGCTTCACCAGCATATCCCTTTTCACCTCAGCGTATTCCCTGAAGCCGCCATTGAAGTCCGTACCGAAGCCATAGCCTGTCACAACTACCGCATCCCCTTCCTCAAGCCCCTCAGCATTGCTCTCAGCGATGACACCGGCAAAATCGATCCCCGGAACCATCGGGAACGACCTTATCACCTTTGTCTCCGGATCTACCGCCAGCCTGTCCTTGTAATTGACCGACGAATAGTGGATGCGCACACGCACCTCTCCATCAGCCAGCTCCCTGAATTCCATATCCTTGTAGCCAAGCTCAAAGCCTGCCTCGTTCCTGTCCATAACCAGTGCCTTGTATTCAACCATTCTATCTACCTCCTGAATAAACATATATTCCATATTGAAACTATAACATAACGGGATAAGGATATTTTGAATAACCGGTTAATTTTATGGACATGGGAAAGGAGAGGTCACGTATGACCTCCCCTGAAGTTTTTCTATTTCATTGTTGCTGCGTTCTTTCCTGCTATCTTTCCGAATACGTTGATATCCGCAAGCGCATTTCCACCAAGTCTGTTGGTTCCATGCAGTCCTCCGGTTACTTCACCGGCTGCATAAAGACCCTTGATGACATTGCCGTTTGCATCTATAACCTGTGCATTGGCATTTATGCTTACTCCGCCCATTGTGTGGTGGACAGTCGGAACTCTCGCTCCTGCATAGAAAGGAGCTGTATCTAACTTCTTGTCGAACAGTGTCCTTCCAAACTCATCCTTTGCAGTGCCATCGACAGCCTTGTTGAAAGTCTCAACTGACTTGACGAAAGCAACCGGATCAACTCCTATCTGCTTTGCAAGGTCTTCAAGGGTATCGGCCTTGAAAGCCCTTCCTGCTTTAACAAGATCATCAATTGACTCGTTGAAGTTGTTCTTTGTATCGCCAGTCGGGTACGAGTTCTTGTCTACTATTACCCACATGTATGAATCAGTCTGCTCCATGAGAGCCTTTGTCATTACGTCTCTTCTTGCGCCTTCATCAACAAATCTTTCGCCTTCCTTGTTGACGAATATCCTGTTCTGCACACCCTGCTCAATGTTTCCGCTGAGGCTTCCAGTTACCGGGTCTCCCATTGGAAGAAGCTGGATGTATTCCATTCCTACAAGCTTGGCATTTACTGCTTCAGCCATGACGATACCGTCTCCGGTAGCACCAGTATGGTTCGTTGTCTTTACGGTTGTGAGGTCAGGCCACAAAACAGTGTTGTACTTGTTCCTCATTTCAACGTTAGCTCCGAATCCGCCTGTAGCAAGTACTACGCCCTTCGAAGCATTGAGTGTGACCTTGCCGTTCTTTCCTTCTGCAACTACTCCAACTACAGCACCGTCCTTGACGATGAATTCCTTGGCAGTAGTATCAAGTATAACCTCAATGTCAGCCTTGTTCTTCTCGAGGTAGTTTTCATAGGTCTCCATGAATCCGGTTCCAAGTGGCTTCACAGGCTTGTGAGCCCTGTTCCAGAGTCCACCGAGAACTGTGAAAACATAGTCCTTGAACTCCATGCCCAATGACTCGAGCCATTCTACTGCCGGATATGCATTGTCTGCAAATACGTCTATAAGCTCAGGCGTTCCCTTCTTATCTCCGCCAAGGTATGTCTGCAGCTTGTGAAGTGAAGGTGAATCGAAAAGTGTAGTCTTGCCTGATGCAAGGTACTCTGTCCATTCCTTCTTAAGCGTTTCCTGCCATGTCTTTACGAGTGCATCCTCGTATGTTCCTGCAATGATATTCTCCACTGTCTGCTTTTCAGGAGCTGTCATTGTAATTGCGCTCTGCCTTTTAGAGTCCGCTGCATTGTATGCGGATCCCGAAATCATGGTGTTTCCGCCGAGTCTCGACATCTTTTCAACCACGATTACCTTGGCGCCGTTCTGGTGTGCTGAAACTGCCGCAGCAAGTCCAGCTCCGCCACCGCCGATTATTATTACATCAGCCGTCTTAACTACATCGCCCTTAGTCTCGCCTGAAGCAATTTCCTTTGCCTTAAGCTTCTCTACATCCGCGCCTGCAGCCTTAAGCGCTGCTGTTATAGCTTCAAGAATTCCCTTGCTTGAATAGGTTGCTCCTGTTACAGCATCAACCTTGAGTGAGGTATTGGTCTTGACCATCTCAACGATCTCTTCAACCGCTTTGTCGCCAAGTCCTTCTGTCTCAGTATGTTCTACCTTGATATCTGTGATCGCGGTAGCAGTGACAGTCACCTTAACCTTTATCTTGCCGTGGAAACCGTCTGCTTCTCCATCATAGGTCCCCGCCTTGAAGGTTGCAGTTTCGGTTGGTGTGGTAGGTGCCTTTGTTCCGCAGGCTGCGAGTCCTGCGACCATGAGTCCTACAAGTGCCAGACTCAGGATCTTCCTGAACTTTTTCATATGATTCCCTCCATTTACATTTCAGTGAATTGATTCACCGAATCCGAATATTATTATAATACATTGTTACCTAATTATCAATAAAATTATAACAATCAGTTAAGAAATAGTTAATAATTATACAATTAAGTGGCAATTCCCCCAGAGTCAGGTCTTATATGAATAAATCCTGAACAAGCAAAAGACAGGGAAACTAGTTTCCCTGTCTGTTCAGATAATCTTTAACTATGCTGCTTACAAGCTTGCCATCGGCTTTTCCTGTTGTTGCAGGCTTTAGAGCCGCCATAAGCTTGCCCATGTCCTTTGTGCTGTTTGCCCCGATTTCCTTAGCTGTGTCTTCTACAAGTCTTATGATATCTTTTTCTTCCAACTGCTTCGGAAGGTAACCCAATATTGTTTCGATTTCGAAATTGTTCTTGTCAACAAGATCTTGCCTGTTGCCTTTTTCGAATTCGACGTTGGCATCCCTTCGCATCTTGACTTCCCTTGCAAGGATCTCAATTGCTTTCGCATCCTCTACCTTGATGTTGTCCGTTTTCTCCACATGGAGTATAGCGGCTTTAGCCATGGAAAGTATCTCAGCCTTCGGTTTGTCCTTGCTCTTCAAGGCCTGCTTCCAGTCTTCCTGAAGCTGCTCCTTAATGGTCACAAAATCACCTTCTTACAAGAACTATTTGAACTTTCTCTTTCTTGCAGCTTCTGATTTCTTCTTTTTCTTAACGCTTGGTTTCTCGTAGTGTTCTCTCTTTCTTACTTCGCTGAGGACACCCGCTCTCGCGCACTTCTTCTTGAATCTTCTGAGTGCGTTCTCGAGGCTCTCATTCTCTCCAACCTTGATCTCTGACATTCTTTATCCCTCCCTCCGCTAGTCGAAAATAAAAACTTCAGCTATTCGGGCAAAATAACACATACACTATTATAGTACAGTTTTGAAACTCAGTCAATCATTTTAACCCGGAGGTTTTAACCCGGAGGCCACGCCAAAGTTCTGCCCCCAAGCAAATGGAAATGCAGGTGGTCGACACTCTGCTGTCCATCCCTGCCAGTATTTATAACAACCCTGTAACCTGATTCCGCAATACCTTCCCTCTTTGCGAGGTCCCTTATTGCCACAAGTGCCTTAGAAGCAATGGATGCACTTTCCTCATCCAGCTCATTTATTCCGCTTACGTGAAGCTTAGGCACTACCAGAATATGGACAGGCGCCTGTGGTGCTATATCCCTGAATGCGTATAGATATTCATCCTCATAAACCTTGCTGCTTGGAATCTCCCCGCTTATTATCCTGCAAAACAGACAATCCATGTTATCAATCCTCTCATTAGTCTTCAAGTTTTCCGAATGCAGTGTCCTTAACCGAACCGGTGATGAGCACACTGCGTATATGACCCTCAAGGTCCTGTAGAGACTCCGTCCTTACCCGGATGTATTCCGGTGTGTAACCATAGTAAACTCCATCCTTGCCTTCTTCAAAAAGAACTGTTGCCTTCTTTCCGACAATTCCTGAAACATGTTGTTCTTCAAACATGTCCGATAGCTTGATCACAAGGTTGCTTCTTACATCCTTTATACCGGGCTCCACCTTACCGGTCATCCTGGCGGCAGGCGTTCCCTTCCGCTCGCTGTACTTGAACGTGTGTATCTTGTCGAGCCTGACCTTTTCAAGGAAATCCATGGTCTCTTTGAATTCCTCGTCAGTTTCCTGTGGGAAACCCACAATCACATCTGTTGTAATAGATACATCAGGCAGCCTGTCCCTTAGCTTCAGGACAACTCCCAGGTATTCCTCAGTAGTATATCTTCTGTTCATCCTTTTAAGTGTAGCATCAGAGCCTGATTGAAGTGACAAGTGGAAATGCGGACACAATTTCCTGAGGGACAATACCCTTTCCATGGCTTCACCCTTGAAGAACATGGGCTCAATTGAGCCTATCCTTACTCTTTCAATGCCCTCTATTACATCCAGTTCCTCAAGGAGGTCAATGAGGCCGTACCCTTCCTTGAAGTCCTGTCCGTATGATGCAATGTGGATCCCTGAAAGTATGATCTCCTTGAATCCCTCAGCGGCAAGAAGCCTTACCTCATCTATCACCTTTGCAGGATCCTTGCTGGAGACTCCGCCTCTTGCATAGGGTATTATGCAATATGAACAGAACCTGTTGCATCCGTCCTGGATCTTCATGAACGCCCTTGTCTTTCCTTCATAGCCTTTGATGCTCAGCTCCTCGAAACGGGCACCCATCATAATGTTTTCAGAAACATGGACCACCTGCTTCTTTTCAGCGATCGCCTTGTTCACATAGAACACTATCTCTGATTTGTTCCTTGAACCAAGGACCACATCGACACCTTCTATTGATGCTACTTCCTCCTTGTTCACCTGGGAATAGCAGCCTACTACAGCAACTACCGCATCAGGATTCTGACGCTTCGCCCGGTGGATATGCTGCCTGGATTTCTTGTCGCCCATATTTGTTACAGTGCAGGTATTTATAACATAAACATCCGCTTTGTCGGCAAAACCAACAACCTCGAAGCCGTCTCTTTCAAACAGCTCCATCATCGCCTCCGAATCATAGGTATTGACTCTGCACCCTAGAGTCTCTACAGCCACTCTCAATCAATCGCCTCCCATGTCTCCATATGCCATCTGCAGTATTGCAATTGCTGCCATTCCTGCAGTTTCAGTCCTTAATATCCTTTTCCCAAGTGTCACTGTCTTTGCTCCAAGTTCTTCAAGCAATCTGATTTCCTCAGCCTCGAAGCCGCCTTCAGGACCAATTACAACGGCGATGTCACTTGCTTCCTGTATCTCTTTTCGTAGCCTTCTTATTCCATAACCTTCAGCATTCTCGTATGGAACAACTATGATGTCATGCTTTCCCAAAGTATCCGCAATTTCAGCAAGTTCACGCGGTTCAGTGACTTCAGGTATGATCGTCCTCTTTGATTGCTTGGATGCTTCAAGTGCTATTCTCCTAAGCCTGTCGAGCTTCCTGTACTCTCCCTTGCTTGCCGACTCAACCCTTGCGGTAATGACTGGGACTATCCTTACAGCGCCAAGTTCAGTGGACTTCTGGACAATCAGGTCCATCTTGCCTGCCTTAGGCATACCCTGGTAGAGGGTAATCCTTACCGGGCTTTCATTTGTACCTTCGATTTCCCTGATTATGCTGATTACGGTGTGGTCTTTCAGGACATCTTTTACAGTCCCTTCAAAGTCATGTCCCATAAGGTCATTAACGGTCAACATCTCGCCTGGCTTTACTCTCAGGACTCTTGACAGATGCTTGTGGTCGTCGCCTCTCACGATTGCCTCGCCAGAAGCTATCTCACCTGTAAAGACCTTATGCATTGCTTTTCACTGCTGTAATTGCTACCCACTCGCCCTGTCTGTCCGTCTCGATTATGGTGAAGCCCGAAGACAAAAGCTTGTCAGCTACCAGCTTTTCCTTTTCCCTTATTATACCTGAAGATATGAACTTGCCGCCTGTCTTCAGCTTCAACCTGACATCATCAATAAGTACCACGACTATTTCAGCGATGATGTTCGCAACTATTACATCTGCCGTACCTTCAACCGTATCCATCAGGTTGCCAAGCCTTATACCTACATTGTCAAGCGCATTGAAGCCGACATTCTCTTTTGCAGAATCCACAGCAACAGGATCCAGGTCGACACCAATCACCTCTCCGGCTCCAAGAAGACTGGCTCCTATGGCAAGTATCCCGGATCCTGTCCCGATATCGAATACAGTATCACCCTTTGACATATGCCTTTCCAGGGCTTCAAGACACATTCTGGTGGTTTCATGCGTACCTGTGCCGAACGCCATTCCGGGATCCATGGATATGATTATCTCGTCTCCAGAAGCCTCATACTCCTCCCAGAGTGGTCTTACAACAAATCTCTCCCCGATCTTTGTTGGCTTATAGTACTTCTTCCAGTTGTTTGCCCAATCTTCCTCATTTACCTTCCTTGATGTGACCTCAAACTCACCGATTTCAAATCCGAAATCCCTGAGCCCTGATATCTTCCCTCTGATCTCTTCGCATATCCCTGTCGCATCGGCATCCTCGCTGAAGTATGCCTTTATGACAGCCTTGTCCTTAAATTCAAAAATGTTGATGTCGGCAAAGTCCCATGTAAGCGGGCCCTGGTCACGTCCCAGTATGTCCTTGGGGTCTTCAATTGCAAGGCCCTTGATATCCATTGTGTACAGGATGTTTTCAACCGCTTCGGCATCCTTTTCTTCAACTATGATTTTTATTTCACTCCATATTCCATTCATTTATCCCATCTCCATTCTGCTTTTGGCATACTAAATTATAGCAAATACAATGGCTTTATTCAAAAAAATACGACATGAGGAAAAATTCATCCTTCTGTGGATTGAAGACAAGAATTCATCTATAATGAAAACATATTCATATCCGGACTGATTTGTCCAAACTAAAGGAGCATCTGATGAAACTGACAACCAAGACTCTAACGAAACTTCGCCTCCTGCTGAAGTACACTGAAAGCGGGGCATCCATAATCGGACGGTCTGAAGGCTTCTGGTTCAGCATCTCACAGGCTGATGAAGGCAGACCGTTAACTGTAAGGACATCACTCTCAGGACTCGACGAAAGAAGGGAAGAGCTAAAGTCTTTGCTTGATTCAATAAAGGAGAGATACTACTTCAGGTCTTCTGAAATCAATGGTTCAGACCTGACTATCGAGCTATTCCAGAAACTGGGACCAGATAAGTCCTCAACTCTGACTGGTGAACTCATAGCTGAATTGACAAATGAATTCAATGCGCTCGGTCTCAGAAGCGCATGCGGATTTTGCGGCCTGGAGGGTTCGTTCAATGCTGTCAGGTCAGGTTCAGATGTTGCTGAAGCATGCCCTTCATGCATGTCTAAGCTTGAAACTGAAATGGGAGCAGCATCAAAAAACAGCCAGAATGGCAGCTATCTTAGAGGCGCATTTGGCGCTTCGATCGCTACAGTCATTACTGGCATTGCCTGGTCTATAGCAACTGCCATCGGTGCCTTCTCAGCACTGTTCGGTTTTGCCTTTGCTCTTGTTGCTAAAAAGGGTTACCTGCTTTTCAAGGGCAAGAAGGCTGCCCAGATGCCATTCATCATAGCAGGAGCAGCTTTTCTCGGACTTGTGGTTGCAATGATCGGAGACCTTTCGCTTGCAAACGTCTCTCCTGACGATATCTATACTCTTGAGGATGTTGCGAGCAACATGATGATTGGATTTGCATTTTCCCTGATCGGAACATACGCGACAATGTCAACAACGATAAGAGAGCTCGGCATGAGCTCAACTAAACTTGAGACTGTATATGGCGAAGAAGGTCCCCAGGACTGAAATCCCCTTTACTGGTCTGCATGCTGTAATAGACGAATATAAGGAAACTAAAAAGGAAGGCGCATCATTGCCTTCCTTTTTAGTTCGCTTTTTCACCCTAGAATATTCCGAACTTCTTCTTGTCCTTCTTATCCTGCTTAGGTGACCTGTCCACTGTTTCGCCTGAAGCTTCCTTATAAAGGAAGAGGGCTTCCTTCTGCTTTTCATTCAGCTTCTTCGGTATATCCACTATTACGTTGACATACTGGTCGCCTCTCGCATTATTTCTAGAATTGACGACAGGCACTCCCTTACCTCTAAGCCTGAACAGTGTCCCCGACTGTGTACCTTCAGGAACATCGTAGCTGACGTCCCCGTCCACTGTCGGTACCTTGATTTCCTTTCCAAGTGCAGCATCAGCAAAGCTTATGTGGGTATCCACATAAATGTCGTTTCCCTTTCTGATGAAGGTCTTGTGAGGCTTTACCCTGAGCACGATATGCAGGTCTCCTGCAGGTCCGCCCTTAGAGCCCTGATCACCCTGTCCCCTGAGAGGTATGACGTTATTTGTGTCAACACCTGCAGGAACGTTCACAGTGATCTTCCTTTTCTGCCTTACCTGGCCCTTTCCCTTGCATATGTCGCAAGGGTCCGATATGGTTTCACCAGATCCGTTGCATGTGGAACAGACTGTCTCCTGCACCATGTTGCCAAAAAGCGTCTGCCTCTGAACCCTTACAGTTCCTGATCCGTGGCAGGTCTTGCATGTCTCGGCCTTTGAACCCTTTTTAGCACCGCTTCCCGAGCAGTTATCACAAACCTCTGTCCTCATGACGCTGACTTCCTTCTCAGCACCAAAAACAGCCTCTTCGAAAGTCAGGTCCATTGCATATTCCAGGTCTGCTCCCCTTCTCGGACCGGTGCGCCTTCTCGACGCCCCGCCTGAAAAACCACCGCCACCGAAGAACGTCTCGAATATGTCCCCAAATCCACCGAAATCCGATGCATCGAAGCCGCCCGCTCCCTGACCGTATCCGTTGAAGTCCGTTGTGCCGAACTGGTCATACTGGGCTTTTTTCTGTGGGTCTGACAGCACCTGGTAGGCTTCGTTGATTTCCTTGAACTTCTCCTCAGCCTCTTTGTTTCCCGGATTCTTGTCCGGATGGTACTTTATGGCCAGCTTTCTGAAAGCCTTCTTTATCTCTTCCTCACTGGCACCCTTTTGAAGTCCCAGGACTTCATAATAGTCTCTTGTTGCCATTTCACACCACCTGTTTCCTTTTGAAGGGGCTTAACCCCAATTAGGGAAAGGATAACCTTTCCCTAACCATGCATCATCTTGGGTTTATTTGTCGTCCTCGACTGTAAAGTCAGCGTCTACAACATTGTCCTTGTCCGGTCCCGGCTGAGCGCCCTGGTCCTCATACTGACCCGCTTCCGGTCCAGCCTGCTGTGAGCTCTGTGAGTAGAGCTTTGAGGAGACCTTGTAGAACTCGTTTGTAAGGTCATCGGTAGCTTTCTTTATTTCATCGTCAGAGCCTGTGTCCTTGATCTTCTTGACTGCCTCAAGCTTCTCTTCGATCAGCTTCTTGTCAGCATCATCCATCTTGTCCTTCAGCTCATCCATTGTTGTTTCAGTCTGGTATACCACCTGCTCAGCATTGTTCCTGATTTCGATGGACTCCTTCTTCTTCTTGTCCTCTTCAGCGAACCTTTCGGCTTCCTTTACTGCAGCTTCTACTTCAGAATCAGTGAGGTTGGTTGAAGCGGTGATTGTTATGTTCGCTTCCTTACCGGTAGCCTTGTCGACTGCTGTTACCTTTACTATGCCGTTGGCATCGATGTCGAAGGTAACCTCGATCTGTGGTATTCCTCTTCTTGCCGGTGCTATACCTGAGAGAGTGAATCTTCCAAGGGTCTTGTTGTCAGCAGCCATCTGCCTCTCACCCTGTACTATGTGGACCTCGACAGAAGTCTGTCCGTCTGCAGCAGTGGTGAATATCTGGCTCTTCCTTGTAGGTATTGTAGTATTCCTCTCGATTATCTTCGTAGCCACTCCGCCATATGTCTCAAGTCCAAGTGTAAGCGGTGTTACATCAAGAAGCAGTATGTCCTTGACTTCACCAGTAAGTACTCCGGCCTGTATCGCTGCGCCAAGTGCGACAACTTCGTCAGGATTTACTCCCTTGAAAGGCTCCTTGCCTGTGAAATCCTTGACTGCATCGACTACTGCAGGAGTCCTTGTGGATCCGCCTACAAGAACTACCTTGTCGATGTCGTTCATTGTAAGTCCGGCGTCAGAAAGAGCTTTTCTCATTGGCTCTATTGTTGACTTTACCAGGTCAGCAGTAAGTTCATTGAACTTTGACCTTGAAAGTGTCATGTCTATGTGCTTTGGTCCTGTTGCATCTGCAGTGATGAACGGAAGGTTGATCATTGTCTGCATGGATGAAGAGAGCTCTATTTTAGCTTTCTCCGCAGCTTCCTTGAGTCTCTGGAGAGCCATTTTGTCCTTCTTAAGGTCGATTCCGGTGTCCTTTCTAAACTCATCTGCGATATGGTTTATGACCCTTTCATCAAAGTCATCTCCACCAAGCCTTGTGTTGCCGTTAGTCGATTTTACCTCGAACACTCCGTCTCCGAGCTCAAGGATTGAAACGTCGAATGTTCCGCCTCCAAGGTCGTAAACAAGTATCTTGTGGGCATCATCCAGCTTGTCTATTCCATATGCAAGTGAAGCGGCTGTAGGCTCGTTTATGATTCTCAGGACTTCAAGTCCTGCTATCTTTCCGGCATCCTTTGTCGCCTGTCTCTGTGAATCGTTGAAGTATGCAGGAACTGTAATTACAGCCTGTGTTACCTTCTCACCAAGGTATGCCTCTGCATCAGTCTTGAGCTTCTGAAGTATCATTGCAGAAATTTCCTGCGGAGTATAATCCTTGCCGTCTATTGTAACCTTGTGGTTTGTTCCCATTTCCCTCTTTATGGACGCAACTGTCCTGTCGGAATTGGTTATTGCCTGCCTTCTTGCTACCTGGCCAACCAGCCTTTCACCATTCTGCTGGAATGCCACAACTGACGGGGTGGTCCTAGCACCTTCAGCATTTGGGATTACTATAGCGTCTCCGCCTTCCATTACCGCTACACATGAGTTTGTCGTTCCAAGGTCTATTCCAATTACTTTTGCCATTTTATTTCTCCTCCTGATCAGTTGGCTACTTTTACCACACTGTACCTTATAATTTTTTCGTTTCTTCTATATCCCTTCATGAAAACATCAACTACCTGATTTGTACCTACTGACTCGTCCTGAACGTGCATCACAGCCTCGTGCATGGATGGGTCAAATCCTTCATCAGTCCTGATTTCTTCAACACCAAGCTTCTCGAGGGCATTCCTGAAAAGTCCCAGTGTCAGTTCGACACCCTTGTTGATCCCATTTTCACTTTCCTTTTCAAAATCCAGGGCTTTTTCAAGGCTGTCAAGCACCGGGAGAATTTCCTTAACAACATCGGCGACGCTGTCGGTGTAGATGCCTTCCTTTTCCTTCTGGGACCTTTTCCTGAAATTGTCATATTCGGCAGATATCCTCTGAAGCCTGTCTTTCAATGCATCAGACTCGTTTCTAAGCTTCTTGGCCTCGTCTTCGAGCTTTTTCCTGGCACCGAGCAAGTTCTTCAAATCAAATACCCTGCCTTCCTCTTCATCAGGCACGCCTTCGGCTGCCTCAGCCCTCACTTCAGACTCATCATCAGTAGTGTCGGCTGTTACGGTCTCGCCCTTTTCAAGTTCGAGATCCTTATCACCATTTCCTTCAACCATCAGTAATCAAATCCTCCTCGCTGAGCTTTTTGTTAAGCTCGCTTGTCACGTTGTTAATTATTGAGACCACCTTGGAATAATCCAGTCTGGTCGGTCCTATCAGATTCAGGGTACCCACATTTTTCCCGTTTATCCTGTAGTGGGCTGAAATGACGCTTACATCCTTTGCCTCCGGTATGTCGAGCTCCTCACCAATCTTGATTACAAGACCATCTGTTTCGCTGCCATCATCGGAATCCTTGAATATTGCGTCAGGATTGTCCAGAAGGCTGAGGAATTCCCTTACCTTGCCGACATCAGCAAATTCATGGTACTTGAGCATGTTGGAGGTGCCTTCAATGATGTAGTCATCCCCCATGTCGCTTTTCAGGCTCTCATATACCGCGCCAACCACCTCTGAGAACAGCTCGTCATGTCCCTGAAGTCCGTTCTTTATGGTGTTGAGCACCTCAAGGTTTATAGCCTCCATGGTCATGTCCCTTAGCTTCAGGGTCAGTAGATTCGATATCGCCATGAGCTCTTCAGGATTCGGTATTGACCTTAACCTGATGTGCTTGTTCTTCACAGAACCCGTATCGAGCATGATAACTGCAATTATGGCATTTTGGTCGATCTGGACCAGCTGCACTGTCTTGATATGGCACTTGTTAATGTTCGGCTTCTTGAGGACAACCGCAAGGTTCGTCAGCTCTGACAGCATCATCGAGGCCTGCTTCATTACCCTTTCTATTTCGTAGGCAGCCATTGTGATTATCCTGTTCTCTATGAATTTGATCTCATCGACTGAAAGGTTGTCCAAAGTCATAAGCTTGTCAACATAGAGCCTGTATCCCTTGGATGAAGGTATCCTGCCAGCTGATGAATGTGGCTGCTCCAGCAATCCCATGTCTTCCAGGTCAGCCATTTCATTCCTGATGGTCGCACTGCTTACACCAAGCTCATACTTCTTGGCCAGGGTCCTTGAGCCCACAGGATCACCTGTGGTCACATAGTCGACAACTATGGCTTTCAGTATTTCAAGTTTCCTTCTGTCAATTTCGTTTGGCATTTGTCATCACCTTTTTGTTAGCACTCTCATCTGTCGAGTGCTAAAGCCTACGATAATAAAATAACACCGCTTTCTTTTTTTGTAAATACTAAAATGGCACTTTTAAGTCATTTTAATCATCTTTTAACCTTTTGAGCCCATTCCAGGAAAGTAGCAAGCGCACCTCCATTATGGAAATGCGCCTCAGTAATCCTATACTGTTACTTTGCTTATCTTGCCGAATCCCTTTGTCTTGCCGAAGTCAACTTCGTGGTGGAAATTGACAAGAGCATCGAATGGATCAACATTCTCCAGGTCGATCCGGTCAAGCTCGGATCTCTCTATCTTAACTGAAAGAATGAGCTCTTGGTCCTTCTTGCCTGTATAAGGGTTCTTGTCTTCCTCTGTTATGTTGATATAGCAGTCCGCAATAGGGAAAAGGTTGAACAAGTCCCTTGATATCCTGAAGGCTATTCCGGATACGAATTGCGATGCTATAGACCAGTAGTCGGTCTTGGTATATTTCTTGATTGACAGCTTGCCTGTCGGTGTAAGCGTCTTGTATTCTTCGGGTATGAAATCGGTTATCGAAAGCACTGCGTCCACATTTATGGTATCAGCATCAGTGAAGCTCATGTCCAGAGATTTCAGGAAGCTTCCAAGCTCCTCGGAAATCTTGAGGCTTTCAAGCGCCATCATGAAACCTTCCGTGTCCTTCGACAGTACCTTGGATGCTATGACCTTGTTCATCTTCCATTGCTTTATCAGCTCCTGGTCAAGCACCTTCGCTTCCTCAACATTCTTTTCTAAAAGTGCGGTATCCCCGCCTCCACCGAAAAGCTTCTTCAGGAATCCAGGCTTGTTTTCATCAAGAAGTTTCTTTGCTGCCACTGTATTAGGGCCATCCTCACCTTCAGCGAAAGGTGGCTCCTCGTCAAGCACTTCATTCCAGTCTATTCCGGATGGGTAATCAGCTTCACGATGAAGGCCGGTAATCGCCGCAATGTCTTCAGTGAACTCAGTGATCTCCTGTTCAGGAGTCAGTCCGCTGTCTTCGGATACCTTCTTGAACAGCTGGTCCTTCTTCCCGATCAGCTTGCCTGGATTGAAGGTCTTGCTGTAGGAAAGCCCTGTACCAGGTACGCCGAATGTGGTGGTAGCCTTGCCGGTAGTGCTGATGCTCTGCCTGAAGCCCTTTCCTCCGAAGGAAATGCTCCCGCTTCCCTTTCCGACATTCACTCTGAATCCCTTTCCCAGATTTATGCTTTTTCTGAACCGAAATCCCATTGAATACACCTCACCTTGTTATCCTTATACTAATACTACCCCAATAAGCCTCCGTTTGATACACATGGCTGCAAATGAGATCCCATAAGTCTTTCTTAATCTAGTGCCTTATGTTCTTCGCGACAAAATCCAGATGCCTTTCCATTGCGTCAGCCGCTTTTGAAGAGTCATGGGACCTGAGAGCTACTGCTATGTCCTCATGCGTTTCTACGAGCTTCTCATCATTCTCAGGATTCACGAGAAGTTCTTCCCTGGTCTCCTTTATGAATGTGTCCATAAGCGATGATACAGCCCTGAGTATGCTTTCCATCAGCTTGTTTCCAGATGCCCTGGCGATAAGGTAATGGAAATCTGCATCAAGCCTCACACTTTCAGCCTCTGAAGGATTCTTTTTCATTTTTTTGATGATCCCCTCGAGTTCGCCTAGCTCAGTATCCGTGACCTTATCGGCCGCAAGAGCCGCCATCTGGACTTCAATGCTTTTCCTGAGCTCAATCAGTTCCAGGTTCCTTGAGTTCTGAAGAACAAACATGAGAGAAAGGGGTTCGATGAGGTTATCCTCGAAGCTTTCCCTGATGAAGTTGCCTCCACCCTGACGGCATTCCACCAGGCCGATTATTTGAAGAGCCCTTAGCGCTTCCCTGATCGATGTCCTGCTCACATTCAAAGTATCGACCAGGTCCCTCTCAGGAGGAAGCCTGTCGCCCTTCTTTAGCTCACCGCTTATTATCATGTCCTTTATCTGGTCAATGACTGTTTCATAGACCTTCTTGTTCTTCAAGCCTGATTCCATATGCTGCACCTCACATTAGTTACCTCTAAAGCCATTATACTCTTGCAATATGAAAGTCTCAATGAAACCAAAAAGCAAAACCTGCGATTTCTCGCAGGTTTTGCTTCAGCCCCCGGAGGGCACGATATGCTCGGTCTCAATCGACACATTTTCAATTTCAGAGTTCGCCATCAGGCTCTGCCGGTACTCTTCCTCAAGCCTTATTCTTTCAAGCTTTACAGCCTTCTCCTCGAGAAGTATGCCTTCCAGGTTTTCCACATCGCTCATGGATACTTCCTGCCATTGGTTCATGATCCTTGCCAGGTTCACCACATCCTGCTCATTGTATACGAGTATCCTTTCAACCTTGTCCGCAGGCATCCTGTGAATGTAGTCCCTGTCCTTCATTATCCTGGAGAACGTCTTTGCAAGGGTTGCACCTGACATGACTTCGCCTTCCCTTTCTATAGAGAAAAGCCTTTCAAGGTTCTTAAGCCCTATGTTCTTCTTGAACCTTCTCTCATATTCCTTCTGGATATCTACCTTCCTGAAGTGTTCGTCAAAGGTAAGGTCAATCGAATGCTTGTTGAACAGGTGGTTGATTACGGTAAAGTCATTGTTTCCTGAAAATGTCACAATATTGTCTCTTCCCTGCTCCTTCATCCTGAGAAAGTAGTCTTCTGCAAGATAAAGTATCTCTTCAGCATCACGTTTGTTCTCGATCATGTATTGTGTCGAATGTATCATCCCGCTCCAGCCATCGTATACTGCAGCTCCGAATACGCCTATGCATATGGGTTTCTTGTACAGGTAATGCTCCAGATCGAAGTAGATGCTCCTTTCCATGATGTCCTGTCCATCCACCATGAGGATCATTTCATTCTTGCCCTTCTCCATAGGAATGGTCTGCTCTTTCCTCAACAAATTATCACGCTTCTTCCACTATAAGAGTTTTAGTTCATCAAAGGAGATGCCGTAGATGACATCCTTCCTCTCCACTACTATCCTTGCCTTTTTCCTTACCTCTTCGCAATCTGTGACAAGGTGTATCAGTTCCCTTGTCGGATTGACGAGAATCGGATTTCCTACCAGCTCCAACATGGAAAAGTCTCCGGCAGTGTCACCATATGCCCAGCATTTTGAGAGGTCCAGCCCATAAAGCTCAGCCATGTGCTTCACAGCTACCTTCTTCGACCTTGAGTCCCACATCGGTATGACATCCCCGGTATAAAGGTCATTCTCGTCTATCTCATAGTTAGTGCCCATGTAGTCATCAAATCCGTAAAGCTCTGCCATATCCCTGACCAGCTCTACCGGACTTCCGGAAATTGTAATAAGCTTGTGGCCCTTCTCCCTATGCCACTTTATCCTTTCCCTGGTATAGACGTAAGCCCTTGCACCCTTCTCGGCCACAACTTTCCTCACGATGTGCTCGATATAGGCCTTGTGGTGACCCTTGATCGCCTGGGTATAGATCTCAGCCATCTTTCCAAGATAGGTGTCATATGTTCCGATTCTCCTGTCCCATTTGACGAATTCAGGCTTGACCTCGGAATACCACTTTTCCTCTTCGATTATCTCGCTTTTTATGAATTTCTTGAAAAGGTCAGCCATGAAGCCTTCCCTGTAAATGGTCCCGTCAATGTCAAAGAATGCGGCAATATCTCCCATAAGCTCCCCCCTATATCAAAAATCCAGTATCTTTTCATCGAGTCCGGCAAATGTCGTTATAACCCTGTCGGCTCCTTCCAGCTTTCCGGTCTTGGATACACCAATGACCTTCATTCGGGCGGTCTTAGCCGAATTAACCCCGGCTACTGCATCCTCGAACACAACGCACTCTGAAGGTTCCAGCTGAAGCTCTTTAGCCCCAACAAGATACACTTCAGGATCAGGCTTGGGTCTGCTTACCTTGTAGCCGTCTATTATCACGTCAAAAAACCTTGTGAGCCCTGTGCATTCAAGTATCAGGCTTGAATTGTCACTTGTAGAGCCTATTGCAGTCTTGTAACCCAGACTCTTCACTAGGTCGAGAAATTCCAGGACACCTTCAAAAACCGCACTCTCATCGATATCCATGATGTACTCAAGATACCAGGAGTTCTTCTTGTTGAGAGCCCTCAGCTTCTCCACCCCGCTCATGCTAATACCGGTCAGGTCAAGCAGTATGTCCAGGGCATCCTTCCTTGAAACACCCTTCAGCGGTTCGGCATATCCATCGTTCAAATCGATCCCATGTTCCTTCGCCAGTCTTTTCCATGCCATGAAATGATATTTGGCAGTATCGACAAGGACGCCATCCAGATCGAATATAAGTCCCTTAACACTCATTGTTCCAGGTCCCCCTCTACGGCAACAGCATAACAACCAATATTTCCGACCACAGGTAGCAGCCTGAGGTCATCGGTTCCTTGATACAACTATCCACTTTCCATTGTAATATAATGATGGGGTATATTCTACAACGTTAACAAAATAACAATTTCCGGGCACTCTTGACTGAACATGTGCATGGCATTATAATGTAAATGTAATTGATAATCATTTTCAATGAGGTGTAAAAATGTGTCTGACAGATATTAAACCAGGCGGAAAAGCAATGATAGAAGGAATAGGCGGCAATGAGAAGCTTGCGAAGAGGCTCCTTGCCCTTGGATGCACAGAAGGCTGTGAAATAGAAGTAGTTAGGAAAGCGCCCCTTGGCGACCCGCTGGTCCTCTCACTCAGAGGATTCCATATCGCCCTGAGAAAAGCTGATGCTAAAAATATTTTTGTGAGGGAGGCCATATGATAACAGTAGCTCTTATCGGCAATCCCAATGTTGGGAAGACAACCCTTTTCAACATTCTTACCGGTTCCAGCCAATATGTCGGAAATTGGCCTGGTGTCACAGTTGAAAAAAAATCCGGCTATTCGGATGGAATGGAGATTGTGGACCTTCCCGGCATTTATGCACTCGATACATTTTCAAATGAGGAGAAGGTATCCAAGGACTTTCTGGAGCAAGGCATTCCTAATGTAATTGTAAATATCGTAGATGCCTCCAATCTGGAGAGGAACCTGTATCTGACCTCACAGATCAACAAGTATGGAATTCCTATAATAATGGCTCTGAACATGATCGACATAGCAGACAAGAAAGGCATTGTCATAGATGCTGCCAAGCTCGAGGCAGAAACAGGAATCACAACCGTGCCGATTGTTGCTGCCAAGGGAAAAGGTATCAGCGAGCTTACAGAGATCATCAGGAGCGACCGCTATAGAAAGACTAACAGCCTGAAGTCTTTTGAAAACGAGAAGGAAGCATACGGCGAGATCAGCACCATAATAATGAAGGCATCCAGGAGAACCGAAGGTGTCGTAACCATGACCAGAGCAATAGACAACGTGGTGCTTAATCCATTTCTGGCATACCCCTTGTTCTTCGGAATGATGTTCCTTATTTTCAAGCTTACTTTCTCCTGGGTAGGAGACCCGCTTGCAGGAATATTTGAGGAATACCTGCTGGTTCCGTTCATGGCGCTGGTCAGCAGCCTGCTTTCCGGCTCATCGGAATGGTTCAGAAGTCTCATAGTTGATGGAATCATCGGAGGCGTTGGATCCATCGTCGTATTCCTGCCGGTAATACTTACACTGTTCTTCGGCATTTCAATTCTTGAGGACAGCGGGTACATGGCAAGGGCAGCCCTAATGATGGACAGGCTCATGAGAAAGATCGGACTTTCAGGAAAGGCCTTCATTCCCATGATCATCGGTTTCGGATGTACGGTGCCTGCGGTCATGGCAACTCGGTCCCTTGAATCAGAGAAGGACAGGAAGCTGACAGCACTCCTTACACCATTCATGTCCTGCAATGCCAAGCTTCCTGTATTCGTACTGTTCACTTCAGTATTCTTTTCAGGGAACCAGGACATTGTGGTATTTTCACTTTATTTATTGGGCGTTCTCGTATCATTCGCTCTCGGGCTTCTGTTCAAGCGAACAATATTCAAGAAGGACGAGGAGCCGTTCATAATCGAGCTGCCGGAGTACAAGCTGCCCTCCCTCAGGCATGTAGTCAAGAACACATGGGACAAGGGTGAGCATTTCCTCAGGAAAGCAGCAACTGTAATATTCGGAATGTCTGTAATCATCTGGTTTCTCTCAAACTTCAACCTAAGTGGACAGGCAGACATGGGTACCAGCTTCCTGGCATCAATCGGAGGAGCTATTTCCCCAATATTTGCTCCGCTTGGATTTGGTAACTGGCAGGCATCGGTAGCCCTGATCACAGGCATAATGGCCAAGGAAGTGGTCGTGTCCACCATGGGAGTCATATATGGAGGGAGCCTTTCATCAGTTCTTCCTACAGCCTTCACTGCTGCAACAGCACTAAGCTTCCTTGTATTCGTGCTTCTCTACACTCCCTGCATCTCAGCCCTGGCTACAATGAAGAAGGAGTTCGGAGGAAAGTTTGCAGTATTCGCCGCAGCCAACACATTCGCTGTGGCCTGGATTGTATCTTTTGCAGTTAAGCTTGTCGCACAGGCCATATAAGGAGAACCCATGGAAATTATAATAGCATTGGCAATCTTCGCAACAGCTGGCTATTTTGTGGTGAAGAGCCTCAGAAAATCCACAGCAGGCGACTGCGGTAGCTGCAGTTCCTGCAGTACCCGCTGTTCATCGTTCAAGGACGATGAAGGTATGAAGTTCATAGACAGATGAGAAAAATCCCTGGTCAGTAAAAAACTGACCAGGGATTTTTCATGTCTCATCTTCGTGCATGAATCTTCTTGCCTGTCCGGTTGGGTTTTCCTTATCTTCAGGTACGGCTTCAAGGAACATGGATAGAGGCCTGGCAAAAAGCCTTTTCTCCTTTCCCTCGGGGAAGTAAATGACAAGCATCTCTTCAGTCTCGGTATGGGTAGCAGTTCCCTCAACAACATACCAGTTGCCTTTGAAATGTCTGTACCTCCCAATTTTAATTTCCCCGTCCATTACATCCTCTCAACAGTATCTATGCCGAGGAGGTTCATTGCGGTCCTTATTACGACAGTTGTCGCTTCAACGAGAGCAAGCCTTGAGTTCTTGACTTCATCAGTCTCAGTTGATATAGGGCAGTTGTTGTAGAACTTGTTGAAGTCCTTGGCAACCTGGATAACATATCTTGATATCACAGAAGGCTCATATTTGTCTATGGCCATTGATATGGCATCCTTGAATGATGCAAGGGTCTTTGCAAGCTCGAATTCTTCCTTCGTCGTCACATACTTGCCTTCAAGGCTTAAACTTGTACCATTCTTCCTTATTATGCTCCTTGCCCTGGCATATGTGTACTGAACGTATGGTCCAGTCTCTCCGTCAAACGACAGCATCTCTTCCCAGTCGAATATTATGTCCTTTTCCCTGGAATTCTTGAGATATGTGAAGATTATGGCTCCTATTCCAACTTTCCTGGCTACATCCTCCTTATCAGGAAGACCTGGATTCTTTTCATCTATTACCTCAAGTGCCTTTTCAGTTGCCTCCCTAAGAAGATCCTCAAGAAGAATTATGTCACCTTTTCTTGTTGACATCTGCTTTCCTGGGAACTTTACCAGACCAAAGCCCACATGTACGCAATCCTTGGCCCATTCGAATCCGGCAAGCTCAAGGGTCTTGAATACCTGCTTGAAATGCAGGCTCTGAGGAATTCCAACCACATAGATGTTCTTGTGGAAATCATAGGTTTCCTTCCTGTATAGTGCAGCAGCAAGATCCCTTGTCGCGTATATGGTAGCTCCATCAGCTTTCTTTATTATTGTCGGAGGCATGTTGTATTCATCAAGAAGCACCACCTGAGCTCCCGATGACTGAGTAAGCAGACCCTTTTCACTGAGTATGTCAACTACCCTGTCCATTTTGTCCGAGTAAAAGCTCTCTCCAGCAAAGGACTTGAATGATATTCCCAGCTGGTCGTAGATTTTCCTGAACTCCTTCAGGGAAAGCTCCCTGAATTCCTTCCAGAGCGCAGTCTCGTATTCCTTTCCGTCCTCGAGGTTCTTGAAGTGCAGTCTTGCAACATCGTCCAGCGATGGATCCTTGTCAGCCTCCACATGGAACTTGACATAAATCCTGTTCAGCTCTTCAATCGGGTCTTTCACCAGAGCTTCCTTGTCAACCCACCAGCCATAGGCAGCAATCAGCTTTCCGAACTGTGTTCCCCAGTCTCCAAGATGGTTGACACTTACAGAGTCATACCCTTCGAAAGCAAAAATCCTGTCAAGTGAACTCCCTACGACCGTTGAGAACAGATGCCCAACATGGAATGGCTTCGCTATGTTTGGCGAGGAAAATTCCACAATAACCCTTTTTCCGGCACCAGTTCCCTGCGAACCATACGAGGATTCTTCAGAAATGATCTGCCTTACCACGTCTTCAACATATGTACCCTTCTTCAGGAAGAAATTGACATACGGACCAAGAGCCTCGACCTTCTCCACCTCGGGTATCGAAAGCTTCGACGAAAGCTCTGCCGCGATGGCGTTTGGAGCCTTCCTGAGAGTCTTAGCCAGCTGGAAACATGGAAAAGCATAGTCTCCCATCTCCGACCTTGGCGGCACCTCGAGCAGCCCCATGACGATGCCTTTCTCTAAACCCAGTTCTTCTTCTATCTTGGAAGATATGATAACCTTGTAATCCAAATTGCTACCTCCTGTGAGATTCCATAGCCACAATTAATGTGGATACTGTCTTGTTTTTATCCCTAATATTCTACTATAACAGGCTCGATTAGTCCATAGCATGCGTTCACCATAAACAACGCGGTGTTGAAATCCAAGCCATCTCAGACTATTATAGTCATATAGGGTGCAATAAGCACCAGAGGTGCCTATTAGCATCAAAGGGAGCTGTCTGTATGGAAAACATGGTAGAAGAAAAAAAAGCTGAAAAGTTGGGTGTAATAGACCTTGGTGCCAATACAATGAGACTTGTCATATGGGAAGTCACCGATGAAGGGGTAGTCAATCTTCTCGATGAGCTTAGGGAGACCGTCAGGATGGCTGAAGACATTGATATTCTCGGAATAGTCTCTGAGACAAAGATTGGGGAGATCCTTTCAGTCCTTAAGCGGTTCCAGGTCCTCATGAATGCCATGGAGGTCACAGAGACGATTGCTGTGGCTTCAGATACCTTAAGACGCGCTGATAACAGCGACGAAGTCGTGTCCAGGATAAAGGATGAGGTCGGTATAGATGTCAGGATACTCCTTGGCATCGAGGAAGCTTATCTCGACTATGAGGGCATTGTCAATTCGATGAAGGTCAGGAACTCACTTGTTGTTGACATCGGAGGTGCAAGCACTGAGCTTCTCTGGATCAAGAACGGAGAGATGAAGGAATCGACATCCATACCTGTAGGAACGCTGAACCTTACAAGGAAGTACGGACTTAATGATGTTGTATCCCCTAAGAACCATATCGACCTGGAGGATTATCTGGCTGAGGTAATATCAAAAGTGCCGTGGATCGGAACCAACTTCTTCAACGACATCATAGCTGTAGGCGGTTCAGCAAGAACTATAGCAAAGGTGGATATGAAGAAGAAGAGGTATCCTCTGTCCATACTCCACAACTATACCCTGTATGATTCGGATGTAACCAGCCTTTATGTAACCTGCATGGCCAAGAACCAGAAGCAGAGGCAGATGATAGAGGGCTTGTCTAAAGACCGTTCAGACATCATCCTGGGAGCCCTGGCGATAATGGCTTCCATACTCAAGTCCACTGGTATCCAGAACGTCAGGATAAGCGGAAAGGGCATAAGGGAAGGCGTGCTGTACGACTATGTAAGGACGAAGCACCTTCTTTATTCAGAGATGCTGGACAGGTCCATACAGAATATTATGAAAAAGCATGATGTTGACCAATCCCATGCCGAGGCTGTATATTACCTGACCGAGAAGATATTCGCGGGACTGAAGCCACTCCACAAGCTGGGCAAGGAATACGACGACATTCTCAAGACATCCTGCATGCTTCATGATGTTGGAATGTCCATAAGATACTACGACCATGAGAAGCACAGCTTCTATATAATAATAAATTCAGAAATCAACGGAATGAGCCACAAGGACGTTCTCCTCAGTGCCTTCGCAGCCGGATACCACCGAAATTTCAGCTATGAGATTTCCAACATAAACTTCGGACAGATCCTCAACAGGCTGGACATCAATTCTGTTGAAAAGCTGGGTGTATGCATATCAATTGCCGAGTGCCTTGACCGAAGCCTGTCCGGGCTTGTATATGACCTGTCGGTAGAAATCGATGAGGATACAGTGAGAATCATCCCATACTCAGAATTCGACCTCACTCTTGAAATTTTCGAAGCCATGCGTGTGGCAGAGAGGTTCAAGGGAATCTTCAAGAAAGACCTTTGCATAGTGCACAGGAACAGCCCCTGCAGTCAGGAATAGACCATTGGCCTGCTTCAATGAATGGACCTTTGGTCTATTCTCTTGCAAACCGAGGACAATATGATATAATTAAATTGAATACAATTAATAATAGCGACCCTAGGAGTGATAATTTGGAACTTAATGACCTTGACCTCGCGAGCCGGGCGATTTTCGACGGATATCTCAAACCGTTCAAATATACAGCCTCAACGTACAGCTTCACGAACCTCTATATGTGGAGAAGGATGCAGAATATCCGGTACCATGCAGACGATGATGCACTATACATTGTCAAGGGCAAGCAGAATCCTACTTTTCTACCGCCCGTAGTGAAGGATGGCAAAAGCGCAGCAAGGTCCTACGCTAAGCTTGTTTCACATCTTCAAGACAACGGAATGCCCCTAATGATAAGGGACGCCCGAAACGAAGATGTCGAGCTCATGCTTGGTATGGGGCTGGAGCTTGAAGCTGTTGAAGACATTGACAACAGCGAGTACGTATACCTCGTTGAGAAGCTAAGGACATTTTCAGGCAAGAAGCTTCATGGCAAAAAGAACCACTATAACAACTTCATCAAGAATTATGAGTTTGAAACAAGGCCACTGGAGGACTCACGTGAAGAAGCCAAGGAATTTGCCAGGAAATGGTTTTCAGAAAGTTCACAGAGTGAAAGCCTGCTTGAGGAATTGAATGGTATAATTGAGTTACTGGACAATATCAAGGACTTCAACATTGTCGGAATATCAGTCTTCATCGATGGTCACTGTCATGGCTTCACAATCATGGAGATACTGAACAAGGACTGCATACTGAATCACATAGAAAAAGCCGACCAGTCCATAAACGGGCTATATACGTTCATAATAAAGACAGTGCTGGACCAGTACGGCGAAGGTATTCTATACACCAACAGGGAGCAGGATCTGGGCATACCTGGTCTTCGGAAGTCAAAGCAATCCCTGCACCCTGAATTCATGGAGAAGAAGTTCCTTGTGAACTTGACCGGAGGGTTTGATAACCTGAAGGATCTGCAATAAACAAATACAGGAGAGGTGAATTGAATGAAAATCACATTTGGCGGAAATGAAGTTACTCTTTACGGTGACACTCTGAAGGTCGGGGATAACTTCCCTGATTTCACTCTTACCGACACGAAGCTTGCTGACGTAACAAATGAAGATATCAAGGGAGCAAAGGTTATCCTTACATTCCCTTCGGTTGATACCGCACCATGTTCACTTGAGCTTCTGACCTTCAACGACAGGCTCGAGGACTTCAAGAGCTACAAGGTCTTTGGAGTATCGATGGATCTGCCGTTCGCAATCGAAAGGTTTGTCAAGGTGAATGCCGGAGACAACATCAACATGCTTTCTGACCACAAGTACAGGATATTCGGCGAGAAGACCGGAACCTACATCGAAGAGCTGGCACTCCTTGCAAGGGCAGCATTCGTGGTTGACAAGAATGACAAGATCACCTATATCGAATTCGTTGCTGAAGTTGGAGACGAAGTCGATTACGACAAGGTCCTCGTAGAGGCAGCAAAGGTATTCTAACTCACAAGATTCATCGCTAACTTTGGTTTGAACAAAAACCATAAACATAAATACCGGTCACGTTGAGGCAAAATGCCAAAATGTGCCGGTATTTCTCTAATTAGATTGATTGTTGTGACTAAATACAGTCCCAGAAAAAGGAGCTTTTATAATGGATGATAAGAATAAGCTGCACATTTTATGGACAAACGCGGATATGGATACCTCCAGGCTAATGGTAATGATGTATGCAAAAAACAGCATGCTCCGCAGTTGGTGGGAAGAAGTCACTGTCATTGTGTGGGGAGCAAC
Organism: Youngiibacter multivorans; assembly: GCF_017873395.1. Classification (GTDB taxonomy): domain Bacteria; phylum Bacillota; class Clostridia; order Clostridiales; family Clostridiaceae; genus Youngiibacter; species Youngiibacter multivorans. The sequence goes on along the minus strand of NZ_JAGGKC010000003.1, from coordinate 5,176 downwards.
CGCCAGGCTCTCTGCTGAAAATGCTGCAATCCAGGAGGAGATACGTCTTGCGCAGCAGGCCGGAGTCAAGTTCTCAGCCTGCATTGCATGTGCAAGGGAGCTGGGGGTTGTATCCGAGCTCGAAGCCCTGGGAATCGAGGTCAAGTCATGGGGACCTCCTCTGACTGAATTGCTCAAGAACAATGAAAAGCTAATTACAATATGAAAAAAACGCCGTCACCGGCGTTTTTTCAGTTCAGGCTATAACCTTCCCTGTATTTTTCCATCATCTGTTCTATTCTGTCAGGAAAGCTGTTCAGGTAGCCTTCAAGTATGAAGAAGGCCGCAGCGCTGCAGGCGGTATAGTCGTAGGAGCTTCTTCCGAAATAAGTCCCTTCCTCATCGAACCTTATGCAGATATTGTCCATTTCAAGGACATCTTTCGCAGTGTCTGCATTTGCCTCGCTGAACATTTCCGGGTATTCTGACATGAATTCAAGAATCCTAAGCCTGTCCTCATGGTCAAGATTGAATTTGAATTCCACTTCCCCTAGCGGGACATCCAAATGTATTATCTCTGTCTTGTCATAATGTCTTCTGACCTCCTTCAGGAGGCCTGAATGAATCTCATTTATTGTCATATCTTCACTTCCTGAATATGCCGAATTTGATGTTCACTCCGAATGCTGTGAACTTCTCTTCGTATTCTGTCTTTATGTTCCCCTCAAAGCCGCTTACGGCAAGGTCTAACGACCTGTATCTCTCCTCGAAGCCTTCATCCCTGAAGTACTCCAGGCTATGCTCGAATAGCTCGTCATCGTCAGTCTTGAACCAAACTTCTCCTCCTGGCTTCAGGAATCCCTTGTACTTGGTCAGGAATCTGGGATGAGTAAGCCTCCTCTTGTTATGTGATGCCTTAGGCCATGGATTGCAGAAATTGATATAAATCCTTTCTACTTCATCCTCGCCGAATACTGTCTCTATGTTTTCGACAAGCATGGGAATTATCCTTACATTGTTGAGACCCAGCTCATTGATTTTCCTCAGTGCGAATACAAGCACTTCATCCTTCAGGTCTATCGCAACGTAATTCTTGTTCCTGTCCATAGATGCCAGCTCTGATATGAATCTTCCTTTTCCGCATCCAAGCTCCAAATGTATCGGATTGTCGTTGCCGAATTCTTCATGCCATCTGCCCTTCTTGCTTACAGGATCAAATATTGCCTTGCTGTCCTGTTCCATTTCAGGCCTTGCCCACCATTTTTTTCGAAGTCTCATCTGTTTTCCTCTCGTTTCCTCTATTTCACATTGAAAAATTATAACTCATTCCTGAGAATATTGCACTAATTTATAATAAGAGATTGTATGAGAAAATTGATTGATCATCAGACTGCAGGGCTGACAGTTCGGGCTGAGTAAAAACTTGTAATAAACCTTCCATATCCATTTTTAAACATGGAAAAGGCTGTCCTTTCGGTGCTTCCACCTTCAGGACAGCCATCTATGGGAATTAGTTGAGCATGAACAGTTTTACATCGTCTTCAACAGTTCCTACTCCTGCTATGCCGAATTTCTCAACGAGCACCTTGGCTACATTCGGTGAGAGGAATCCTGGAAGTGTAGGTCCGAGATGGATGTTCTTGACTCCAAGCGAGAGAAGCGCGAGAAGTACTATCACAGCCTTCTGCTCGTACCACGCTATGTTGTACGCTATCGGGAGTTTGTTGATGTCATCCAGCCCGAATACGTCCTTTAGTGTCAGAGCAATCATTGCAAGCGAATATGAGTCGTTGCACTGTCCAGCATCAAGCACCCTTGGTATTCCACCGATGTCTCCCAGAGGAAGCTTGTTGTAACGATACTTTGCGCAGCCAGCTGTAAGGATGACTGTATCCTCCGGAAGACTCTTTGCGAATTCAGTATAGTAGTCTCTCGACTTCATTCTGCCATCACAGCCTGCCATGACGAAGAATTTCTTTATCGCTCCGGACTTCACTGCATCAACAACCTTGTCAGCAAGAGCAACGACCTGGTTGTGTGCGAATCCTCCGACTATGCTTCCAGTCTCAATTTCCTTAGGTGACGGAAGAGTCTTTGCAAGGCTTATTACAGCTGAAAAGTCCTTCTTGCCGTCTGCACCAGCTATTATGTGGTTGCATCCTGGATAGCCTGCTGAACCTGTAGTGAATATTCTTCCTCTGACCTCTTCGCTCTTTGGAGGAACTATGCAGTTCGTTGTGAATAGTATCGCTCCGTTGAATGAGTCAAATTCCGTAACCTGCTTCCACCATGCATTTCCATAGTTTCCTACGAAATTGTCATATTTCTTGAATGCAGGATAGTAGTGGGCTGGAAGCATTTCGCTATGAGTATATACATCCACGCCGGTACCCTTTGTCTGCTCGAGCAGCTGCTCAAGGTCAGTCAGGTCATGACCGGAAATGAGGATTGCAGGATTGTTCCTGACACCTATGTTTACGGATGTGATCTCTGGATGTCCGTATTTCGAAGTATTCGCTTCATCGAGCAGTGCCATAGCCTTTACTCCATGTTCTCCTGTCTTTAAGGTAAGAGCTACAAGGGCGTTCGCATCAAGCGAATCATCAAGCGTTGCAGCCAATGCCTCATATGTGAATGAATAGATCTCATTGTTCTGCTTACCGATGTTGTACGCATGCTCTGTGTAAGCTGCCATACCCTTCAGTCCGTATATTATCATTTCACGCAGCGACCTGACGTCTTCATTCTCTGTAGCAAGAACGCCAACCTTGGCTGCCTTCTCAAGCATAGCCTCTCTTGTGTCCGCTTCAAATGTGGCTGCGTCATGCATACCTTCTGCAGTTACTGATGCCCTCAGTTCATTTCTTAAACCGATCATCTTCCTGATCTGCTGCTCTATTGCATCCTCATCGAAATTGGCGTTTGTAATCGTCATGAAAAGGCTGTTAAGCATCTGGTGATTTACCTCACCGATTCCGCTTATATCTACTCCGCCCTTGACTACAACTTCAGAAACTCCCTTTGCAGCATAAATCAGAAGGTCCTGAAGATTTGCTACAACCTCGTTCTTTCCGCAGACTCCGCGAACATCGCATCCAGTACCCTTAGCTGTCTCCTGACACTGATAACAAAACATGCTCATAAATTCCCTCCTATGGATTGTTTTACATTAAAATGATAGCAGATACGGACACGATAAGTAGGTAACATATGTTACACTTCTTACTTTGTTGACAGTGTTAACAAATCGGTTATAATTACAATGTACAATTCAAACACGGAGGTTCACATGGAGAATAATTTCACACCGGTACAGACCGTTCAGCTCGGAAGAATCAGGATACAGGAAAACCTGGAAAAAATGATCGCTGAAGCCCTCGACATGAAGAAGGACGGCCTTGGAACAACACTCATTGGTGAAGCACTGGATAAATTCGGAAGAACCACAGCAGACGATACTTTCTCACAGGACAGCGACCACATGAAGGGACACGAATGGCTTGAAAATGCAGTCATAAGCAGTGAAAAAAGGATAGCATACATGATCAAGGGCGCCCTTGATGCTAATCCCAAGTATCTAAGCGTAGTAAAGGAAGTTTACAGGGATTGCGCCTATACACTCGGATATCAGATCAAGTCGAAAAACACCATATCAAGACTTGAAGAAGCATATGCGGCACTTGATTCTGTGGTGCTCGATGGAATGCCTTGCGACAAGGTAAACCAGATTGAGTCAGTCACAGCAGACACCCTTGTATGGACAGGTTCAAAGGATGTTCACAGGGAGAATTTTGAAGCTGCGGGACTTTCATCAGACATATTCCCTTCTCTAAGGGAAACTTTCAACAGAGAACTTCTGAAGGCTCTCGGCAAATTCAGCTACAGCCTTGAAGTAAGGGAAACAGAACCGATTTTCCTCAACAAGATAACAAAGTAAATATGACACAAACGTCTTAAGCAAAGTCTTCATGCATGAAAAATGCATGGAGACTTTGCTGTTTATTGCAGCGGTTCGTTTTCGCAGTTTGAAGTTATATATATATTACTATTTTAGTATCTTTATGCATTTATGCACAAAATTTTTATAAAAGGCCTCCAACATATGGAAAACCACGGTATGTTGTCATATAATAAATTGACTAATCGTGGAGGTGATAATCGAATGGACATAGACCTTATCGGCGTACCCATGTTCTACGGGTGCGACAGGGAAGGAGTCGAACTGGGACCGGACAAGCTTCGCGAGCTCGGGCTCAAGGAGCTTCTTGAAAACAAAGGAAGCAACGTGAGAGATAAAGGAAATGTCGTCGTTCCTTTTGCGTCACCTGATATGAAATATGTTAGAAGCAGCAAGATGAAGTATCTTGATGAGATATTGACTACAGCGGAAAACCTGGCATCGGAAGTGGAGGATTCCCTGAAAAGAGGAAGGCTTCCCCTTGTAATCGGAGGAGACCACTCTCTGGCATTGGGGTCGCTTGCGGGTGTAGCAGGAGCTTTAGGCAACCGTCATGCTGTCATTTGGATAGATGCGCACACCGACATCAACACAGACCAGACCTCACCATCAGGGAACGTTCATGGAATGCCTTTGGCAGCCGCAATGGGAGTAGGTCCCACAGTGCTTCTGTCAGTGCATGGAAAAGAAAAGAAGGTACTTGACAGAAATGTCTACGTGGTCGGCGCAAGGAGCCTCGACAGGGGCGAGGAGAAACTGATAAGTGACAGCAGAATGACTGTATACAGGATTGGCGACATACACTCAAGCGGTATGCAGGCAGTTATTGACGACCTTCTCAGGAGACTCAGAGAAAGCAGGATTTCCGACATACATATATCATACGACATTGACTCTCTTGATAAAAGCCTGGTTCCAGGAACGGGTACACCCGTCAGGAACGGACTGAAGCTTGAAGAAAGCGCTCAGCTTGTCGAAGCCATAATGGATACAGGGCTCGTAAGGAGCATTGACTTCGTTGAATACAATCCAAAGCTTGACAAGGATGGCAGGACAGCAGAATCATGCTTGTACATGCTTGATGTATTTGCAGGCTGTCTTGGAAGACAAACAGGAAGAATGGATATTGGAAGGACCGGCTCATAATGATCTGCTCTCCGTCAAGAGGACAATGAAATAACATAAGATTTTGACAGTGCCTACGCACTGGATTAGCCGCAAATCAAGGGTGCTTTAGCT
>NZ_JAGGKC010000002.1 GCF_017873395.1 Youngiibacter multivorans | reverse complement strand
GGAGTCCCATATCCTAACTTTTGCTCCAAAATAGGTATAACAATAGCAAAATCGACGAACCTTAAGTTAAGATTCGTCGATTTGTCTACAGTCTGGCGGCTCCCCTCAGGGGAGCCGTATTTTCATCTCCAGATTTCTGAAGGTACTTCAATAGGTATAGGCGTAGTCTTGCCGCTTACTGATGAGATTTCAAATGCCGACGATGGTTTGGTTTCATTTGCTCTCTGCCTTAAGTCAATCCTTACCCAGTCACTTGGGGCGATCATGACATGCCATTCAAGGTGCAGCTCCCATTCATCTGAGAAGAACAGGTAATGTGAGACAACGAGCCACTGAGGGCTGACCATGGTGCCTGACCATTTGGTGTCGGCTGTGATCTTGTACTCAGGATGTTCTTCTGCCAGGTAAGGGATGAACATCTGTAGAAGCTCCTCAGCATAAGCTTTCCTGTCATCTTCACCTTCGATGACATCAAACGTGACTGACTTTTTATCTGTTACACTGCCTCGTTTCCCTTCGATATCCACCGTCACGGTTTTGCCGGCGCTTTCAGGTTTCGGAACAACTATGACTTCAGCAACCTTTCCCTCAAGTATATCCTTATTCACTACTGTAACATCAGCACCTGAAGACATCGCTGATACCGTAACAGCATCCTTCTTTGCTTCATCGCTGACAGTCACAAGGTAATGTATGCTTTGACCTGATATAGAGAATCCCTTTAGCTCCTGCGGCAGGATGCTTATCTTGAACGGAGAGTCATTTTCTTTTTCACCGCAGCCAGATGCAAGAAGCAGAGCTGTGACAAGGAGACACAATAGCTTCTTTCCACTTCTCATATGCACTCCTTTCAGGCGCGCCTTTGCCTCATATCCAGGCAGATTACCCATATGGATAAATTCTGCATGAAATGTACAGGCCATTTTTTTGCAATATTATTATACTTCTATCCTGTTTCGAATAAATCACAACCTGGTAACATGGAGGTTAAAAAAATAACAAGATAAATAAACCGGTATATATTAGCAGCACATCACTGACGTGATTTAATCTAGTAATGAAGCATGCTATAATATAATCAGAAAATTATGATAATTAATGATTCAGGGTAACCTTCATTTAAGGGAGGGATCGTCATGAAGCTGCTTGTACCAGTGGACGGATCAGCTGCATCAATAAATGCTGTGAAAAAGGCACTGGAGATTGCCAGGAAATATGGAGCAGATATCAAGCTTATTACAGTTGTGGATCCAGACCATTATCTGCGTTTCATGAGAAATGACGAACTCTGGTCCCACGTGGACAGGAAAAGGATAGAGGAGAACTCAGGAGCGGTAGTGAGGATGGAAGAAAGCTCATACAAGTTGCTGGATGCAATAGTCGAGAAGCTGGATTTCAATGGTATCAGAGCTGAAAGAGAGGTTCTTCTGGGTGAGCCGCATATCAGGATACTTGAGGATGCTGAGAAGGAAATGGCAGATGTGATAATAATCGGGAACAGGGGTTTCTCTAAAATCAAGAGGTTTTTTCTTGGCTCCGTAGCCCAAAGGGTAATTTCAGAAGCTAAATGCCCCGTATTGGTCATACATTCGGAAACCGAATACTGATTGGAGCTCAAAAATCATGGAGTCGAAATTCAAACCTGATTCAAGACCAGGTGAAGTCTCATTCTATATGGAGGCAGCATTCGTAATTGTGATTGCAGTATCTCTACTACTTGTAAAGGGTCTTGGAATCCTTAATTTCGATGATGCCTGGTGGGATATTACAGTCTTCATATTCATCGCAGGGATTGCCGGTCTTATCTTCGGTTTATATGCCATTTACAGGAAAAAGGACAGGACACCAGCTGTCTTGATCTCAACACTTGTTGGTGCTGCAGCAGTTCTTTATATCATTTTCCACAGCCTGTTCGTTTCAGGCTGATATCAGAATTTCAGTGTAGACTTAAATAGCAGCCACAAGTTCAAATGCTTGCGGCTGTTCATTGTGTATAGGTATAAGTCATATGATCCTGTCTATTATAGAATTTTCAAATTAACGGAAAATTAATTGGTATGCTCTGCAATTAGCTATCATGAACTGCAGAATAGGTATAGGATTAGTATATGCAGACACGATTGGATGGTATGGAATATTCTATACATTTGCATGAAAGGGGATCGCTATGATTGAGGTAAAGGGGCTTACACTTACTTATCCAAGCGGCAAGGGTGTCTTCGACCTTGATTTCAAGGTGGAGGAAGGGATCCTCATGGGATACCTTGGTCCGAATGGGGCGGGGAAAACAACTACCATAAGGGCTCTTCTTGGATTCATGCATCCTGATATGGGCTCATGTTCGATTGGAGGACTTGATTGCACCAAAGAAGCTACAGCGATACAAAAGACGCTGGGATATATCCCTGGTGAAATAACATTCCTGGAAGACATGAGCGGGGATGAATTCCTGAGGTTCATGGGAGAGATGAGGGGTACGAAGGGCAACAAGAGGCAGAAACAGCTGCTTGAAATGTTTGAGCTCGACCCAAAAGGTAAGATAAGGAAATTCTCGAAAGGCATGAAGCAGAAGCTGGCGATTGTAACAGCGCTTATGCACGACCCGGAGGTCCTGATTCTGGACGAGCCGACAAGCGGACTTGATCCTCTGATGCAGAACAGGTTCCTTGAGGTCATGGCCGAGGAGAAGGCTAAAGGAAAGACTATCCTCATGTCCAGCCACATATTCGAGGAGGTCGAGAAGGTCTGCGATAATGTTCTTATCATCAAGGACGGTAAGATAGTAAAACAGGCGGATGTCCAGACTCTCAAGGACTCACAGAGAAAGGGCTTTTCAATCAGATGCTCTGAAGGCGCAGAGCTTGCGGGACAGCTTAAATTAGCAGGCTTCGAGGCTTCACTTGTCGACAAGGACAGGTTGGAGGTCATCGTTACAGGAGAAAATGTTGACTCACTTATCAAGACCTGTGCTAGGTTTAAGGTGCTGGCCTTCGATGTCAGGAACCAGTCCCTTGAGGATATCTTCATGCAGTATTATGGAAAGGAGGGGAGATAAATGAGCGTTACTCTTTTCAAGAATACATTTAAGAGGAACTGGGTGCTTCTGGCCATTTTCCTTGGAGTGTTAAGCATGTACATGACCATCATGATGTCCATGTACAACCCGGATGATATGGAGACCTTAAGCTCCATGATAAATCTTTTTCCTCCTGATCTTATGAAAGCCATGGGATTTGAAAGTATAGTGACCGACCTTACCGGATACCTTGCAAGTTGGCTCTATGGGCTTTTGATACTTGGATTCCCCCTCGTGTACTGTGTCATACTTGGAAACAGGCTGGTAGCGAAGATGGTCGACAACAGCTCCTTTGCCTATCTTCTATCCACACCTAATTCAAGGGTGAAGATAATTGTAACCCAGGGCATTTATGCACTTGCATCTGTTGCAGCGCTCATGACATTCATGTTCGGAGTCGGGGTACTCCTAAGTGCTGTGGTATTCCCTGGATTGCTTGATACAGGCCAGTTCCTGAGGCTCAATGTGACGACCATGCTCGTCAACATGACAGTTATGATGATCAGCTTCTTCTTCTCATGCCTTTTCAATGAAACAAGGTTCTCTCTCCTGTTCGGAGCTGGCATACCCATTGTCTTCCTTCTGATGAAGATGCTGGGCGGCGTATCAGAGAACGGCGGTATGATCAAGAATGCTTCCATCTACGGATTCTATGATCCGGTGAAGCTGGTAACAGGAGAGAGCATGGTTGGTGTAAACCTCATTTACATTGCGATGATACTTGTCCTGTTTGCAGGCGGAGTCACGGTATTCAGCAGAAAGCGACTGCCACTTTAGAAAGATAAGGCTAAATAGAAAAACGGTTCAGCCAAATGGATGAACCGTTTTTCTTATGAAAAAGGAATGTGATGCAGTGCAATGAGTGGATTGGATAGTCTTGAAAAATAGCAGATATCATCTGTAAAGAATTATTCCCAATATGCCTGCAACAATTATGACTATAGCAGGGCTCAGGTCAAAGCCGGCTATTGCAACAAGTGCCCCTATGCCTATGGCGATATTCCTGAAATCCATGCTGGTGCCCATAAGGGACTGTACACCGAAGCCTATTATGAGGCCCCAGGTTGCGCTCTTTATACCTTTAAGGAACCGCTCAGCAACGGGTATCGTCTCAGCATACTTAAGTCCATTGAAAAGGATCAGTATGGCAGCAATCGGAACTATGAAGCTGCCGGTTATTGTGGAGATGACACCTGGTATCCCGGCTTCCTTGTATCCAATGTAGGTAGCAAACTTAATGGATATGGCTCCCGGAATCGCCTGTGACGCACCGAGGACCTTCAGGAACTCATCCTGGGTGGCCCAGCTGTTGACCTCGACAACCTGATGCTGGATCAGGGGAATAAGCGTATAGCCCCCGCCAAATGACAGGAGTCCGACCTTGAAGAATGCGACAAACAACTCGATGAGTATTTTGAACATAAGTAACCTCTTTACAGGAATATGGCAGATACATCAGTACACTGCGGCTTTCCTTGTTTATTTGGCTTTCTTAAGATACATCCTGAAAATGACTGATGCAAGTATAGCTGCAAGCACCGCAGCTGCAGTCCATCCGAGGAATCCCTCAAGGTAAGTGTAGACTCCTGATGCACCATAGATTGCCTTTACAGTCCTCTCATTGATCAGCGGGAGAATCGATGCAGAAAGGAGCTTTGAGGCTACTATCCAGTAGGCAGGATCACGTTTTATCCTGGCATATGATGCAAGGGCTGCAAAAAGAATGACTGAAATGAGGAAGGCCGCAATAAGTATGCCCTTACCGGCCGATTTTACCATGAAGATTGAAATTCCGTAAGCTCCAATATTTCCAGGCAAAGCTCCATAGGCTGAGGTCAGCCTTACGCCTGAATAGAGCAGAAGGAATGCAGCGTATAGGTCAACTGCGGCGTATGCTTTCCTTTTCCATCTGTCCATCCTTTCACCCCCTGTAGCCAATCTATTTCACAGGCACATATACATCCATGTAGTGAATCCCGTCCCTGTCGTACTCTTCCTCGAAGGCAATCCTGCCTTCCCAGGACAGTGTCCTGTATTCACCACTGTTTATGTATTCAAGGAGAATCTGGAAGGCTTTTGGAATATTGTTGAACGAATCGCTGTGAGGATCCCTTATGGTAAGCGTGGCATAGGTATCTTCCTCGATCCATGCTATTTCAGCGCCACCTGCCGATGGCTCAAAATCCGCAGGAATAACCAGTGCCGCCACATAGCCCCTCAGTCCGAATTTTTCCTGCTGCTCTTTTGTAACGTAAGGGAAGTCCCAGCCGATCATCTTTTTCACATATCCGGGAAGATTAAGAACCCCGCTTTTTTCTGCCCACCTGTCCATATAACCTATGACCATTTCTTCGGGGTCAGGGCTTATGATAACATATCTAGCGACCTTCATCCTCGGAACGGTCTTGATGCTGATTTCGCTATAGATGTTTCCTTCATGCATTTCTGAAACCTCCTTTATATTTTGTCTGATATTTAATTGAAACTTACCACTGGCAATATGCCGCATATCCCATGAATCTCATCAAAGCTTCAGCTCCATATAGAGTGTACCTTCGTGGGGGTTGAATATGTAGGGCTCAATCTCATGGAAGCCTAGGGAAAAGTATAGCTTACGGGCTGACGTCATGGAAGGAAGCGTGTCGAGCCTCATGTATCCGTAACCCAGGGCTTTAGCTTCTTCAATCATCCTGACTACGATTTCCCTGCCGAGGCCAAGTCCACGGATCTCTTCCCTGACGTAAACTCTTTTCAGCTCGCATATTTCATCTGAAATATACCTGAGTGCAGCGCAGGCTGCTGCACTTCCATCGACGTATGCAAGTATCAGTGAACCTTTCGGAGGTGAATATTTTCCCGGCAAACTGTCAAGCTCCTCATCGAAGCCCTGGAAGCAAAGGCTTACACCTATTGACCTGGAATATTCTACAAACAGCTCCTTTGCATCATCAAGGTGATTCCTGCCTTCAACATCTTTGAATTCTATGATACTGTTGTCGATATCCTTGTCCATTGTCTATCCTCACAATCCGTCATAATTAGTTTAAAACTGCATCTCTATTTGCCTATATTATAACAAATATGCAGAATTGATAGTCGATTTGCCGCAACAATTAACAGGACAGCCCGGGAGTAAATACTCGGGCTGTCCTGCAGTATAGCACATGAATATTGAAGACTAAATATCCTTTAACTCAAGTACAATGGGGGCACCTGATGCTTTCATCACTGCAGGTGCAAAAAGACGGAGAGTGAGGATCATACCGAACATGCAAAGTGAAGCAACAAAATAGAATATGTTGGTAAGATTTCCGAATATATCCAATAGAAGGCCTGATGCCAGTACTCCAGCTATAGCTCCTATTCCATATGCTGTGAAGACAACTCCGTAGTTCCTGCTGTAGCTTCTGGAGCCAAACATGGCTGAGGTTGATGCCGGCGCAATTGCAAGCCATCCGCCTAGATTGAACCAGAAAATTGAAAATGAAACAGCATACTTCAAGTTGTCGCCTTCTTTCGCAGTAAGCATGATAAGTGATGCAACTAATATCAGCGAGTAGGAGAGAAGCATAGCCTTTCTAGAGGAGAACCTGTCGGTGAGGAATCCGAATACCGGTCTTCCTGCACCGTTGAACAGAGCAAACAGAATTATAAGGCTGGTCACCTCTGATGGTGTAAGACCTATAAATACAGTACCTGCTGTCGTTGTCATTCCTACCATCATCAGTCCTATCATGGAACCTATAAAAAAGTTAAGGTACAAGGCCTTGAAGCCTTTTGACCTGACCATATCCCTCGTATCGGAATCAGGATTTGTGATGCTTGCAGCAGCTTCGATCTTCCTGTTTTCCAACTGCGGATATCTGAATGGCAGGGAAAGGAGCGGGATAAGTACGCCGAAGGAAGCTCCAATCGCAAGGAACGTTGAATGAAGTCCAAAGACTTCAACCATCTGCCTTAGAAGCGGTGCTGTGACTACCGGAGACAAGCCGAAGCCTACAAGTACAAGCCCTACGAAAAGTCCCTTTCTTTCGGGGAACCATTTCGACACTGCGGTCATCGGTACGCCATAAGCAATCCCTACACCTGCTCCGCTTATGACTCCGTAGGTCAATGTAAGCGCATAGATGCTTGGAGCAAATGCTGACAGTATCCAGCCAAGTGAAACTAGAAGCCCTCCTGTAATCAGTACCATCCTCGGATCAAACCTTTCAAGGTGCCTTCCTGCAATGAACATGAATATCGCGTAGAAGGCGAGCGACGTCATATAAGGAAGTCCTCCCAGCATTGACCCTACACCGTACTGTCTTTCAACTGATAGCCTCAGTACGCTGTAGGAATATACCGTACCAAGGCACATCATGATGAGGACGCCGAAAATAAGGTAGATCCATTTGCTTCTATTATTCTCTGTAAGTATGCCTTTTACTGTTTTCGTCAATTTCCACACTCCCGGTTCTTATTTCATGAATTGCATGCTGATGATAAATAAAGTTAAATAGGCAAATAAAAAAGCCAATAGAAAAACTCCATTTCTGGATTTTCCATTGGCTTACTTGCGGCTGGCATGTGCCCTCCGAATCGTCTTCCGAAATATTATCTTATGAGCTTATCTTCAATGTCGCAGTCTACGACAATGACTATTATCTTCTCGCCAGTCCTTGTGCTGACATCTGAATATGTGCTTATTACATTGACATCAAGTACGGACCTTACAGCAGCCTCCAGGCTTTCGCGAGCATTTTCAAAGAGAGCTGTCCTGACCTTCTTGATGAGGTCTATTCCTTCTCTGTTTTGTGCAAGGTTCTTCTCAGAATTGCTAAGGAAGCCCTGAAGCCTTATGAGGATGAGGTCCTGCATGATTGTTGTCCTAATCTTCTCAGGTCCTCTGCCCATCTGCTCAATTTCAAACTTGCTTATCGCTTCGCTAATCTTCGACTCAATTTGCCCTTTTGTCATGAACAGCCTCCAGACTCATGTATTAAAATGCCTTAACAGTTTTGGCATATAGTTCACCGCGGCATTTTTGAAATTATAGCACATTAGCAGATTGGGGGCAATAACAACGTGAAAATCCAGAAATGAAGGAATTGAATCTCAGCCCAGTCATAACTGTCATATGTGTTCAATTCATGTATATGCAAAAATATGACGATATATCCATTAAATCAGAATTATTGATGTGCCAGTCAAGATCTATCTACAGAAGTGAGGATTCCAAAGCTGTGTGGATTGCTATAATGATAGTTTTAGTATAATATATAGATATGTTGAACCTAATTATTGTGAAATGGAGATGTTTTGAATGATCTGGAATCAGTGGTATGCAGTTCTGCCATCCACGGCCATCAAATCCGGAAAGATACTTGCAGCAAAGAGGATGGGACTGGAATTGGCATTCTTCAGAAACGGGAAGGGAAATGCAGCATGTGTTGAGGATAAATGCTCACACAGGGGAGCTGCCCTTAGCGGCGGCAAGGTGAAGGGTGATTGCGTCATGTGCCCGTTCCATGGACTGGAGTTCGATAATAACGGAGCCTGCAGATATGTTCCTTCATATGGGAAATCATCAGTTAAGGATTTGAGCAGATACAATGTGAAGAGGTACATTGTCAGGGAGGAGAACAGCATAATCTATCTCTGGTATGGCGATGAAGACAAGGTGACAGATAAGCTTCCATTCTTCCACGGATTCGTAGATCGAAGCTATGTGTTCAGCGAGGTGGAAGACCTCTGGAATTCACATTATTCCAGATGCATTGAAAATCAGCTGGATGTGGTACACGTTCCGATAGTCCACCACAATACCATAGGAAGAGGGAACAAGACCCTGATCAACGGGCCCAAGGTAATATTTGAGAACGGCATGCTCACGACCAGTGCAAACAATGAGGTAGATACCGGACAAAAGCCAAAACCTGCTGATGAATGCGTAATCAAGGACACTTACCTCAACTTCATTTTCCCGAACATCTGGATGAACCACATAAGCAAGAAAATAAAGGTTATAATATATTTTGCTCCGGTGGATGAGGAGAATACCATACTCTACATCAGGTTCTATCACAGGATAACGGGCAATGGAATCGCTGACAGGGCAATAGCCTTTGCTGGAAAGTATGCGAACCTCATCATTGAGAGGCAGGACAAGAGGGTGGTAGTGACACAGAAACCGAAGTCATCATCACTAAAGGGTGGTGAAAAGCTTCTTACAGGTGACGGACCTATAATAGCTTATCGCAGGATGAGGGAAGAACTCAAAGGGCTGGGAAATACAGGAAAATAGATTTAGCAGTGAAGGAATGCCGTTAACACGGTCATTCCTTCATTTTTCTAATATTCATCCAAAGCATAGACTATGCTCAGATTGAAAAGCCTATAGATTCGATAATTGGTAGTACCGGTTATGGAATTGTTTACAAAGGTGGTATATAATAATAGGTGACATCAGTATTTTTACTGATTCTATATTGTGATATTACGGTATCTGGATTGAATATCTGGATCTTGATTTGGGGGATATTATGAAGAGATATATGTCTGCGAGATTGTCACTGCTGCTCTGCGCAACATTACTTGGAAGCCAAATTTCCCTGCCTTATAGCATTGCACTTGCCGAACCGATTCCTGTATCTGTGGAATCCCTGCAGGTAGGTGGAACATACACAGTTTACGTTAGCATACCGGGCTACAGAGACAGCTACAGCGCTCTGACAAAGACCAATCCTGTAACAACCTATGCAGCTGGAAGCTACAGCATATACAAGATCTACAATGGTATGGTGAACATCACAAGGACTGCCGGAGTGCCTGGAATATGGATTAACCCTGCACAGAATCCAGCTCCTGCTGCACCACCAGAACCAACACCTGCTCCTGCACCTGCGCCCGATGAACCAGTGCCTGCACCGGCTCCAGCACCTGAAGTTCAGTCGAAAGTCTACATGACTACAACGGTAAATCTCAACATGAGGTCGGGACCAAGCACAAGTTATGGCATAGTAAAGACAATTCCAAAAGGTACTGCTGTTGAGATTATCGGGACATCGGGAACCTGGAAGAAGGTTGTATATGGTTCATACACCGGCTGGTGTTCAGGAAGCTATCTGACAGCAGCTTCAGCACCTGCTCCGGTCGCTCCTGCGCCTGCGCCAGTAGTAACTGCGCCTGCGCCAGTAGTAACTGCGCCTGCAGAAAAGACTTATATGAAGACGACGGCTAACCTCAACATGAGGTCAGGTGCCGGTACCGGATACGGGATAATCAAGGTCATTCCAAATGGAACTTTAGTCGAGGTGATCGGAAGTTCCAGCTACTGGAAGAATGTAGTAAATGAGGGCCTTACGGGATGGTGCTCGGGAAACTACCTTACACCAGTTGCGGCACCAGCCCCTGTAGTACCTCCAGTAGAGCCAGTTGTGCCACCTGCAGAGCCTGTACAGCCGACTCCAGCAGAACCTGTCGTGCCACCAGCAGAGCCAGTTCAACCTCCAGTTGAACCTGTAGCTCCTCCAGCTGAGCCGGCACCAGCGCCTCTATTGAAGAAGACCACATCGAGCCTTAACTTCAGGACAGGCCCGGGCACTGAGTATCCTGCAATTGCAGTCATTCCCAGAGGAACAGTGCTTGAAGTGCTTGAGATTTCAGGCTACTGGAACAAGGTCAGCTATGGCGGAAGCATAGGATGGTGCTCCGGGAACTATATGACTACAGAGCTTCAGGCTGTGTACAAGTTGCTTGATGTTCCATATGTCAGCCAGCTCAATCCGACATATGCACCTGTAGGCTGCGAGCCTGCTTCAATGCTAATGGCACTTAAGGCCAAGGGCCTGACTGACATTTCCTACAAGGATTTCCTCGATGCAATGCCGAAGTCTGATACTAATCCGGCCCTTGGATTTGCAGGGTCACCATATGTTCAGGACTCAAGCATAAGGACCACAATCTATCCGAAGCCTCTGACAGACTATGCGAATACCTATGCAGGTGGAAGGGCGGTAGATATTTCAGGTGCTACAGTTGAAGACATCAAGAAGGAAATCCTTTCAGGGAATCCTGTTATTGTATACTTAACAACAAGGCTTGAGGCTCCGGTTTATGCGACCTACATTGTAGACGGTGAATCGCAGTCACTTCTTAAGAACAACCATGTGGTTCTGGTAACAGGTTATGACTCCGAGAACAACAAGCTAAGGCTTACTGATCCATGGTCGTGGGATGGAACGAGATACGAGCGATGGGTCACTGTATCCAGCTTCGCATATTCATACAACATAAGGCATCATGCTATAACTGTAAGATAACTAAAAAAAGCTGCGCGAGCAGCTTTTTTTTAGTGGCATGATCAATTTAGCGAACAGGATTTTATATTCGGGCTGATTATTGATGTCTAGGTACCCAATAGAGTTTACTTGATTTCTGTTGTCCCTTTTCCATCAGTATCTATCAGGAATAGGTTGTTGCTTGGAGGGTCGGAGACGAGCCAGCAGTAGAGAAGGTCATCGACTACATAAATCTGATTAGTATTACAGTCGCAAATCTTTTCTTTTCCGCTTCCATCAGTCCTGATCCTGTATATCTTGTCGCTGTCACTTTCGTTCTCATAATAGATCCAGGGTTCAGATATTGTTAACTCATTTGAGTAAAACTCAGCTATCTTAGTTTTATCATTCCCGTCCGGCTTCATCTTGAATAAAAAATAAGTGCCATCAATCCAGGAGATGTAGTATATGTAATTGTCATCGACATGTACCCAATGAAATCCTCCGTCTGCGATTTCTGTTTTGTCAGTACCATCAGTCTTTACTTTTGTAAAGATTGGTTTGTCATTCTGGTTAGAATAATAAATCCATTCATCAAGTATAAAGACATTCATGGACTTGTCATCGAAAACCAGGGATTTTTCAGTGCCATCATATTTCATCCTGAAAAGCGGGTCATCCCAATTTTCAGCGGGCGCTCCACTTACTGACTTATAGTATATCCAGTCACCTACAATGTTCAGGTAGCTTGCTTTTATGTCTCCCAAATCAGTTTCCCCGGTACCGTCAGTCTTGATCTTCTTGGTTGGTCCTGGGTTGCCTTGCTTATCCATTGTGCAGTAATAGAGCCAGTCATCAACAATATTAATATAGAACGCTACGCTGTCAGTGAGCTTGGTCTTTTCGGAGCCATCTATCTTGCTTTTGTAAAATCCGTCATATAAGCCGCTGAAGTATATCCAGTCATCCTGTTTGACTATTATTCCTCCTCTGTTGAGGTTCGAATTGCTGTTGCCTGTTAGGTAACCTTCCTTAGCTGGTGGTTCAGGTTCAACAGTGGGTGTCAATGTCGGTACTGGCTCTGTTGCTGCAGGCGATGATTCTGATGGCGACGCAGTTGAAGAGGGGGATGTTGGAGTCTTTGCACCACAGCCTGAAAGTACAGCTGAAACAAAGAGCAGGGCAAGAAATACAGACATGAGTCTTCTCACGGTATTCACCCCCGAATCAGTTCTATATCCTTATAGTAACCCTATGATGTGTAAATTGATGAGAAAGCTTGCGCAAACTCGTGACTTCAGTCGTGAGTTAGCAGGCGAAGTCAAGGACTAAACAGTAACTAGATTATTAGCATATATCAAGTGATAATTACCATAAAACACATATTTTAATGGCTTTAGCTTTACACATATGTTAAGATCGGCTAGAGGTGTTTTTATGTCTGAAATACATTATGGACGCGGATATGTCTATACAATCCAGTATCATTTGGTCTGGTGCGTAAAGTACCGGCACGATATACTTAATGGGCAAGTGGATGATGATGTGAAGGATTTGTTAAATCTGATTGCTTCAGATAATTATGTGAATATCCTGGAGATGGAGTCGCATAATGACCACATACATCTGCTGATTGACTGCAAACCTCAGCACTATATCCCAAATGTTGTGAAAGCACTAAAAGGGGTATCAGCAAGGTTATTGTTCAAGAAGCACCCTGAACTGAAGAAGCGGCTATGGGGCGGTCATCTGTGGAATCCCAGTTACTTTGTTGCCACAGTCAGTGAAAACACCGAGGAGCAAATCCGCAGGTACATACGGAGTCAGAAAAAGAAATGAGACAGTTCAAGCTTTGACAATGGTGGAGGTGAGTGCATTGCTGCAGCATAAAGCCTATGAATACCGTATCTATCCAGATAAGAAGCAGGAAACACTGATTGCCAAGACAATAGGCAGTTCAAGGTATGTATACAACCATTTCCTGGAACTTTGGAACAAGGAATATGAGGAGACCGGAAAAGGTCTGACTTATTACGCATGCTCCAAACTTCTGACAAAGCTTAAGAGGGACCCGGAAACAGTATGGCTTTGTGAAGTGGATAAGTTCTCGCTCCAGAATTCGCTTCGTAACCTGTCGGACGCCTTCTCCCGCTTTTTCAAAGGACAGAACGAGCATCCCCAGTTCAAGAGCAAGAAGAGCCCGAGGCAAAGCTACACGACACAATATACGAACAACAACATCGCAGTTTCCGGAAATTGTCTGAAGCTGCCTAAGCTGGGCCTTGTCAAGTTTGCAGACAGTAGGGAGATGAAAGGCCGTATACTGAATGCCACAGTACGAAGGAAATCGAGCGGGAAATTCTTCGTATCGATCCTATGCGAAGAGGAGATCTGTGAATTGCCAAAGACTGACTCATCTGTCGGAATTGACCTCGGAATCATTGACTTTGCGGTTATGTCAGACGGAAGCAGGCATGACAACAATCATTTTACCAGGCAAATGGAAGAAAGGCTTAGACGGGAGCAGCGAAAGCTTGCAAGGCGTGCACTTGCTGCGGAGAAAAGGGGCATTTCCCTTTCTGAAGCCAGGAACTATCAGAAGCAAAGGCGGAAGGTAGCGAGACTTTATGAAAAGGTTGCAAACCAGCGAAAAGAATATCTTAACAAACTCAGTACAGAGATAGTCAAAAACCACGATATCATCTGTATCGAGGACCTTAACGTTAAGGGCATGATGCGCAATCATAAACTGGCAAAAAGCATCTCTGATGTATCATGGACGAGCCTTGTATCGAAACTGCAGTACAAGGCTTCCTGGTATGGAAAAGAAGTCATCAGGATAAGCAGATGGTTTCCGTCAAGTCAGATATGCTCAGAGTGCGGCCACAAGGACAGGAAGAAGCCTCTCCATGTAAGGGAGTGGACCTGTCCTGTTTGTCATGCCCACCATGACCGTGACGTCAATGCAGCAAGAAATATACTGGCTGAGGGACTCAGGATAAGAGCTCTGACTCCGGGGTCTTAGCAATACAGAAGCAAACAGGAACCGCAGGAATTGCGGGGGTAGCTTGGTAAACAAGAGAAACCTCTGCCGGCAAAGAAATAAGCCGGTAAGTATGCTCTGTTCCCAAGAATCTCGTGACTTTAGTCATGAGAGTTTCAATGAAGTTTTCGAGAATTAAACATGTCAGTTTCAATTAATCGGAATCTGTTTTCGTGGCAATAATACAGGAAGAAGAGGAGCAAAAGAACAATTTGTCATTGCACTTTTCAAGTCCAATGGAATGTTAGTGGAAGGCCTGGCCTTGAATATATGGAACGGATCGTGAACTATGGATAAAATCATAAGAATTCTAAAAAAGGACACCGTCCTTGTGGTGTCAGGGTTAATAGCTTTAGCAACAAGTTTTGTAATACCACCCTCATTGGAATACTTTTCGTACATTGACTTCAAGGTCCTTGCGGTACTGTTCTCGCTGATGGCTGTAATAGCTGCCATTAGGGAGATGGGTGTATTCGAGGTTGTAGCGGGCAGCCTTCTGAAATGGACCGGAAGCGTGAGAAGCATGTCTCTGGCTCTTGTCATGCTTGCATTCTTCTCGTCTATGCTGATAACGAATGATGTTGCTCTCATAACCTTTGTACCGCTGGCGATTGAAGTCCTGAGAAGAGCAGGGAAGGGAAACCTTATATTTGTGGTGACCATGCAGACGATCGCTGCAAACCTCGGGAGCATGCTCACTCCAATCGGCAATCCTCAGAACCTTTACCTATACTCAAGGTTCGGGGTGTCTGCAGTAGAATTCTTCAGCATATCAATACCACTTGTCATAGTAAGCTTCATTCTGGTGACGGGATTGACCTTGACTTCAGGCAATGACACCGTATCATTTGAACTTACCAATATGAGAATACTTGAAGACAAGAGAAGGATTGCCTTTTACATTATTCTTTTTATCGTGTGCCTGCTTTCGGTATTTGGATTCGTGGACCATATCGTCATGCTTGCAGCAGTGACAGCAGGAATTGCGTTAACTTCCGGAGGAGTACTCAAGAAGGTGGATTATGCATTACTTCTGACATTCGTGTTCTTCTTCATCATCGTAGGGAATGTGGGACGGATGGGAGCTGTGGTTGAAAGCCTGGGTTCACTTATCAGGGGAAGGGAGCTTTTCTCCTCTGTGGTCCTGTCACAGGTAATTTCAAACGTTCCTGCAGCCATAATGCTTTCATCATTCACTGAGAACTACAGGATGCTTATCGCAGGCACGAACATAGGAGGACTGGGAACTTTGGTGGCATCCCTGGCAAGCCTGATTTCATACAAGCTCTATTCCAGGTCGGAGGGTGCCAAGCCGTTTGCATATCTGAAGAAATTCAGTCTGCTCAACGCGGCAGCCCTTTCCATTCTCAGCATATTCGCTGTTTTCTGGTTCTGAAGCTACAGGAAACGGATAGTTGAAACAAATATGAGCATTGTCAGAATTGAAAAGGTAAGGATACAAATAAACATAACGGGAGGCTAATATGGACAACAGCATCACTACAATTGACGAATACATTGCAATGGCAGAGGAAGAGGACAGGGAAGCCCTTATGGAATTCAGGAGAGTGATCCACGAGGCAGCTCCTGAGGCTACCGAGAAGATAAGTTACCAGATGCCAACATTCTATCTGCATGGGAATCTTGTGCACTTTGCAGCATTCAAGGGGCATTATGGCTTCTATCCTGCTCCGACTGGAATCGAAGCCTTCAAGGAGGACCTTTCAAAATACAAGGGTTCCAAGGGAGCGATACAGTTCCCGAAGGACAAGCCACTTCCAATTGAACTTATTGAACGGATAGTGAAGTTCAGGGTTGAGGAGAATGTAAAGGCGAATGAGGAAAAGAAAGCCAGGAAAAAAAGCTAAGACTGAAGAGGTGAAATGATGAATCAGAAGGAAAGGATGCTTGCAGGGCTTCCGTACAAGTCATGGCTTGACGGGCTCCCGGAAGAAAGGAAGGCAGTGAGAGTAAAGACCAGGGAATACAATAGGCTTGACCCTGACGACAAGGAAAGAAGAGACGTGCTTATAAGGGAGATACTTGGAAAGACAGGCAGGCAGCTATTCATTGAAGCTCCATTTCTATGCGACTATGGCAACAATATAGAGGTGGGAGAGAATTTCTACGCCAACTTCAACCTGGTGATTCTTGATGTCGCAAAGGTAATCATCGGGAACAATGTCATGATAGCTCCGAATGTCGCCATTTATACCGCAGGACATCCTGTTCATCCTGAATCCAGGAATTCAGGTTATGAGTATGGCATCCCCATTACCATCGGCAACAATGTCTGGATAGGCGGCAATGTCGTCATAAATCCGGGTGTCAGGATAGGTGACAATGTGATAATCGGTGCGGGAAGCGTGGTTACGAAGGATATTCCTGACAACATGATAGCTGTGGGGAATCCATGCAGACCAGTGAGGGAGATTACCGAAGAGGACAGGAAGTATTACTATAGGGACAGGGTGTTCGACGTAGACGACTATTAGCGGGGTGAATCCATGGCAAAGAAGGAGAATCCTGAAAATTGGCTTGAAGTGAAGAATCGGAAGGAATGGCGGGAGTGGCTTGAAAAGAACCACGACAAGGAGCAGTTAGTCTGGCTTAGGATATGGAAGTCGGGAACTGGAATCCCAGGTGTTCTCCTGGCTGAAGCCGTTTCCGAGGCGCTCTGTTTCGGATGGATTGATGGCAGGGCAATGAGCCTTGATGAAGTGAGCTACCTTCTAAGGGTGACGCCTAGACGTAAGGGAAGCCTGTGGTCGAAGGTCAACAAGGACAGGGCTTTAGTTCTCATCGAACAGGGACTTATGACCGAGACTGGCTACAAGGCAATAGAGGAAGCTAAAGCGAACGGACTTTGGGATGAAGCATATTCATCCAAGGTGGCTCCTGTTCTGCCTGATGACCTTGTTGAAGAGCTGAATAGGGATGAGGAGGCTGCTGCAAACTTTTCAGGCTGGAACAACAGTGACAAGTCAATTGTTGTTTTTTGGGTAAAACAGGCAAAGAGGAAGGAAACCAGGGAGAAGAGGATAAGAATCATAGTAGAGTGCGCACATGATTCGAAGAAGCTGGATACATCGTATCTGACTGGAGGCGGGAAGAATGGAGACAGTTAATGAATCTCTGAAGGTGATCTGCACGAAGTCGGACCGGAAAGCCATGTCCCACTGGAACTGCAGCCATGGAGGAGAAGATGATGGACAGGAGTAAAATGGTCTGGTATGCCGTATATGGATCGAACCTCCTTTACGAGAGATTCATGACTTATCTGAAGGGCGGAAGCTTCAGGGGAGGGCATCCTGCAGCTCGATTTAATGATACTGCTCCTCCAAGGGCAAGACTTCTATATGAACTTCCTTATGACATGTATTTCGGGAATTCATCGGGCTCATGGGAGGGAAAGGGCGTGTCTTTCCTCGACGTGACAAGACCCGGAAAAGCCTACAGTGTAGCTTACCTCATAACAAGGGAACAGTTCGACCATATCTGCATACAGGAGAATGGAGGGAAAATGCCTGAACCATACCAAGGATCTCCCTGGTACGATCTTGCAATCAAGGTGGGGGAGTTCGATGGGATTCCGGTGATGACACTTACGAACAGCGGAGTAAGGCCGGCTAATGAACCTGGTGAAAAGTACCTTGAGGTGCTGAAGCTTGGACTTAATGAGAATTATCCGTATCTTACAGAGGAAGAGATTATTGAATATCTTTCATCTAGAAACAAGAATAGGTGAGACATAGGGGCTGGTGACAGCTCCTTATTCAATTGTCACCAAATTTTCCATTTTCAGTTTCCGTTTCGTTATAACTTTTACCGGATTATTCTATAGACTGGTATCAGAAGGATGAAAGGGATGGTGAAGACAAGTGCTTAGAATTGGCAGGAAAGTGGTTTCTGTCATCATGGTCGCATCGATGCTTTCAGCATCGGGATGCGCCTACAAGATGGAGAACGGCAATGGCAATGGTACAGGCGGACCTCCGACGAGTGGTCCTGTTAAACCTGATGATGGTAAAATCGTATTCTCTGATTCCATACTGCTTACATCGATAAAATATGACCCTGCAGGAAAGAAGATAACATATACTGTCGCGAATGCTCTGGACAAGGACCTGACTTACGGATCGCCGTTCAGGATACTTAAGCTGGACTTCAACACAGGAAAACTTGTGGAGACTGAATATGACGATGAGCTGGCGTTCGACATGGCTCTTTGGAGCCTTGGTGCGGGTAAGGAGCTGACTGACACAGTTGACTTCAACCTGATAGGTAAGGAAATTGCCAAAGGCTCGTATTATATAGTAAGAGAGTATACTGCAGGAGAGATGGCGGGAGCTCCTGTCCATGTTCCTCTTGTTAGCTTTGACGTTGACTGGGATGGTGCAATTTCGGTGAGAGGAATCAATGAAAAGCCTGCGACATATGAGGATCTGCTTGAAAAGGCTGAGATTCCTGATAAGCAGCACAAGATTGTATTCACTGCCAGGAACACAACTGATAAAGATCTCGTATATGGACTCAGCTTTACCATAGACAGGTGGAACGAAGAGAAGAATCTTTGGGAGAAGACATCTTTGACTGATGGCTTGGCTTTCATAAAGATTGCACTGCTTCTAAAGCCTGATGAGACAAACACTTCAGAGATTGACATGTCACAAATAGAAATGCTTGTTCCGGGCAGGTACAGGATAGCCAGGGACTACATCCAGGACGGCGGAGGAATACTTGTACTCAACATATATTTCACTGCAGGTGCTGAGGGTGTTCTATCCTACGGAAGGTACTAAGTCAGGCTGAAATATGAAGCTCATTTGAAACATATGGACAAACGAAAAGAAGGCATCTGCAAACGCCTTCTTTTCTTGTCTATATGTATTGGTAGAAAAGGGGTAGCTTTCTTATTTACTCCACATCCTGAAGGGCTTCGTAGCCTTCTTCTCCTGTTCGGACCTTTACGATGTTCTCTACGTCGTAGATGAATATCTTGCCGTCTCCGATGTTTCCTGTGTAGAGCACTTTCTTCACTATGTCAATTACTGTCCTTACAGGTATCTTGCTGACAACTATCTCGACCTTAACCTTAGGAAGGAGATGGGTCTCGACTTCAATTCCCCTGTAGAATTCTGTCCTGCCTCCCTGTAGCCCGTAGCCAAGGACGTTGGAAACTGTCATTCCTGTTATGCCGACCTTATCGAGCGCATTCTTGAGCGCTTCGAACTTGTTCTGCTTCATGATTATCTCAATCTTCGTGAACTTGATGTCGGAAGCTGTAGATGTCTTGGCTGTAAGTATCTGTACCGGGAGAGCCTTGTCGATAGGAACAGTACCTGTAACAGGCTCTTCTTTGCCAGTTGCTGTTAAAGCAAAGGTGTTAACATAGTCAGAGCTTACGAAGTCTGCATAAGCAGTTTCAAGTCCGTGCTCCGATATGTCAAGGCCCATGATCTCGTCTTCCCTGGATGCCCTGAGTCCTATTGTCTTGTTGATAAGTGTGAATATGATGGTCATTGACACTGTGACCCATGCGATTACTGAGAATACTCCGATTGCTTCAACTCCGAGAAGCTGTAATCCGCCACCATAGAAGAGGCCTTTTGGCATTGTTCCCCCAGCGTAGGAATACTCTGTAGCAGAGAAGAGACCGACCATGAGGGTTCCGGCTGCTCCGCACATGCCGTGGACTCCGATTGCACCTACTGGGTCGTCAACCTTAAGTACCTTGTCTATGAACTCAATTCCGAATACCACTATGAAGCCAGCTATTATGCCTATCGCAGCTGCTCCTACAGGAGTAACGAGATCGGTTCCTGCTGTTATGGCGACAAGCCCTGCAAGTGATCCGTTCAGTGTCATAGATACATCAGGCTTCTTGTACCTGACCCATGTTATTATCATTACCGCCACTGTAGCTGTAGCTGCTGCGAGATTTGTCGTGAAGAATATGCTTCCAAGAGTTGCTAGGGTAGCATCTCCCTCAGCAGATACGGTTGAACCGCCGTTGAATCCGAACCAGCAGAACCAGAGTATGAATACGCCGAGTGCTGCATTTGTAAGGTTGTGTCCCGGTATCGCCCTGGACTTGCCGTTCTCATCGTATTTTCCAATTCTTGGTCCGAGTATCTTTGCTCCAACGAATGAAGCTACGCCTCCGACCATATGTACTGCAGTGGATCCTGCGAAATCATGGAATCCGAGCTGTGCAAGCCAGCCGCCTCCCCATATCCAGTGACCGGATATCGGATAAACCACAGCGCTTATGGCTGCACTGTACATGCAGTATGCGAGGAACTTAGTCCTTTCAGCCATTGCTCCGGACACTATTGTAGCCGCTGTAGCACAGAATACTGTCTGGAATATGAAGAATGCATATTTTGGGACTCCTGCGGGAAGTATGTCAGTGTATGCTCCCTGGCTAAGGAAGTCAATTGCACCGATGAATGCATTATTGGTTGCAAACATTATGCCGAATCCGAAAAGCCAGTAAATTGGAGTTCCTATTGCAAAGTCCATCAGGTTCTTCATTATTATGTTTCCTGCGTTCTTAGCCCTGGTAAGTCCGCCCTCGACCATTGCGAAGCCTGCCTGCATGAAAAATACGAGTGCTGTTGCGATCAATACCCATAGAGTGCTTGAAGATGAATACATGATACCTACCTCCTGAATGTTTTGATTATCTATAAAAACAAAAAAGGCGTTGCGAGTAAATTTACTCGCAACACCTTTGCTGCTGATACTAGGATTATACATACAGAGGTAATGTACGTCAATAGTATTTGTTTAAAAATAATTCACTTTCTTTGAAAGATTTGAGATTAATTTGGCGGATACCTCCATTTTGATTAAAAAACCAGCGTTACATGCGTTTCCGATTCTCGTATAATGTCAATAGCAAAATAGGAGGAAACTGGCTCTGAAGCGCTGTAGTCTGGTTTATGACTTCCTTAGATAGACAGCTGTTTCACCTACAAGGATTTCAATAAGGACGAAAAAAATCGCCTGGTCATCCAGGAAGCTTATGTCTCCGGATCGTGAAATCCTGGGAAGTACAATGGTTGACGTCACATTATTCTTCAAATTGCTCTGTGGGGTCATGGTTATTAGTACTACGTTGCATCCAGATTGCTTCATCTGTTTGCATACATCCTTGTACATCGATGCCGCTGAGATGGAAAAAACTACCACAAGGTCATCCTTGCTTAGGATGTTAGAATAATCAACCATGACAGGGTAATCAACTATTGACTGCGACGATATGCCAATCTTCCCGAGCCTCAGCGATAGCTGCTTTGCAGAAAGACCTGTTCTGTTGAAACCAAGGATGACAATTCTTTTCGATGTGCAAATGCTTTTCACAAGCGCCTTTGTTTCGTCAATATCAAGTTCAGCATTCAGCCTGTTGAGATATTGGACATACTTGTCGGTGATATGCCCTATCCTATCACTGATGTCAGCAGGATTTTCGCTGTTCTGAGTAGAACTTGATTCGCCTGATAGTATATATCTTGACAGGTCATACTTAAACTCACTGAAGCCTTGGTAGCCGATTTTCTGGCAGAATCGCATTATTGCGGTGTTGGATGTCTTTGTGCTCTTTGCAAGGCTGGAAAGGTTCTGGCGCACTACTTCGACAGGGTTTTCCAAAATATATTCAGAAATCAAACTATCCGACTTTGTAGGCTTCTGTATTGATTTGATTAATTCAAGGGGATTCTCCATTTTCTTCATCCTCTCACATTTCTGTAACGCATAGCAGAATTCACAGACAATACATCACGTATATTATATATCCTATCATACATTCTGAATCTTTGGATGTCCTGATGATGTGAAAAAATCATGATATGCCTCGAAAAGCATTGGGACAGAGTGGGAATGGATGAATTGGAATATATTGGCATCAAATAACGGAAAATTATCCATTAAACTATTGCAAAAAATTCCGGTCGATGATATAACTGAGTAAAGGATTCCAATGCAGGTATTGATAGAAGATTAACTATTCTTCTAAAGATAGTCTGAACACCATTAGAATCTCCGGCCAGATATCTGAAAAAATCCGAATCGCTGAAACCTTTGGTCATCGGTCCGGTAAATGGTTCATACCTTGCTTTCCGGATTGAATAGTTCCGGTTCAGATAAGATTCAAGCTGTAAAATTTGCTGTTGCTACACAACAATATGAACGCACTGTATTTACTTCAGAAGAAGAATGGAGAGGAAATCAATAATGAAAAAATTGACCGCATTCATAGAAGAAAATTTGTTGCCATTCGCAGTGAAAATATCAAACAACATTTATCTGAAAGCAATAACAAGAGGGTTCTCTGAACTGCTCCCCGTACTTATCATAGGCGCTTTGTTTACGCTTATCGGAAGCTTTAACATTCCGGCATACCAGCAATTTGTGACCTCTACTGGTCTTAAGACGATATTCATGCTCATACCTGCCGTTTCTACCAACATGTTCGCAGTGTACACCTCATTTGCAATCGCCAGAGCCCTTGCAGATGAGAAGGGTTATACGAAGGAATCAGTAACAGTCGGAATACTGACACTGTTGGTGTTTCTACTCATGATCCCTCTGGTGATTATGAAAAACGATTCAGGTGCTTCTTCATTGGTTCTGCCTACCACCTACCTCGGAGCTCCCGGCCTTTTCAGCGCAATGATTCTCGGACTTGTAGTACCTTCGATATATGGAATATTCATAAGCAGGAATATCGGCATCAAGATGCCTGAAAGCGTACCTCCTATGATATCCAGGTCGTTTTCAGCGATTGTACCTGCCTTCTGCATTGGCTTTCTTTTTGCAGTAGTAAGGTTCCTTTTCTCAATAACCAAGTACGGGGATTTCAACTCGTTCATATATGGACTACTAAAGTCTCCGCTCATGAAGTTGGGTGCCAGCCCTATGACCTTCTTTGTTCTAATATTTTTGAGCAGCACGCTTTGGTTCTTCGGAATACATGGAGGAATGGTTGTAGGTCCATTCATAACAATACTCTACGCACAGTCCGGCCTGGAGAACCTTGCGGCATTTGCGGCAGGAACTGCACTTCCTAACATAATCTCCCCGTCGGTGTGGCTGACATACGCATCGCTTGGTGGTGTAGGAGGGAGCATAGGATTAGCACTTTGCCTGGCATTTGTAGCCAGAAGCAAAAGGTACAGAACCCTTGGGAAGCTTTCATTGCCAGGTGTACTCTGCAGCATCAATGAGCCGATAACCTTCGGCCTGCCATATGTGCTCAATACCATAACCTTGATTCCGATGATACTCGTGCCTATTGCTACCTTCGGACTCTCATATGCGCTTACTGTTGCAGGGATACTTCCAAGGCTTAATGGGATGGCAATACCACTTGGCACCCCTGTAATAATGTCAGGATTCCTATCTGGTGGCTGGAAGGTGGCACTCTGGCAGATAGTGCTTGTAGGTGTGCAATTCATAATCTACCTTCCTTTCTTCAAAGTTCTTGATGCAGAAGCGCTGAAGGCGGAGAGCGTTGAAATGGAAGAGGAAGCTGAGGTAACAGTATAGGCTGGAATAATAACCGAAGCAAAACCAAGGAGGAAACATGAACAAGAAAAACATCGTGCTCTTCGTAGCCGACCAGATGAGAAGTGATTCACTGGCGCATATGGGGAACACGGCATCAATAACTCCAAACCTTGACAAGCTTGCGAAAGAGGGGATTTCCTTCGAGAACGCATATTGTCAGAATCCTGTATGTGTCCCATCAAGGTGCAGCTTCCTTACAGGCCTTTACCCTCATACCACTGGTCACAGAACAATGCATTTCTTGCAGCGCGAGGATGAGGAGAACATCCTGAGGAAGATGAAACAGAACGGATATGAGGTCATATGGATAGGCAGGAATGATGTCCTGCCATCTGGAATGCCAAAAACAGAGTACTGCGATGAATTCTATAACGGGCTGGACCAGTTGAACAGGGTGAATCCCGAAGGTTTGAGTGAGAGCTCCTTCTTCAAGCAGTCAGGGGACTACATGAAAGGTTTCACAAGACCGGAATTCATGAAGGATGTTTCACCATATTCATTCTATCTCGGAAGACAGGATTCTGAGCTTGCCGAACAGGGGTTT
Organism: Youngiibacter multivorans; assembly: GCF_017873395.1. Lineage (GTDB taxonomy): Bacteria > Bacillota > Clostridia > Clostridiales > Clostridiaceae > Youngiibacter > Youngiibacter multivorans. The sequence goes on along the minus strand of NZ_JAGGKC010000002.1, from coordinate 172,237 downwards.
GACTACAACTGTATTCAGAGCGCCCTTGACTACATTGACAGAAGGACAAAGGAGGGAAGCGAGAAGCCTTTCCTGCTTTATATATCGCTGATCTATCCGCATCCGCCGTATGTATGCAGTGATCCGTGGTACAGCATGATTGACAGGACGAAGTTGCCAGAAAAACGTCCAGATGTAGAAAAGCTGAAGGACAAGCCGGGTATGCTCTATGGAATTAGGGAGAAACAAGAGCTCAAGAGCTGGACAGATCAGAAGTACGACGAGCTGAGAGCCACATACCTTGCCATGGTTTCGCAATTTGACGAGCACTACGGCATTATAAGCGACAAACTGAAGGCTTCAGGACTTTATGATGAAACGAGCATCTTTGTGTTCAGTGACCACGGAGATTACACAGGAGACTATGGAATAGTCGAGAAGGTGCAGAACTGTTTTGAAGACCCAATATCGAACATCCCACTGATTGTGAAACCATCAGCAAGCTACAATGTAAAATCCAGGATATCACCGGCATTGGTAGAGCTTCTTGACCTGCCTGCAACGATTTCTGAAATAGCGGGTATAGACCTTGGATATACGCAATTCGGGAAGTCGCTTATTCATACCTTCAATGGTGATGACGAACACAAGGACGCTGTATTCTGCGAGGGTGGAAGGCTGCATGGTGAGGTGCAGGCGATGGAAGGCGGGCACGGACCCAAGTCGCATTACTGGCCCAGGCTTAGCACCCAATGCGAGGAGGGTCCGCAGCACACGAAGGCATGCATGATACGAATGGGTAACCTGAAGTACACATACCGGCTTTATGAGAAGGATGAACTTTATGACCTTGACAAAGACCCTATGGAGCTAAGAAATGCCATAGATGACCCTGCATATTCTGAAAGGCTCACTGAAATGAAGGCACGTCTACTACAATACTACATGGAGACAGGTGACTTCGTTCCGGTGAAGAGGGACGCAAGGTAAGGAACTGAAAGATAAGAGTGAAATTGGCCGCCATAGGATGATTACTTGGCGGCCATGAAAATTCGATTGGAGATACCATGAGATCAATAAACGTACTTTTGAAGCCTGCTTCCTCAGCCTGTAACATGGATTGCAAATACTGTTTCTACAAAAGCGTATCTGCTTCGAGGGAAACGCCTTTCACCGGGATGATGTCATATGAAACGCTGGAATGCGTTGTAAGGAAGGTGCTGGATGCGGCTGAATCGGCATGTGGCTTCGCATTCCAGGGTGGGGAACCAACGCTAGCCGGACTTGACTACTACAGACATTTCATCGAACTTGTGAAGAGATACAATACCAGGAACATCAGGGTCTCATGCTCTATCCAGACCAATGGTTACGTGATTGACAAGGAGTGGGCAGAGTTTTTCTACAAAAATAGCTTTTTGGTTGGATTATCTATAGATGGTTGCAGTGAGGTGCACAACCAAAACAGGATTGACAATTTCGGGAAACCGACATTTAATGCTGTCATGAAGGCTGCAAGATTTCTTAAGGAATATAGAGTCGACTTCAACATTCTGAGCGTTGTGACAGGCCCCTCAGCAAGGCATGTTACGAAGAACTACGAGTTTCTTAAAAGACAGGGATTCAGGCATCTTCAGTTCATACCTTACCTGGAACCGCAAGGAAGTGAAAAAGGAAGTTCAAATGACAACCTCTCTCCACTCAATTACTCGATTTTCTTGTCAAATCTTTTTGACCTCTGGTACAGGGATCTGATAAGAGATGATTATGTTAGCATAAGATACTTTGAGAACCTGGTCGGTATGATAAAGGGGCATTCACCCGAATCATGCAGTATGTCTGGAGCATGCACCTGCCAGTATGTGATCGAGGGTGATGGAGAAGTCTACCCATGCGATTTCTATGTGCTTGACAGTCATAGGCTTGGAAACATATGCACGGATTCTCTAAAGGAGATGTTTGAATCTGGAAATTGCCAGACATTCATAACAAGCTCTGCGATTGTCCCTGATAAATGCAGGAGCTGTAGGTTCCATTTACTCTGCAGAAACGGCTGCAGGCGGGATCGGGTTCATCAGGATGGGGATGCGCCTCTGAATTATTATTGCGATGCCAACAAGGAGTTCTTCGCAAGAACCTACGATAGGCTTCTCGAGATTTCAGGAAGGCTCATATGACATCACCTTAAGTTCTATTTAAGAGAATCATAAAGACCACGTGTATAAGAATTCATATTCTTTCACACGTGGTCTGTTTATGTTCTGATGGAATTTATTCGATTGAAGGAGTGCCAGTTTGCTTAACTAGCCAAGCAGCTCCAGTATATCGTTCTCTATTGAAAGCGGTTCTACTGTAGGGGCATATCTTCTTATCACGCGGCCATCCTTGTCAACCAGGAACTTGGTGAAATTCCATTTGACTGATTCTCCAAGAAGTCCCTTAGTCTCGCTTTTAAGGTATTTGAAAAGTTCATGGGTATCGTCGCCGTTGACATCTACCTTTGCAAACATGGGGAAGGATACTCCATAGTTGATTTCGCAGAAGTTCTTTATGTCCTTCTCATCACCCGGTTCCTGGCTCTTGAACTGGTTGCATGGGAAACCGAGTATGACTAGTCCTTTATCCTCATGCTTTGTATAGAGCTTTTCAAGACCCTCATACTGCGGTGTGAATCCGCATTTGCTTGCTGTATTGACTATAAGCATTACCTTTCCCTTGTACTGTGAAAGGTCCTGGTTAACTCCGTCTATGTCTATTGCGCTGAAATCATGTACGTTCATTCTTGCACCTCTTGCTTAATTTTTATCTTAATAACAATATAACCAAGAAAAACAATTTTGTCAAATTGAATTTTATACAAATTAAAAAAATATCTTATTTTGTGGTATATTTAGATTAACAAAATCTATCGAATCTGGAGGCCTGGTATGAGGATACTTATTGTCTACGATTCAGTCTATGGAAATACTGAGAAGATTGCATTTGCTCTGCGTGAAGCTGTTGCCGGACATGATGAGAGACTGATGAGGGCATCAGAGCTCAATCTTCATGACCTCGAAGGGGCTGATCTTGTATTTTTCGGGACGCCCACCCATGGAGGCAGATATACAGAAGAGTTCAAGGAGCTTCTGGAAAGGCTTCCTGAGGGATCGCTTTCAGGACTCGATGCTGCGGTATTTGACACAAGCATGCCTGAAGAAGGGCAGGGCTTCATAACCAAAAAAGTTGTAAAATTCTTCGGACATGCTTCACCGAAGCTTGCAGAAGCGCTTGAGAAGAAGGGTGCCAGGATCCTGGCAGGGGAGACCTTCATGGTTCAAGGAAAGGAAGGACCTGTCCTCCCTGGGGAGACAGAAAGGGCAAAGGCCTGGGCTGAGGAGATTGTCAGCAAGCTTTAGGAGAAGTACCTAAATCAGCACATTTTTACGTTAAAGCTGAAATAATGGAATAAGCATTGAAAGAAGGCAATCGCACGATTGCCTTCTTTCAGTCCATCAGATATCCCTTTGCCTTGAGCTCATTTACTATTGCATCAAGGTCCTCTTCACTGTCTGCCTCGATCAGGTGGTAGTGGTCATCATGGGTTAGGTTCTTTAATGGGGAACTTTTTCCTGAAGCAATGTCGTCCATGAGCTTCTTTGCGTCCTTCCTGGACTTTATGGAGAGCTCGGCTGATATGCTTCCGTATACCTTATGTTCAACCCTCACGTCCAGGACCCGCCCGCCCAGGTCAACTATGGCATAGAGCTCATCCAGGATGCTGTCGTCATGATGAGCCACATGTATGATCCTCTGATACCTGCCTCCTGCCTGCAGCACATAACCCGTGCTTGTCGCGATGATTTCATGGTTTGTCGCGCGAAGCAGAGCCATATCCTGAACAATGACCTGGCGGCTGACATCGAGGAGCTTTGCCAGCTGCGAGCCTGAAAGGGGTTCGCTGCTAGACTTCAGATGCTCGATGATACTTTTTCTTCTATCTTCTCCATTCATTTTAATGGTATCCTTTCAAGGTTCTTTAGTGATAAGTCAAGTATAGACGAAGAATAGGTGAGAGCGCCAGAGGAAATGAAATCTACGCCAAGATTAATGAGATTCGGTATGTTTTCCTCTGTGAGGTTTCCGGAGCTTTCGATCAGTGCCCGGCCATTGACAATCCCGACTGCCTTTTTCATGTCCTCGGGGCTCATGTTGTCAAGCATGATGATGTCTGCTCCGGCTTCAAGTGCTTCTGCAAGCATTTCGAAATTTTCGACCTCTACCTCTATCCTGTGGACAAAGGATGCATACTCCCTGGCCATTTCCACAGCATTCTTCACTCCGCCAGCAGCTGCGATGTGGTTATCCTTGAGCATTACACCGTCTGAAAGGCTGAACCTATGGTTGTAGCCTCCTCCGACCTTCACGGCATATTTCTCGAAAATCCTGTTGTTGGGAGTGGTCTTTCTGGTGTCAAGAAGCTTAATTTTGCTTCCCTTCAGAAGGTCAGCGATCTTCCTGGTATGTGTTGCTATGCCGCTCATCCTCTGAAGGTAATTGAGAGCTGTCCTTTCGCCGGAAAGTATGACCCGGATGTCTCCCTCTACTTCTCCCAATGTCTGACCTTTGCTGACCTTGTCACCGTCATTTACAGTAAATTTGCATCTTGTGGTGCCGTCCAGAAGAGCGAATACCCTTTCAAAAACCTTGAGGCCTGCGATTATCCCGTCCTGCTTGCAGATTAGGGAGGCTTTTCCCCGCGTATATCTTTTTATCACTGAATTGGTCGAAATGTCTTCGGAGGGTATGTCCTCCTTTAGTGCTGCAAGAATAAGGTCATCAATGTTCTTCTGCATTTTCCTCTTCCTTTCGTATCTCCTCTAGTATCATCCTTTTGTCATCCTCTGCCATCCTGTTCTTTTCAGGATATTTAGGCTCAGGAAAATCAGGGTGGTCTGTCATTTTCCAGTTTTTTTCGATGTCAAGTGCTGCCCTCTTGCTGAATACCAGGCTTTCAAGCAGTGAGTTGCTGGCAAGGCGGTTTCTGCCATGAACACCGTTGCAGCTAGTCTCTCCGACAGCGTAGAGATTAGCCATGGAGGTCCTGGAATCAAGGTTTACCTCAAGCCCGCCCATGAAGTAGTGCTGGGCCGGGACCACGGGAATGCACTCCCTGGTAATGTCGAAGCCCTCCTTCAGGCAATGCTCGTATATGTTCGGGAACCTTTCCCTGATATCTGCCTTGACATGGTCCTTCAGGCAAAGCCTCACATATGGCATGTCATCCTTCTCCATCTGCTCGAGTATCTTCTTTGTCACCACATCCCTTGGCTGAAGTTCGTCAGTGAACCGTTCACCGCTCTTGTTTAAAAGTACCGCACCTTCACCTCTGACAGATTCTGAGATGAGGAATGCCCTGCCAGGCTTGTCAGTGTAGAGGGCGGTAGGGTGTATCTGTATGTAGTCTATGTCCTTGACGACTATCCCATGCTTTAGAGCGATAGCCACGGCATCTCCTGTCAGATGAGGATAATTGGTGGACTTCTTGAATAGGCCTCCTATGCCTCCGGTAGCCAGGATAGTGACCTGCGCATAAATGTTCCTGAGTATCTGGTCTGATGTCCTCGCTACTATGCCGTAGCACCTGCCATCCTTTGCCAGTATGTCAACAAGTGTAGTGTCCTCAAGTATCTCAACATTCTTAAGTCCAAGCACTTTTTCAAGCAGAGTGCTGTTGATCTCCCTTCCTGTCGTATCCTTGCAGTGCAGTATCCTTGCCCTGCTGTGAGCGCCTTCCCTTGTATAGGAATATATACCATCTTCCTTGTCAAATTCGACTCCAAGCCTCACAAGGTCGTCAATAACCTCCCTGGAACCCCTTATCATGACATCAACAGCTTCCCGGCTGTTCTCGTAGTGACCTGCCTTCAGTGTATCCTCCATGAAGATGTCGTGATCCTCGTCATCCAGCTGGACGCAGATTCCACCCTGGGCAAGGTTAGAATCGCTCTGGTCCATTTTGCCTTTTGTTATGATAAGTATCTTCCTGTCCCTTGAGAGGTTGAGTGCCGCAAAGAGACCTGATACTCCAGTGCCTACAATTATGACATCATACTCCTTCATTTTTCTTCCTGTCTGCAAGCTTCAGCATAAGTTCAAGGGGCTGAAGGCCTTTCTTCATGAGTGCTTCATCCATGTGAAGCTCGTTATCAAGCGTTTCAAGCGCGTGAAGCAACTTTTCCAGAGTGTTCAGCTTCATGTCAGGACAAATTTGGCTTCCTGATACTGCATGGAACCTTTTACCCTTGCCTACTTTTTCAAGCGCATGGAATATTCCTGTTTCTGTGCATATGAGAAAGTCCTCGGCATCTGTCTTTTCGACATATTTGATGATATCCGAGGTGCTTCCAACGAAGTCAGATAGTTCAAGTATCTCCTCCCTGCATTCAGGATGGGAAGCTACCTTTGCTTTTGGCAACTCCGCCTTTTTCTTCAGCAGGTCATCCTTCTTTATCGAAGTATGGACGTGGCAGTAACCGTCGTTGAATATGAAGTTTTTCTCAGGGACAAGCCTTGAAATGTATCTTCCGAGGTTCTGGTCCGGTATGAAGTATATGTTCTTCTGAGGAAGAGCACTGACAACTGACAATGCATTGGAGGAGGTAACACAGACATCTGAGTGGGCCTTGATTTCCGCAGTCGAATTGATGTAGCATACCACTGCCAGGTCCTCATGATTTCTTCTTGCTGCCTCGATGCCTTCCACTGTAGCCATATGAGCCATCGGGCAGTCAGCCTTCAGGTCAGGCATTATTACCTTCTTGTCTGGATTCAGCATCTTGGCGCTTTCTCCCATGAAATTGACTCCGCAGAATACGATCACGCTTTCCTTAGCCTCGGATGCCACTTTGCTCAGATAATAAGAGTCTCCGACAAAGTCGGCGACCTCCTGCACATCTCCCGGCACATAGTAATGGGCGAGGATTACAGCATCCTTCTCAGCCTTTAGCTTAAGTATCTTTTCCCTTATTTCCATCGTTTGAGTTCTCCTTTTCGACATTGTTATGACAATAGATTAAGACTTTGGTATACAGCTGTCAATACAGGTGTAAAGACATAAGAAATAATTAATATTCAGACGAGGAACATGTTAGGTTAATAAAGTGTTTACCCTTTGTTTCTTAAGGAGCGAAAGCTTTATGAGATGATGAAAGAAGGGGTGATTATCATGAGGTTCATTGAATTTGGGGATATTGAAAATCCAGGTCTCCTTCTCATACACGGTGCAGGCACTTCCTGGAATCTGAAGTTCGCTCCGGTTATTGAAGAACTGTCGAAAAATTACAGGCTGATTATACCTGTTCTTGACGGGCATGACCCTGAAATTAAGTCTGAATTCCTTTCACTAGAAGAAGAAGCGGTAAAGATTGAGGAGTACGTCATGCTGAACCATAGTGGCAATGTTCAATTTGCTCATGGAGGCTCGATGGGAGGAAACATCCTTATCGTAATCCTTGCAAGAGGAAGGATCAGGGTCGGGAAGGCCGTGCTGGAATCTCCTTATTGCGTTCCTATGGGCATATTTGCGCAAGTGACCTCAAGGATGCTGGCTCTGCAGATTGCGGCGATGAAGAAGGGTGGGGCAGGGGTTCCTCTTATGAAGAAGATTACTGGAATAAGGGATTCAACATCTAAGGTTCTTTTTGACGGGATCACAGGAAGGAGCATGAGAAGAAGCATACTGGAATGTCACAGGTTCCAGATACCGCCGAGGCTTCTCATGACGAATACAGAGGTCATTTTCTGGCAGGGCAGCGAGGAGCCATTTGCATTTAAATCTGCAAAGAACCTGAGGAGGTATCTGCCGGACATGAAGATAAGGGTTTTCGAGGCTTCGGGTCATGGGCAGCTTATGGATACTCAGCCGGAAAAGTGGCTTTCGGAGCTGAAAAAGGAATTCAAAGGATGACAGTATTATGATTGTCAATCCAAAGACATCATACAAAATGCAAACATCCTTGAACCACTCATGACTGAAGTCACGAGTTTGCACAAGCTATTTCATCAAATTAACGCCAGCTTCATTTCAAAAATTGCTGGTTTGGTGTAAAGTTAATATAGGGACATTAAAGAACACTATCGGGAGGGGTCGCGATGACAGAATCACTTCTAAAGAACTGCGAGCTATTTGTAACCAACAGGGACATACTTAAAGTAAACTTCAAATGGGACAGTTCACAGATGCATCCACTATGTGCATCCCTTTGCGCCGAGAGGGACATTGAGGCTGACCCTGAAAAGATAAGGGCATGCAAGGAAATAATAAAGGAGAATACGGGTCTCTTATCCGAATTCAAGGGGACAGTGCTTCTGGCTTTAGCCACGATACTATCCTTTGAAACAGATCCTGAGGGTAAGTTCCATCAGGTAACTGAAAGTTATGCAGCTCTCAGAAAAGAATTCCATTCTTCTCCGTACCTTCCTCTTTCGGCATTCATGATTGCGGATATGGCGGACAGCTTCAACTATGAGGGCATAGTTGACAAGGCGAAACGGATATACAAGAAGATGAAGGAGAAGCATCCGTTCCTTACTTCCAGTGAGGACGCTGGTTTTGCAGTGCTGTTTGCCCTGTCAGATATTGAAGAGGATGAAGCTATCAGAAGGGCTGAGGAATGCTATTCCCTGCTCAAGGGCAGATTCTTCTCCAGTGATTCAGTTCAGGCACTGAGCCATGCTCTGGCTATGGGTGCTGACACATCTGAGGAAAAGGTCGCAAGGACACTTGAGATATACGAAAAGCTGAAGGAAAAGGGCTGCAAATACGGAACAGGTCCTGAGCTTGCAACTCTAGGTATGCTCTCCTTGTCCGGAAGCGATATTGATACGATAGTAGAAGACGTGGCGGCTCTTGACCAGCATCTCACAACAGTCAAGGGTTTTGGTACCTTCGGCACAGGAAAGGCCCAGAGGTTAATGTATGCAAGCTTCCTTACAGCCAATGGTTACAAGAAGAGCGGCCTATCGAGTGCTATAAAGGCATCGCTTGTAAACAGCGTCACAAGCCTTATCATAGCTGAGCAGGTGGCTGTCATAGCCATCATCGCAGCAACCTCGGCATCATCAAGCACAAGCAGCTGAACATACGCAGCTGAAATAAGAGACTGCATATGCAGCTGAGGGCTGTAATGTCATTACCACTTCAATTTAAATCAAAAGATGCAGCTAATGGGAGCAGAAAGCTTCCATTAGCTGCATCTTTCTTTATTCTGGGATATCTTTTCTTTCAACAGTTGTTATAGCTGCAATCCTGTCACTTATTGGCGGATGGGAGTAGGTCATCATTACTACAAGCGGGTGAGGCGTTAGGTTTGAGAAATTTTCCTTCGCAAGAACCTTGAGAGCCTTTGTCATTGGCTCTTTGCCACAGCTTTCCGCCGAGAACCTGTCAGCCTTGTATTCAGCTTTCCTGGAGATTGCCGATAGCGGGACCCCAAGGATTATGCCGAGAGGTTCCATTAGGATTCCGAAAAGTATTATGGCAAAACCCAGATGGACATCAGAAAATCCGAAGGCCATGGAAAAGTCGCCTGAAGACAGGAAGAAGGTAAGTAGGGCGAGGAAGACAGCAGTCTGCAAAGCTGAAAGAATAAAATTCTTCAAAACATCCTTGTGCTTCGCATGTCCAATCTCATGGGCCAGGACCGCCACGGTCTCATCTGCACTGAGCTTCCCGATGAGAGTGTCAAACAGGACTATCTGCTTGAACCTGCCAAAACCTGAGAAGAATGCGTTTAGCCTTGAGGACCTCTTCGAAGCATCCATGACGCTTATCCCTTTAATACCATAGCCTGTCTTCCTGGCCAGAGCTTCTATCTTTTCCTTGAGTTCCCCATCTGGAAGAGGAGTCAGCTTGTTGAAAAGCCGGATGAACACCCTGGTATAGAGTAGGTTTATGATTAGCGAGAGGGCCATGAAGAGCAGCCAGGAATAGAGTATGAACTCATTTCCCATACCCAGGTACATGGAAAGCAGAAGATAACCTAGAGGGCCGCCAATCACTATTGCAAGGGTAAGTGACTTAATCTGGTCAAGGATGAATGTCCTGACAGTAGATTTGTTGAAGCCATACCGCTCTTCAATGCTGAAGGTCTGGTATACCCTGAATCCGATTCCGATAATGTAGCTGACTGTCATATATATGCCAAAGAAGGCAAGTGTCTGAAGCTTCAGGTCTGAGGTTACAGAGGACGCGATATTTGCAATGTATGGGAAGAAGCCTGACAGGAGGAATGCTATAAGGACAGAGGTATCGATGACTCGTGCTATCATCGACAGCCTGTGGCTCTCCATGGTGTAGTCAAGCCACTTCCTGTATTCCTCCTTGTCATATACATCACTTACATTCTCTGGTATTGGCTTGAGCCTGTTCCTGTAGTTAAGGGCTGAAAGAGTCACTTCCAATAAAAAGATCAATAGTATGATTGCAATAGTTATTTGTTGCATGTTGCCTCCTAATGCTGGAATGTCCGTTGAATGGTTATTTCCATAGTAGCACCAATTAAGAGGGCAAGTCGAATGGATTGTTCTTTTCACACCACCTGGAATTGTGTCTGACAACTAACACCGCACCTTAAAAGTCGGGTAGAATAAAGGTGTGTCTGGTATCATTTCTTCGGAGGGAGGTCATTGCTATGGATAATCTTGGAAATATGAATGCTGCCATGAGGTATCTGGAGGAAAATCTTGCAGGTACGATAGATTTTGAAAGGATGGCAAGAATAGCCGGGTGTTCCGAATATCACTTCAGAAGGATGTTCTCATTCCTTTCAGAAACATCACTTGGTGAATACATACGGAAAAGGCGGCTGACCATGGCTGCATCGATGCTAAGGACCAGCGAGGTGAAGATCATCGATATAGCAGTGGAGCTTGGATACGAGTCTCCTGATGCATTTTCGAGAGCCTTCCAGAACATGCATGGAGTTACTCCAACTCAGGCGAGGAGAGGGGACATGCCCTTGAAGGCATTCTCAGCCATGACCTTCCAGCTCAAAATACAAGGAGGAACAGAAATGGACTATCGGATCGTTGAAAAGGAAGACTTCAATATTATCGGAATCAAGAAGAGGATACCCCTTGTCTACGAAGGTGTTAACAGAGGGATGGACTCCATGTGGGCAAGTCTCACCATGGAAGACATCATGGAGCTGAAGAGGCTGTCTGATGTGGAGCCTAAGGGAATAGTCCTGGCTTCAGCCAACTTCTCTGATGACAGGGCAGAAGGGTCAGAGCTTGACCAGTATATCGGAGTAGCCGCGACCAATACATCAGCTGACAAATGGACTGTGCTCCCCGTAAAGGCTTCAACCTGGGCGGTATTCACTGCAATTGGAGATTTTCCTTCTGCACTTCAGGAGGTCTGGGGTAAGATATATGCAGAATGGTTTCCTGGCTCAGGTTACGAGGTTTCTGAAGGACCTGAAATCCTGTGGAACGAAAGTCCTGACACAAGCAGGAAGGACTACAGGAGCGAAATATGGATACCGGTAAAGAAGGTTAGGTAACTCCATCTAATGGCATGAGATTACAAAGGAACAGCAGTATGGATAATGAGAATTGCGATCTGATTCATCCAAATGGTGTGAAAGAAAAGAAGATAGAAGTAATAGACAGATTTACCATAAAATACCATGCAAGCGACAAAACCATCTGGTCAAAAGGTAAAATGGTGAATAATCAGCCTGAAGACTACTGGGAATGGTACAGACCGGATGGGACCATAAAAAGATCAGGATATTTTGAGAATGGAAATCCTATCTGTGAGTGGATAACCTACGACAGTGAAGGGAAGAGGTACAAGACCACTGAAAGGGGGTCCAAAGGATAGTCCTCTACATTAATGTTACATTCATAGAATGGTCCGGCTTCTGTTTTTCATGTCCCGGATTTAAAATCTCACTAAAAGATGAGATAATCTTATAATGGTACATGATGCGTTGTCGGATGAAATTGAAACGAAAGAGCTGAACAAAAGGTAACTGTTGAAATCATTTATACGCTTTTAAGGTAGTTCCCTTAATACAGTACATAAATTTCAGGAGGATTGAATGACTAAGCAGATGACGGTGACAGAACTGAAGAAGAGACTTAAGGGTATGGAGCAACCTGAACTTATAGACCTCATTTCAGGCCTTTACAAGGCAAATGGAATGGTAAAGGAAATCCTGAACAGCCGGTTCTCAGGTGAAGGATATCAGGCTGAGGTGCTCGAAGCTTACAAACAGAAATTAATGAGTGAATTTTTTCCGAAAAATATGAGGAAGATGCCTTCATTGAAGGCTGCAAAATCCTATGTGTCTGATTTCAAGAAGATCGGGCCTGACGAAATGGTCATGGACCTGACACTATACTATGTGGAATGCGGAACTGAATTCACCAATACCTTTGGAGATATGGATGCTAAGTTCTATCAAGACATGGTAAGAATGTTTGAGGAGTTTGCACACCAGCTTAATGTTAATGGCACGAAAGAAAACTATGAGACCTTGAAGAAGAGGATAAGGAAGCTTGTTCACAATGCTTCAGGAATTGGCTGGGGTTACAGTGAAGCTATCTTTGAGATCTATGCTGATATATATAAATATGATGAAGACGAAGAAGACTGATAATCAGCGTCAGAAAACTAGTTGGGAATTGGACAATTGAATCTGCACGATTTTCAAGGAATGTATTGCAGGATATGAACTGAAGCTCGATAAGGCAACAGCCTTTCGAGCTTTTTCAATGTTGAAAAAAGTAATAATAGCATCCCATAGTAAGGAAATTTGACGGTGAACCGCTTATATTCATTGGTGGTATATGTTAATATTAAATGAGATTTGTGAGAATATTATAACTGCTTACTTTTGGTGATATCCGATAGCTTTTCTGATTAATGGCGGAGGTGAAGGGATTGACTGATACTGCAAGAATGCCGGCCAGCCTGAACTGCATAACCGGTGGAGATGACCACTTGTATGGCCGGCTCAGGGAGTCGATCTCGAAGGCGTCCAAGATAAGCATCATCGTATCTTTCCTCATGGAGTCAGGAGTTAGGATGATCTCTGACGACCTTGCTGAAGCTGCGAAGCGAGGTGCAAGGATCAGAATCCTCTGCGGTAACTACCTGAACATAACGCAGCCGCAGGCTCTGTACTTGCTTAAGGGCACTTTGGGCGACGGGGTGGACCTGAGGTTCTATGATGTTGAGAGGAAGTCCTTCCATCCAAAGGCATACATCTTTGAAAGCGATGGCTTGGGTGAGATTTTCGTGGGCTCGTCGAACATCTCAAGGACTGCCCTTACTGATGGGATTGAGTGGAACTACAGGTTTGATTCAATTCATGAACCTGATGACTTCACCCATTTCAAGGAGACCTTCGAGGACCTGTTCCTTAACCGGTCCCGCATCATAGATGATAACGAGATGAAGAGATACTCCAGGCAGTGGAAGAGACCGAAGGTCTATGAGGACATTGAAAGGCTTGGGGATGAGACCGATGTACCTGAGAATGTCATAGTCGAATTCCCGAGCCCTGTAGGGGCACAGATTGAAGCGCTGTATGAGCTGAAGAGGTCAAGGAGTGAAGGCTGGGACAAAGGGCTCGTGGTTGCGGCTACTGGCCTTGGTAAAACCTACCTTGCCGCCTTCGATTCAAGGGAGTTCAGGAAGATACTTTTCGTGGCACACAGGGAAGAGATCCTATCCCAGTCTGAGAGGACCTTCAGGAATGCGAGACCTGATGTCAAAACCGGATTCTTCAAGGGTGATACGAAGGACATGGACTCCGATGTCCTTTTCGCTTCGGTACAGACTTTAGGCAGGAAAGAATATCTTACAGGCAGAAGCTTCAGTGAGACCGAGTTTGACTATATCGTCATTGATGAGTTCCATCATGCTGTTTCTGAAAACTACCAGAATATCATCGGATACTTCAAGCCGAAATTTCTTCTCGGCCTAACAGCCACGCCTGAAAGGCTAGATAACCAGGATGTCTTCGCACTTTGCGACTATAACGTGATCTATGAAGCAAGGCTGAAGGAAGCCATCAACAAGGGATGGCTTTCACCGTTCAGATACTACGGGATCTTCGATGAGACTGACTATTCTGGTATCAGCTGCAGGCAGGGCAAATATGACGAAAAGCAGCTTGAGGAAGCCCTCAGCATAAACAAGAGAGCTGGGCTTGTCCTTGAAAATTACGGAAGATACAGAAGCAGCAGGGCTCTTGGCTTCTGTGCAGGGAGAAAGCATGCAGTCTACATGGCAGAATATTTTTCAAGGAATGGGATAAAGGCATGTGCAGTAGTAAGCGGAGATGCAGCATCAGCGCATGCCATGGAGAGAAGCGAGGCCATACGAAAGTTCAGGAAGGGCGAGGTCAATGTGCTGTTTTCAGTTGACATGTTCAACGAAGGACTGGATGTCCCTGACGTAGACATGGTCATGCTATTGAGGCCTACAGAGTCACCGACTGTTTTCCTTCAGCAGCTTGGCAGAGGCCTCAGAAAAAGCATAGGAAAGAAGTACGTCAATGTCCTTGATTTCATCGGAAACTATAGGAAAGCGAACCTGGTCCCGTTTTTCCTGACAGGAAGCGGACAGGCAGGGGATACAGCACGCAGGAAGCCACTCATACCCGATGAGGAGGATTATCCTGAAGGATGCTTCGTCAACTTCGACTTAAGGCTGATAGACCTCTTCAGAAAGCTTGAAGCAGAGCAGAAGGATGCCTTCGGAAGGATAGTTGACGAGTATTTCAGGATCAAGGAGCAAATTGGCGAACGGCCATCAAGACTCCAGATGTTCACTTATCTCGATGATGCTGTAAGTTCACTTATAAGGTCGAAGAAAGAGCTTAATATCTTCAGGGACTACCTATCCTTCCTGGACAGCGTTGGGGAGGCTGCGGAGTCCGAGAGGTCACTTATTGGGACTAAGGCCCATCTGTTCATCAGGGAAATGGAAAACACAAGCATGTCCAAGCTATACAAGATGCCGGTTCTTCTCGCATTCCATAATGGAGGGAAGGTCAGGGCGAAAATCACTGATGATGATATTTATGAGAGCTTCAGGGAGTTCTACACGCATGGAGCAAACAGAGTGGATATGCTGAGGGACAAGGGTACAGCTGGATACATGGATTGGGGCAGAAAGGAATATGTAGATCTTGCAAGAAAGAATCCGCTCCAATTCCTTCAGAAGACATCGCCTGAGTTCTTTAATACCTGTGAGGATGGATTCTGCCTCAACCAGGAACTATGGCAATATCTTGATGATGAGGAATTCACCAGGCAATTTGGTGACGTAATAAGCTTCAAAACAAGAAAATTCTATAAGGAGAGGCTGGAAAAGCTGGAGAAACAATACGGAGGAGATTAGGAACATGACAGTAAGGATAATTAGATATGATAAGCTGGTTAGAGACAGGATCCCGGAGATTATCGAAGCTGATGGGAAGACAGCTGAAATAGAAATACTGAGAGATTCTGAATACAGAAGGTGCCTCAACGAGAAGCTTGGGGAAGAGCTAAAAGAATACCTTGAGAGTGGAAATATTGAGGAGCTTGCTGACATACTTGAGGTAATATACGCACTGGTGGACCTTAATGGAACGAGCAGAGAAGAATTCGAAATGCTGAGAGCAGAAAAGGAAGCTGACAGAGGAGGTTTCAAAAAGAGGCTTTTCCTGAAGGAAGTCAGGATTGAGAGCAAGTAAAAATCATACAATTCATACATAAAGCCAAAAAGTTAAAAGGTATTTTCACGATTCAATGAATGTTCACATATTCGTCGCTATTCTGATACTGCAATGGTGTACCATTAGACTATACGAGGAGGCGATTAAATGAAAAAGCCAATCTATAAGAAATGGTGGTTCTGGCTGATTATTGGCGGAATGCTGGTAGATTCGATATCTCTATACTGCCTGCTGAACTGGAAAAAGAAACAGGATGCGGAAAAAACTGATGCAGAGAAAACAGAAGAAGATAATCCGGATGAAGAGAAGTGCTGCAAAGGATTATTTTCCTGCAGATCATAGAAGTGATTGCCATTCCAATGCGGAATGGCTCTTTTTATAATATAATTTGTGGTGTAGCATAAAGGCGTACATATGTATTTCGATTCTAAGGAGAGTGACAATATGAGGACAGGCAAGGTTATCGATGCAATGATAGGTTATTATTCTGGTGACGCGAGGAGAATAAACCATTTCCTTAAGGTTTACGGCTTCTCAAAGGCCATTGGTGAGATGGAAGGGCTGGATGACAGGACACAGGAGATTCTTGAGATTACTGCAGCAACTCATGATATTGGAATCAAGCTTAGCGAGGAGAAATACGGGAATTGCTCAGGCTCGCATCAGCAGGTCGAAGGGCCTCCTGAAGCAAGGAAGCTCCTTGAGGGACTTGGCTACGAGGATGAGGTAATCGATAGAGTATGCTTCATAATCTCAAGGCACCATACCTATAAGGACATCCAGGGCATTGACTATCAGATACTCGTCGAGGCTGATTTCCTTGTCAATGCTTTCGAGGACACTCTGCCAGAAACAGCAGTCAGGAGCTTCAGGGACAAGGTGTTCAGGACTGAGACCGGGAAGAGGTTCCTTGAAAGGCTCTACGGAATTATCGACTGAGGCTAGGGTAATTCGGTCATTATCCTGATTGGCAGTTTGAAGTTAATATTATTCATAAAAACTGCAATTATTAGTGATTATAGCTGTTTTCATAAGTGAATTCGTACTGTTGCAGACTATAATAATTTTAGAATGAAACGGTACTGGATAATAGAAGGGATTTGGTATACAGTATATGTGAATGTAAATATGAGAAACGTATATTATTAATATTAAACGTGATTCATATTAAAATCATCACTGAAGATCAATTGACACAAGGCAGCTGAGGGGTGGTATCGAGATACGAAGAGTATAGGCTAAAGCAATTGAACATAGTCTTTATAAGATACAAAGGATTACTTCCGTCATTTACTGGCGGCAATGATGTCTCTCGCACAATTGTTATGCATAATATTGGAGGCATGTAATGGAAAGTGACCTGATCAATGGAAAGCTCAAGGCAGAACCTTCTGAACTGAAGGGGACATCAATACTTTTAATGCTGACCTCGCTGCTTGCACTCTTAGCTGCACTTGCCGGCATTTTTTCAAGTGAAGTATATCGCGAACTGATTACTACAAAAGCCATAACGGAGTACCTGATCCTTGGGTCAGTAGTCCAGGATATCATAACGGTACCGGTGTCCATTGCCTTATTCATCTTATCCTTCCTATACATCCGCGTTGGTGACAGAAGGGTTCTCACAGCCATGGCAGGTCTTGTTTCATACATATTTTATGGCTATGCACTTTATTCGATACAAGGACAGTATACAAGGCTGTACCTTGTTTATCTTGTGATATTCGGAGCCTCTGCCTATGGACTTATGTTCATTGTGCCAAGGCTGATCCATAGGTCCAGCCGCACTGAAGTTCCAAGAGGACTCAGGCGAGGGATAGCAGGTTTCCTTCTGCTTATTCTCGCTGTTCTTGCACCGGTATGGATAATGAGGATGCAGCCGGACATTGCAAACAGAGCACCTGGCGAGCTGTATGGAGTATTCGTCCTCGATCTTGCTGTTGTATTTCCGGCATTTGGAATAATTGCGTTGAACCTACTCAGAAACAACGCTGCCTTTGACCTGCTGACTGCCGCAGCCCTTGTCAAGGTCTTTACCCTGTGCCTTTCTGTAGGACTCGGTGAATTCATAAAGCCTTTCTTCGGGTTTCCGCAGGACATGGCCATGACTGCAATATTCATAACGCTTACTGCAGTTTCAGCGATACTTTCAGTGCTGATTTTCAGGAAGATTAAGGCTGACTGAGTATATTTGATCGTTCAAAAAAGAGAAGTGTGCCAGGTAACCTTGGCACGCTTCTCTTTTTTTGTTCATTCAGGCATCAAGGTGCCTGACATTATGCTTTTTCCTCAGGCTTGACTGTCGTATGAAATAGATGGCAAACGGGGCTGCTGCAACTGAAAGTATTGATGCCCATAATGCTTTTGCCGGACTTGGGCGGTGACTGATCGCTTCTCCAGACTTTATGATCTCAAGCGTTTCTGCATGAATGTCCGGCTCTCCGCCATGCTCAAGGCATGCCCTGCTGTAGGTACCTGTTATTCTAAGCGTGTCGCCCTTGTGGCTGTAGTCACCGAAGTATCCAATCCTATCTGCTGTCAGCTTGTCCATCCATACGCCGATGGCGTTCGTTCCATCGTTGACGTTTACCCAGGTGCCTTCTGACCTTTCCATTTTCTCACCAATCGCTTCGGCGGTTATCGTAACTTTTTCACCATCCAGGGAAATCGCATTCTCAATCAGGTCATTTATTGAATATGAGACTGCTGCATCAGCTGATGTGGATGGGAAAAGAAGAATCAGGCTGAATATGACCGCGCGGATGTATTTTTCCATAATCTCTTCAATCCTCCTCCCATATAGCCGATGAGTGCGAATACCGACAGGAATTCAAGCCTTCCCAGGTACATGGCAACGATATAGTATACCTTCATTGCTGCAGGCATGGCCGGAGTCGTTATGCCAATTGAAAGTCCGACATTTCCGGTAACTGAGGCTGCTTCAAATGCAGAATGTGACAATGGATAGCCGTAGTAGGTTCCAAGCAGCGTGCCGGCTCCGAACATCACGATGTAAAGCAGGATGACCAGTGCTGATGATTTTACAAGGCTGTCGTCAAGGACTTGTTCCTTTATGTGGTGGAACTTGTTAACCTTGACTATCCTCTCAGATGTCAGAAGCTTCCGTACATCTATCATAATTCCCTTGAAGACAACGCCTACCCTCAGTCCCTTGAAGCCGCCTGCTGTTGAGCATGCCGAGCCTCCTATGAGCATTACCACTATCATGATGAGTATGGCGAAGTCACCCCATTCAAGTGCGAACTGTCTTGCATATACTGAGCCGAACCCAGTTGTAGTATGGGCTGAAAGGACGTTGAACACAACTCGTCTGAATGCTGACACAGCATCAGGATAAACACCAAGCCTTGCAAGTCCGGCGAGTGCCAGGACTGTTGAGGTGAATGCGGTTACGAAGAAGCTCTGTGTTTCGATGTTTTTCACCAGTTCCTTCTTTTTTCCATGCCACATCGCATAATGCAGACCGAAGTTGAAGGAACCTAGTATGAATATCACCATAGCAACAGTCTCATATGTGATGCTGTGGTAGTACATGATGTTCTGAGAATTAGGCGCAAAGCCGCCGGTGCTCCATGATGACTCGAACATGTAGAGGGCGTGGAGAAGCGAAGACAAAGGCCTGAGTCCGATTGCAATTCCTGTTATCCATAGTCCGGCGGTACCGATTGCCAGATATACCATACTTATCTTCCAAATCTGCCGTGCAGTTCCCTTGACGTTCGGAAGCAGCTCAATATCCTTTCCCTCGCCAACATACATCTTGTATGCTCCGCCTGTTTCCCTTACCAGGAATGTTAGAGCTAGAACAACCATACCCTGACCTCCGATGAAGGTCAGTATGTGCCTCCACATGTTCAGCCCGTTTGAGATATGGTCGATGTCAAGTGTAAGCACAAGGCCAGTTGTAGTGAATCCGCTCATGACATCGAACATCGAGTCAAGCAGCGAAGGATTATGACCGCTTAGCCTGTATGGAATGGCACACAGGAATGTAAGAAGGATCCATGACAGTGATGCAATGATGAAGCCATGCTTCCACTGAAGATCCGATTTTCCTGCCTTGACCCTTTTCCCCAGCATTATCATTCCAATTCCTACTATGGAAGAGGTCGAAATACCTATGAGAAAATCAAGCGCAGGTTCCCATTCCCTGAAGAACAGAGACGTCAAAAGGGGGATCACCATCAAAGCAGAAACGCTTGTGACGATGTACCCCGTGTAATAGCTTATTACCTCGGCATTAGATGCCTTTTTCACGGTGTTCATGTTCATTTCATCAGCAATGCTGAAGCCCCAATAGTCATAGCAATGAAGAAGCCTACAGTCAGCAGTTCAGCGATTATTCCCTTTATCTCATTCAGATCAATTTCCATTTTTTTACACCACCATATATTTCTTTGGATAGGATCGACATCGTATCAGTATTTGTCACAAGAAGTGCACGGTCACCTGAGCACAATACAGTATCCCCCTTGGGATATATTACCGTACTGCCTCGAAGGACAGATGCGAAGACGCATTCCTCAGGAAGCGTCAAATCTGCTATCCTTTTGCCGTCCCAGACCATTTTCTTGTTAAGGGCTACCTCGGCCAGTACCATTGAGCCTCTTTCGAAGGTAGATACTATCTTTATGTCGTCCCTGTTCAGCTCGTTTTCAATCAGTGTTGCAATTACAGCTGTGCTGCATACTGTCGTATCGATGCCAAGAAGCCTGAACATCTCCATGTTCTTCGGATTGTTAACCCTGGCAATGGTCTTGTTGATGTTGAAGGTAAGCTTTGCTATCTGGCATATTACCAGGTTCTCCTCATCGGAGCCTGTGACTGCAGCTACTATCTCGGCGTTGTCTATGCCTGCATCCTTTAAGACTTCCGGATCTGTTCCGTCTCCCTGAATGACATCAGCGCCGATTGCATCAGCTGCCCTCATGCAGGCATCCTTGTCTCGTTCGACAAGAGTGGCGCAGTGGCCTCTCTCGTGCAGAGTCCTGAAGAGGTTGTAGCCGACCTTTCCTCCTCCAATTATTAATGCTCTCATACAAACATCTCCTTGGTCAGAAGGCCCATCAGTTTTTTCTTGTCTTCCGACCTTATGGTAGCGATAAGCCTGTCGCCCTTTGTAACAGTATCATCCTTCTTGGGGAGGCTCATCTCGCAACCCCTTATGAGGCCGCTTAAAAGACATGAGCATTTTGACTCGATTTCACCTACAGTCGCTGTCACCTGTCTGTCTACGAGAAGCTCAACTATCTCATGCTCCGACCAAAGCTCAGCCAGAATGTCAAACCTCTCAACGAGAAGCTTGGACTTAAGAACATCTACACCTGACTGGACAGGATTTATAGTATCTATGCCTATGGTCTCATAAATGAACTTTTTGTTTGGCTCGTTGACCCTTGCGATGACCTTCGGTACCTTGTGGACCCTGTCTGCTATCATCGACACAGTGATGTTTACGTTGTCGTCATGGGTGACAGCGAGAAGTGCGTCAGCCTTGTCGATTCCAGCCTCCATCAGCTTGTCGTTGTCGTATTCCACTCCCTTTATCCGCAATCCGTTGAAGCCTGAGCCAAGCCTTTCAAGGTTATCATCATCCCTGTCAAGTATGCATATGTCGTGGCCATTATCGGAAAGCTCCTTGGCAAGTGTGCTTCCAAGCCTTCCGCAGCCTATTATGATTATGTACATCGTTACCGACCTCTAATCCTATATTCTTTTTCTTTGGTTTCTCGACTTGTACTCTGCATAAGCGAAGGAGGCAGGAAGCTCTTCTATTTTACAGGCATCGCCATAATCAGGAGCTCCAGTATTCCTTGCGCAGCTGTATGAAGTGATTCTTGACAGGTTCCTGCTAGCCGGCTCGTAGGACGGATCGAGGGCATATGCAGCCCTGTAGTGCCTGCAGGCAAGTGCAAGGTCGCGTTTAAGCTCCGCGATTATACCGAGAAGGTTGTGGTATTCCGGTTGATTCTGGTCCTCCTGGGCAGCCTGTCCTAAAAGCACTCTGGCACGGTCGTAGTCTCCAAGCTTGATTGCTGTTGCTGCAGAACCTATTTTACTTGTATAGGTTGTCGAAGGTTCTATTCTTATGTTCATTGATTTTTCCTCCATAGGGATCAGCAATAACCACTCTGCGGGTCCCTTTTTACAGACTAATATTAGCAGTTTTCGTATAAACATGGTGTTAAGACGGAAGGCGCCGTATAAATTTCGTATAAAGATTTCAATGGAGGCTTTCAATGCTGATAAAATACAGGTATGGGCATATAATTGAAGTGGTAGATAATGTGAGCCAAATTATGGGAGGCGCTGTTATGACTGACAGGACAGGCAGAAAGAAAAATGACAGGCAGGTCATGAGGAATGTTCTTGTGACAGCAGGGATAAGCATCGGCACCACCCTTGTCTCATACCTCATCAACCATGTGGGTTTCGAGGAGACGAACATTGTAGTAATTTACATTCTATCGGTCCTCATGGTGTCAAGGTATACCAAGGGATACGCATATGGGATTTTTGCTGCAGTAGCCTCAATGCTTTCCTTCAACTTCTTCTTCACGGATCCTGTCTATACCTTCAAGGTCGACGACAGCTCGTATTTCGTGACCTTCTTCGTGATGCTCATGGCTGCTATAACCACAAGCGCACTCACAAGCAAGCTCATTAACTCGAAGCAGCTGTCAGACTCAAGGGAAAGGCAATCAAGGACCCTGTCTGTGGTGACTGGTGCCTTGGCCGATACAAGCGAGATACAGGAAACTGCGGAAGTTTCAGCGAGGTATCTTGCAGGCTTCCTGGATTCTGAGGTGGAATGCTACATCAAAGCCGGCACCATGGCTTCACTTATAACTGCCTCTCCTGACAGAAACATCAAAAGGGCAGCGGAGCTGGTCGGACCTTCTGTCATAAAGGATAGGATGATGAACAGCTACACCTTTCCGATTGAAGTTAAGGGCAACAACATATGCTATTTCAGGCTACCGGAAGAGGTTGAGGATCTTGATGAGGACAACCGCCAGCTGGTTTCATCCATAATTATGCAGATTACAATATCAATGGAGAGGGTGCTCCTCATAAAGGAAAGGGAGATGGCAAGGTCAGAGGCGGAGATGGAAAGGTTCAAGAGCAACCTTCTGAGGGCCATATCCCATGACCTTAGGACACCCCTGACCAGGATAACCGGAACATCCGAAATGCTGGCAGGAAAGCTGAAGGACAAGGAAGACGCTGAGCTCGCCAGCGAAGTGTATAATGACTCCCTGTGGCTTGCAAGGCTTGTAGAAAACATACTTAGCTTCACGAGGGTTCATGAAGGAAACCTGTCAATAAAGATCCAGAGTGAAGCTGTCGACGAGATATTCTCTGAGGTTGTAGAGCTCTGCACAAGATATTACCCGAATCATAAAATCAGCATCGCTGTTCCTGAAAGAGTCCTGTTCGTGCCAATGAACGGGAAGCTTATCGTACAGGTGCTGATCAACCTGATAGGCAATGCATGCGAGCATACTACGCCTGAGAACGAGATCAGGCTTACAGCCTGGCCAGAGGACGGAAGGGTTTGGTTTCAGGTATCTGACAACGGCTGCGGATTCATAGAGGACGACATCCCGAAGATCTTCGACATGTTCTTCGTATCCACCAACAGACGGACCAGTGAAAAGCAGGGACTTGGACTTGGCCTTGCAATCTGCAAGGCTATAGTCGAATTCCATGGCGGAAGGATATTTGCTGAGAACAATACAAATGGTGGAGCTACTGTTAAATTCTATCTGAAAGGAGATGGTGAATAGATGATAAATCCACTGCTTCTGATCGTAGAGGATGACAAGCAAATCAGGAACTTCATCAATTTTTCCCTTACATCTCAGGGCTATGAGTGCACTGAGGCTGTGAACGGGAAAGATGCGATGGACATCATCGCCACCCATAACCTGTCTGCGATAATACTCGACCTTGGTCTGCCTGACATGAGCGGCATGGAGATCATAAGGAAGGTCAGGAGCTTCTCAGATATTCCGATAATCGTAGTATCAGCCCATGACCAGGACCATGATAAGGTCGAGGCTCTTGACGCGGGAGCAGATGACTATCTGACCAAGCCCTTCTCAATAAAGGAGCTGCTTGCAAGGATCAGGGTGATCTTCAGGCATTTTGACGTCACAAAAAAGGATATCCCTGCCGTATACAAGGTAGGGGACCTTGAAATAGACATGGAAAAGCACAAGGTGACCCTGGAGGGTAAGGAGATACACTTCACTCCCATGGAGTATGCGGTGCTTACACTTCTTGTCAGGAACGCAGGAAAGGTCCTGACCCATAAGTATATACTCAGGGAGGTTTGGGGTTCTGACCTTGAAAGCGACATGCAAAGCGTCAGGGTCTTCATGGCTAACATAAGGCGCAAGCTTGAGCAGAATCCGACCAAGCCAAGGTACATACTTACAGAAGTGGGAATAGGATATCGGTTTGCTGATGAGTAGAAAGGAATAAGCGATAATTGAGAAGGGAGGAGCCTGCGCTCCTCCCTTTAATGCTATTGTATTTGGTTGCATAGCTCTTGTGTTAGGTTACTTTCTGCGCCGATTCTCTCGTGAAAAACTCAGGAAGCTTTCGATCGGAACAGTTAGCTTCAAGCCAGACTGCAAAATTTGCTACTGTATCATCCGTGAAGGACTTCGCGTCTGTCGGGCACTTTTTAATGCAGCTGCAGCACTTGATGCAGAGTGTGGGGTCAGAAGTCCTGAAATCTTTAAAATCTATGGCTCCCGTAGGGCAGGCTCGAGCACAGATACCGCACTCTATGCAGGCATCACTAGTAACAGGTGAAGCTGGTTTAGCTGGTTTCCTCTCCTTGTAGGGGAGCTTTCCGGGAACATTGAGTTCAATGTTCGAAAAGATATCTGAATTAAGTAGCCTCATGACTTCATAGCCGAATTGCCTTGCAGATTCGAGGTCCTCGGTGTCAGGCCTGTCAAATGCCACCTTCCTTGTATAGGAGTGCTCTCCTATGAATGCAGCTGCAGCTATGCAGGCAGCACCTTTAGCTTCAAGGATATCCTTCAGCTCAAGTAGGGAATCGTCATAATGCCTGTTGCCGTAGACAACTACGGGAATGGCAAGAGCACCTTCTGCTTGGATGGATCCGAGACATTCAAGAAGGAGTGAGGGAACCCTTCCTCCATAAACTGGAACTCCCGCAATGATAATATCTTCAGGTCCAAAGGCAAGTGTCTGGCTCCTTGCTGAAGGCATTGTAAGGTCCGCCGAATCATATTCAAGTCCGGTGCCCTCGGCGATTGCTGTTACTATCTTTCTTGTTGTTCCTGTGGGGCTGAAATATATCAGTGTCAGCTTCCTTGCCATGCTATGCCTCCTGGTCCGCTTCGCTACTTAGATTTTCTATCATAACTTAAAGTATACATCATGACATTGGCAATATTCCAGGAATTATCTTATTTTATGGCTTCTCATACCCATCCGGGTATCTGATCCTGGTGAAGATATCAGTCTCAAAGTGAGGCATATCCTGATTGGTTTCCCAATAATAGCCAGATGTGAGGCCGATGCCTTTTGCGATCTCAGCGCACTTCCTGAAGAATTCAGGATCATCGTACTCATGACCTGTCAGGTTTTTCGCAATATCAAACGCATTCCTCTTTGTATGCCTTGAATTCTTTGTCCAGGTCACGATACTCCCAGGAGCGGTCCTTCCTTTGGCGTATAGGTAATCCTGCCTTTCCTGTGTCCTGTATGTCTCAGTCACCATGACGTCAAGTCCCTGGTCTTCAGCGATTTCCAAAAATAGGACAGCAGCTTCCTTAGTATTTTCATCAAGCTCGTCAAGGCTGTCTATCCTCGCATAAGGATTGCCATATGTCCTTGTATCGGGGAGACTGGTGAATGCCCTGAATGTGACATAGCCTATAAATACGATCAGAACAATCATTATTACAAAGAACCTTGCCTTATATCTTGTTCTTCTTCTCTTTCGTACAGGTCCTGCACTCCTTGAGGATGTCATCTTATCACCTGCCTATTCAAGTAGTATCCTGATAAATGCTGAACCTGGCTTTAGACATTTCTTAATTTGGTCGTATTTTTCTGTAATATCTAACATTCCCTGAACAGTAATAAGGATATCAGGGAACATCAGGAATTATAATAAACAGTCAGATATCTTGAAAAATAAAAAGACTAATGAAAATCAGTTTTTGTATGATACAACTGATGATCGCTCTTATAGAATAGATGCGTGCGATCCTGCCTGATAAAGGGATTACCGCATACAGACAAGACAGGTAGCCATAAAATCATCAAAGATTCACATATTGCACTATAGAAACAGGTAAATTTTGCCTGTTTTTTGCATTCAAACGATTACATTTTTCGAGTGTTTGTGAAGAAAGGGAAGAATAGTGTTATAATGATTGAAGATTAGAATCAGTCAGGTGACAGTGGAAATCACCTGACATAAGAAAAAACGCGAGGTGTTTTAAGTGGTACAGGATATCAGAGTAGAACTGACAAAGAACAAGAGAGTAAAGCCTGACATGAAGACGGTAAAGTTCGGGAAGTCTTTCTCAGACCATATGTTCCTCATGAACTATGAGGAAGGCAAGGGCTGGTTTGATCCAAGGATTGTTCCGTACGGACCTGTAGAGATGGATATGGCGACCATGGTATTCCATTACGGCCAGGAGATATTCGAGGGCATGAAGGCATACAGGACCTCTGAAGGTAAGGTACAGCTGTTCAGGCCTACAGAGAACATAAGGAGAATGGCAATATCAGGAGAGAGACTAGTCATGCCTGCGGTTGACGAGGACATGTTCCTCGCAGCACTCAAGAAGCTGCTTGAAATTGACGCTGAGTGGGTCCCTTCTGAGGAAGCGACATCCCTCTATATCAGACCGTTCATGATAGCAACAGATGTGGGTCTTGGCGTTCATGCATCAAAGACCTACATATTCTGCATAATAACCTGTCCTGTCGGCAGCTACTATCCTGAAGGACTCAATCCTATAAAGATCATGATCGAGAGCCAGGATGTCAGGGCAGTAAGGGGCGGAACAGGAATCGCCAAGTGCGGAGGAAACTACGCCGCATCACTAAGGGCGAGCCAATTGGCCGAATACAAGGGCTACTCCCAGGTACTTTGGCTTGATGGAGTCGAGAGAAAGTACATCGAGGAAGTCGGAAGCATGAACATCATGTTCAAGATAAACGGAGAGGTGCTTACACCGAGCCTTACCGGAGCTGTGCTTGCGGGAATAACAAGGAAGTCATGCATAGAGCTCATGAAGACCTGGGGTATAAATGTCTCAGAGAGGTTGATATCTGTTGATGAAGTGGTGGCTGCAGCTGAAAATGGCACGCTTGAAGAGGTCTGGGGAACCGGAACCGCAGCGGTAGTTTCACCGGTCGGCTGGCTGACCTACAAGGACAAGACCTTCGAGATAGGCGGCGGCCAGATAGGCAAGCTTACACAGAAGCTGTACGACGGACTTACCGGAATACAGTGGGGAAAGGTTCCAGACACTTTAGGCTGGACTGTTCCAGTAGAATAGCAGAATAATTCACCCCCTCGATCCTGGAATATGGAGCGAGGGGGTGTTTCAATTTGCAGGAAGTATATTCTTGAGGTTCACGTTATCAGGGCACGTCTGATCGTTTCAAAAGTAGTATCTCATCTTCATTCATTATCATCAGTTCATATCCGTCAGAAATGAACATGGGAAGTAGTGTCTCATGGTCACCTTTGTAGTCAGGCCTCAGGTCCATGACGATGTAGTCTGCCCGGAAATACGTGCCATCTACAAGGTTATAGTCAATGTCATAAAGTGTATCACGGCCTGAAAGGTATCCGGTCAGGAAACATGTCGCGAGCACAGAACTTTCATCAGGAATCTGGTCCATTACATTCTTCATTGAGTCAAGTGAAGCTTTACTTGCTTCAAGCTTTCTAGGGTAATGCTCATACTGAGCAAGATGAGCTGCTGATATGAGAATGCCTGAGGTCATGGCAATTGCAAGCAGGCTGCTTATAGCCATATTGCGGCAGGTTGGTTTCCTGATGGTCTTTTCTACTCCTGACATCTGTTCGGTATCAGTATGGTCCTTCACGAACAGAAGTGCCATATAGAACAGGAGTATGTAGGAGCCGTAATTGTACTGGAACCTCATGTCATACTGGTACTGGTAATCCACCATGAGGTTCATGAGAAGAAATGGGATAAGGAGTATCCACCTTGTCAGCTTTCTTGAAAGAAGGGGCATGAATGCAAGGGGAGACATCATCTGGATGATGTAAGCCAATTTTTCTTCTGCAAAGACCTTTGACAGTATGAAGCCGGGGTTCCTGATCACTGAATAGGGAACGGAAAGCAGCGACCACTCCGGCACTCCGATGAGGCCTTCGAATCGTCCGGTCATTGCTCCTTCCCCGGAATTGTTCAGATACCTGATAGCACCAATAAAATATGCACCAGAAGCAAAAAGCATTGCCAGTCCCTGCTTCACCATCTTCCTGTCGAAGATGATGAAGGCTGCAAGCGCCCATATGTAGAGTGCGGCATCCTCCTTGACTGAGAGGGTGAGTAGGGTGAATACAGTCATTCCAAGGCTGTTCTTCTTCTCTATTGACAATATGAGCCAGAGAAGGAAGGGCACAAGAAAACAGTTCTCATGAAGATCATAGAAGCCTGAAGTCATAAGGGCTGCGGAGAACAGATAGATCAGGGAGAGGGCTGTCTGTAAATTTGATTTCAACCTGAAGTGTCTGGCGATAAGAACCATGGGTATCATTCCTGAACCGACAATGATCGCCTGCAGGACGTTCAGTGTGGCTGGAGTCCTGAATAACAGGTAAAATGGAAGCATCAGGTAATAGACCGGTGACAGATGAATACTGAAGTGAGACAGCGGCATATTCCGCTCCAGGGTGGTTATCGGCTGGAGCTTCTCAGCCATGCTGTGGAACATCTGGGCAAAGAGGTTGAAGTCATATGTCGGTGTGGACAGGGTCTCGTATCTCGCATAAAGTATGCGGCCGCTTAGGAATATCTGGAGGAGCATAGCAATAATGACAACTGCAACAACTGTGCGGTCATTATTCAAAAAGGATGATTTCATATTAAACACGATCATGAGCGCCAGTATAATGGCGATGTACACTAAGAGCAAAGGGACTAATGTGCCAGCTTCAGATCCTGAGAATAGCCTGTTTTTCGTGTCCTCCCAGGGGATGACATAAAGATTGAAGGAGACCATTGCAATACCTGAAATGCTCAGCAACTTGTCTGGCAGCCAGCTTGTCCTTATGGCGGAAAAGAATATGTCCCTTGCCAATATCAGGGAAGTCAGGTTAACGATCAATAATGTAGCTGCGGGTATGGTGAATTTCAGGCGAAGCATCACAGAAGAAGAGAATAGGAGCCAAGACATGAAAAGAAGGCGGCCTGCCAGGTCTTTACCATCAGCTATCTTCGATGCTTTATTTATTATCAGCAGAAATAATCCTGTGAAGGTGAGCCAGGATAGAGTTAAAGGCAACAGCCCATCAAGTCCGGCATGCTTTACGGAAAAATATGTCGGGGTATTCCTGTATATCCAGTTCATCAAGGTGCTTGCGAGCAGCCATGATGCGATGATTGTCAAAAGCTTCTGATTTGCGGTGGACAGTGATTTCTTCCGGGATTCAAATGTATCCATATAAAATCCTTTCAACTGGGGAAGTCCGTTTTTTATGCTGACATTGCGTCATATGCATATTGCTATTATACATTACATACTTTGATATTCGTTGTAATCGTTCAGGTTTTTATTGAAATAATTCTACTTTCAATCTTAGCAGGAGCTTGGAAGCTAATGGTGACTTATCATCACTTAGCTGCATGAATATGCATTTTCATCGGTCAAAATGGTGATTTTGTGGTAAAATGGTTTCTATAGCTTTTTTGATGGGAGAGATATTTTTGGACAAGACCTTGAAATATTCGTTTCTACAGTCAGTGCCGGTGCTGCTTGGATATGTATTCCTGGGCATGGCATTTGGGATACTCCTGCAGCAGGCAGGTTATGGCGTTATCTGGGCGTTCTTTATAAGCCTCACCGTATATGCAGGCTCCATGCAGTTCGTGCTGGTCTCATTCCTGAGGGAAGGGACTCCTCTTGGGGTAGTTGCCGCAATGACGCTCCTTATCAACAGCAGGCACCTGTTCTACGGGATATCCTTCGTGGACAAGTTCAAGAGGATGGGCAGAAAGTATTTCTACATGATATTCTCGCTTACTGATGAGACCTATTCGCTGCTCTGCGCCCTTGATGTCCCTGAAGGAGTGGATGAGAAGAAGGCATCCTTCCTTATATCAGCAATGAACCAGTCATACTGGATAACTGGCAGCGTAATCGGAGCAATAGCAGGTCAGCTGATACCTTTCGACTTCACAGGAATCGACTTTTCCATGACTGCACTTTTCACTGTCATATTCATCGAGCAGTGGATGGGCTACAAGTCTCATTTCCCTGCTATAGCCGGAATATTGTCCTCAGTCTTTTTCCTGGTGGTCCTTGGCCCTGACAGGTTCATCCTGCCAAGCCTCATTGCCACGGTGTTCATACTGATGGCGGGTAAGAAGAAAGTGATGCATGCAATGGAGGGTGGAAAAAGATGACTACAGGGTTCAATCAATCAGTTGCGATAATTGCAGTTGTTGGAGCAGTTACCATTGCAGTAAGAGCGCTTCCCTTCATCCTTTTCGGAAGACATAAGGAAATGCCGAAATCCATAGACTACCTTGGAAAGATACTTCCTCCTGCAATAATAGCCACTCTGGTCATATATTGCCTGAAGGGGATAAAGTTCGGAACATTTGGAACATTTGTACCTGAGCTTGTATCTGCAGCGCTGGTTGCAATCCTACATGTGTGGAAGAGGAATGTCCTCATAAGCATGGCTGGAGGAACTGTGCTGTATATGTTTCTGGTTCAGGTGGTATTTGCCTGAAAAACCTGACTGCAATAAAGTACAGAGTATCTGTCAGAAGAATATTTGAGCTAAAGCCATGGCCTGAGGAAGAACTCAAGCCATGGCTTTATACATTTTTGCAGAACAAACATATTGCCAAGAATGAGTTTTTGGTATGTGAAAATCTTAATTATTGATGTGGAGTGAGGAAATAACTCATTATTGATAAATGTTTATCAGGTAGATTGAATACCTTTACATGCAGCGGTATACTTTATGTGGATTCATCAAACCAGTTCGGCGAATCGGTTTGAAATGAGAAATATGAAGAGAGGCGAAATCATGTCAAAGTATCCTGCATTGTTTTCTCCTGTAAAGATCGGCTCCATGGAGGTGAAAAACCGCATAGCCATGATGCCCATGGGAGTATTTTCCCCAAGGCTCATGGGACCAAACGGAGCCTATACCAAGGATGGTGCTGATTACTACATCGAACGCGCAAAGGGCGGTACCGGACTCATCATAACGGGACTTCTGCCTGTAGCATGGCTGCCAAAGGGCCATGGTCCCGGTGACGTGGGTGAAGGCTTCTACAAGTACATCGAGCAGCAGAAGTACCTTGCAGATGGCATCCACAAGTATGGCTCAAAGGTAATAGTACAGATCACAGCACTTTCAGGCAGGTCCAGCATGCACCATACGGATCCTGCGCCGAGCGAGCTTCCCAATGTATGGGATCCTACCCATAATAACAGGGAGATGACTATAGCTGAGATCAAGGACTATATCGAGATGTTCGCGAATGCAGCACTTGCCAACAAGATGGCAGGAATAGATGGAGTAGAGGTCCATGCTGTCCACGAAGGATATCTCCTGGACCAGTTCACAATGGAGAATACCAACCACAGGACAGATGAGTACGGCGGAAGCCTGGAGAACAGGCTGAGGTTCCCGACTGAGATAGTGAAGGCAATTAAGGCTAAATGCGGAAACGACTTCCCGGTTACCGTAAGGTACAGCGTAAAGAGCTACATGAAGGGCTTCAACAGGGGAGCTCTGCCAGGAGAGACATTCACTGAGTTCGGAAGGGATTATGAGGAGAGCATAGTGGTCGCTAACATGCTTGCTGATGCCGGGTATGATGCGCTGAACTGCGACAACGGCTCCTACGACAGCTGGTACTGGCCTCATCCGCCTGTATATATGCCCAAGGCCTGCAACCTTGAGGATGTCAAGTTCCTGAGGAAGCACGTTTCCATACCGGTGATCTGCGCTGGAAAGTTTGACGATCCCTCTCTTGCTGACAAGGAGATAGCAGAGGGCGGAATAGACATGATGGGAATGGGAAGACCTCTTCTTGCTGACCCGTACATGGCGAACAAATTCCTTGCAGGAGAAGAAGCTGACATCAGGCCATGCATAGGCTGTCACAACGGCTGCCTGTCAAGGATATTCCAGATGAAGGACATTTCCTGCGCCGTGAACCCAGCCTGCGGCAGGGAGCTCACCTATGACATCGGCAAGGCTGACAAGGCAAAGAAGGTACTGGTTGTAGGCGGTGGTATCGGCGGCATGGAGGCAGCAAGGGTATGTGCGCTTAGAGGACACCAGGTTGACCTGTATGAGAAGACAGGAAGGCTCGGAGGACAGTTCATTCCTGCATCAGCCTTTGACTATAAGGAAGACGACAGGAGGCTCCTCACATGGTATGAGAAGCAGGTTAAAGATACTGGTGTCAACGTCCACCTTAATTCATATGCTGACAAGGATCTAATTAAAGCTTCAGGATATGATGAAATATTCGTAGCCACGGGAGCCTTTGAGAAGAAGCTTGCAACTGAAGGATTCGACCAGAAGAACGTGACCTATACTATAGATACGCTGATGAACGGAAACATTGAGGGAGAGAATATCCTTATAGTAGGCGGAGGACTGACCGGTATAGAGATAGCCTGCGACCTGGGAAAGAAGGGCAAAAAGGTTACTGTGGTTGAGGCTCAGGATACGATACTCAATTCCTTCGGGCTTTCTGCTGCAAACTACAACATGCTGATGGAAATGATTGACTTGTATAAAGTCAATGTCATGAAGTCAACTGTCGTGACGAAGTATGAGAATGGAATTGCAGATGTGGTCACAACTGTCAAAAACTACCCGAACATAAACAACAGGGCGAAGCTGATGTTTGCGGCAGGACCGGGAGGGATGCCTGTGCCGTCACAGGTAAAGGCTGACCATGTCATAGTCTCAGTCGGGTACGTTAGCGACAACAGCCTTTATGAGGAGATCAAGGCCGATAATGTCCATATCATAGGGGATGCGGTTAAGCCTGAAAATGTAATGAAGGCAGTCTGGGATGCATACGACGCTGCGAGAATGATCTGATACTAAATGAATGAAGCCAGGGGAGTCTCTTTTGACTCTTCCTGGCTTCAGTTTTATCATTCTTCAAGCTCCACAGTGAATGTGACAAATCCATCCCTGCTGTCCGCTTTGATGGTGCCGTTATGTGTCTCGATTATCTTACGGGCAATTGCAAGTCCAAGTCCGCTGCCCTCTGATGAGTGGGAGGTGTCTCCCTTGTAGAAGCGCTCGAATATTCTCTTAAGCTCTTCATTGTTAAAGGAAGGTCCTTTGTTCAGGGTCTTGAATATTACCCTGCCATTTTCCCTTTTCAGAGTTACGGACATTTTGCCGCCCTTGTCGGTGAATTTGACTGCGTTCTGTATGAGATTCAGCCATACCTCGTAAAGAAGGTGTCGGTCACCGGTTATGTTCATGTCATCTAGGTCCACATCCAGGTCAAGTTCCTTCCTGGACCATTCCGGTTCCAAGAGGAGTATAACTTTCCTGATCTCCTCGTCAAGGGAGAACAACGTCCTTTGGGAAGGTATGGCCTTTGAATCAAGGCTGGAAAGCTTGAGCAGATTCGATGATAGCTGAGACAGCCTGTCGCTTTCACTTATTATGATGTCCGCATATTCGTCATGCTTATCCTTGCTCAGGTCCCTGTTCTTGATCAGCTTCGCATAGCCTCTTATTGATGTTATGGGTGTCCTGAATTCGTGGGATACGTTCGATACGAAATCAGTCCTGAGGTGTTCAATGTTCCTGAGCTCTGTAACCATAAGGTTAAAGTCTTCAGTAAGCCTTCCTATTTCGTCCTGGCTTTCCACCTTCATCTGAATGTCGAAGTTACCTGAAGCGACCTCTTTGGATGCCCCTGATAATTTCTGTATCGGCTTCACGATGCTCTTGACGGCAAGGAGTATTATGCCTGAGCCTATCACTACGCTTATGAGGAAGACTATGTTCATCTTGGAATGCAGCTCCCTGAATTCCTGGAACTGACCCGGCAGAACCTTCGTCATGTCATAGAAGGTCGTTCTTCTCATGAACATGGCTACGACAGCGAAGGTGATGGAATTAAGGAACCACCAGACGAACAGGAATAGAAGGGTAAACTTGGTGTAGATAGATTTGAACCTGAATAATTTTCTCATACGTTCTTTACCAGCTTGTATCCGAGGCCTCTTACTGTCACGATGCTGAATTCAGGGGTTTCCTCGAATTTTTCCCTTAATCTCTTGATATGCACATCAACCGTGCGTTCCTCTGTATCGTTGTCCAGACCCCAGATCTTTTCCATAAGGTCCTGCCTTGTGAATATCTTGCCAGGGTAGCTCATAAGTTTGAAGAGAAGCATGAATTCCTTAAGGGGTAGGGTTACAGTCTTTTCCCTGCCATATACTGAAAGCGTCTCGCTGTCTGCTGTCAGGCCTCCGATGGTTATCTTCTTCTCAGTTGATATCCGTGCACGCCTTAAAAGGGCTGATACCCTTAGGAGCATCTCATCAAGGTCTATGGGCTTCACCATGTAGTCGTCTGTTCCTGAGGCGAAACCCTGCTTCATGTCGTCAAATTCATCCTTTGCCGTTATCATGAGGACCGGCAGAGTGTAGCCGCTGTCCCTAAGGCTTTTGACCAGTTCGTAACCATCCATGCCCGGCATCATTATGTCAGCGACAAGAAGGTCAATGGACTCGGTGTCCATTGTCTTGAGGGCCTCCAGCCCGTCGGCTGCGGATAGTACCTCGTAGCCGTCAGACTCAAGGTATGTAACGATCAGCTTCCTTATATTTTCATTGTCCTCTGCAACAAGTATGTTGACCATTATTTTCACCCGACCTTTATCATCACAGGCTCCTCAGCGCGTCGATAGGATTCAGCCTGCTTGCCTTTCTTGCGGGCATGAAGCCGAACAGTATTCCAACAGCAGCGGAGAATCCGAGAGCTATATATACAGTGGTTGGAGCAATTGTGAAGCCTGTTCCTATGAAGCCGGCAGCAAGATATGCTATAAGGGCTCCAACAACAAGACCGGCAGCTCCTCCGATAAGTGACAGGAATATGGATTCAATTATGAATTGAGCCTGTATGGTAAGAGGGGTGGCTCCAAGTGCCTTCCTCAGTCCTATCTCGGACCTTCTTTCAGTTACGGAAACCAGCATCATGTTCATGATTCCTATGCCGCCTACTACAAGGGATATGGCTGCTATTCCTGCCAGAAGCAGTGTCATCATGCTGGTTATGCTCTCGAACGAGCTTATCATGTCGCCCATATTGAAGACGCTGAATGCATTTTCCTTGTAGTTGAAGGATGCATCAAGTACACCTTCGATTTCCACGACAGTCTCATCAGCTTTCAAAGTATCGATAAGAAAAGCGTCAAGGCTTGTTATGTTCCTTATACCCATGGACCTCATTGCCGTTGTGTACGGAATGATGACCGAGGAGTTGACGGAGCTTGCCCCGAATGCACTTGCTGGTGCCAGGGTCCCGATTATGGAGTAGGTCCTGCCTCCGATGAGGAGCTCCTGTCCTATGGGGCTTGTCCCATAGAAAAGCTCATTTGTTATGTCAGAGCCGATGACAGCCACCTGGTTACCGGACTCCAGGTCCAGTATGTTTATCGCCCTGCCTGATTTTAGCAGGCCATCGTCATTCTTGAAATAGACCTCGTTGTTTCCCTGAACGATTACATCATCCAATATGGTGCTGTCGTGTGCAACGCTCATTTTCCTTGAAACAGTGGGGGACACTCCTGAAATGTTTGAAAGTGCCGCTATCCTGCCTACATCCTCATCGTTAAGGCCTTTCTTTACAGCAGTACCCATGGCGTTTACAGTCACCTTGTTCACACCCAGGCTCGTCACCTGGTCCGTAATGCTGCTTGTGGCACCCTGGACTATGGTTATTAGGGCGATTATCGCAGCCACTCCTATGACTATGCCAAGCATGGTCAGGAAAGAGCGGAGCTTGTTAGCTATTATGTTCTCAAAGGACATTCTCATGCTCTCGAATATCATTATACCATGCTCCCTTCGGACAGATAACCGTCCAGGATATTGACCACTCTCTTCGCATGTCTTGCTATATGCACATCGTGTGTGATCATGACTATAGTGCTGCCTTCCGAATTCAGTTCCTCGAAGAGCTCCATTACCTGTGTTCCGGTTTTCTGGTCAAGGGCTCCTGTGGGCTCATCTGCCAGAAGTATGGAGGGCTCGGTCACAAGTGCCCTTGCAATTGCCACCCTTTGCTGCTGACCGCCTGAAAGCTGGTTTGGAAGGCTTGTGAGCTTGTCTCCAAGTCCGACCTTGATGAGGACAGCCTTCGCCCTCCTTTTCCTTTCGGAAAGGGAAACCCTTGAGTAGATGAGCGGAAGCTCAACATTCTGAAGGGCAGTCATCCTCGGAAGAAGTTGGAAGCTCTGGAATATGAAGCCGATCTCCCTGTTTCTCACCTTTGAGAGCTCAGTCTCGTCAAGCTCTCCGGTGTCATTGCCAGCGAGAGTGTATTTTCCTGATGACGGTACATCAAGGCATCCGATTATGTTCATGAGCGTGGATTTGCCTGAGCCTGAGGGACCGAGGATGGAAAGGAACTCTCCTCTCTCAACCTTTAGGTCAACTCCGTGAAGAACCTCGATATCCTCGTCTCCCATGCTGTAGCTTTTGGATATGTTCTCCATGTTTAAAATCTCATTCATCAGTTTTCACCGTCCTGAAGCCCTCGTCCTATTCCACTGCCTATACCGAAGCCTCCGGCTTTTGCTGTTTCTCCAAGCAGTATCTTTTCACCGTCAGAAACTCCGCTTACTATTTCGACAAGGATTCCGTCGTTGATACCGGTTGTTATCTGGCTCTCAACTGCGATGCCTTCAGCTCCTTGCTTAAGTACGAAAGCGGTATTGTCGTCATTGAACTGTATGGCTGTCATTGGGAGGGTGACGACATTATTAACTTCATCCTTCAGAAGGGTGACTTCTGCAGACATGCCTACCTTAAGGGCTTCATCATAGTCAAGCTTAACAACAGCAAGAAAATAGGTCACTCCATTTATTATGGACCCTTCCTTGGAGATGCTTTCAATGACTCCTTTAAACTCCTTGTCTATGGCGCTTACCGAAACCTTTACCTCCTTGCCCGCAGTTACGGAAGAAAGCTCATATTCATCAACCTTCACGCTTACCTCAAGGTCAGTGTAGTCAACGATTGTCATTAGCTTTGTTCCTGGAGATACGGTCTGGTTTTCTTCTACGTATATTTCAGCAATCTCCCCATCCATGCCTGCTTCAGGGTTGTCTCCGGAGCTTGGGTTTATAAGGTCCTTGCCTTCTGCTACAAGCTCGCCCTCAGCTACAAAGATATCGTCAATGGTTGAAGACCTTTCAGACAGTATGGTTTCCCTGCTGTTGGCCTCAATATTGCCTGCGAATGAATACCAGGTGGTTATGTCCTTTGACTCTGCAACGACCGACTCATATGTCAGAGGCTTCTGTGCAAGCAGCCTGCTTCCGACAAATATCACTATCGCCGCTCCTGCTGCGACAAGCAGCCAGTTCCTCAATCTCTTCTTTTTCTTCTTATCCAAAATCTGATTCCTCCTAAATTCTATTAACATGGCAAAGTATAGGATGTCAGTGTGAACTGTGGATGAACTTTTGGCATGGGTGCCGAACATAAGGCCATGATGCTATAATGTAGGGTATAAGGAAGTTGAATTTTTACTCTTATAGGAGGAGATCGTGAATGGAGAGGGATAAGCTTGGAAGGACAGGCCTTATGGTCAGCCCGGTTGTATTTGGCGGGATAATCGTAGACGGTGAGACGCAGGAGAAAGCCAATGAATATGTTAGCTTTGGAATAGACAGAGAGGTCAACTATTTCGATGTCGCTCCCTCCTATGGTATAGCTCAGGAGAGACTTGGACCTGCCTTAAGACCATACAGGAAGGATGTGTTCCTTGCCTGCAAGACAATGAAAAGGGATTATGAAGGCGCTCAGGAGGAGCTCCTGTTATCACTCAAGGCACTCAAGACTGACTGGTTTGATGTCTATCAGCTCCATGCCCTGTCAAAGATGGAGGATCTGGAGGAGGCATTCGGACCTGGTGGAGTCATGGAAGCTCTTCTGATTGCAAAGCGTGACGGTCTGATAAGGAACATCGGCTTCTCAGCACACAGCGAGGAGATTGCCCTGAAGGCAATCGAAATGTATGACTTTGACACTGTAATGTTCCCAATGAACTGGGCAATGGGGATCAATACAGGCTGGGGAGATAGGATTTCAGAGGCTGTGAAGGAGACCTACAAGGGTTTCTTAGGAATCAAGAGCCTGGCGAAGAGAAGGTATCTCGAGGATGAGACCAAGGATTTCCCGAAGTCCTGGGTTAAGACCATATGGGATGAGGAGAGGCTTGGCAGGCTTGCAATGAAATATGCCATTGAAAAAGGTGTGCATACTCTTATACCTCCGGGAGACATTGACCATTTCAGGTTCATGCTGGAGAGGATAGATGACCTTAGGAAATACCCGATGTCGGATGATGACAAGGAATTCCTCAAGATTCATGCGAGGAAGCTCGAATACTACCCAATATGGCCCAAAAAGCGGGAGGGAGAATGATGTTTGACGATCCCAGGGGACCAATCGAGCACTATTCTTGGGGCAGGTTCTTGGTTCAGGGAGAGGAGCACTCCGGAAGTGGAAACGATAGAAAAGGCAAGGGCAAGGACATCATGATAATATCTGGTGATGTACGGAGATGGAAGGAGAGGCATGGACATATTTTGACCGAGTCCATGGTTGAAAGGGTACTTGATTGCGGCTGTGATGTACTTGTCATCGGAAACGGGGCAGATGGGGCGCTTGAAGTGCCTGATACAGTCATCGACTACCTGAATGATAACGGCGTCGCCAGGGTAATGGTACTTAAGACACCTGATGCCTGCAGGGCCTACAATGAGCTCTTCAGGAATGGACTTGATGTTGCGCTTCTTGCGCACGGGACCTGCTAGTTCGATTCGTGTTTGTTTTTTAGACTCTATACCCTATAATCATATTTGGCAGTTAAATTGAGTAAATGCTGCAATTCTACACAATGGGAGGCGCAAATGGCAGGAAAGCTGAAACTCTTCGGATTCAATAATCTTACAAAGACCTTAAGCTTCAACATATACGACGTGTGCTACACGTCAAGTGAGAAGGAGCAGATTGATTATCTGAGCTACGTTGACGAGTGGTTCAATTCTGAAAGACTGACGAGGATACTTGAGAACGTGACAGGGATAATAGGTGCCCATGTCCTTAATATTTCAAAGCAGGACTATGATCCTCAGGGAGCAAGCGTAACCGTGCTCATCTCAGAGGAGCCTGTGGAGGAGAGTCTCGTGGATGAGACCTGCAACAGAGGTCTTGGTGTCTACGGAAAAAGGACATCAGTTGCCGGCCACCTTGACAAGAGCCACCTTACGGTGCATACGTACCCTGAGTATCATCCGGACCATAACATTTCAACCTTCAGGGTGGATATCGACGTATCGACCTGCGGAACCATATCACCGCTTAAGGCTCTGGACTACCTCATCGGAAGCTTTGATTCTGACATAATAACTATAGACTACAGGGTAAGGGGATTTACCAGGGCTGAGGACGGAAGGAAGATATTCATAGACCACAGCATAGAATCGATAAGGGACTTCATAGATAAGGATACTTTAAACTCCTATGAGACACTTGACGTAAATATAAAGGGTGAGAACATCTTCCACACCAAGATGATGGTGAAGAAGCCTGACCTTAACGACTATCTTTTCAGCAGGAAGGAATCTGACTTCACCGAAGAGGAGAAGCAGAATATTGTTAAAAGTCTGAGGAAAGAGATGATTGAAATATACATGGGACAGAACCTTGAGATAAGGGATTAGAAAAAATAGCGGAGGTAACAATGGAACTTTGGTTTTCAGAATTTCACAGCGAGGATGTCAAATTCTCAGTAAGGATAGACAGGCAGCTATATTCAGGGAAGAGTGATTTCCAGAAGATAGAGGTCTTTGAGAGCCCGGGCCTTGGCAGGTTCTTCACTTTAGACGGGTTCATAATGATAACTGAAAAGGATGAGTTCATATACCATGACATGATCGTCCATGTGCCCATGGCTACAAATCCGAAGGTCGAGAACGTCCTCGTCATCGGTGCCGGAGACGGTGGGACAGTGAGGGAGCTCACAAGGTACAAGGGAATAAAGAGGATAGACATGGTGGAAATCGACAAGCTTGTTGTCGACGTATGCAGGGAATATTTTCCGAACTCAACTTCAGGCCTTGATGACAAGAGGGT
This sequence comes from Youngiibacter multivorans, assembly GCF_017873395.1. Classification (GTDB taxonomy): domain Bacteria; phylum Bacillota; class Clostridia; order Clostridiales; family Clostridiaceae; genus Youngiibacter; species Youngiibacter multivorans. Next base: position 131,867 of record NZ_JAGGKC010000002.1, on the reverse strand, counting down.
TAACCTGTACTTTGAGGACGGACTTGCCTTCGTAAGGGACAAGGTCAATGAGTACGACCTCATCATAGTTGACAGCACAGACCCGATAGGACCAGGCGAAGGCCTGTTCACCAGGGAGTTCTACGGCAACTGCCACAAGGCACTAAAGGAAGACGGGATACTTGTAAATCAGCATGAAAGCCCGTTCTATCCGGAGTATGCGAAGCAGATGCAGAGGGCGCATGCAAGGATCACTGAGTTCTTTCCAATAGCCTCGGTCTACCAGGCCCATATTCCGACCTATGCTTCAGGACACTGGCTGTTCGGCTTCGCATCAAAGAAGCTGGACCCTGTAAGGGATCTTGATGCAGACAGCTGGAACAGGCTGGGTCTTAAGACAGGATACTACAACACAGAAATACACAGAGGAGCCTTCGCTCTTCCGAACTATGTGAAGGAGCTGCTCGAAGGCGGGAGGAACATATGAAAGAGCTGGTAGTAGGTTTCTACGGCTTCGGGAAAAGCGCCCAGAGGTATCATCTGCCATATCTTGCCATAAGGGAAGGCATAAGGGTCAAGACCATAGTCCTGCCTAGCATCAAAAAGCGTGCTGAAGAGATAAAGGCTTATCCTGATATCATATTCACGGAGGATGAGCTGGTGATGCTCGAGGATCCTGAGATTGACATGGTAGTGGTTGCGACTCCATCCGATACTCACTTCTGCATGGCTACAAGGGCGCTCCATTCCGGGAAGCACGTGCTTGTGGACAAGCCGTTCTGCTCCAGCTTCGATGAAGCCTGGACGCTGCTGGAGCTTGCAAAGGAAAAGGGTCTAGTTGCCATGCCATTCCAGAACAGGAGATTCGACAGCGACATACTTACAGCAAAGAGCGTCATTGAATCTGGAAAGCTTGGAGAGATAGTGGAGATTGAGTCTCATTTTGACTATTACAGGCCGCATGAGGACTACAGGCCTGGCACCTGGTATATAGATGGAGCTCTGTTCGGACTTGGCATACATACAGTGGACCAGATGACCATGCTTTTCGGGATTCCTGACTCTGTGATCTATGAGAGAAGGAGCCTGAGGGAGGAGAGGAATCCAGAGGATTCCTTCGAAATTACACTTTACTACGGGAAGATAAAGGCTGTCGTCAAGACCAGCCACCTTGTCGGCATTCCCTATCCAAGGCTGACTTTACATGGAACAAAGGGAAGCTTCGTGAAGCAGGAAATAGACAGGCAGGAAAGGTTCCTGAAGGAATACATCATGCCCGGATCTGAAGGCTTCGGGGAAGACAGTCTTGAGGACTTCGGAATCCTAAGGACTTACGAGGGCGAAAATGCTGCTGAAGAGAGGGTCCCCACTGTAGAAGGCGACTATGGAAGGGTATACGACCACATGCGTGAGACCATACTTCATGGCGCAAAGCCTTATCTCACAAGGCAGGAGATCCTTACGGATATCCTGATCCTTGAGAAGGCCTTCAGCGAAGAAGCTCCATTCGTTATAAAGGCATTCAGGAGACTTCCGGAGATGGCCGGAATCATTTAGTCAATAAGACCAGTAAGTGTTATGCATATAAAATATATTTTCAATAAGGACCCGGGGGACCGGGTCCTTCTGCATCCTGCGGCGCTGTGGGCTTTTGAAGGATGATGTATATGATGTGAGGGTGGATATGAATTGGGTTTTTGCAGGATGAAGGATATGGGTCTATAATATAAATGTTGTGTTTATACATATGAGAAAATTGTGAGAAGGTGATTCATTTGGAGAGAGAAGAAAAGAACAGTCCAGGCGGAATACTTGGTATGTGGAAGAACATCAGGCTGAGGCTGCTGGCGCAGGGTATAGCAGTCGGAGTCTCATCGGGCCTGGTTGTCGTACTTTACAGGATAGCACTTGAAAGGGCTGAGGATTTCAGGAAGCTTGTCCTTGGAGCAGCATCGGGAAATCTTACCGTATCGGCACTTTGGTTTTTAGCTCTGGTTGCTGCAGGGCTTTTTACAGGGCATCTAATAAGGCGGGAGCCTCTTATAAGCGGAAGCGGCATACCTCAGGTTGAGGCAGTGCTTGCAAGAAAGATCGACATGGACTGGGTTTCGGTCGTGACAAGAAAGTTCATCGGAGGAGCAGTAGCAATAGGCGCCGGACTGTCCCTTGGAAGGGAAGGTCCTTCGATCCAGCTTGGAGCTGCAGCAGGACAGGGGCTTGGAAGGATTTTCAAGAGGACGAGGACCGAGGAGAAGTACCTAATAACAAGCGGTGCAAGTGCAGGTCTTGCGGCAGCGTTCAACGCTCCGCTGGCCGGAGTCATGTTTTCGCTTGAGGAGGTACACAGGCATTTCTCACCGCTTGTACTTCTTTCCGCCATGTCGGCAGCACTGACAGCAGACCTTGTTTCGGCAAGGTTCTTCGGACTGTCTCCTGTTTTCCATGTTGGCGAGGTAACCGCCCTGCCGCTGGAATATTACGGGTACATAATAATACTTGGAATAATAGTTGCGGTATTCGGTGTAATTTTCAACAGGTCTATCCTGATGTCACAGGATGCTTACGGAAAAATGAGCTTCATACCAAAAAACTTCAGGATACTTATACCATTCATTCTCGCTGGAATACTGGCGTTTCTTTATCCTGCCGCACTGGGCGGAGGTCATGGGATCTTTGACTCACTCATGGAAGGCAGCATGACGGTGAATGCCATACTCCTGGCACTTGCCATAAAGTATCTTTTCACCATGGTATGCTACGGCTCAGGGGCACCTGGAGGTATATTCTTTCCTCTTCTTGTCCTTGGAGCACTTACAGGCGGAGCATATGGAAATCTTCTTTCTGATTTACTGGGTGTCGAACCTGTTTTCATTAAGAACTTCGTGATACTTGCCATGGCCGGTTATTTCACTGCAATCGTGAGGGCACCTATTACCGGAAGCATCCTTATAACTGAGATGACGGGGTCGTTCACGCATCTGCTTTCACTCAGCGTAATTTCGCTTACAGCATATGTCGTTGCTGACCTCATGAGATCCGAGCCAATATACGAGTCGCTCCTTGAAAGGCTTCTGAAGAAGGGCGGGCAGACCTTCACCGGAAACAAGAAGAACAAGGTGATGATTGAGATCCCGGTGTTCATGGATTCAAGGCTTGATGGAATGCATATAAGGGATATGGGGCTTGAGCCCAATTGCCTTATCGTAAATGTTGGAAGGGGAGGACATGACATCATTCCGAGAGGGGATACGTTGCTGCATTCCGGTGACTGCATCACATTGCTTGTTGAGGAAACCTCTGCATCAGAGGTGAAGGAAAAATTGAAGATCCTTGGGGGAAGCAGCGGTGAGCAAATATTCCATGAATGATTTGAAATCAGCAGCAGGGCAGCAGTAAGCACTGGACTATCCAGGCTTATTGCTGCCTTTCTTTTCTCAAAACCCAGCATAGGAAAATTCACGAGTGGAAAATTCATGGGATTCTGTCCTAACTTATTGCTATCCATGACAAAAAACCACATATCATCTATAATTGAATTATTAGTGAAATTTCGTGCAAAACTGCCGGTTGAGGCAGATACAGGCGAAATGGAAAAGTGTGACAGACAGAATGGAATGGCGCAGCTTTTTGCAGGCTTTGCCATGTCAGAAGAGGTGGTAGCATTGGCTGATAATCACTTTAATGTCATAATTGTCGGGGCTGGGATGGCAGGGCTGACATCAGCGGCATACCTGACCCAAAGCGGCTTCAGGGTCCTATTGGTCGAAAAGCATAATAAGAACGGAGGCCTGCTTGGTTCTTTCATGATTGATGGGCATCAGGTTGACCAGGGTGCAAGGGGTATCATCGATTCAGGTATTTTTGCGCCCATGATGAAGCAGCTTGGCTTCGAAATAGAGTTTCTTCCTAATCCAGTAAGGCTCGCCATAGGGGACAGTCATGTGGATTTCAAGGACAAGTCAAGCATAGAAGACTATGGGAACCTTTTGAAAAAAACCTATCCAGGAAATCTCCCTGAAATTGACATTATCCTTAAGGAAATCAAGAAGGTCATGGAATACATGGATGTATTGTATGGCATTGAGAATCCCCTGTTCATGTCAAAGCCCTATGACTATGAGTATATGCTCAAGACGCTTCTGCCCTGGACTGTCAGGTTCGTTTATAACATCCGCAAGGCGATGAAGCTGCTTGAGCCGATAAATGACCATCTCCGAAGGATCACTTCGAATGAATCGCTGGTGCAGATCATAACACAGCACTTTTTTGAAAGCACACCGACCTTTTTCGCGTTATCATATTTTTCTCTTTACCTTGATTACCAGTATCCGAAGGGATCGACTCAGGTCGTAGTAGACAAGATGGTAGACCTGATCAGGAAAAACAACGGGGAAATCGCTAACGGACAGGAAGTAGTCCATATTGATGCTGACAACAGGAAGATCAGGCTCAAAGAAGGTAATGAATACACATATGACCAGATGATATGGGCAGCTGATTCCAATCTTCTGTACAAGTGCTTAGATGCAGGAAATTGGCCGGAATCTCCGCTGAAGGATGAGGTCACAAAGAAACAGGAGTTCCTCAGCACAAAGAAGGGTGCTGACTCTGTTCTGACGATATACTTCATAGCAGACCAAAGCCCTGAAAGGTTCAAGCCCATAAGCGGTCCCCATGTATTCTATACACCTTCTCCAGAAGGGTTATCAGGTATATCCCTGTCAGACCTCTTAGATGGAAAGGGCCGCTTCACAGATGATCTGGAAAGAATCTACAGCTGGCTGAAATCCTATGTCAGACAGAACACCTTTGAGATATCAATACCGGCATTAAGGGATCCATCCTTGTCTCCACCAGGAGAGACAGCACTTATAGTGTCAATCCTGTTTGACTATGGTTTGGCTAAGCATATTGCAGAGCTTGATTCCCATGATAACCTCAAGAAGGTAATCACTGAAATGGTATTGGCTGAACTGGATGGTTATTTCCCGGAGCTTTCGGGACATGTAGTCAAGACTGTGGTTACCACACCACTTACCATAGAAGGAAAGACTAACAATACCCAGGGCTCCCTTACAGGATGGTCTTTTGCAAACAATCCATTTCCTGCAGAATACCGTTTCCTCAAGGTCAGCAAGTCGGTATTGACACCGATTGACACGATAAAGCAGGCAGGACAATGGGCATTCAATCCTGCGGGAGTCCCTGTAGCGATACTTACCGGAAAGCTGGCAGCTGACGCCGTAATCAAGGACCTGAAAAAGAAAAAGCCGAAGGAGGAAGTCTGATGGAAATCGACTATGACAAGGACTACCTGGAATCGAATTCGCTTGAGCCATTGTCTGTGGATTCCGTCTACCAGCTTTGGTCAAAAACCTACAATACACAGGGTAAGACAGACTGGTCGCACCTTTTTCCATACTATGACGAGAATATTGTGTTTCAGGATTCGATACAGAGGGTAGAAGGCATTGTGGAATTCAAATCCATGTGTCAGAGACTTACAACACGGTGTGAAAGCCTGAGCATGGAGCTTAAGAATGTGCTTAAAAGCGACAATATCATAATGATTGAGTGGATCATGACCATGTCGTTCAAGAAATATCCGAGCACGCCCCTATATGGAAGCACCAGGCTTACTCTGAATGACAAGGGGCTGATAGCTGAGCAGCGTGACTACTACGATATGTGGGGCGACATTTTCAATAACATACCCCGCTTCAACAAGATGTACCGAAGGTTTCTTGCCAGGAAATTTGGATAGGGGGGCTCTCTGCCATGAGTTTTGAATTGCCTGATGAACTGATGTTCCTAAAAAACAGGAAGCTGCCGCAAAAGCAGAGCTCTGCCATGATGGAAGGTAAGGTCGTTGTTATCACCGGTGCCACATCAGGTGTAGGCCTTGAAGCCGTAAAGCGCTTGGCACAGGGGAAAGCACATGTAGTCATGGTCAGTCGAAATGCTGAAAAACTGGCAAGGCTTAAGCTTAAGCTGCAATCTGACTATGGTGTGCAATCAGATGCCTATGTAGCTGACCTTTGTGACCTGGAGGATGTAAGAAGGGCAGCAGAAAGAATACTTCAGGTATACCCACGAATTGATGTGCTGATAAATTGTGCGGGTATGCATTCAACGAAGGCAACCTATACCAGTGATGGCTTTGAAAAGGTCTTTTGCGTCAACCATCTGGCATCCTTCCTTCTGACAAACCTTCTGCTTGAACGTATGAAGGAAAGTGCTCCCTCAAGGATCCTTCAGGTGAATTCGGAAGGCCACCGCTTCAATGGTCTTGATATTGATGACCTTGGGTGGAAAAAGCGAATATATACCGGGCTCAGGGGTTATGGAGCGTCAAAGACAGCTCAGCTGATGACACTCTGGGAGATGAACGATGAGCTTAAGGGTACCAAGGTTACGATAAATGCAATGCATCCAGGGGATGTGAAGACTAATATCGGCATGAGCAACGGCTGGCTCTATCGCTTCTTCAACCGCCATTTCATAAGGCCCTTCCTGAGTGACCCTCAGGTATCAGGCGAATCTATATATTACCTTGTCGCTGATCCGGCCATGAGTGATGTAAGCGGCAAATTCTTCCATCTTACAGTGGAGGAGACACCTGCCAGGCATGCAATGGACCGTGAAAAGGGAAAGCTGATGTATGGGTTAAGCAAGCAGCTGACTGGCCTGAAGTAGGGTTAACCTAAAGACCTGGACAATCTGAATGTATGAAACCTTCTGAATAAAATAAAGGCAAAGCAAAAGGCGGCTCATCGAGCCGCCTTGTAATTTTGTTCTAGAATGGTGCGAATCCCTGGTCTGCCCACCAGAAGGTCTGGACTGCCTTATGCTGGAGCTCCAGGATATTCAGGTGAATGGTCTCCCACTCGACCAGCTTGTCGAAAATGGCCTTGCCTGCCTTTGATTCGGATTTCTCTTTAGCTTCCCTGTAGAAATCCACAGAATCCTTTTCAAGCTTCATGCCTATGCTGAGTGCGGAAAGTGCAAGCGATGAATCCTCAACCGTTACTTTTCCCCATTTATAGATGTCTGGGGATGGGACTGGCCCTATGTCCATGATCTGTTCAATTGATGGGTCGAGGCCTTCTCCAAGCTTCTTTCTGAGGTCGGTAAGGTATTTTACATGGCTCAGTTCCTCTGCAGCAAGCCTAAGGAATGTCTCTTTAGTCTCTTCAGACTTAGTGGCATTTGCGGCCATCCTGTAGAATTCATTGCCTTCCACCTCGTTGAGTATGGCCTGTGCTATGATCCTTTGCTCATCCTTTTCCATAATTCCCTCCTAATCGCAGCAATTAGTTCTATTTGGTCAGGAGCAACATATTAACTCCTGCACTATCTTTTGTTGAAGGTTGAAATAATGATGATTGAAAGTCATTCGGATTCTTTCATGAATTACTTAATATCATCATACCACATTAAGATAAACCTTTGAATTTTGAGATCTATACTTTATCAGTAACCTTGCCATTGAAGTTCCTAACCTGCATTGATAAGCCCGCTGAAGTAATCTTCAGCTGGAAGACCTGTTCCTCTTATCATATGGTAGTCATCTACAGCGAACCATCCGGTTTCGCCTGAACTGTTCTTTATTGAGAACCACTCCTTGTTGTCTGAACCAGTGATCACACAGGATTCACCTGCCTTGAGAGTTATCCCGTCAGAATTGTCAGTCCTTGAGTTCCTTAGCGTCAGGTCCTTTATGACAGTGACACTGTGCTCAAGCGGGTAGATGTCCTTCTGTATTCGAACAAGTTTACCAGACTCAACAGAATATTCGTCATCGTAGAACCATGGCATGAGGATTGAACTCAGTGATATTGTCCTGACTATGCCGGAACCGTCAATCTTAACTGCACCATCATCGACAGCACCGCCAACGAACCACTTACCGAAGAAACCGCCTATTTGTCCAAGCTCTGTGAGGCTATTTCCATCATACCTGTAGAAGACGGTGCCTGAATAGACATCCTCCCCGTACCAGCTGACCGCAATCTCCCTATAAGGGTCGGTGTCATCGATATCTGTTATGTTGAACCTAGGTTCGAAAAGGTCTATGGTCATTGCGTCAGACTTCATGACGCTGATCAATTCATTTACTTTAAGCTCAAATTCTGAGTACATGACAACCTCGGAGCTTGCAGCATCTGGTCTGGTGTCACGGGCAACGAGGATTATCTTTTCCTTTGTCCCGTCACTGTCCAGATCGAAATGCTTGGATAGAGTGGTTATAGTACCTTCAGTAATCATATCGTCGTATGTGTTTTCACCAGGATTCTCCAGAGGTTCCAGAATTGGAATCTCTTTGGATGGTTCAGTGACCGAAGGTACTGTTGCAGATGGCACTGTCTCAGTGGGGGTTCCATCAGTTGGCTTCGGCTCTGGTGAGTTGGCACAGGATGCAGCAAATATAAGCGACAGTGCGAGCGATGCAATAAGCATATATCTCTTTCTAACCATATTCACACCTTCTTTGTTTTCTCACCTATAATGTACCATCTGGTTTGCACATCAGTATAACAAAGCGATTGCAATTGTGTGAACAATCTTCAGTCCTCTTTCCTGTATTCCAATATGTCTCCAGGCTGGCAGTCCAGTGCCCTGCAGATTGCCTCAAGGGTTGAGAACCGGATTGCCCTGGCCTTGCCGTTTTTGAGTATGGAAAGGTTGGACATGGTTATACCGACCTTCTCTGTAAGCTCCGTGACGCTCATCTTCCTTTTCGCCAGCATTACATCTATGTTGATTATTATTGCCATCATTATCACCTCAAACCGTCAGGTCATTTTCTGACTTGATGTCTATGGCATCCCGAAGAAGCCTCTGGAGTACCGCTGAAAAAACCGCAACAGCTGCTGAAGCGAATACGAATATTATCGCAATCGCAAGGACTCCCGGGGCATCGTCAGCATCTGCTATCGGATAAATAAGGGGCAGCATGACTGAGTAGGTTACGGCGATCGCTGCCGCACAATGCTTTATGTTCTTAAGGGCATTTACGGACAGGTCTGAAAAGGCCAGGTTCCTGTCGATGTATCCAAGAAGCTTCATGGTCTGATAGAGGGCAATGAAGTAGAACAATGCAGTCAGGTAAAGTCCGAAGAGTACCGGATAATGGAAATAATCTGCTGATGAAGGTAGCCAGAGTACGCAAAGGGCAAGTACAGGCAAGCTCATCAGAACAACTGCTGATTTTAGGAATAATGTTGAATATTTTTTCAAGTTTAGCACCTCGCTGTGATCAGAATTTCTCGTTTCAAATCACTTTTAATTTCTAAATATAGGATACCACAAGTTTATCGATTATCAATAAATTATTTCTGTGAACTAAGCGAGTCCTCTGATTGTAAGCATGGCTTAGTGCTTTATCAGGCGCTTGAGATGAGAAAAATCAGTTAACAGCGACAATATGCAATTCATTTGTTACAAATGTCTTTATTGCCACAGAAATCCCACACAAAGCATCCTGATTTTCAATAGAATGATAATAAAGGTTATAAAGGTCGTGGAGGGTGGTCATTTTATGGATAGTTTAATTGAGGAAAAGAGTAATCCCAAAAAGATAATGCTTATTGCCGCATTTGCAGCTATGCTGGTATTTTCAGGCTGTACCAAGTCGGATGATGTTGCTGCAGCTGCAAAGATAAGCACACAGGAGGTAAAGCTTGGAAACCTTGTTGTTGGTTCATATGCCGACGGAAGGGTTGCAATGTCATCAGCAAACCTTAGCTTTGAGATTTCTGGAAAGCTGACAGAGGTGAAGGTCGTAGCAGGACAGACAGTTCAGGCAGGAGAGCTCCTTGCGGTGCTTGACGAGTCGGAGTTAAGTGATGCTGTTGCAAGTGCAAGGAGGGACCTTGACAAGGCCAGGGCGACTTATAATGATGCGGTGAGCAGCCGGAAGTACTCGCTTTCATCGGAAAAGATTAAGCTCGATTCCTTGTATTCGAAATACAAGGCACCGTTTGATGATGCCGAGTTAAAGGAAGCACTTGATGCGGCTCAGGCAAGGCTGGATGAAAAGTCAGCTGAACATTTGACTGCAACTTCAGCATATGATGAAGCTGTTGCTGCTGGAGCTTCAGGGCCTGAGCTGGCAGAAGCACAGAAACAGGTTGAAGCTGCAGAAAATGCGAGGCTTTCAGCGGAGGCCTCACTATCTTCAGCTCAAAAAGCCTATGACAGCGCATATTCAAAATATCTTGTTGAAAAGGCAGCCACTAAGGAGAGCTATGACCTGCAGAAGCTTAAATACGACAGCATTGCAGCTTCATCACTTTCTGTAACTAATGCGGAATATGGAGTGAGCACCGCCCAGTCAAAACTTGATTCTGCCAATGCAAACCTTGAAAAGGCCAGGCTTTATTCTCCCATATCAGGGAAGGTTGTGCTGGTCAACGGCAAGGCAGGTGATTTCGTAAGCGGAAGGACTGGAGACTCATCAGGAACAAGCTCTGCTTCAGCCTTCATAACCATAACAGATACCTCAGTCATGAGCATTACTGCCAGTATCAACGAGGGAGATATCTCCGACCTAGAGGCCGGACAGTCTATAAAGGCAAATATCGAAGCTCTGGGTCTGATAGGACTTGAAGGAAAGGTAAGCGGGCTAGGTGAAGTTCCGAAAATAGACAATAGCGGGATAGTTTCTTACACGGTCACTTCGGTTCTTGACAAGCCGAATGAAAGAATTTATGACGGCATGAGCGCGTTCGTGACATTCATAAAGAAGGAAAAGACCAATGTCCTTCTCATATCGAACAAGGCCATATTCATTGAGGAAGGAAAGCAGTATGTGCAGGTCAGGAAAGAGGACGGTACCATTGAAAAACGGTCCATCACAGCCGGGCTCACAAATGGTTCGCAAAGTGAAGTTGTTGATGGGCTTGAAGTCGGTGAGACAGTAGTTACCAGCGGTATAGTGAAATGAGACCGCTTGAGATATTGAGATCTGTCCTTCTCAGCATTTCTTCCAACAAATTCAGGGTATTTTTGACTTCTCTTGGAATCATAATAGGAACCCTGACGATAATCCTGGTGGTTGGTATTGGAAAAGCTGGAGAGACTGCAGTATCAGAGCAGTATAGCAGGCTATCTGTGGAAAGCATCACTATAGCAAGAGCCAGAGGCATGGGACAGTCATCCGCAACGACTGCAATACTGTCCAAGGATGATGCGCTGATGATGCCGGAGGTCCTTATGAACGTAAGGAGCGTTGGTGTGGCTACAAGGGTGGTAGCTGATGTTGCAGCAAACGGAATGTCCAGTTCAATAACTATCCAGGGGATAACCGAGGAGTATGCCGAAATTACGAGGCTTAGAGTCTTGTACGGAGTCATGATAACAAATGAGGACTCTCAGATGAGGTCAAGGTATGTGGTGCTTGGAAACAACATTGCCAGTGACCTGTTTGACGGGGACATCGAAGGTTCTGTAGGAGATACTGTCATGATCAAGGGATCCTCCTTCGAGGTGATAGGAGTTCTCGACAGGGTGGGAGGCTCAGGTGGAGTGACAGCTACCTCCCAGGCTGATTCAGGTTCAGTGGATGATATGGCCTTCATCCCATACGATGTAGCAGTGAAGTACACATCGGGAACGACCAGCAGGAACACTGCCTCAAGCGCAAACCAGGTAAGCTACATAGCCCTGGCTGAGGACATAAACAGCGTGGATGCTGCTATCAGCGAGATCAAGGAATATATCCTTGAGACTATAGGAACGAGTGAGGCATACACAGTGACTGATGCAGGCAACGTGCTTGAGTCTGCCCAGGCAACAGCAAAGACACTGTCGTCGCTGCTGCTTGCAGTAGCAGTAATAGTGCTGGTGGTCAGCGGCATAGGAATCATGAATGTGCTTCTGGTGGCTGTAAAGGAAAGAACCAGGGAAATAGGCATCCTTAAGAGCATCGGCGCATCAAGGAGGACCATAATGGTCGAATTCCTTCTGGAGGCTGCCATGATAAGCGTATTCGGAGGCATGCTGGGAGCTGTCCTTAGCCTTGCGGCACCGTCGCTTCTGTCTATGACCGACCTTGCATTTGAGCCATCAATCGATGGAATATTGCTTGGTATAGGATTTTCAGTGATAACAGGCATATTCTTCGGCTTCTATCCTGCAGCGAAAGCCTCGGGTCTGGAACCCATAGACGCACTTAACTACGAATAGATAAATAAAAGATGGGAGTGAAATTATCATGAAATATAAATCAATGATACTTGTATTGGCAGCGTTCGCAATGATTGCTGCAGGCTGTTCCAGCAGTGAAGCTCCGGCAGCCCCTGTTGGAATTGCAGCACCTGCTGCTACTGAGGCCCCTACAGGAGAGACGCTGGGCCTTGGCAACACCGGGATACCGGGATTGTTCGGAGAGATCAAGGACATCGCAGGCAATGAGGTCACCTTGCTTCTCTTGGAGATTCAATCAGAAGCAGAAGCAGGCACCGGGATGAGAAGAGGAAACGGAGGAGCGGATGTAGTCAGGGAGTATACAGGTGAGGAGAAGACAATACTCATACCGGTGGGTACTCCAATGGTCAAAAGGGTTCCCCAGAGCGGTACAGGGGAGACTGGCACAGGCACTGGTACAGGTCCGGTTGAGACAGAGGTATCGCTAAAGGAACTTTCAAAAGGCTCTACACTGAAGATATTCTACTACGAGAACACAACAAATATTGAGAAGATAATCGTCCAGCCACCAAGGAACTGATGTGGAGGTATTCTTATGGAACCGATAATTGAGATGAGCCATGTCAGCAAGACCTACGGCAAGGGTGAGAACAAGGTTTTCGCCTTGAAGGATGTTTCCCTGACAGTCTATCCGGGTGAATTCATTGCAATACTTGGACCCTCGGGATCCGGTAAGACAACGCTTATGAATATCATAGGCCTTATTGACAAGCCCGACAGCGGGACATACTACATTGACGGTACAAGCGCCCACAACCAGCCTGATAGAGTATACTCAAGGCTCAGGAATGAAAAGATCGGATTTGTGTTCCAGAAGTTCAACCTGATAGCGAAATACAACGCGCTGCATAATGTGGCGCTGCCGCTTCTCCACAGGGGGATGAGCTATAGGGATGCAAAGAAGGCTGCCGTATTGACTCTTGAGAAGGTGGGCCTTGGCAACAGGCAGCATCACCGTCCAAACCAGCTGTCCGGAGGACAGCAGCAGAGGGTGGCTATAGCGAGAGCCCTAGTTGGAAGCTGTCCGCTGATACTTGCGGATGAACCCACGGGTGCCCTGGACAAGAAGACGGGTGAGGAAATATTGGATTTCTTCATGGAGCTTAACAACGAGGGCAAGACCATCGTGATGATTACCCATGACCCGGGAATTGCTACCAGGGCAAAAAGGGTAATCAGGGTTGAGGATGGCATGATAGATCCATATCAATCATAGAACAAGAGCCGTTTCCTCCATGTCCAATGGAAGAAGCGGCTCTTTAAACTGCTGATCCTATTTCATTTGTCCGATGAGGGAGACAGCTTCCTTGAAGAAGAGCCTTGCTAGTCCGAATAGGGGGACTGCAATGAACATACCCGCGACTCCCCACATCTCGTTTGCAACAAGGATTATTATCATGATGAACACCGGGTGTAATCCTGTGGATTTTCCCTGAAGCTTTGGAGTAATGAGGTTGCCTTCAGTCTGCTGTATAACAAGCACTGCACCCAGGGTTATGATTGCCTGGGTTAGGCCTCCGGTAACCAAAGAGACGACTGTGGCGAATGCTCCTGCTATAAGGGACCCGAAGAGCGGTATGAAGTTCAGGATTCCATTCAGTAGTCCGAGGAGTACTGAGTAACGCACCCCGATTACCATGAATGCTATGGTGGACACTATTCCTACCACTACTGCTATGATGAGCTGCGTCTTGGCATAGCTCCAAATTATGGTATGGGTCTCGGTCCTTAGGTTCCTGAGAGTTGGCTTAAGCCATTCAGGTGATGAGCCGTAAAGGTTCCTAACCATTGATTTTCCTGATGACAGGAAGTAAACCGCCATTATAACCACAAGTACCAAGTCAACTATCCCGAATATGTACCCGAGAGCCTTGGAGATACCTGCTGCTATCTGTGAGCCGAGCCATGAAAGAAGCGAAGCCAGGACGTTCTGTACCTCAGCAAGCACTGATTCTGGGATGCCGCTGTCCTTCAGGAATTCCAGAGCTCCTGCGATTGCATTTCCAAGATTCGCGCTTATGGTATCATACTCATTCACGAACTGTGATGCCTGGTTTATCACAGGAGGCAGTATAAGGTTTATGATAAGTGCCATTATGAGAAGGAATGCTATAAGGACAAGCCCTATGGCGAGCTTCCGTTTTCCTTTGAGCCTTTTCTCCAAAGCGTCAACCAGAGGGTTAAGGAGATAAGCTGTGACAATGGCGATTACAACCGTTACGAGTGCCGGTGAAGCCTGTATGAGAATCCACCCTAAAATCAGGCAGACTACTGATATCGCAAGAAGTTTGGCATTTGACATCTTATCGCCCCTTTTCGTTCTTCTTTTCTAAGTATACAACATATATATCATAGCGGGAAGAAAAAAGGAGGGAGCGGCTCCTTCCCTTTGGGGTAGGATAAAGCCGCTCCAGTTTGTGTGTTATATGCTCAAGCGCTATACGCTGAACAGCAGTGTTCCGTAGGTCGGGTATGGCCAATATTTCTCTCCGGCGAGTATCTCTATTTCGTCGGCTGCCTCCCTTAGGCTTACCATGGCAGGGAATACGTTCTCCCTGAAGTAGAATGCACAATCAGCGGCATCCTTGCAGTCCTTTGCTGAATCAAGTGCGCTCTCAAGGGCGTTGGTCCTTGCGTATACGCTGTCTGTAAGGGCTGAAAGCTCTGATATCATGTTGAGCTGGCTTTCGCATGCCATGTCTGGTATGAGGGTCCTGACTGCGATTGCTGTCTTGCTCAGCTCCTTGATGTAGGTGTTTGCAGCTGGAAGGATCTCCTTCTTGACCATGTCTATCATGGTAAGAGCTTCTATATTAAGGGTCTTCGTGTATGTCTCCATGGTTATCTCGTACCTTGCATGGGTCTCTTCGTCCGAGAATATCTTGTGCCTGTTGAAAAGGTCAAGGTTCTTTTCTGCTATGAAGGTCTGGAGAGCTTCAGGTGTTGACTTGAGGTTAAGTAGTCCTCTCTTTTCAGCCTCGACAACCCAGGCGTCCTCATATCCGTTTCCGTTGAATATGATCCTCTTGTGATCCCTTATGGTCTTCTTGACCAGGGCATCCATAGCCTTCGTGAAGTCAGGTGCTGCCTCCAGGATATCTGCGAACTGCCTGAGCTCCTCAGCGACTATTGTGTTAAGTATTATGTTCGGTCCTGATATCGACTGTGACGAACCGAGCATCCTGAACTCGAACTTGTTGCCTGTGAAGGCGAAAGGTGAAGTCCTGTTCCTGTCTGTCGTATCCTTCGGGAAGGATGGGAGAACATCAACTCCTACTGTCATCTGGGTCCTTTCCCTGTGCTTGTAGAGGTTTCCTGAATCTATGGCATCCATTATCGCTGTAAGCTCGTCGCCAAGGAATATGGATACTATTGCAGGCGGCGCCTCATTGGCTCCAAGCCTGTGGTCGTTTGCCGCGGATGCTATTGATACCCTCAGGAGGTCCTGATACTCGTCAACGGCCTTGATTACAGCCGAGAGGAACAGGAGGAACTGAGCGTTCTGGTGCGGTGTATGACCTGGGTCAAGAAGGTTCCTGCCTGTGTTTGTAGATATCGACCAGTTGTTGTGCTTTCCTGAACCGTTGACTCCTGCAAATGGCTTCTCATGAAGCAGGCAGACGAGTCCGTGCTGCAGAGCGACCTTTTTCATAGTGTCCATAGTCAGCTGGTTGTGGTCGCTGGCAAGGTTTGTGTCTGTGAATATTGGAGCCAGCTCATGCTGCGCAGGCGCGACCTCGTTGTGCTCGGTCTTTGCCAGTATTCCAAGCTTCCAGAGCTCCTTGTCCAGGTCCTCCATGAAGGCTGCGACTCTTGGCTTTATGGATCCGAAATAATGGTCTTCGAGCTCCTGGCCCTTGGGTGGCTTAGCTCCGAAGAGTGTCCTTCCTGTATACTTGAGGTCCTTCCTCTTTTCAAAGAGGGCCTTGTCAACGAGGAAGTATTCCTGCTCAGGTCCGACTGTTGTAATGACCCTAGTTGCCTCCATGTCTCCGAATAGCTTCAGTATCCTTAAAGACTGGATGTTCATGACTTCGATCGACCTGAGAAGCGGTGTCTTCTTGTCCAGCACTTCGCCTGTATATGAGCAGAAGACTGAAGGTATGCAAAGGACATTGTCCTTGATGAATGCGAATGATGTAGGATCCCATGCGGTATATCCTCTTGCCTCGAATGTTGCTCTCAGTCCGCCTGAAGGGAATGATGATGCATCAGGCTCGCCCTTGATGAGCTCCTTGCCTGAGAACTCCATCATGACCTTTCCGCCATCAACCGGAGTTATGAAGCTGTCATGCTTCTCTGCTGTTATTCCTGTCATTGGCTGGAACCAGTGCGTGAAATGGGTGACTCCCTTTTCTACTGCCCAGTCCTTCATTGCTGCAGCTACTGCATTTGCTACGGTAAGGTCCAGCGTCTTTCCATCCTGTACTGTCTTCTTAAGCGATACGTAAGTGTCATTGGTAAGCCTCTCTTTCATTACTGTGTCGTTAAAGACCATGCTCCCAAATAATTCCGGTACTCTGCACATAATACACAACTCCTTTGATTTCTGTTGCAAGCAAAAAAAAGGCGCTCGAAGACTACTGTCTTCAAGCGCCGTTGCTTGTATACTCGATATTATATTTAGGACGAAGGTTAATGTCAACAATTTTTTCAACTTTCGTGAAAAAATAAATTTGAAAATAAATTTGAAGCTGATTCGAATAATAGGGAATCCGGAACCTAGCGTAGTCTGCTGAGCAACTTTTATGAGACTTCACATTGAATTTTATTCTCATTTCACGCCAAGCCCACTTGACATTGAACCACAACGGGGCACAATTGAATTAGAGGAAGGAGGTGGCTTTTATGACAGGCAACAATCTGGTTCTGGCTGTAGGCCTTGCACTTTTTGCAGGACTTTCAACGGGCATCGGGGGTCTATTCACCATATTCTTCAAAAGCACCAACAAGAAGCTTCTTTCTTATGCACTGGGACTTTCAGCCGGTGTCATGATTTATGTTTCCTTCGTTGAGCTTTTCGCCCAGTCGGGAGATCTTCTATCTGCTGCGTACGGTCCGAATGTTGGAGGCATAATCAACGTTTCGTCCTTTTTCGGAGGAATGCTGCTGATAGCTATAATTGACAAGCTCATTCCATCTTATGAGAATCCACATGAGGCGATAACCATCGAGGATCTGGATTCCTGCGACCCGAAGCATAGCGACAGGAAGCTCCTGAGGGTCGGAGCGGTGACTGCACTTGTCATAGCCGCGCACAACTTCCCTGAAGGCATAGCCACATTCATATCAGCAATGCAGAATCCTGCTACTGGAATTCCCATAGCCCTTGCTGTCGCAATACACAACATACCGGAAGGGATAGCCATTGCTGTGCCAGTTCACTGCGCGACAGGAAGCAAGAGAAAGGCAGTTGCGATGTCCTTTGCATCAGGACTCACCGAACCTCTTGGAGCTATCGCCGCTTACTTCATACTGATGCCTTATCTTAACGACACCCTGTTCGGAATCCTCTTTGCAGGCATAGCAGGAATCATGGTCTTCATATCCTTCGACGAGCTGCTGCCGACTGCAAGAGAATACGGGGAACACCATATTTCGATTTACGGACTGATAACTGGCATGGCAATAATGGCACTTAGCCTGATACTTGTCTTCTGATTCGAGTAATACCATATAACAGCATTTTCGATCCTAAGTTTTATACGGTTGTTTATATAAGTTGGAATCAGTTCAAACCCTTATGGGACACTGGTTCCATTTGTTATTGTAGCTATCTTTGTTGACATGTGCTCATGAAGGTTTATACTGGACTTATAAGTGGCATATGTCACAAAGGCGTGTGCAATATTTTGATGAGGTGATATATAGTGCCAAGACCAATGAAGTGGAGGAAGGTATGCTGCCTTCCGGATAGCCAGGTGTTCGGACCCATGGGCCAGAGGGCTATGCTATTGGAGTCTGTAGTGATGACAGTGGATGAATACGAGACGATCAGGCTCATTGACCTTGAAGGAATGATGCAGGAGGAATGTGCAGTCAAGATGAACGTGGCAAGGACTACGGTCCAGAAGATATATAACGATGCAAGGAAAAAGCTGGCAGATGTCATTGTGAACGGGAAGGTCATGAGGATCGAGGGTGGAGAGTATCGGCTCTACGATGAAACTGAGAGGCTTGATGACAGAGGCTGCTGCAGAAAGCATAGAAGTGAAGTGCATCATCCGGTAAAGTAGATCTTCAGGGAAAAAGGATAGGAGTCCGAAAGGACTGATTAAGGGGGAAGCTTTTATGGTCATAAAGGTACTGATGGACAACGAATCAGTTTCAGAAGAATTCAGAAGCGAGCACGGACTAAGCCTATATATCGAGACAGGTTCAAGACGGATACTATTCGATACGGGAGAATCAGGTACTTTTGATCTTAATGCAGAAAAGCTTGGAGTTAATATCGCTGATGTGGATTTCCTTGTCTTATCCCATGGACACTACGACCACGGTGGCGGAATAAATAGGTTCTTCGAGCTTAACAGCAAGGCAAAGGCATTCGTAAATAGGCGCTCTTTCGAGGAGCATTGGGCTGTAAAGCCCGATGGCACGAGGAAATACATTGGCCTGGACAAGAGACTGCTTGATACAGGACGTATCGTTCTGGTAGAGGACTACCATGTCGTGGATGATGGAATT
This sequence comes from Youngiibacter multivorans, assembly GCF_017873395.1. GTDB lineage: Bacteria > Bacillota > Clostridia > Clostridiales > Clostridiaceae > Youngiibacter > Youngiibacter multivorans. The sequence goes on along the minus strand of NZ_JAGGKC010000002.1, from coordinate 112,991 downwards.
GAGCTGTTTTCCGGAATAAAGGGAGACACGCTCACTCCTTCAGGAAATCAGGACCTGTACATGATTCACTCAGGTGAAATGGTTCATGACGATTTCGCACATGAGCAGAACATGCTGGTAACTGAGGATGGGAAAGGGATACTTTTCGCAGGCTGTGCCCACAGGGGGATAGTCAACATAATCGAGGAGATTGCAGTTGAAGGCAACATACTCCTTGAGGCGGTAATAGGAGGCTTCCATCTGTACAACAAATCGAGGGGAACCAGCGAAAGTGATGAAATCGTCGATGAAATCGGAAGGTACCTGAAGGAATCTGGACCAATGTATTATACCTGCCACTGCACTGGCCTTGAGGCCTATGGAAGGCTGAAGGAAACAATGGACGGCAAGCTGGATTATCTCGCTGCCGGAAAAACGATAGAAATATGAAGCTAAGGAGCGGAAAATGAGCGAAGGATGTAATGGAAACTGCAGCGGCTGCGAAGAGGAATGTGGAGACAGGACTGAAAAGCAGTCACTTATAGTGGATGCGAATGAATTCAGCAGGATTGGCAAGGTTATCGCTGTAGTGAGCGGAAAGGGTGGAGTAGGGAAGAGCCTTGTTACTTCCATGCTTGCTGTGGCAATGAACAGGGAAGGGTTTGAGACTGCAATACTTGATGCCGACATGACGGGTCCGTCAATTCCCAAAGCATTCGGCCTGACGGGAAGGGCTCACATGGACCAGCAGGGGATTTATCCGATGAAATCTGTCACAGGTATCGGGATAATGTCAGCCAATCTTCTTCTTGAGAACGAAACTGACCCAATAATATGGAGAGGTCCTGTTATCGCGAATGCAGTCAGGCAGTTCTGGAAAGATGTGGTCTGGGGTGACGTTGACTACATGTTCATCGACATGCCTCCTGGAACAGGGGACGTGCCATTGACCGTTTTCCAGTCAATCGCAGTGGACGGAATCATTATTGTGACATCTCCACAGGAGCTGGTTTCGATGATAGTGGCAAAGGCTGTGAACATGGCAAGGACCATGAACATACCTGTACTTGGTATAGTGGAGAACATGTCGTATTTCGAGTGCGATGAATGCGACAAGAGGCATATGATCTTCGGGGACAGCCATCTGGAAGAGGTGGCAGCAGCTCACGGCATCAGCAGGATAGCAAGGCTTCCTATCGATCCTGAACTGGCAAGGACCTGCGACCGAGGAGAAATGGAACGTTACACAGCTAAGGATATCGAAAAGCTCACTGACATGCTTGACTTCGATAGTGTGACAGAAAGAGCGTCATCATGAAGATAGCGGTAGCATGCGATGGAGGCCTTGTAACAGAGCATTTCGGACACTGCGAAGCCTTTGATATCTACACCGAGGAGATCGGAAGCATCGTGAGGCATGAAAGGGTACAAAACCCAGGACACACAACTGGTTTTTTGCCTGTATATCTGAAGGAGATGGGAGCAGAGGTCATTATATCCGGTGGGATGGGTGGAAGTGCAGTCAGGCTTTTCAATGAGAAGGAAATCGAGGTTGTGACCGGTGCCAGAGGAGACTCAAGATTTGCTGCGGAAAGCTACCTAAGAGGTGAGCTGGTATCCACAGGATCGATATGCCATGAGCATATGCACCATGGAGAATGCTGAAGATAGAAGGATTCAGGTTTGGCATAGTTCAAAGCGAGAGAAGTGGAAATTGAATTTAAAACTTATAGGCATCCTTGGGCATAACTCAATGGATGCCGTTATTCTTCTATATTTAGTTTGACTTATACATTTGAAGTAGTAAGATGAAATTGAATACGGAATATGTCAGATATTATATTAGGTGATATTCTTTAGTAATAAGGGGAGGGCTGTAGGATGCTTGATTTTCTCAGGGAAGAGGGTATCAGGGAGAGCCTTGTGGAAGAGCTTGTAAGATTCAGGGAATTCTATAGGGTGGACAAAGAAGTCATATACAGGATTCCCAGACCAAAGTTCCATTACTATGGTACATCGGTTTGGGAGGAGGCTATTGTAGCGCTCCTCTGTGGAGAAAACCTATTGCTTACAGGGCCTAAGGCGACTGGCAAGAATGTGCTTGCTGAAAATCTGGCTGCAGCCTTCGGAAGGCCAAGCTGGGACATCTCCTTCCATGTCAACACAGACTCATCATCACTTATTGGAACTGATACCTTCAGGAACGGCGAGGTGGTAATGAGGCACGGACCCATACTCAACTGTGCATGTTATGGAGGCTTCGGCATACTTGACGAGATCAATATGGCTAAAAATGATTCAGTAGCTGTCCTCCATGCAACTCTGGACTTCAGAAGGATAATCGATGTGCCGGGGTATGACAAGAATCATCTGGACGGATCTACCAGATTCATTGCTACGATGAACTATGGCTATGCAGGTACAAGAGAGCTGAATGAAGCACTTGCATCAAGGTTCATGGTAATTGACATGCCCGGCATTTCAGATGAGAACCTAAGGAAGCTTCTGAAGAGGGAGTTTCCTGGCATAAGGGACAGATATCTGGAGCAGTTCACAGGCCTTTTCAACGACCTTCAAAAGAAGAGCGGCAATTCTGAGATTTCAACAAAGTCAGTGGACTTAAGGGGGCTTCTCTCATCGATACATCTCATGGAAAAGGGGCTTGAGGCCAACAGGGCGCTGAGGATGGGAATCGTGAACAAGTCCTTCGATGACTTTGAGCGGACTCTGGTGGAAGATGTCATACGCCTGAGGATTCCAGGAAAGCTGGAAAGGCATGACATATTCAAGGAGTGACCATGGAAGACAGGGGAAGCGAAAAGACAAGGGCATCGAACATAATATGGACAGCAGCTGGCAATTATGCATTCAAGCCCGAGATGAGGGCTTATGATGAGCGGGGCAAGGCAGATATCTACTGGAACCAGGTGATCGGTGCTGCACACAGGTACTATGAGTTCGAGAAGATCATTGAATTCTTCAAGACTCTGGAGGGTGACAGGAGCGCTGTTATATTTCGGAACCTGATGTGGATCGGGATAGAGAACGGAACCTACCACAAGGGGTTTGAGGAAAGGCCTGCAATTGTCTCCCTGAGAGAAGCCTATGCCACAAAGACCCTTGGAAAATGGGAGGGCAAGGACCCTTATGATGAGGTTGATGAGATTGAGATCGCCCATTACAGGAAAGCTCTTGGACTTAATGTGGAAGCTTCTCCTCTTGCACTGAAGATACTAAGCGAGCTTGAGTTTGATGCTTCAATGGATACCGATGCGATAGTAGGAAGGATGAACCGTATACTTGAAGGCTATTTCGAATTCCTCCCTCTTGATGAGAATAACATCAAGCCCAAGCGGGCAAAGCGGGGCAGGGAGCTTGTACATCTGGGAGGCAGAAGAAGGCTTTCTCAGGGAGTGCCTTTCCTGAAGAGACTGAATATCGGAACTGCCGAGTATAACGGAGAAATTCAGTTCGGAGTGGATGAGACAAAAAGCGGAGTTACACTTCAGCTGCTTAAGATAAGAAACAAATGGGAGCAGGACCAGAGGGAGTACATAAGAAGCCATTTCGGGGAGCCTCTCATTGAGGGCGACAAGACAAGGACTCTTGAAGGAATGCTGTGCACTGGCAGCCACAGCAACTGCCATCTTCACCTGACAAGAGGGGAATTCATCGAAAATGAGGAATCATCCCAGGTTAGGAAAGCCAGGACCAGGCAAAGGGAAAGCAACCTGAAGCATTATGATGAAAGCCATGCGAGAAATTCGAATCTTATCTCAAAGCTTGAGAGAAGGATCAGGAACACGATGCTGACTAGCATGGAAGCAACTAAGCTGAAGTCGGAAAGCGGAAGCCTAGTGATTGAAAAGGTGTGGAGGAATGTCTACCTTAACGACGATAAGGTCTTTGTAAGGACTCTGCATGAAAAGACAATGGACCTGTGTGTGGATATCATGCTGGATGGGTCAGCCTCACAGATGAGCAGGCAGGAGTCGATTGCTGCACAGGGCTACATCATAGCTGAGAGCCTGACACGCTGCGGAATTCCTGTCAGGGTATTTTCCTTCTGCAGCGTCAGGGATTTCCTTGTTCTGAGCGTTTACCGTGACTATGACGATTCCAGAAGGAATAAGGCAATCTTCGACTATACCGTGGCAGGCTTCAACAGGGACGGCCTCGCAATAAGGACAGCCCTGCACCTTGCGGGCGAAGGAAGATTCCAGAACAGGATACTCATAGTCCTTACCGACGGTGACCCTAACGATATGCACGGTATGAGCATTTCAGGAAGGCTGCCAGGAAGGAAAGAATATGCTGGACCTGCAGGTGTCGAGGATGCAGCCAGGGAGGTAAGGAAGGGGATCCAAAGCGGCATAGCTGTGATTGGAGTATTTACCGGCCAGGACAGGAATGTGGAGGCTGCAAAGAAAATATACGGTCATAATTTTGCTCGTATAAGTTCACCGGATAAGTTCGCGGATGTGGTCGGTGTACTCCTGCAGAATGAGCTGGCTAACATGATATGAAAATGAGGGGCATTGACGACATAAAATTCGTCAATGCCTTTTATAGTAATTGTGAAAAATGTGAATAACGGTTACAAAATGTTAACAGGGAAAATAGGCGAAATATTTTGACATTTAAATGGTGATGCTTATAATAGAGACATAAACAAAAAATAACAATCCATTGATTCGGAATCGCCTGAGATCAAACTTGAAAAACAATACAATTTGGTTGCTATTGCATGGAGCAGCGTATTGGTACCCGGTAGTCATTGGAGAATAATGTATGCATGAATCGTCATTCCTATTGCGTTCTTTAGCAATAATGGAGACGATTGCCTGCAAGCTATATTTGCATGAACCTTTTGAAAGTAACATGTTGTATTTGAAAACAGAAGAGGAGAAATATAAATGAAAAAGATAGCATCAGTAATAATGTTGGCCCTTATGTTGCAGCTGGGTACAGTAACAGTTCTTGCCCATCCTAAGGTTCCTGAGCAAAGCCTTGGAAATGTCAGTGAAAATGCTGCAAAGGGATTGCATACCGCATGGGGTAATATTGAGGATGGGAACGGCATTGCTTCCCACGTATTCCTTATGAGGCACTCACCACACTAGAAATATTGCAGAAAAGATAGCGGAGATTCAAGTGAGTCTCCGCTTTTAATTTTTCGAGAAAGATTGTTGTATGAGCCAAATGCCGGGAAAGGCGTATACGTATGGCACTGCCACATCACTGACCATGAGGACAATGAGATGATGAGGCCGTACGCATTCATACCTAACCCGTTGGCTGAAAGGGAGTTCATCCACGGGGAGGATTACTAGAAGAAAAAGTCATGCATATCCTTGCAGATGGCAAACTTAAAGAACCAAAAATCAAAGGGAATGGGTGCATCAAGCATCCATTCCCTTTGATTTTTGTGTCATTATTCCTTTTCACCCATGAGAATCATGTCGCAATCCAGGGCTTTGACCTCATCAAGGCTGTGGGTCACGAGTACGACCGTCCGGTTTCTCGTGTTTTCAACCACATAGTCCATTACGAGGTTCTTAGTGTCGTCGTCGAGTCCCTTGAAGGGTTCGTCGAGAAAGAGAATGTCGCTGTCAGACAATATTGCCCTTACTATTGCGACTCTTCTTTTCATTCCACCACTGAATTCCCTGACTGGCTGGCTTAGGTCACTTATGCCAATGCTTTCAAGATGTGAGGCAATGAATGAGTCCTTCATGCCTTTGGCACATACCATCCTTACATTTGAGATGGCATTGAAGCTTTCGCAAAGCCTGTCCTCCTGGAAGACAGCTCCCGGTTTCTTCGGCATTCCCGAAATTGCCCCTTCGTCCTGAAGTTCAATTCCCATGAGGATATTGAGAAGGGTGGTTTTGCCGCAACCTGAGGGGCCCATTATGCAGGTCAGATGGGTTTCCCTGAAGGTGCCGCTGAAGCCATCAAGGACTATCTTTTCGCCGAAGCTCTTTTTTATTCCTGATACGCTGATATCCATTCTACGTCCTCTCCAGTCTTTGATAGGCTTTCCTGATAAGGTGAAGGAACAGCTTCTCGAATAAGACGCTTATTGCTACGATCACTGCTGTCCATGCGAAGAGGTCTGCTGAGTCAAGGTAGATCTTTGCCTCATAAAGCCTTTCACCTATTGACCCGGCTGGTATCCCGATTACCTCAGCTGCTATACCTGCCTTCCAGGACAGACCTATGGATACGCTGCAGGCAGAGACGATATAGGGCTTGAGCTGAGGAAGATATATGTATTTAAGTTTCCTTAGCTTTGTTACATTGAAAAGCTTGGCCATCTCAAGCATCCTGGTGTCTGTGCTTTTAAGTCCGTGCAGCATGTTGGTGTATACAATCGGCAGCACCATTAGAAATGAGATGAAGATACCGAGGCTGCCTGAGCTAAGCCAAATGAGGCAAAGGATTATGAATGAAGCCACAGGCACTGACTTAATGGCTGTCATGAACGGCCAGAGGAGAACCTCGGCCATATGGTGTCTTCCAGCAATTGCGGCAAAAGCACTTCCTGCAATGAGAGCCAAAAGATATCCTGATACAATCCTTACGAAGGAGAACATGACAGAAGAAAGGAAATCCCTGGTTACTATCAGCTCAGAAAGCCTTACCAATACCTCAAATGGCGTGACGAGCAGAATGCTCTTTCCGATGGCCATGGCTGACAGCTGCCAGACAAGAAGGGCAAAGGCTACTGCCAGGATTTTCTCGTAGCCTTCCCTATTTTTCATAATAGAAGTCAGCGCCTGGAAGGGCTCCGCCTACCGATTTCGGATTCTGCTCGAAGAGTACAGCAAGATAGCCTTCCATTGCAGACTTCATCCCTGCCCCGTCCATGTATGTGATATGGCAGTAGGGGATGGCTTTTTCTGCAACTGCTGCCTTGACTATCCCGTATTTCTCAACAAGAAGTGATGCTTCCTTTAGATTCGCGTTCACGTACTCAGTGGATTTTTTGTACTCGGCAAGGAATGCCGCAAGCTCTTCAGGATGCTTTTCTGCAAATTCGTTCCTGACAATAAGGACTCCGGTAATAAGGGTGCTTCCATTCTTCAGCTTATCCCAGCTTTCGGTGAGATCTACTGCTATCCTCAGGTTATTCACTGAACCTTGCGCTACTGTTACGTAAGGCTGAGGCATCATTGCTATGCCTCCCTTTTCGCCCGAGAGAAGGGCAACCACTTCAGTAGGCTCTGTCTTCCACTCTATGGTTATGTCCTTGTCCGGATCAAGTCCGTTTTCCTTGAGGAGGTACCTGAGATTGTACTCAGGAGTCGAGCCTTTTCCTGTGGCATAGATTGTCTTGCCCTTCAGGTCAGACAGGGTCTGTATCTCGTTTCCGGTCTCGACTATATAAACGACTCCAAGGGTGTTTACCGCCAGGAGGCTTACAGATTTCTTGGTGTTGTTGTAGAGCACAGACGCAAGGTTTGCAGGAACTGCTGCTATGTCAAGCTCTCCCTGTACAAGCTTTGGTGTAAGCTCATCCGCTGAGCCCGCTATCGTAAAGGTATAGTTGTTTTCAGATGTTCCCTTTTCGTCAGATTCCATCAGCTCAACCATTCCCATGGATGTAGGGCCCTTGAGACCTCCGATCCTTATCTCCACTGCTTCAGCTTTGGACGGTGTTGTCACCGATGGAGCAGAAGTTGCGGTAGGTGTTGCTGGCTTCGCCTGACATCCTGAGAATGCGGCACCTGCTATAAGTAATGATACTATTACTGAAATGACCTTTTTCATTTGATTGCCTCCTCTTTCCTGTTTTGCTTTGCAACTATTGTCTTTGTGCTGACTCCTCTGATCATACCCAGCTTTCCGGAAAGGGAGCTGGTTATGTCTCCGGGAGCGTCAAGGACTACGCAGATTATGGATACTCCTCGCTCCTTGTAGGGTATTCCCATCCTGCCCACAATGAAGCTTCCGAACTCATGGAGAAGCTCGTTGACCTCCGCGGACTTTTCTGTATCCTCTACGATGATGCTGATGACTGAGATCCTGGATTCCAAAATTCTTCCTCCTTCAAAACAAATATCCGCGCCATGAAGACGCGGACATAGATATTCCTATCCTTTTCCATCGCCTTCCCATCCGGGACGTACCCAAATGGCTCAGGACTGAAGATATTCAGTTAACTTAATATTAATTAATTGTTAGAAAAATGTCAATCTTGTCAGTCTATTATTCTAAAATTAATTGGAAATTACATGTTTGCCTTTATTTGACGAGCTCCAGTGTCTCCCTCGCGATCATCAGCTCTTCATTTGTCGGGACAATAAATATCCTCGTTGGTGTGTCAGGCAGCGATATGTCGCAGTTCATGCAGCCAGCGTTGTTCTTTTCCTTATCCAGCCTTATTCCTAAGGCATCAAGATCTTCAAGGACCCTTTCCCTGACAAGTGAGCTGTTTTCTCCGACTCCTGCAGTAAATACCAGGCAGTCGCAGCCATTTAGCTTTGCCATGTAGTTTCCTATATAACCCTTTATCCTCTGACAGTATACCTCCAGAGCCTCTTTGGCATCCTGGTTCCCTGTCTCAGCAGCCTCTATCACATACCTGAGGTCTGCGGATACTCCTGAAAGTCCAAGGAGTCCTGATTTCTTGTTCAGGTAGTCATTCATTTCGTCTGGGCTTAGATTCAGCTTTTCCATCAGGTAGCAGACTATCGCTGGATCCATGTCGCCCGTCCTTGTTCCCATGACAAGACCCTCGAGAGGGGTGAAGCCCATGCTGGTATCCACCACAAGTCCGTTCCTTATGGCTGCCATGCTGGCTCCGCTTCCAAGGTGAAGGGTTATCATCCTGCACTCCTCATATGGCTTGCCGAGAATTTCTGCAGCAACCTTAGAAACATATTCGTGGGATGTGCCGTGGAATCCGTATCTCCTTACCTTGTACTTCTCGTATGCTTCCCTGGGGAGTGCATAGAGGTAGTTTTCAGGCTTCATGGTCTGGTGGAATGCGGTGTCGAACACAGCAACATGGGGAATACCGGGCAAAAGCTCAGTGCATGACATTATACCCATGAGGTTTGGGGGATTGTGAAGTGGTGCAAGACTGCTGCAGTCCTCAATGGCCTTTATGACTGAATCATCAATGACGACTGATGCGCTGAAGCTTTCGCCTCCATGGACAACCCTGTGTCCGACTGCATCGATTCGTACATCTTCAGTCCTGTCTCCGAGAAGAACACTGAGAATCATGTCCATACCGGTCTTGTGGTCATCGATGTCTTTTTCTATCCTTTTGGTTTTATTGCCAGAATGCTTGTGCTCCAGAACAGACCCCTTTATTCCTACCTTGTCAAGAAGCCCCTTGCAGACAACCGATTCGTTATCCATGTCAAACAGCTGGTATTTGATTGTGGAGCTTCCGACATTGACCACGAGAATATTCATCCACCGTCACCTCCGTGAATTCGAAATTTTCCATCAATTCAAGTATATCATATGGTTTCGGGGTGAATCGAGCAAAAAGGGGGATTCCGGAAATAACATGAGCAAAGTCTGAATGGTTACAGATAATGCACTTGGATAAAGACATCTGTGAATGTCTTTTCCAGGATCTCCGCTGTTTGACTTTGAATGTCATAAATGATACATTATGAGAAAAATATCGCATGAATATGCGGGTAAAGTGGAGATTATCCATATCTTTACGCTGCTTTTTGGAGGACCTTGACACATGAAGATTGGAATTGTAGGACTGGGACTTATAGGAGGCTCCATGGCGAAGGCCTCAGGCCATGTTGAGGGCAGTGAGGTCTACGGGTGGGACATCGATATGTCGGTTACGGGAAAAGCCATTGATGAGGGTGTCATTTCCGGGATACTCGAGGATTCGCTACTTGAGACCATGGACCTTGTCATCATTGCGCTTTATCCAAAGGACACAATAGAGTATGTGACAAGAAGGGGAGACCTTTTCAGGAAGGGCGGACTGGTCGTTGACTGCGGAGGCATCAAGGAGCTGGTTTGCGATACACTTGAGCCATTCGCAAAAGAGAAGGGCTTCAGGTTCCTTGGAGGACACCCAATGGCTGGAATAGAATACTCTGGCTTTGACCATTCCAAGTGGACACTGTTCAAGAACGCATCGATGATATTGACACCGATTGAGAAACTGAAGGATTCCGAGCTTGAATGGGTATCTGATTTCTTCAGGAGCCTTGGCTTCGGTGCCATCAAGGTATCGACCCCTTCTGCTCATGACAGGATAATAGCATACTCCTCGCAGCTTGCTCACGTTGTCTCAAGCGCCTTCGTCAAGAGTCCTTCTGCTCTTGAGCACAAGGGCTTCTCCGCAGGAAGCTTCAGGGACCTGACCAGGGTTGCAAGGCTCAACGAGCACATGTGGACTGAACTCTTCCTTGAGAACAAGGACAACCTCCTGCATGAGATTGACTCGATGATTGGAAGGCTTGTGGAATACAGGGATGCACTGGAATCAGAGGACAAGGTTATGCTGAAGTCGCTGCTGAAGGAAGGCAGGGAAAGGAAGGAGCTCCTGGATGCGAGGCAGCAAGCGACTGTTCACCAGGAGCAAGCGACTGTTAATCAGGAGCAGGCGACTGCAAATCAGGAGAAATAGGACCATGAGAAAGAATGCGATCAGGAAATCCTTCAGATATGTACAGAAGCTTTCAGCACCACCTGAAAGGGTGTTTCCGCTTCTTTGTCCCACAAGGGAATACGAGTGGATAGGTCCGTGGAGCTGTGATCTGCTTTATTCAGATTCAGGTTTTGCGGAGCTTGGATGTATCTTCAGGACTGACTTCAAGACTGATCCAGGTCCTGAGGTCTGGGTCATTTCATCTTATGAGAAGAATGAGTCAATAGTTTTCACAAGGACGTCAGGTAACTATGTGATCCTCCATACCATAACGCTTATCGACAGTGGTGAAGAAGGCACGGATGCTGTTGTGGACCTGGTTTATACAGCGCTGACAGAAAGAGGCGAAGGATACATCGATTCACTTACTGTCGAGGCCTTCGAAGAGGAACAGAGCACGCTTGAAGGTATGCTCAACCACTACCTTATGCATGGAAGCATGCTTAGGTCAATTGAGGATTCCGAGATGGAGTGCACAGACTAATCACTCATATCTGCCACAGACCTGCCAATGTCATGGTACCAATCCATCACAAACCCCTCACATCTCCAGACTAGAATGAAAACATAGAAAAGGTCATGAGGCCTTAAATATGAGGAGATGTAAAAATGAAAAAGAATATGAAGGTTTTTACTACAGCGATACTGGCAGCATCATTTGGACTATCAGGAACAGCATTCGCGCTTGATGTTGACTTCGGAGCGGCTGGAGCAGCGGCTAACCCTACAACTGAGATTGAAAAGATGCTGAAGTACACATTAGAGGACGAGTATCTTGCAAAGGCTGAGTATGAGACGATAATTGCTGAATACGGAAGCGTAAGGCCGTTCTCAAACATCGTAAAGGCAGAGGCTACCCACATTGCAGCGCTTGAACCGCTGTTTGAAGCATACAAGCTTGAACTGCCGACAGTTGATGCATCGAAATACACAGTGCTTCCTGAGACTCTGGAAGAAAGCTACAAGGCGGGCGTAGAGGCAGAGGTCAAAAATATTGCAATGTACGAGGAATTCCTTAAACTTGACCTGCCGGACGATATTGAGTTCGTGTTCGAGAACCTGATGAAGGCATCTGAAAGCCATCTGGCAGCCTTTGAGAGGGCAGCGGACGGACAGACAGGAACAGGTATCGGACAAGGCGGAGTTAATAGAGGTGGAAGAGGTTCAAGAGGCAATGGAGTACAGACTAACCAGCAGCTTAATGACGGGACAGGATTCCAGGGTGCAAGAAGAGGTAACGCAGCTAATACAGAAAGAGGACAGAGAAACCTGAACCTTAATAATGGAATATGCATACTCGATGAGGAGTAAGCATCTAAAGGGACCTGAAGCAGGAAATGGCTTCAGGTCCCTTTTGCACTAGGTTAATATATCCAGGTCTTAGAAAAAATTGATTATTTATGGCGCCAGCTAATAAAGCTCGTTTCCGTTTGACTCGATGACTTTCTTATACCAGTGGAAGCTGTCCTTCCTATACCTGTCAAGGGTTCCGTTCCCTTCATTGTCCTTGTCGACGTAGATGAACCCGTAGCGCTTCTCCATTTCGCCTGTTGATACGCTGACAAGATCAATACTTGCCCATGGAGTGTAACCGACCAGGTTAACACCATCATCAATGGCCAGTCTCATTTGTTCGATGTGCTGCCTTATGTAGTCAATCCTGTACTCGTCATGTATCCTGCCGTCCTCAAAGGTATCCCTAGCTCCGAGTCCGTTCTCAGTTACCATTATTGGTACATTGTACCTGTCAAATACATGGTTGAGTGTATACCGAAGACCCTTGGGGTCAATCTGCCAGTCCCATTCACTTGCAGAAAGATAGGGATTCTTGGCTCCTCCCATGACATTTCCGGAAACTTGCGCACTTTCCTTGTCGGAGCTGATACAGTTCGACATATAGTAGCTGAATGAATAGAAGTCCACCACACCTTTCTTAATGACCTCGAGGTCCTCGTCAGTAATCTTGAAGGAAATTCCGTTCCTTTCAAAGTACCTCTTAATGTAGTAAGGGTAGATGCCCTTAACCTGTACATCCCCACTGAAACAGTTCCTTAGAAGGTCTTCCTCCTGGGTTAGGATGATATCATCAGGGTTGCAGGTGAGGGGGTAAACCGTAATGTGGCAAATCATTGTTCCAAACTGGAAATTTGAATTGATCTTCTTACCCATGAGAACAGCCTTAGCACTGGCGACAAACTGATGATGAAGCGCAGCGAATCGCTTGCTTGGATCATCTATCTGTGCGATAAAGAATTCAGTCTTGCCGTTGAGTATACCTGCATGGTTCCAGTTGCCAAGCTTTGTAGTAAGGCAGTTGATCTCATTGAAAGGTATCCAGTATTTGACTGTATCCTTGTACCTTGTGAAAAGGACCTCACAGAACCTAAGGAAGTAGTCCATGCATTTTCTGTCCGCCCATCCATTGAATTCATGTGTCAACTGCAGAGGGTTCTCATTATGGTAGATTGTGACGAGAGGCTCTATGCTATATTTTTTCAGTTCTGCGAAAACTTTGTCGTAGAATTCAAGCCCTTTTTCATTTGGCTCTGTCTCATTTCCGTTAGGGAATATCCTCGTCCAGTTGATGGACATCCTGAAGATGTTGAAGCCCATTTCGGCGCAAAGCGCTATGTCTTCCTTGTAGCGGTGATAGAAATCCACAGATTCGTGTGATGGATAGTAATATTTGGATTCATCGATATCCAGTGTTATCCTTCTAGGTACCTTGTGTGATCCGCTTGTCATAACATCTGAAATGCTCACACCTTTTCCATCAATATTCCAGGCTCCTTCGCACTGATTGGCTGCCGTGGCGCCTCCCCAAAAGAAACCTGCGGGGAACTCTTTAAGTTTAGTCATAAGAATCTCCTTTTCGCTAAAAAATAATTCATCGTAATTAAGATGATACCATAAATGATTTAGATTTCAATAAAAATTATTACATTTGAATCGTTGACTAAAATAAAATTAATTGTTATAGTAGCAATAGTAAAATATATTTTATTGAAAAGCGAGGCTATCATGAAAGAAAGAATAAGTACAAATAAGGCGCCGAAAGCAATAGGCCCTTACTCACAAGCTATTGCTACTGAAGGGTTTCTGTTTTTATCGGGCCAGATTCCGATAAACCCTGAATCAAATTTGATTGAAGGCAGTACAATCGAGATTCAGGCCCGCCAGGTAATGAAAAATATTGAAGCTGTTTTGAATGAAGCAGGTATGACATTCGATGATGCAGTAAAGACCACCTGCTTCCTGTCAGATATGGAATATTTCGGTGTGTTCAACAAGATTTATGCCGAATACTTCACAGGCCATCCCGCCAGGTCCTGCGTGGCCGTAAAGGAGTTACCAAAGAGCGCTTTATGCGAAGTAGAGGTCATTGCCCACAAATAACATATAAGGAGAGAGAAGGATGAACAACAAGAAGCTAGTAGCAGAAATACTCTCAAACATCGGGGGTAAAGGTAACATCGCAAATGCAGCGCACTGCATGACCAGACTCCGTATTACACTTAAGGACCAGTCCCTGGCAAAGCCGGAGGAAATTAAGAAGATTGACGGCGTACTTGGAGTGGTAAAGGGCGAGAACCAGATACAGATTGTCATCGGAACAAGCGTAGGCAATGTATACAAGGACCTTGTAGAAGTGGCTGGCATTAAGGAAGAGTCTGCAATCGATGAAAATCCGGACGGAATGGACATCAAGTCGACAAAGGACAGCCTGAAGAACAGCAAAGGAAGCATACTTACAGGTTTCTTCGAGACTATAGCCGGCATATTCAATCCAATTGTGCCAGCATTGGCTGGAGCCGGACTCGTAAGGGCGATACTTACCATAGCTGTAGTTATGGGACTTAACAACAAAGGCAATACTTATTTTGTAATAAACACAATAGCAAACGGAATCTTCGTTTTCCTCCCGTTCCTCCTGGCAGTATCTGCTGCAAAGCAGTTCAAGATGAGCCAGTATGTGGCGCTTACAATATGCGCAGCCATGCTTTCATCAAACTGGGCCAAGCTCATAACAGAGGGTACCACAGCATTCTCATTCATGAGCATACCCTTTACAGTTGTAAACTATTCATCATCCGTATTGCCAATAATATTCGCGGTATGGTTCGCATCATATGTTGAGAGGTACGTAGACAAGATTATTCCAGGAGCTCTGAAGATAATCTTCGTTCCAGCCCTTACTATGCTTATTGCCACTCCTGTGATACTAATTACAATAGGACCCGCAATGACATTCGTAGGCCTCAAGCTTGCAGCGGCTGTAACGATACTCTTTGAGAAGGGCGGAATACTTGCCGGACTCATATATGGCGGAGTCTATTCCTCCATGGTTGTACTTGGAATCCACCATGGAATGGTTCCTGTCCTTATACAGGGCATAACAACTTCTGGCTTCAACTACATCTCGCCAACCAGCGGATCCGCCAACATGGCACAGGCAGGTGCGGCATTTGGAGTCTGGCTCAAGGCGAAGAATCCAAAGACAAAGACTATTGCTGGATCAGCAACCATTGCTGCGATCACAGGCGTAACAGAGCCAGCGATATATGGAGTAAACTTCAGATTCAAAAAGCCTTTCTACGCAGCAGCCATAGGCGGAGCCTGTGGTGGAGCATTCGCATCATTCTTCGCCCTCAAGGCTTATGCCATGGGCGGACCGTCATTCCTTAACTTCGCAATGTTCATAGGTGAGAATCCTTCGAACATGTGGCTGGTAATGGTGGGATTTGCCATAGCGTTCGCAGTCGCAACAATACTCACAATAGTATTCGGGTTCGACGAGAACTTGTAAGATAAGGTAGTTTACTGAATAATTAAAGGGGGTGGTTTTCACCCCCTATTATGGTTAAAAGGCAGGATGATTATGAAAGAGAAGATGATAGATGCATTCAGAAATGCCAGCGGTGGACTGTTTGTTAAGGTTGAGAAGGCAGATGTAGGCGGCTCATACCAGCAGCTGGAGAAACAGGGTGTAGCGCTAATGGGCTGGGCGGACCCCTACATGCCTGATTCGTCAATGCCTAAGCATGTAGAGGATGCACTGGTGGATGCGATAAGGAATCCTTCTTCGGCTCACTATACAGCACCAATTGGCAACCAGGAGCTAAAGTATGAGATAGCTAAGAAACTGAATAGCTACAACGGGCTTGATGTTGACCCGGTGAGGAATATACTTATTACACCAGGCTCGGATTCAGGTCTATATTTCTCTATTCTTCCATTCATTGGCAAAGGAGATGAGGTTCTAATCCCAAGCCCAAGCTATCCGAACAACTACCTGAACATCTCGATTATGGGAGGAACTGTAGTCCCTGTGCCCCTTCATGAGGATTATGGATATCAGTTGATAATTGAAGACCTTGAGTCAAGACTCACTTCAAGGACAAAGATGGTGATATTGACTCATCCGAACAATCCAACGACCACGGTATACAACAGGGATTCTCTGGAGACGCTCTGCAGATTTATTATAAAGAATGACCTGATCCTTGTATGTGACCAGGCCTTTGAGGATTTCTGCTATGAGAACGAGTTTTTGACTCCTGCTGCTATGCCAGGAATGTTCGAAAGGACGGTAACGGTGTTTTCGTTTTCAAAAGGTATGGGATTAAGCGGGCTCAGGGTTGGATATGTGGTATGTTCTGATGTTATAATGGATTCATTATATGCCAACGCAGTATCCGTGCTTGGCGCTACCAGCACTGCAAGCCAGATAGCCCTCATCGAGGCCTGCAAGGATCCAGGCTTCATGGAGGATTTCAGGAAGTCCTTCGACTTTAGGCGGAAGGCAGCCTTCGAAATCATCAATTCAATACCCAACGTAACGATGGACATGCCCGAGTCTGGCTTCTTGTGCTGGGTGAATGTCTCGAAAATTGGAAGCTCCACTGAGATAGTCGACTATCTGGTGAAAGAAGCCAAAGTTTCAGTAAATGATGGGATCAACTACGGTACCGGAGGAGAAGGCCACTTCAGGGTAGTGCTCGGAGTATACAAGGATGACTCGAGAGTAATTGATGCACTTAACAGGATTAAAGCGGCACTGACAAAATGGCAGGATGAAGGAAGAAACCAAAGGTAAAAAGAAATAGTATGAAAAATACTAATAATAGAATTCAATGATACACATTAGTTTGGGGAGAAAGTAAAATGGCGATTCAAGAAGTAGAACTTACTATTGTAGACAGGGAAATCCTGAACTCTTATGCCCAGATAATCAATGGGCTTGCTGATTATCTGGGTTCAGGCTATGAGATTGTACTTCACAGCCTTGAGGATTATGAGCATTCAGTGATTAACATAATAAACGGAGAGCATACAGGGAGGGTTAAAGGTGTTCCTATAACAGATCTGGCCCTTGAGATGCTGGAGAAGATATCCTGTGAAAAGAAGGACTACATCTCCTACTTCACGACAAACAAGAAGGGTGAGCCACTTAAATCAAGTACCATAGCAATTAGGGGCGAAAAGAACAGGATAATCGGTTTGCTCTGCATGAACCTGTACCTTAACACTTCGTTTCTTGATATCATGAAGGTATTCATACCTGGAACACCGAGTGATGCTAATCAACTTAACATGGAGAACTTTGTAGACAACTCTGATGAACTGATTGAATCGACACTTAAGAAGGTCAGGGAGAACGTCCTGAGGAACAATGAGATAAACGTTTCAAACAAGAATAAGATAATAATCTATAAGCTTGACGACTACGGAATCTTCAATATTAAAGACTCCATACCAAAGGTTGCGGAGCTTCTAGACATATCGAAGAACACCGTCTACATGCACCTAAGAAACAAGCCAGTAAGTGATAGTATGGAATCCAAATAACAAGAAATTGAACAAGAAGGTCATGAATTTCCAAAGGGATTCATGATCTTTTGTTTTAGATTTTATTCCTACCAGTTGTTATGACTATATGTTCATTAATATGACGAATGAGATGTAAATCGGGGGAGTGTTTTCAAGATGTGCATGGTAATTGAACAAATTGAATGGATTCGGTGAGTATATGTAAACTTAGTGAATATTTTGACAATATATGAAACAAATAGTGAATAAAGGACTAAAATATAGCTGTAGAGCTTTAAACTCTCGAATAAGTCATATCAGGAGGGAAGACATGAAAGCTAAGCGTCTGATTGGATTCATCGCAACCGTTTGCCTTTTGGGTACCATCACAGCGTGCAACAAGACTCCTGCAGCTCCTACAGCAACAGCGGCTCCAACAGCTCCATCTGCTCCTGCAATAAGCTTCAAGGCAGGCAAGTACACTGGTACGGCAATGGGATACAATGCAAATGTAGTTCTTGACGTCACATTTTCTGACAAGGCAATAACTGACATTGCAATCTCCTCTGAGGCTGAGACCGCCCATGTTGGCAAGCCGGCGTATGACATACTGTTTCCTTGGATAAAGGAATATACATCCACAGGTGTAGATGTGGTTTCCGGTGCAACCTTCACAAGCAGAGCAGTGCTGGCAGCAGTTGAGGATGCGGCAAAGCAGGCGGGGTGTGATGCAGCTGCATTGAAGAAAGGAACGAAGGCTTTCGAGCTTGCTACCGGAACGAAGATTACAGGTACGTACGATGTAGTTGTAATTGGAGCAGGCGGAGCCGGAATGGCTGCAGCGGCAGCTGCTGCACAGGCAGGCGCTACTGTCCTTGTAATGGAGAAGGAAGTTGAGATGGGTGGAAACACTTTAGTCGCAGGAGGAGCTCTCCAGATAGTTCAGCCATCCCTGGTATGGGATCCTGCAAATCCTGATGCGACCACAGGTATTTATGAGCCAACAGGTGAGAAGGTTGAAAAGATCCACTCGGATACAGGAAGACTTTCAGTCCTCACTATGATCCTTAACTGGAATGAGAAGCCATTTGATGGAACAGTCAAGGACGCTGCAGCTATCAAGGATGTCGATGATTATGACCTTGCGAGCAGAGGAGTGCATGCTGAATATCTGCCTACACTTAAGGCTCTTAAGGCACAGATAGCAAAGTACAAGGCATATGCAGATGCAAAGATGGCCAAGGGTGCCACTGAAAAGGACCTTATTAATTTCGACAGCGTCGAGATGCACATATTCCAGACATATTATGGAGGAATGCGTCTGAACAATGCGAAGACTGAATGGATCTACAGCAAATACGAACTTGTTAAGCAGATGTGCGAGGATGCAAGTGAGATCAAGCCATGGTATTCGGAAATGGGTACCATCTTCAACAACACATCACTTTCGACGCTTATCGGCTGCATGTGGCAGAGGATAAACGGAATAGTAGGCGGAGTCGTTGATGGAGTCGAATACAAGGCTACCGGTTTCGGAGACAACAGCGGAAAGTGGGCAGGCTATTTCAAGGCGCCTGAGAGCGTTGTCCTGAAGGCGAACTCGAAGAACAAGATTATGACAAGGACAACAGCGACAGAACTTGTCAAGGACAGCTCAGGAAGGATAGTCGGGGTTAAGGGAAAGATGTTCGATGGCACAGAAGTTGAAGTGACTGCAACTAAGGGTGTAGTTCTTGCAACTGGAGGCTATGGCGCCAATATCGAGATGGTTCTGAAAACCAATGAATACTGGAATGCCGATGACCTGACCAAATCTATACTAACTACAAACAGAAGCCTTGCGCAGGGTGAAGGAATCGTAATGGCGCAGGCAGTCGGTGCAGGGGTTGTAGGAATGGGATGGACACAGCTCATGCCAATTGGCTGGGCAAATAACGGTAACCTGGCAGGCGGAAATGGTGAAGACGTAATATTCATAAGTCCTGCTGGAACCGAAAATGCAGGCAAGAGATATGTCAATGAGTCAGCTGAAAGGGATGTGCTTGCTCAGGGAGCCTTCGACTTCGGAGGAGACAAGGGTCTGTTCATCCAGGTGACAAATGCAAAGAGCATGGGAAGCTCCGGAGGAAAGACGGTTGAAGGAAGGGAATACATTGTTACCCTCGCTGAAGCTGCTGCACTCCTGAAGATCGATGAAAGCGTGCTTAAGCAGACTATAACCGAGTACGATGCATTCCTTATAGGGACATCAACTACTCCATCAAGCCCGGCAAAGACAGCATACAGGAACCTTATCGGAGAATGTGAGAAGGATGCAGCCGGCAAATACAAGCCTGAGACCTACAAGATAGGAAGCCTCTCAGTAAGGTATCTTGCTCCATCCACGCATCATACGATGGGCGGACTCACAGTGGACACAGACAGACGTGTTATTGATACTGCAGGAAAGATAATACCAGGGCTTTACGCGGCTGGAGAAGTTACAGGCGGATTCTTCGCAGGAAACAGGCTCGGAGGAAATGCCACTACTGAGATACTTACAGCCGGAAGGATAGCTGGAAACAGCGCGGCAGCAGGGAAATAGTCAATAAAAGGAGGCTGGATTAACATCCAGCCTCCTTTATAGTGCTTTAATTCCAATTGAATGCAGAAGCATTCCTTGACTTAGTGGTGGGGTGTGTTGCCAGAGTCCACATACAGCAAGCTTACTCAGTGCTTTTTAAGGGAGGTTTATCCTGGCACCATGATTTGTTTTTGACTTTTCAGCTATTTGGCCAGCACTTCCTCTGCTGCGCTATAACCTGCGATTCTTCCGGAGTTGAGGGCGAAGCTAAGAGTGACACCCTCCATGACAGGGTAGCTGTTGTCATAAATCATTCCTACGTTATTACCTGAGGCGTAGAGTCCGGGAATGACAGTCCAGTCATCCTTTACGGCCTGAAGCTTCTCATTTGCGCTTATGCCTCCAAGGCTTCCCTCGCAAAGAACCTTCGGGCTAAGTGCATAGAAAGGACCTTCTACGATGCTGTAGTCAAGGTATTTCGAATCTTTGTTGAACATTGAATCATCCTTTGATTCGACTGCCTTGTTGTACTGTTCTATAGTAGCCTTCAGCCTTTCAACAGGAACATTCATCTTGGCTGCCAGCTCTTCGATTGTATCAGCCTTTACTATCCAGTCTGCCTTGTTAGCAAGATTATCGAGATTCTCGACGAACTTCGGATCTGCTGCAATATCTTCAGGAGCTCTTACAACAGATGGGAATACAGACTTGTCGAGGGCTGTTGCCACTAGTATTGTCTTCATGAAGGAGTGGGTATAAGGGCAGCCTTCCTCGGCGAATTTCTTTGCTGATGCGCTGTCTATTATCGCCCAGTAGCTTCCGCCAGCATTGAATGCGGCATTTCCCCACAAAGCGAAATCATATACGATCTCTTCATTGGCAAATCTTGCACCACTGTTGTCAACCCAGATAGGTGCGGCAGTCATCATTATCGGAGAAAATGCGAAGCTGTTTCCTTCTGGAAGCATTGCTCCATGATATGCTGCAATGTTCAGGGCATAGCTTCCAGCTCCGGCTGACTGTGCCATCTTAATGCCTTCACCTGTGCTGCCCGCTGTCATGAGTGAATATTCACCGATTGAAAGTCCCACATTTTCTTCCAGCATCTCTGGATTTGCAGCAAAGCCACCACTTGATAGTATGACCGCGGCTGAATTGACTTTAAGTTTTCCGCCATCATTCTTAGTACCGATGATACCGACAGCCTTTCCATTGGAATCAAGGATAAGGTCTGTTACCTTCGTGTCGAAAATGACTTCAACTCCCATCTTCAACATATTGTCATACATGTTTTTAAATCCTGCGACTTTATCATCGAACTTGTGGTATGTCTGTATCTGATCCTCATGTGCGAGCTGTGTGTTCTCCATAAGGGTAGCAGGATTTCCATATCCGGCAAGCCAGTCTACAGTTCCAGAAGTCATTTCAAGCCAGCTTCTTGTTAATGGTGAATATGATTTTTCATGATTGTATTCCATGAACCAATCGTACATATCATCTGTTGTCGTGGTGTCTCCAGCCTTTTTCTGCTGTTCGCTCCCGACTGCAAAAAAGCCTTCGGCTCCCATAAGAGCTGTCCCGCCATAGCTTGAGGTCTGCTCAACAACTATTACTTTAGCACCCTTTTCTGCTGCAGCAAGAGCTGCGGTCATTCCTGATGCTCCGCATCCGACAATTACTACTTCTGTTGTCTTTTCAGAATCTGCACCGGTCTTTTTCGGTGCCTTCATGGATTCAGTATCTACTCCTGACGACTTTATGGCTGCAGTGACTGCTGCAAGCGCTGCTTTGCTTGTTACAGTCGCACCGGTCACAACATCAACCAGGACCGTCTGGTCCTTGAGTATCGCCTCCGTAATTTTAGGAATAGCTTTTCCTCCTACTTCTGCAGTTTCACCAGCACCTTCAATCTTCAGGTCTGTTATTTTTCCTGTGGAGTCAACTGTAACGGCAGCACTTACTTCACCGCCATATCCCTTTTCCTTGGCCGTATATGTGCCTGCCTTGATGCTTGCTGAAGGCTTGTCAGAGCATGCAGAGAGCGAGAAGAGCATTATTGCACAAAGTACCAATGCGATAGACTTGATCTTCATAGTTTTCCCTCCTTGTATATATGTTAAAAATATAACCATGTTCATTATATTTCTCGTTCAACTCACTGTAAAACATAGTATAATTGGTGGAGACACAACCAGGAGTTGTACCTTTAAAAGCAAGGAGTGAGAAAGGTTATGGACCACAGGCAGTTGGAATATTTCCTGGAGGTATGCCAGGAGAAAAGTTTCTCAAAGGCATCAAAAAATCTCTTCATTTCTCAACAGGGTCTCAGCAAAAGCATACAGACTCTTGAAGAGGAGCTTAAAGTGCCGTTATTCTTAAGGAACAATATCGGAATAGAGCTAACCCCATATGGAGAGGAGCTCAGAAAATTCGCCAATCCATATGTCAGCCAGCATCAGTATATATTGTCTGTGATCGAGGATATGAAGGCGGAGCAGAAGGAAACACTCACGATAGGCTTTGCGACAGGGATATTCGACCTGCTGCCTCCAGACTTCCTAAGCGGGTTCATCCTTGAACATGCGGAATCTAATATCCGAATCAAGAGCTTCACTGATGATGAATGCGGACAGGCACTTCTTGAATTCAAGCTGAACATAGGAATCCTTCCTGCACCTGTAGATTTTTCGCAATTCGATTCTGTATTTTCACAGAGAAGGAAGATCAACTTGCTTGTCGGAAAGAAACATAGATTCGCTGAGATGAGTTCGATTAGAATGGATGACCTTGTAAATGAGAGACTGATTTCGCTTAATACCAGGACAAGCTCGCAGGACTTGCTCAGGGATATCTGTTCCAGGCATAACTGCGAACCAAGCATACTTATCAATGCAGCCGAGATCGGACTTGCCGGAGAGCTTGTGGAGAGTGGAGCGGCAGTAAGTTTCTATGCTGGGAGAGAGCATGCCGGGCTTGGCAATGTCAGTACAGTTGAAATTGAAGACCTGGATATTTACTGGGAATTCCATATTGTTGTAAACAAGAAGACGTATCATACTGAGCTCGCCAGGGAATTCATTGAGTATGCATGCAGGAAGCTTATGTCATAATAGCAGGAATCCTGAAGTAATTCTTACGCCCGTTGAAACTAAGTCTCTGTATAGGGTATTGCGGTATGCTATAATTTAGTATAAATAAGTTTGAGCAGGCTGATTCTAGCATGCATGACTGAAATTTGAAGGAATGGTGAAACCTATGAAGAGGCTTCAGAAGATGATGCTGAAATTGGCATCCTCTCCAAGGATAGACATGAAGAGAGACTACAGGCTGGTAAGAAGGCTTCAGCAGGCGGTTTCGCCAGACATCAAGGAAGAGTACAGGGTACTGGACAAGGTGATAAGGTTCGAGGGCGGTGAATACACGATTCCTATACGGGAGTTTTATCCCCTGGTCAGGAGGAACAAAGGTGCGATACTGTTCTTCCATGGCGGAGGCTGGGTGATCGGAGATATCGGAAGCTACACGCCTTCATGCCTTGAGATGGCCGAGGAGACGGGTATGGCTGTATTTTCAGTTGACTACAGGCTTGCTCCGGAGCATCCATATCCAGCAGGATTAAACGACTGCTATTCTGCAGCAGCTGCACTTATGGAGAACCCGGACTGGATAGGCCTTGAAGATGCTGATGAGATAACTTTGGCAGGTGATTCTGCAGGTGGCAACCTTGCAGCAGTTGTCTCAATGATGCTGAGGGACAGGGGAAGGAAGGTGCCAAAAAGGCAGATACTCCTTTATCCAGCAACATACTGGGACCATTCCGAGGAGTCTCCTTATATGTCGGTCATAGAAAACGGGAACGACTTCGGGCTTACAATGAAGAAGATGGAGGAGTACATGGACATGTATGTGCCTGACATGGAGAGAAGGAAGGATCCTTATATCTCTCCGATAATGGCGGATGACATGAGCAGCCTTCCAGAAACTTTAATCATAACTGCTGAACTTGACCCACTGAGGGATGAGGGTGAGGCATATGGCGAAGCCCTGAAGGCTGCAGGAAACGATGTGGTTTTAGTAAGGGTTCCTGATGCGGTGCATGGCTTTCTGACACATCCTAGGCTGGATGACTCTCTGGACATTGCATATAGGGAAATAAGGACATTTCTTGGAATAGATGGCGCAGGATCAAACAATTGATTTTTGGTGAGGTGGTCGACTGTGAAACGTAAAGGCTGGGCAAAGCTTGACAATGCATCAAAGATATTCCTTGCCACAATGACGAATACAGATACCAAGGTATTCAGGCTTAGCGCAGAGGTGAGGGAAGAAGTGGACCCTCTTGTCCTGCAGGAAGCACTGGACAGGACCTACGGTTACTTCAGGCTTTACCACTCAATAATGAGACGGGGCTTCTTCTGGTACTATCTGGAGGACAGCGACCTTAAGCCTGTGGTTATGCCGGATGTTCAGGTTCCATGTGCGAACATCTACAGGCGTGATGAGAAGAACCTTCTCTTCAGGGTGCTGTACCATGGGACAAGGGTACATCTTGAAGTCTTTCATGCCCTTTCAGATGGAACAGGGGGACTGTGGTTCTTTGACAATCTGCTTTACAACTACATAGACCTGAAGTATCCGGATGCACTCAAGGGGAGTGAGTCCGTGATGGAGGGCAAGGGATCGCAGATGCAGCTTCTTGATGACAGCTTCCAAAGGCATTTTGGAGGCAGTGAGGAGTGGTGGTCTTTCAATCCGGTGCAGATGACTGTGGGTACAGTGACAAAGGTAGGCAAGGCAGTGGGGAAGGCTGCAGTGAACATTGGCGGCAAGGCCGCTGACGTGGTCACCGAGAGTGTAGGGCTTACAAAGAGGAAAAGAAAGGAAAGGATATACAGGGTCAGGGGAGCAAAGACTCCGGACGGCAGGATAAGGATAGTCGAGACTGAAATGGCTGTTGACGAGGTGCTGAAGCTTGCAAAGGAATCAGGCACTTCACTTACCATATATATGACTGCTCTCTTCATAGAGGCAACGCACAGGGATGCTCCCAGGCGAAGGGACGACTGGACCATCTCGGTTTCAATACCAGTGAATCTTAGGCAGTTCTTCAAATCAAGCACTGCAAGGAACTTCTTCAGCACGGTCCAGGTAAGCTATACCTACGGCCTTAAGGGAGAAGGAGGCGACACCATAGAGGAGATTGCAAGGACCATCGATGAGGAGTTCAAGGGACAGCTTACACCTGAGAAGATAAGGAGCAAGGTCCAGATGCTGAAATCCTATGAGGAGAACATAGTACTAAGGATCATGCCGAGGCCACTCAAGGACCTTGTGATGAGGGCTGCAAATGCTCTCAACAACAGGAAGCTGACTTTGGCCATTTCAAATATGGGCAGGGTAAACCTGCAGAAAGACATCGACGGGTATGTTGACCAGATTTATGCCATAACCGCAGCTGCCAGGCCTCAGTTCCTGTCTGTAAGCCATGCCGGAATATTGACTGTAGCATTCATGTCTCCCTTCACCGAGACTGAGATACAGAAGAATTTCGTGACTATGCTCACTGAAAAGGGAGTCAGGATCAAGGTTTCTGCAAACAAGGTAGATAATGAAGAGATGGGGAATATTGTTGGAAGGGAGTGAGCCGTATGAGCAGCTGCAGGAGTTGTAAGATCGAGATCAAGGGTGATTGGGATGCATGTCCGCTTTGCAGGAATCCTGTGAAAAAATCCCAAGTAAGCGAGCCATCGCCATTTCCAGATATTCCGCTCAGGTTCCAGAGGAACCTCGCCATAAGG
This sequence comes from Youngiibacter multivorans, assembly GCF_017873395.1. Classification (GTDB taxonomy): domain Bacteria; phylum Bacillota; class Clostridia; order Clostridiales; family Clostridiaceae; genus Youngiibacter; species Youngiibacter multivorans. The sequence continues at coordinate 87,196 of NZ_JAGGKC010000002.1, read as the reverse complement.
ATACTCACGTTCATATCCCTGACACTTGTCGCCTTATCTTTCCTTGTAGACAGGATAAGGCCACTGAAGATTAACCTTCCTGTACTTGTGGCCTTCGGAGCGATAAGTATGTGGGCCATAGTCGCTTCGATAATCTCGAAAAGGAGGAACATCGCCAAAAGCATAGTCTACCAGGTAGCTATCCTTTCAATCCTCGCGGTGTTCTGGGACTACTACCTTGGATGGATAGGCTGGTCACTCGACTACGCCATTCCCATATTATGCATAAGCGCCATGACAGCCATGTTCATTGCAAACAGGGTAGTGAAGCTGAAGGCAGGGGACTACCTCCTGTATCTTCTCATAGGAGCAGTCATGGGACTCATTCCTTTTCTGTTCCTGGTATTCGGATGGGTCATCCATCAGATACCTTCAATGCTCTCCATATTCCTGAGCCTTGTCATGATTGCTGCTATAGTCATATTCCAGGGCAGGGAGATACTCCTGGAGCTTCAGAAGAGGATGCATGTATAGTCAATAATCCTTCAGTTGAATTCGAAGACAAAAGTTTAGGTCGATACATAAATACTCTGCTGATTATTTTCGTTTGGGCCAACTATCAGAAACTGACAATTGTTTAAATTATATTGTTCCTAAATTTGCGCGTAACATTAGTTAAAAGGAATGTTTCGCGCGTTTTTAAGAACGTTAGAACATATGTAAAAGGCGGAGGCATACAACCTCCGCCTTTTCATATCAATTCACTTCTGTCATGTCTGATTAGCCCCCATGGACACTTGCCATGATTATGACCTTGTCCTTCTCTGAAATGGGTTCGCTCATGAGCTCTACACGCATGGTATTCTTTATAACGGTAAACTGCTGCCTGATTATGCCTTCCATCAGTCTTCCATGTCTTCCGGGATACCTGTCGGAAATCATAGACAGAAGCTCGGTGAAGTCTTCCGGAGTCCTTTCGAGCTCAAGAATCCTTGGTTCGCAGCCGTCATAGATGCTAAATTTGAAGTTCTCCATATCTATTCCTCCCATGCGGTGAATACACGCTCAATCTGTATATCCGATTCTTCCTTCTTCAGAGCCGTCCTGAAGCATCCGCCGCTGCACCACAAGAGCTCGTTGTAGCCTTCGGCAAGAAGGCGAGGATCATCTAGCCTCTTTATGCATTCGTCAAACCCGTGCACTCCCATAACCAGTGGCGATAGCCTGTGTACAGGGTCATCCACGATTGAATCAAAGGGTGTCCTTTTAAGAACTGAAAGGTTTGGTATTCCTGCATCAAGAATCATTTCCTCAAGTACGTCGAAGGTCACGACTTCATCGACGCAGTTCTTTATGTTGTTCTCCTCAGCCTTCCATGGGCATGGTGACAGGAATGTCAGCTTACAGTCAGCACCATACCTTTCCCGAAGCATACTTCCATGGAGTTCCATTGGTGAGGGGACATCTGACATAAGATCACTGAGCCCCGGCCAGCCTTCCCTGATCTCTTCTGCTATCCTTGGGCAGGAGCTGCCGATAATTGGACCTGTTCTTTTCCTTGCTTCACTTAGCCTCATATCCACTGCATTGCCTACGACAGAGGCAGTTTCCTCAACAAAATGGAATCCCAGAAGCTTCAGCGCTGTCACAAGCTGTTCTGGGTGACAGCTGAAATATGCTGGATAGGAGGGAGCAAGGCTTGCTATCCGGATTATATTTTCTCCATTCATAGGGGCACCTCATCTTGCTTCACTTAACTTTAGATTATCACTGCCATAAAAAGATGCAATACCAAATGCTTGACTTTTGATTTGCAGAGGGGTAATATTATCATATGCACATATGTGCATATGAGTAGATGGAGGTTGAAATGGAAAGACTTACTGAAATATTCAAGCTTTTATCGGATGAGACTAGGCTCAGGGTTGTAATGCTTCTTGCAAGGGAAGAGGCCTGCGTCTGTGAGATGAGCGGTGTCCTTGGAATTCCTCAGCCTAAGGTTTCAAAGGCACTGTCAAAGCTTCGTGACCTGGGACTTGTCAATGATGAGCGTAAGGAAAAGTACGTATACTACAGCATTAAGGCTGAAAGCAAGGTTCTGCTTGGAATAGCGAAGGATATCCTTGATAACATAGGTGATTATCCTCAACTTGAACTCGATGGGAAAAACCTTAAGTACAAGGAAAGATACTCTAACAGCTGCTGCGTGATCTCTGACGAAGAGATGATCTCTTGAGGATGGTGTAAAAATGGCAATATTTGGATTCATAAACGACCAGCTGCTGAAGATGACGTGGCTGTCAAACCTGGTAAAGGCTCTTGTTGAAAATGTCTTCGGACTTAGCACTACTGAAAGGCTCGGAGGAAGCATCCATTTCTTCATATATGACGTAATTAAGATATTCATACTCCTCTCCGCACTTATATTCATGATTTCATATATTCAGAGCTTCTTTCCTCCTGAGAGGACGAGGAAGATACTCGGAAGATTCACTGGAATACAGGCAAATATTCTTGGAGCCCTTCTCGGGACAATAACCCCGTTCTGCTCCTGTTCTTCAATTCCACTGTTCATTGGTTTCACGAACGCAGGACTGCCGCTTGGTGTAACGTTCTCGTTCCTTATATCTTCGCCAATGGTTGACCTTGCATCAGTACTGCTCCTTGCCAGCATATTCGGCTGGAAGATAGCCCTCGCCTATGTTAGCGTAGGACTCATTTTAGCAGTAGTTGGCGGTACGATAATAAGCAAGCTCAGGATGGAAGACGAGGTCGAAGGCTTCGTGTTCAACAACATGGATGTTGCATACGAGGAGGAGAAGCTTTCAGTTAAGGAAAGGATTGACTACTCCAAGGACCAGGTTAAGGACATATTCAAGAAGGTCTGGGTGTATGTGCTGATAGGCGTAGGAATTGGTGCTGCCATACACAACTGGATTCCTCAGAGCTTCATTGAAGCCCTTCTCGGACAGGACAAGTGGTACTCCGTACCCCTTGCGACATTTGTTGGGATTCCAATATACGCCGACATCTTTGGAACTCTTCCGATAGCAGAGGCTCTGCTGTCTAAGGGTGTAGGACTCGGAACTGTGCTTGCCTTCATGATGGGAGTTACGACACTTAGTCTGCCATCGATGATAATGCTGAAGAATGTCATAAAGCCAAAGCTTCTTGGAACCTTCATAGGGATAGTCACAATAGGCATTCTGATTATAGGATTCTTCTTCAACGCCTACGGGCATGTGTTCATATGATCGACGTAGGTTTAATGCTTAGGTAATGTGATTTTCAATTCGAATATTCAATTCAGGAAGGAATGATTTAGATGATATTAAAGATACTTGGAACAGGCTGTTCAAACTGCAAGAAGCTTGAGGCGAACGTCAGGGAAGCCGTGAAGGACATGGGGCTTGATGCTGAAGTCCTGAAGGTAGAGAACATAAAGGACATAATGTCCTATGGGGTAATGGGGACTCCTGCGCTTGTCAAGGATGAGAAGGTCCTTTTCGCAGGAAGGGTGCCAAACCTGGATGCCATCAAGAAATACATAGCTGAGTAAAGCAATCCCGGTCAGGAAACTCCCTGACCGGGTTTTCCCTTTTGGTGACAGTCCTTGTAAACGATTGAATATACTGGTACATTTGAATTAGGAAACAAGGCAAGGATAAGGGGGATTTCGATGATACCAAGAAGTGAGATGAAGACTAAGAAAGTGCCATATGTGGTCGGTCAGGGCTACAAAAGGTTTCCAGTGACAAGCCAGGCCTTCGTCACGGTAAGTATGAAGGATACAGGAAAGCTTGGATATATGTTCTGGCTTGATAAGATGCACAGGAACATGGGCAGGAAGATGATGGAGGGAGTCGAAGGCTATCTTCAGGAGGACAACGCCCTTGACATGGGAGCAAATGCGTTCAACCTCCTTATAGGAGTATATGGATTCCCTAACTTCCAGATGCTGAAGTGGAGCACCATGGTGGTACCTGATGTCCTTTCAGCGCATAAGGTAGTGAAGCCTTCAGAGGAGCTGACAAGGCTTGTAAAGAGGGCAGCTGGGCTTTACGGGGCTGACCTGGTCGGTATTGCCGCACTTGATGAAAGATGGGTCTATTCAAAGGACATGGTGAAGCCCATAGTCATCACTGATGATGGGATTCCGGAGGAAACCGAAGAAGAATTCAGGATACCGAAGAGCATGGACAGGGCGATAGTAATGGCTGTAGCAATGGATCCAAAGGGTATAGGAACATCGCCTGCAATAGAGTCAAGCACTGCAACCTCCATAGGCTACTCAAGGATGGGAATAACCGCAGTATCTCTTGCCGAATATATTAGGGCCATGGGCTATAAGGCAATACCCTGCATGAACGACACCGCCATGAGCATTCCACTTGCTGTGGATGCAGGCCTGGGCGAGCTTGGAAGGCTGGGTATACTCATCACTCCTGAGTTCGGTCCAAGCGTAAGGCTATTCAAGGTGCTGACGGACATGCCTCTTGTACCTGACAAGCCGGTAGATTTCGGCGTGGAGATCTTCTGCAAGAACTGCCTGTTATGTGCAGAGCATTGTCCATCTGACTCCATAAGCTTTGGAGAGCCTTTGGATTCTGTGTCATATGAGACGGGGAATCCTGGAGTAAGGAAGTGGTACATCAACGGTGAGAAATGCCTGAATTTCTGGCAGGACAACGGCGGAAGCTGCGCCACCTGCATAGCTGTATGCCCGTTCACCTGGGGATTCGAATCTCTGCAGTGCTTCGAATGCACGAGATGCGAAACCAGGAGAGGCTGTGAGCTTCAGGTAAACACCCACCAGAGGGAGAAGCATGGATACCTGCACATTGAAAGCTATGGTGAAAGACCGGTAGTATTAAGACCAAGGAGAGAGGGACTTTGAATAAGCTGAAGGTTATAGCTTCAGGTATTGTAATAATTGTAGCTGCTGCTGCAGTATATCTCGCTTTCTTCAGAGAGCTCCCTGGTCCTCCAGGACTTGAGGCCAGGAGCTCACAGGGTACTGCCAGAGCCATAATGGGAACATATGGATGGGACTATGGAAACAGGTCGGTTCAGGCGGATTCGCTGCATCCGAAGGACTTCCAGTATAAGCTGGAGAATACACTTCAGGTGACTGCAGGAGAAAAGATTGAGCTTTTTCCTGTTAATGATGACAAGCTGTTCAAGGGGAATATTGAGCTTATCGACTTCGAGGTATACAGAATTGACAGTGGAGAAGCTATTCCATCGGGTGGAATGGCTGAGCTTAAGGGAAACACAATTACAGCTGAGGTTCCTTATGTGGCGGGAGACCATGTCCTGGTAATCACCATAAGATATAAGCAGGGCACCGTCAGCTATGGCCTCAAGGTCTCGTCTAAAGAGGCAGCTCCAATGAAGGGACTTGAGCTATATATATGGAGAGATGGCGGGAAGGCAATGTATTCTCTTCTGGTAGGAACCAACAGGAACAAGACCGAGGAGGAGATCACCGGGAATCCTTTGACTACTGATTCGCCTGAAGCTGTAAGGATGCAGCTTGGTGGATTCGCTGAAAGCTTTGTGACCATATACCAGATGCCTGGTGCAGATTTCACTGAAGCTGAGTACAAGAGCCTAGAGGCTGAAATTACTGAAGGCTTCGGGCATGAGTTTCAGGCCGCAGGGGTATGGAGCAGATAGGAACAAAATTCAACATACGGAGGGATGAGCATGGACAGGGAATTTTTTGAAACTACCTATGAAGGCTATAATCTGAGGGTGGACAGGTCCTGCCTCTACAGCATGGATGAAGTTTGGGTAAGGCATGATGGAGAGCTTGCTATAGTTGGCATCACTGATTATCTTCAGATGACCTCAGGTGAAGCAACGTTTGTTGACTTACCGGCACTGGGAGCGATCCTGGAGAAGGATGAGGAGGCTGCAAGCATTGGAATGGATGGAGCGGCTGTAAGCGTCAAGGTGCCTGTAAGCGGTACTGTAGTGGAAATCAATGAGGACCTTGAGAGTTCGCCTGACCTTGTGAACAGTGATGCTTATGGAAAAGGATGGCTCTTCAAGCTTGAACCGGGAAACTGGGATGATGACATTGCTGAGCTTCTGTTTCCTGACGCATACCTTCCTGTGATGCTTGAGAATCTGTCAAAAATGTGAGGTGAAAGCATGATATATGTAAACAAGGCAACCTGGAATGGCGGGTTTGAAGGTAATACAGTTTGCCAGAATGGTATAGAAATGGAATTTTCAGCCACTCCCATGCAGCGCGGGAAAGCAGGAGTAATGACCCCTGAGGATGCACTTATGATGGCGGTGAACATCTCTTTCCAGATTTCCGTAGTAATTGAGATGGAGAAGGCGGGGCTTGAGATGGCAGCCTATGAATGCAAAGCAGAGGGTGAGTCAGAGGATGAGGGTAAAGAATTCCACACTATCAGGCTTATGCCAAAGGTCACTATCTGCGGTGCTGGTACGGAAGAGAAGGCAATAGCGGCACTAAAGCTTGCTGCTGATAATTCACCGGTAACAGCTTCCCTGAAGAGTGAAATTGTCCTGGAGCCTGAAATTGTCACAATTGGATATTGAACTGAAATTTGCCCTTCGTTCCGCATGATGTCGGAGCGAAGGGCTTATATTTTGTCAACCTAATCAAGACGCTGAAATGGAGTAGGAAAATCGTGTCTTGCATACTCTTAGATAAAATTTATTTAAAAATACTTTAACTGCTTGGTTTTGGCTTTATTGCCAGGAATTGGATTTACAATTCCACTCCTTTGAAAAAACTTTACCACTCACAACTGCCTCCCAAACTGGACTCAGGAAGGTTTCGATAGTTCCAATAATTTCACTGAAGTTCAGATCTGGTGAGTTGATTGTTTTGGTGAAGTGTTTCCATCTTGTTTTAATATTAAGGTTATCTTTTAAGGAAACAACTTTTTCTAAGCTATCGCTACCGAAGTAGGTATTTCTATTTCTCAGAGTGTGTTCTATGGCAAGCTGCAGATTATACCCACTAAAATCAAAAGTGTGTGCAAGGTAATGTATGTCGAAAAAATCCTTCATACGGCTTGTCAATTCCAACCTCTGAAGTATGGCATCGAATTTTTCAGAGATAGTACTTTCAAGTGAGTAGGTCAAAACCTCAGGTGAATCATAGCCATCGAGCTGTGTTTGAATGACCATTTTCTGTGATTTTGGAACAATAATATCTCCAATGCCAATGTCAATTCCGAATGGAACTCGGACATTTTTCAGTTGCCCTATTACTTGAATACCCACACCGGGGTATTTTTGGTGGATTGCTATTTGAACTGTTTTTGAAGCTTTTAGAACAATCACTTTATTATAGCCAGTCTGAGTTTCAATGATTTCATTAATAACATTTAAGATATAATCAGCATTGCCATTAATTCTATCTAACAAGAAGTCAACATCGACTGTTGCTCGACTTTTGAAGTTGGTTAGAGCGAATATAAATAGGCCTCCCTTTAAAATCAAATTCCCGGAATATTTCGATTTTGAAAGTCGACGCAGGAACTCCTCCTGAAAAAAAAGCTGTAGATACTGCTGGTAGGGCACTCCTGAAGTTTTTGACTTGTACTTGAGCTTGGCTAGTATTGAAGCGCCTACGTCCGGCATTATATCCACACTCCAATGATATTATTCACCTTCTGGACAACTCTCATCTTTTTTGCATATTCCATGAGTCTGGAAATGTCCTTTTTCGGATCGTAAACATAGCGTCGTATTGCATTGTTGAAAATCTCTCTATCCATTTTTCCATAGTAGCGAAGGCAATCGCAGATTGTCCTTTCTTTGTCGTAAATGCGGACTAGATTCCCGTCTATTTCAAAATTTGTAAGACCAATCTCAAGAAGCGATGGCTCAATGTAGTATGGTTTAACTGGGGGATATTCGATTTTGAACCTGCTTTTACCACTATCTTTACTTACAGCAAGATTCCAGGCTTTAGGTGTCCTGTCGCTATACCTGTAATAGTAGAGAGCCGTTTCCATACAAAATATAGCATCTGGGAAAAGCCGTACTATAGTCGTGACTTCACTGAAATTCTCATTATCCGTTAGCTGATAGTAACCATAGCGAACTTTTTCAATAACTCCTACTTCTATGAGAGATTGGAGTTCCTTGTAGTATACTCGTTCTTCAAGCAGCTCTGATGTACGCATCATACCAGCATGGTTTTCAAAAAGGTATTTGATTTCTTCAACTGACCTCATAAAACGCCTCCTTTACAACTTAATGCTAAAATAGGGGACAAGCGGATAAAGTTGTAATTATATTTTAATCCAACAATTGTAAATGTTCAATACAAGTTTTAACTGATTTATTGAGGAAGCGGATAAAGTTATAAAGTTATATTCTTGACCAGTTATTCCAAATTATCTTATATGGTTTCAGACAAAGCTGCGTATGTTTACCTGCTGGGCCTTGGATCATTACTCTAGAAGAATAAGGTGTCAGCATACATCAGTATAGATGTCGGAGAGAGGGCTATTATTTCGTCAGATTTTTCACCATATCTGACTAATCAGCATGGTATAATGAAAAGCGGCAATACATTTCCGGAGGATACTTATGTTTCGCAGAAGTTCATTGAATATGATAACTATAATTGTAATTGGATTGGTGTTTTCAATCCTTCTTTCCGGCTGCGGGAAGAAGGAGGAGAAGACACTCAGCATAGGGGAACAGTTCGGTCTTGCTTATGCACCACTTGAGATAATGAAGTCCAAAGGGTTCCTTGAGGCTGCGCTTCAGGAAAGGAATCTGGACATTGCTGTGCAGTGGAAAAAGCTTGGCAATACATCAGCCATCAGGGAGTCAATGCTTTCTGGAGACCTCGACATTGGCTTTACAGCTATTCCTCCTTTCCTAATCGGAAGGGATAAGGGGATGGACTGGAGGATAATCGCTGGGATATCAAAAACCTCGGTGTCACTGGTGACAAAGGATCCTGATTTGAGTTCAATATCCGACCTTAAGGACAATCACAGGATTATGCTTCCGCAACCCGGATCCATACAGCACATACTGCTTATGATGGCGGCGGAGAAGGCGACTGGAAAAGCTTCAGCATTTGACGGACAGCTTCTTTCTATGGCTCATCCAGACGGTGTCACTGCATTCATCTCAGGCAATGAAGACCTTCTTCATTTCACCACTCCCCCATATCTTCAGGAGGAGCTTGAGAATGGTGGAAGGGTACTACTTGATGGAAGAGAGAGCTTTGGTGGGGACTTCACCTTTATTGTAGGCATCTGCCAGGATAGGGTTTTCAAGGATACGAAGGTGTACGAGTCCTTCAAGGAAGCCCTGGTGAAGACCATGGAGTATATTGAAAGCGATAAGGATGGTACTCTTAGGATTCTATCTGAAGCATATGAATATGAGACAGGTGAGCTTGAAAGCTACCTTGGCGATGGAACCACAACCTTTGGCACAGGAGTTGAAGGAATAGATACCTTTGTAGAATTCATGGAAAGGAACGGACTCATATCCTCAAGTCTTAAGGGTATGGAGCTGTTTTGGGAGCAGGATGCAAAGTAGAAAAAGGAAGTTAAGCAAAGGAAATAAGCTGCTTGCCAGAGGGATCTTCATACTGGTGCTTCTTGCTGTTTGGGAGGTTGTAGCTCGTTCAGGAAGGTTTCCTGATGCACTTTTTCCGGGGCTGATGGATATCTCAAGGAGCTTCATTGACCTTCTGGTAAATGGGGATCTGATCATGAAGACAGCCTACAGTATAGGGATAGTATTCCTTGCGATGGCACTCTCCCTGGTAATTTCAGCGGCTATGGTTGCCATATCCCGTATTTCCGGGTACGCAAGGGAATTCATTATTCTCCTTCAGTCAATCCTTTCACCACTTCCGGGCATAGCAGTGCTTCCAATTGTAATTCTGTGGCTTGGAGTAACAAGGACATCGATGGTTCTCATCATGGTCCATGCCACACTATGGCCGCTATGGGCTCAGCTGGATTTGAGCGCTGAGAGACTCAGCTCAAGGTATGGAAGGTTCATGGAAGCCTTCAGGCTGGATAGGTGGACAAGGTTCTGGCACATATATGTACAGGGCTCTGTGGAGGACCTGAAATCATCACTTGGCATATCCTGGTCTAGGGGCTGGAGGGCACTGATCAGTGTGGAGATGGTATTTGGGATGGTAGGAAGTAGGACCGGACTTGGATGGCTCATCTTCGAGAGAAGGATGTACATGGATACTCCGGGGCTTCTTGCAGGACTTGTGACCATTGCATTCTGCGGAATTCTATTTGAATCCCTGCTGTTCAAGGGAGGTAGAGCCAATGAAGCTTATTGAGGTTAAAGGGCTTAAAAAGTCCTTCGGAAGCGAATATCTTCTGAAGGATTTCTCACTGGATATAGGTGAGGGCGAGATCGTAGCGGTCATGGGACCTTCAGGAATCGGGAAGAGTACGCTTCTCAACATAATCGGCGGTCTGGACAAGGAATATGAGGGAAGCATAAGCTATGATCCAAGGATATTCGACGGTATAGATGTTCCGTTCCCATTTGTGTTCCAGGAATCAGAAAGCCTTCTTCCATGGAAGACAGTGGAGGACAATGTAAGGATAGCTGGCAGAAGGCTTACGCAGGATGAGATTGATGATGCCCTGAAGTCAGTCGGTCTTTATGAGCACAGGCATAAGAAGCCTGGTGAGCTTTCCGGAGGCATGAAGCAGAGGGTATCGCTTGCAAGGGCATTAGTCTGCAGATCAAGGGTGCTTTTGCTTGATGAGCCTTTTGCAAGTCTTGATTCGGAAATGAGGACGAGGCTTCAGCTGCTTGTGAAGGACCTATGCAAATCCAAGGGGATCACAGTGATCATGGTCACCCATGACATTGCTGAGGCAGAGGCGATGGCGGACAGGATCGTATCCATATAGCTGTTGGAAGATAATCGAATAATTGCAATCGCTGCGGTGGCCTTAAGGGCTGCCGCTTTCGTTTTTTACTTGCTGCGACCTGACTTTGACTATTGAGTGACAAACTTAAACTTCCTTGTTGACAATCATTCTCAATTATGAGAATATATTGCTTGAGTAATTGAGAACAATTATCAACTATAGGAGGGCAACATGAAGCTTTTTAGGACGATCATGGCATTGGCAGCGACAGCTGCGATTTTTTCAGGATGCGCAGCAAGGGGTGCAGCGGCTACGGCACCAACGGAAACTGCTGATGAGGCAGTTAACCTGTACACCGACAGGCATTATGACTCTGATGATGCCATATACGCAGCATTCACAGAGGCGACCGGGATAAAGGTCAACATAGTGAAGGGAAAGTCAGATGAACTTATTGAAAGGCTCAAGACTGAGGGTGAGGACACTGAAGCTGACCTGTTCATAACGGCAGATGCGGGAAGGCTATACAGGGCACAGGAGGCTGGGCTTCTTCAGACTACTGAAAGCAGAGTCCTTGAGTCAAACATACCTGATAACCTGAGGGAGCCTGATGGATATTGGTTCGGTCTTACAAAGCGTGCCAGGGTAATTGTCTATGCCAGGGATAGAGTGGATGAAAGCGAGCTTTCGACCTATGAGGACCTGACTGACCAGAAGTGGAAGGGAAGGATACTTGTCAGGGGTGCTGACAGCGTGTACAACCAGACTCTCATAGCATCCTTTATTGAGCTTGAAGGTGCTGACAAGGCTAAAGAATGGGCTGAAGGGATAGTAGCTAACCTTGCCAGAGACCCGAAGGGTGGAGACAGGGACCAGGCAAAGGCCATTGCTGCCGGAGAGGGTGACATTGCCATAATGAACACCTACTATCTGGGTCTTATGCTTACAAGCGCTGACCCTGAGGAAAGGAAGGTCGCTGAGGGTCTTGGAGTATTCTTCCCGGACCAGGAAGGAAACGGAACCCACATCAATATCTCAGGTGGCGGAGTAATCAAGGGAGCGAAGAATGCTGAAAATGCCGTAAAGCTGCTCGAATTCCTGTCTGGAGAAAAGGCTCAGAGCTCATATGCCCAGACCAACTTTGAGTTCCCGGTCCTTGAAGGAGCCGAGTCTTCTGAATTCCTTCTTTCACTTGGAGAATTCAGGGAGCAGGAGCTAAGCCTTTCAAGCCTTGGGGCAGCTAACGCAGAGGCAGTAAGGATACTGACCGAAGCAGGCTGGAAATGATAAGGGTTATTCGTGGAATGAGGAAGGCGGGCACAGGTTCTGTGCTTTCCTTTCTGATTCTTTTTTCGGCTGTCCTGCCAGTACTGGCAATCCTTTTAAAAGTTGATTTTTCCGGGAGTGAAGAATGGTCGCGCTTCAGGGAATACCTCCTTCAGGATGCTGTGGTCCAGACTCTCACAATAGTGTCCTTTTCGCTGCTTCTCTCTTCAATCATCGGTGTCACACTTGCGGTTCTTGTTGCCATGTTTGATTTCCCATTCAGGAGCTTCTTCAAATGGTTCTTCTATCTGCCGCTTACGATACCTCCTTACATTGCTGCCTATGTGTTCGCAGGAATGCTTGGGTATACAGGAGCTGTGCAGAGTACGCTGAGAAGCCTTGGAATAGTGGTTTCTCCAGGAGCATTTGACATAATGAACATAAGGGGTGCTGTTGTCATCTACGCTATCACTCTTTATCCCTACGTATACGCCCCGGTAAGGTCCTTCCTTGAAAATCACGCGTCAGAGCTTGTTGAAGTTGCAAGGCTCCATGGCTACTCACCTTTTAAGATTTTCCTCAAGGTCATATTTCCACTCATAAGGCTTCCTCTTGCTGGAGGATTATCGCTCATCATGATGGAGATCATCGGAGACTATGGTGTGGCAAGGTACTTCAATCTTAAGACTATAAGCTCAGCGATATTCGGCTCCTGGTTCGGGTCTGGTGATACAGGAGTCGCACTGAGGCTGTCCTTCTACCTTATGGTGCTCGTCGTAGGATTCCTTGTCATCGATGACATGACGAGAGGCAGGAAGCGCTACGGAATGCAGGGCGTAAGGCAGCTGAAGCCATACAGACTTAAGGGAGCATGGAATGTACTGGTTCTTTCCATACTTTCGCTGACAGCTCTTATAGTGTTTTTCGTTCCTGTAGGTCAGATGCTTCAATGGGCAATAGCTTCCTTTGACAAGGTTGAAAGGGGAGAGACAGGCAGGATAATGCTGGATACTCTTACCTACAGCCTGCTTGCAAGCCTTATTATTCTTATCGTCAACACTATCATTGTCTCAACCTCGAGGTGGCTGCCACAAAGGGTATCAAAGCTTATGACAAAGCTTTCCCAGCTTGGCTATTCGATTCCTGGTGCGGTAATAGCCATAGGAACTATCACACTCTTCGTGTGGCTCGATTCAAGTCTTTTTCCGCTATACAGGTGGCTTGATCCGGGAACCAGGAAGCTGGTCCTAAGTACCAGCACAGCGATGCTTACCTATGCGTTTGTCGTAAGGTACATGGCAGCAGGCTACAACAGCGTTAACTCAGGCTTCTCGAAGATCGGGACGAGATACTCTGAAGCTGCACAGACACTTGGAAAGGGGAGGCTGTACGCCTTGTGGAAGGTCGAGCTTCCGGTAATAAAGGGTTCACTTGTCACCGGCTTCATACTTACCTTCATAGATATCCTTAAGGAGCTACCGCTGACTCTTCTCTTAAGGCCTTTCAATTTCAATACTCTTGCCACACGCTCATATGAGTATGCAAATGACGAGAGGATAATGGAGGCATCCGTGCCGGCACTTATGATAATTCTGATCTGCATGGTGGCTCTCCTGGCATTTGCCATGGTAAACAAACAAAAGGGAGTGAAGAATGATGGAGCTTGATATAAGGAACCTCGAATTCAGGTACGGGAAGAAGGATTCCGAAATATTCAAAGGCTTCGACCTTAACGTCAAGGATGGAAGCATTATCGCAGTCCTTGGTAAAAGCGGAAGCGGAAAGAGCACGCTGCTAAGGATAATCTCAGGGCTCGAGGACAGGTCCAAGGGATATATCAGGATAGGAGGCAGGACTGTACAGGACGAAAGTATCTTCATCCCTGCTGAGAAGAGAAACACCGGCTTCATCTTCCAGAACTACGCCCTGTTTCCATATCTTACGGTAGCCCAGAACATCGCCTTCGGGATGAAAGGTAAGGATGATGGCAGGGTAAGGGAGATGGTTAGCCTCACAAGGCTTGACGGGCTTGAAAAGAGATACCCGCATGAGCTTAGCGGGGGACAGCAGCAGAGGGTTGCACTGGCAAGGTCCCTTGCTCCAAAGCCATCAATACTTCTCATGGATGAGCCCTTCAGCAGCCTTGATTCTGCTCTTGTAAAGGAGCTGAGGGAAGACCTCCATAGGATAATAAGGAGCACAGGAATGACGACGATCCTCGTGACACACGATGAAGATGATGCTAAAGCCCTTGCGGATGAGACGCTGGTGCTTGACTGCCACTAGAGATGAATAATGAAGAAGATCCCTGACCTTGAAGCAGAACGCTTTTGGGTCAGGGATCTTCTTCTATTTCATAGAAATGTTCTGAGACAGGTAAACGGAGGATATCAGTTCATGATGAAATTCTTAAGGTCTGTTTTCTGTTTCTCCAGTTCGTACATGTAGTCAATGGTCTTCTCCTTGAAGATGGCGATATCAGAATTTGCTGTGGAAATCCTTGAGGTGTTGCTTACCATATACACTGACCTTACCGGACTTTCAATGGACAGCTCATACAGGCAGAAATCGAACAGGTTCTTCATGTTAAGGCATACGCTGGCTGGCGCGAAGAACCAGTAGCCTTCTGATAGCAGCTGAAATGCGAGCAGTGTGGAATCGACCTTGAATTTCGGGGAATCGGGCTGGCGGAAGTAGGTGCTGTGCCACTTTGAATATTCTTCACCCCAGTTGAAGTATATCTGGTTTGTAAGGTCAAGACGGCTTGGAGCTATCTTGTTGGCCTGGAAGTTCGCATTGTGCTTGCTGACAACGAACAGTGAATCCTCATAGACCTTGACTGCCTCAGTATAGGGTACCTGAAGGTTGCTGAGGGCGAAGCCGACGTCAATTGTCCTGAAGCTTACGCTGTCATAGATCTCCCTTGTGTGCAGGGTTCTGATACCCACTCTCCAGTCATCATCAAGGTCGTTCAAGAGCTGCTTGTAGAGGTTGTTCAGCACGAAGTTGTTTACGCTGTCCACAGCTCCAACTACAACAGTCTTGAACATGCTGAGGTTGGCGAAATTTGAGATCTCATCAGATACCCTTTCATATTCCTGGGCGATCTTCAGGAATTTCTCTCCATGCTTTGTCAGCTCAATGTGTTTGTAGCCCTTGTCCCTGTCAAAGAGTGAAACCTTCAATTCAGTCTCCAGGACCTTCAGCCGGTAGCTGATTGTCGATTGGGACATGAACAGCTGGTTCGCCGCCTTTGTTATGTTCAGTGTCTTGGCAAGGGCCAGAAAGGTTTCTATAAGGTCGTAGTTCATTATGTTCCTCCTTGTTAAGGATATATCAACTAAATTCGTACTTAAGATACATTATATCGAAACATTCGATAATTAACATCTATTTAATTCGTTTTTATTAATTGTAAGCGTTTGCTATGATGAGTACACGAAACAGACAACAAATAATTACAATAATGCAAATGGGGGAGAAAAATGAAAAAGATTCTTGCACTAACAATGGCAGCGGTAATGGCAGTGACAGTAGGATGTTCGAGCGGGACCAAGGATACAACAACAAATACGACGGCTGCGGCATTTCCAGGGAACAAGGTTGTAAACCTCATAGTACCATATTCAGCAGGTGGAAGCTCAGATGTAGGAGCGAGGGTACTTCAGCCGTATCTTGAAAAAGCACTTGGCACCACAGTCAATGTAGTCAATCTTCCAGGAGCAAGCGGCTGGGTAGGCTGGGAAAAGCTCCTTTCAGAAAAGGCGGACGGATACAATGTATCGATGGTAAACCTTCCGACCATATTCTCAGGCTATCTTGACAAGAGCCTTGGAAGAAGCAAAAGCATAGCTGATTTCCAGATGCTCGCCAACCATGTTTCAGATTTCAGCGTACTTGCGATAAACAAGGATGAGAAGAGATTCACTGATCTCAAGAGCTTTGTAGAGTATGCAAAGACAAACGAAGTAACGATCTCAACCTCCGGTGCAGGAACAGATGATGACATCCTCCTGAACAAGATCAAGGCTGCTATGGACCTCAAGATAACTGCTGTACCTATGAGCGGTGCATCCGAAGCTTTTGCGGCAGCACTTGGCGGTCATGTGGACGCTTTTGCAGGCAATGTTGGAGATGTGCTCACACCAATGGCTAACAAGGAAATCATAACAATCGCGGTATTCTCTGATGAGAGATCAGACCTCATACCTGAGGTACCTACATGGAATGAATCAGGACTTGGAAAAGAAGTCACCAATTCGTCAGACAGAGGGTTCGGTGTTAAGGCTGGTACTCCTGAGGAAGTCGTAGCTGCACTTGCGAAGGCGTTCGAAGCAGCAATTACTGATGCGGACCAGGTCAAGAAGATGTCTGAACTGGGACTTGAAGTGAACTTCATGAACTCGAAGGATGCAGCGACCTATGTTGTTGACCAGGAAAAGATAATGATAGACATGGCTGAGACCATGGGTTGGAAATAGCTACTAATAGCTGATTCTATGGCCTGAGTACCTTCAGTCCCTGAAGGTGCTCAAGCTGGATAGAATGATTTTTCAGGAGGATAAAATGGAAAAGAAAACTCGCAAGCTGAACATAGATATTTATCTTGGAGCGATACTGATACTCTTTTCAGCATATCTGTATTTTGAGTCAAGCAAGATCAAGGCTGAGTCCGCCAAGTTCCCGCAGATTGTCATAATGCTGCTTCTGGCGCTTTCGGTGATAGTCCTGGTACTTGGAATCAGAAAGACAAAAAAGCCTGAGCTTACGCTGAAGAGCGATACGCTTCTGAATCTGGAGGTCATCCAGACACCAGTCATGGTTTTT
Organism: Youngiibacter multivorans; assembly: GCF_017873395.1. Taxonomy (GTDB): domain Bacteria; phylum Bacillota; class Clostridia; order Clostridiales; family Clostridiaceae; genus Youngiibacter; species Youngiibacter multivorans. Next base: position 70,247 of record NZ_JAGGKC010000002.1, on the reverse strand, counting down.
GTACTGATAGCGGCATATATTGCGGCGATGAACTTCGCTGGCTTCTTCATAGCAACGGCACTCTTCGTGCCAGTCATGATGGTTTACTACGGCAATAAGAACATCAAAGCGATAATCATCACAGACATTGCATTGAACCTTTTTGTATATCTGCTCTTCGTCAAGACGCTCAATGTAATGCTTCCATAATTCGGATCAAAGGAGAAAATCATGATTACAGAACAACTTATACAGAATTTGTTTTCGCTGCAATCCTTAATCGGACTCCTGGTTGGAGTCGTGGGAGGAATAGTCATTGGTGCACTGCCAGGACTTGGAGCGACCATGGGAATAGCACTGCTGATTCCGTTCACATTCGGAATGGAGCCGGCAGCCGCAATAATAATGCTTACCGCACTATATACCTCTGCTCTTTATGGAGGTTCAATAACAGCAATTCTTCTGCATACACCTGGAACGCCAGCGTCAGCTGCCACTGCTATGGATGGATACGCTCTTACCAAGCAGGGAAAGGGATTACAGGCAGTTGGAATATCAACTGTAGCTTCCATGATTGGAGGCACATTGAGTGGTGCAGCACTTCTATTCCTTGCTCCTCCTTTGGCGACTATCTCGCTGAAGTTCAACGCACCAGAGTATTTCCTGATAGCAATATTCGGCCTGACTATAATAGGGTCTCTTGCCGGAGACAACATGCTGAAGGGCATAATATCAGGTCTCATAGGAATGTGCATATCATTCATAGGCTATGATACCGTGTTTGGAGTTGCGAGGTACACCTACGGCGTGACTGCTCTCGAATCTGGAATACAGCTGGTACCTGCACTTATAGGATTATTTTCCATATCGCAGGTCATGATCCAGGCTGAAGGAATCCGTGCAATGAGGAAGGGTGAAAAGGTAGAGCCTATCCCGGACCTGAGCGGAAGCCCGATTCCGTCTCTTAAAGAACTTATTAAGGAAACTCCAAATATCATCAGGTCTTCGATAATCGGAATAATCGTAGGAATCATGCCGGGAGCTGGTGGAGACATCGGCGGATGGATGGGATATAACGAAGCGAAGAGATTCTCGAAGCATAAGGAACTTTTCGGGAATGGCTCGAGAGAGGGCATTTGGGCCTCGGAATCTGCGAACAACGCGGTTACTGGAGGAGCTCTCATACCTCTTCTGACCCTTGGAATACCTGGAAGCTCGGCTGCGGCAGTTATAATGGGTGCTCTCATGATCCACGGGCTTACGCCTGGATACTCACTCTTCAGCAAGCAGGGCGACATAACTTATGCGATAATCATAGGCTTCATGATTGCAAATATCCTGATGGGAATTGCCGGCCTTCTTATTGCTAAGTCAGTTGCAAGGGTATCAGGAATCTCGACTTCGATACTTGCACCGATAATAGTTGTACTATCAGTTGTCGGAGCATACGCGATCAACATGAGCTTCGTTGATGTGGTTGTAATGGCAATATTCGGTATACTTGGCTACTTCATGAGAAAGACCGGGTTCGCAACAGCTCCGATAACGCTTGCCCTCATACTGGGATCCATGGCTGAGAGAAATTTCCACAGGGCAATAGTTATGGCTAAGGACACAAGTGTACTCACCTACTATCTGACAAGACCGATATGCCTTGTACTGATAGCAATGATAGGAATTTCACTGTTTGCACCGATATTCATGAGCAAAATAAATACAAAAGTGCCATCGGTTGAGTCTACAGGTGCGGACAAGAACAGCGATGACTAGGGGGAGTATAAATGCGTGGAACCGTACTGCTGCCTGAGAAGGTAGCTAATGAAGGAATAGATCTGCTGAAGAAGCTTGACTATGAGGTCAAGTTCGGCAGAGGACTTGACAAGGAGACCCTGATTGAAGACCTCCAGGGCTGCACAGCCGTGATCATAAGGGTAGCAAAAATAGATGAAGAAATATTCGAAAGATGTCCTGACCTTAAGGTTGTCGCTAAGCACGGCGCTGGCTATGACAGCATAGACATAGCAGCTGCCAGGAAGCTTGGCAGAAGTGTAGTCTTCGCACCAACTGCAAATTCACTTTCGGTTGCTGAGCATACTATGGCACTGGTGCTTGCCTGCGCCAAGAAGCTGAATCTGATGAGCTGTGAGTATCGTAACGGAAACTACCAGATCAAGGATAAGGTACTTGGCAACGAGGTAAGCGGAAAGACACTTGGACTTATTGGTCTTGGAAGAATCGGCAACCTTGTTGCCAGGATGGCTCATTTCGGCTTCGGAATGAATGTGGTGGCATTTGACCCATACCTTCCGAAGAACAAGAAAATTGAAGGTGTGACAATAGTTGATAGCCGTGAGGAGCTTCTAAGGACCTCTGACTTCATAAGCATACACATACCTGTCACAAATGAGACTAAAAAATCCATAGGGGCAGCAGAGTTCAGGATGATGAAGAAGTCTGCATATCTTATCAATGTTGCCAGAGGGAATGTAGTTGACGAGGCGGCTCTGGTTGAAAGCCTGAAGAATGGCGATATTGCAGGTGCAGGTCTTGATGTCACGGATCCTGAGCCAGCAACAGCTGACAATCCGCTTTTTGGCCTGACTAATGTAATACTTACACCGCATTGCGCTGCAGCCTCAGAAGAAGCTATGGCGAGGATGGTCACTGATTCAGTACAGGGAATAGATGATGTCCTGAATGGCAGGACCCCTCAGTTTCCGGTAGTCTAGAAAACTAAAGTTTTAATGCCATGCCGGAATACCTGATCTCAAGGCCTATGGGAAAAGGTAAGACGGAATTGCAGATAGAGGAGAATAGTGTTATGAAAGACCTTATCATGATGGATTGTACTTTGAGGGATGGAGCTAATGTTGTTGGTAAAGGATTTTCTGCGGAACTAACTAAAATGATGATTGAGGGGCTGATAAAAAGCAACGTCAAGGTCATCGAATTCGGTAATGCGCTTGGTCTTGGTGCCTATGAGTCAAGAGGTGCAATAGCACCCCTCACTGACATTGAATACCTGGAACTTGTCCAGCCATATCTTGACCAGGCTGAACTGGGAATGTTCATTGGTGTAGCAAATGTCACTGAAGCAAATGTTGCACTTGCAGCGAAATACGGCTTGAAGTTCCTTAGAATCGGAGCTAATGCCAGTGACGGGGAAAGCGCAAGCGAGGCAGTAAAGCTGGTAAAGAAGTATGGACTTACATGCAGATACTCTGCCATGAAGGCATATGTGCTGAATGCGGATGATCTTGCTGAGGAAGCAAGGATGCTTGAGGAATGGGGACTTGATGAACTGACTATCATGGATTCAGCTGGAACCATGACTCCAGGTGAAGTCAGGGAATATGTAGAAAAGATGGTTGCAAAGGTCAAGATGCCTGTTGGCTTCCATGGCCACAACAACCTTGGATTCTCAGGAGCAAATGCGATTGCTGCAGCTGAAGCTGGTGCGACAGTAATAGACTGTGGCCTGATGGGAATGGCAAGGAGTGCTGGAAACTGTCCTACCGAGATGGCTGTAGCGCTTTTCCAGAGAATAGGGCAGATGGAATACATCGACCAGTATGCGCTGCTCGATTTCATCGACAAGGAGCTGTCCCCGGCTATGAAGGAATATGGCTACCATAATCCAGTCGAACCAATCGACCTTGTATTCGGAGATGCCGGTGCCCACTCCAGCTTCGAGAAGATATTCCGTGATGTAGCTGCTGAAAAGAATGTCCATCTCTACAAGCTCATCAGAGGAGTATCGAAATTGGAAAGAAAGACCGTAACCAAGGATATTGTTGTCAGGGTAGCGGATGAAATGCTGAAGGCCTGAAAAGGGTACAGTATACATTGTGAAATTGAAAGGAATTTGACTTGTATCGACTTTTTGGAGTAAGTCAAACAAAAACAGAACCAATCAAAAAGCCCTTCCACATGTTGATTTGTTTGTGCAATCAACATGTGGAAGGGCTTTTAAGTGCGCACTTAGAATTAACTAAAGTATTGGGCATAATTTGTATAGTATCTGATTACAGGAAATTTTGATTCTTAAAGTTGATTCGATGAAGGGAAGAATCGGGGAATTATATATATCTAAAAAAGGAACTTATAGTTTTCCTTGAAGGTTTTTCTGACGTTCATTATATGCATTACCATAAGTGCATCAGCAAGATCTGAATCCTTATTCTTAATTGCATCAAGGATTGCTGAGTGCTCTGAGTAGGACTGCGAGTCCCTGCCGGGGATTAGTATAGTCTTAGTATTGTACTTGCTCATTTGCGATTTTAAATTTTTTGTCAACTCTACTGCCAATTTGTTGGGACATGCACTATAGATTGCATTATGAAAGATTTGATTATTTTTCGAGTATTCTATCAGCTCATTGTTAGAGTAATGTACCTTCATTACTCTTAACGTCTCTTCCAAATTTTTTATGTCATCTGGTGTGAATCTGTTGACTGCTAGTCGTGTTATGAATCCTTCAAGGTTAGCTCTGAGCTCTAGGAATTCCAGCACCTCATCCATTGAATAAGACCTGACCTTTGCACCTTTATTAGGCTCGATGACAACTAGGTTCTCCCGTTCCAACATGAGAAGAACCTTTTTTATTGTGTTTCTACTAACTCCATAGACATTTGAAAGTTCCTGTTCGGGTAGATTTTCTGAAGGCTGATATGTTCCATTTGCTATCCCTTGCTTCATTGACTCATATATTTGCTCAGTTATCGACATTATTATCAACCTACTTTACACAAATTAAACATAATTGCTAAACAATAATGCTAATTATATCATTATTGAAGCGCGAAATCTATGATAGTTGTTGAGTTACATCAAATTGCCTCATAAATAGTCTAACTCCTAATTAAGCGAGCCTATCCTTGCGATTTGCTACATCCAAAATATTACTTTAAGGCGATCACAACCTGATGTGAACTTATTAGGGTTGCCCCAATTATCAGAATTTTACTTGCAGAATTGACTGACAGATGAGGTAATGATAACTTAAATGAACAATATATGAAATTGTTTTCAGAAAGTTATTGACTTTGGAATTCGATAATGCTATCTTAATTGTAATACAATCTGGTTGTACAAACTCGAAGTACATTGCAAGCGATAATGTTTTAGGAGGTTTATTTATGAATGATCTTATCAAAGGTGCATATGACCTTCATGTGCATTCAGGTCCGGATATGCTGCCAAGAAAGGTGGACGATCCGGAACTTGCAGACAGATTCATCAAGGCTGGGTTAAAGGGGTACCTGATCAAGTCTCATTACAATTGCACAGCAGAGCGTGCCAGAGTCATTACAATGTTCAGACCAGAATGTCAGGTATTTGGTTCAATAACATTGAACAATGCTGTCGGTGGAATTAATCCAATGGCAGTTGAAATGGCTGGAAGAGGTGGCGCAAAGAACGTATGGTTTCCAACTGTCGATGCAGAAAATGAACAGATTCACTTTGCATCACATCCATACAAGGCAATGCCTTACTGGGCAATAGTGCAGCAACAGATGAAGGAAGACGGTATCGACGTAAAGACAATCAATATTCTCAAGGATGGGAAACTAATCAAGGAAGCATATGAAGTTTGCGAAATTATCGCAAAGTACAACATGATACTGTCAACAAGTCATATCTCTAAGGAAGAGACTTTTGCGCTCGTCAAAGCTGCACATGAAGCGAAGGTTAAGAGAATCGTAATAACTCATGTCACATTCCCTGCAACATTCTATACGATAGAGGAACAAAAAGAACTCCTCAAGTATGGAGCAATGATGGAGCACTGCTATACAACTGTATCAACAGGTAAAGTTGACAAAGAAGTGATGATGGAGCAGATGAGGGCAATCGGACCTGAGAATATAATCCTCGGCACAGACCTTGGACAAAAAGCTAATGTTTACCCAGATGAAGGACTTTCAAATTTTGCAGATATGTTGCATGCTGAAGGTTTTTCTGACAAAGATATTATGACCATGATAGTAAAGAATTCAAATGCACTAGTTGAATAAATATTATATAATCGTGAGGTGTTGAATTGATAAAAAATAAAAGGATGCTTGTTTTCAGTGCACACGCAGGTGATTTTGTTTGGAGAGCCGGAGGAACAATAGCCAAGTATATCTCTGAGGGAGCGGAAGTAAGTCTTGTAGTCTTTAGCTTCGGGGTTAGAGGCGAATCGAATGATTTGTGGAAAGCTGAAGGTCAGACTACTGAAAATGTCAAGAAAATAAGAGAAAAAGAAGCTCTGGAGGCTGCGGACATCCTTGGTCTGAAGAATGTGGAATTCTGGGATTTCGAAGATTATCCGATTTATTTTGATCGGGAAAGGCTAGACAGGATAATTGTTAAAATCAGAGAGTTCCAACCAGACATCATATTGACTCACGACTCTAGGGATGCATTCAATCCTGACCATGATAATACAAACAAGGCAGTGTTCCAGGCGAGTGTAGCAGCAAATTCAGCAGGGGCTTTGTATGATGGATTGAAGAGTACGAAACAGATGAGATTATTCGGCTTCGAACCTCATCAGACTGAGATAAGCGGATATGTTCCAGGATCATTTGTAGACATTACTTCGACTTATAACCAGAAGGTAAGTGCAATGAAATGCTTCCAGGCTCAGCCACATCTCATTGAATACTATACTCAGAGAGCCTTTATGAGAGGGAATCACGCTCGGAGGATTTCTGGAGTAAATGCATACAAGTATGCTGAATCATTCTCCAATTTCTTCCCTGTAGTAGGAGAGGAGCTTTATTGATGAAAAGGTATGTAGTAAGGAATATCCCAAGACCTGATCAAAGTATAACCGAAGAATTTGCAAGACTGGGCACTGCAACTGTTTATGAGGCTCAAGGGAAAACCGGACTTATGAGTGACAGGTTGAAGCCGATAGACAGAAATTACTCGGTTTGCGGACCTGCTGTAACTGTTACCTGTCAGTCCGGAGATAACCTTATGGTCCATGCAGCTGTGGAAGTCTGCAAACCTGGAGACATTGTTGTAATAACAACAATTGGCGAATCAAACAAGCATGGGATGATTGGAGACCTTATAACCAGTTCCTTTATCAAGAAGGGTGTAAGGGCGATAATTGTAGATGCTGGAGTTAGAGATACCCGAACACTTAGGGAACTCGGTATTCCTGTGTGGTCTTCATCTGTAATTTGCACTGGAACAAACAAGCATCAGAGCGGCTGGGTAAATGCTCCTGCAGTTTGCGGAAATACGGTTGTTGATCCTGGTGACCTCATTGTTGCTGATGATGACGGGATTGTGGTTGTAAAGAAAGCCGATATTGAATCTTCACTGAAAAAGTCTAAGGCAAGAGAAGAAAAAGAAGCTAAAACAAGAGAAAAGATTGAAGCTGGAGAACTTGGTATAGATTTCTATGGTTTCAGGAAAGTAATCGAGGATTTAGGCGTAGTGTATTACGATGAGCTTAACGAAGTTGAATAATTTATCTGGAGGGATAACAGTGAAAAAATCAGCAATATTTATGTTAGTCATAGCCATGGGACTTACCGTAGCAGCATGTTCACAGAAACCAACGACGGAAAGCAAACCAGCGTTGGATTATCCGAAGAGAGCAATAGAGATAGTCGTTCCATTCGGTCCTGGGGGTTCTGCAGATATAATGACACGCCAGGTTGCAAATCTGATGGGGAATTTTGTAGACAAGCCTGTAAACGTTGTTAACAAAGCCGGTGGAGGTGGAGTTGACGGAATGGTATATGTAGCACAGGCCCCTGCAGATGGATATACGATACTTCAGATTACTCCTTCACATGCGATTGCCGAAGCGTTAAGTCGGCCGAATGCCAGTCTGAGTGGTGATTTTGAACCAATAGCTAACTTCCAGAAAGATATACAGGTTTTTGGAGTGGCAAAGGATAGTCCGTTCAATACTTTGGAAGATCTCATTGCATATGCCAAGGCAAATCCAGGCAAGTTGAAAATTGGTGGAACATCACCTGGAGGACTTGATGACTATATGGCAAACGGATTTGCAGAAGCTGCCGGAATCGAACTGACATACGTTCCTTACAATTCTGCTTCTGAAACAAAAGCAGCAGCTCTCGGTGGCGAGATTGACATATACCAGGATAAGGTTATCTCCTTCTTGACCATGGTACAGGGCGGTGAAATCAAACCTATCGTTGTACTTCATGATGTAAGGCTTGATATGATACCTGAGCTTAAGGATACACCATGTACTGTTGAAAAGAAGATAGATTTCACACAGGGATCATGGAGAGGATTTGCTGTAAAGAAGGGTACGCCTCAGGAAGTTAAGGACTACCTTACTGAAGTTATCCAAAAAGTGTATAATTCAACCGAATATGTTGATGCCTCAAAGAAGGATATGTCTAATATTATCCCAGGATACGTTGGACAGAAAGAATACGGTGATATGTGGGTTAAAGAGATAGCAAAGTTCAAGGCTATACTCGCAAAATAAGGACATCATGAATGATTAAAGTGTTCCGTAACAGGAACACTTTAATTAAAAAGGAGAAGAAAATGGAGTACCTATTCAATATATTCCTGGCATTGTTCCTGATAGTGTTCTTTGTGGTATCTCTTGGATTTGGAGGCATGACCATTTCTACAGATAAGATAGGACCTCAAGGTTTCCCGCAAATGGTGATTTTGATCAGTGCTATTTTCCTTATAGCTATAACAGTAAGAATGGTAATGAACAAGGAAAAGGCTGAAAAGATAAATCTTAACGACAAAGGCTTTAGAATAATGCTCATAAATATTGCGATATTTGCATCATACATTTTTGGAATGAATTATATTGGTTTTGTGCTGTCCACATTGATATTTTCTATGGTTGCAATCTTCGCAATGGGATATAAAAGTGGTGGCAAGGCTTTAATCTTCACATTGATACTTACAGTAGGAATTACCTTAATTTTCGGAAGACTTTTCTTCGTATCTCTCCCGAGAGGAATTGGGATATTCAGAGAGTTAAGCTATTTCTTGTATTAGGAGGAGGGAATCATGACAGCATTTTTAGAATCGCTAACAATCGTATTCAGTCCAGTTTCAATGATATTCATGATAATTGCTACAGCATTTGGAATCATATGCGGTGCTTTACCAGGTCTTGGACCCTCCATGGCGATAATACTCCTTCTTCCATTTACTTATGGAATGGATCCAATTGTTGGTATTATAGTACTCGTTGCAGTAAATGTAGGTGCACAGGCAGGTGGAAGTATTTCGGCCATACTCCTAAGAGTTCCAGGAACATCAAGTGCCATAGCAACAACCTTTGATGGTTATCCGATGGCATTAAAAGGAAAGGCAGGAAGGGCATTAGGACTTGCAATGACTGCATCAGCATTCGGGAGTATATTCTCTGCTATAGCAATGCTGGTCTCTGCGCCACTTTTAGCAAGATTCGCACTTAAATTCCAGAGTGCAGAATATTTCGCGTTAGCTTTACTGGGGCTTAGCTGCATATCAAGCCTGGGTTCAAAGAACCAGCTTAAAGCACTGCTTTCAGCATGTCTGGGACTTCTTCTTTCAACAATAGGATTAGATGCAATAAATGGAATCGAGAGATTTACTTTCGGCCAATCTTTCCTCTTCAGCGGAGTAGACTATATCCCGTTAATGATAGGAGCTTATGCGGTTGCAGAAGTGTATAAGAACATTTCAGATAAGTGTGGCGATAAGGTACAGGAAGCAAAAGTTGATAAGGATGCGGGCTTTGAATTTATCAAAATCAAAGATGTAATGTCCAAATGGTGGCTATATGTCAAATCTTCAATAATCGGAACTATTGTCGGTATAATTCCTGCGGCTGGCGGATCGATTGCAGCATTCATCGCCTACAGTGAAGCTGTTAGGTCAAGCAAGACTCCGGAACTATTCGGGACAGGAATTGATGATGGTATTATAGCCCCTGAAGCTTCCAACAACGGAGCGGTAGGAGGATCAATGGTTCCGACACTTACGCTTGGAATTCCAGGCAGTCCAACAGCCGCAATAATCATGGCTGCATTTATGCTGCATGGATTAACTCCTGGACCACTTCTGTTTAAACAACAGCCCACAATGCTAAACAGCATATTTTTGGGGATAATAGTATCGTCATTGTTACTGCTTGTCCTTGGTAAATATATTTCGAAGGAATTCGCTAAGATTTTGAACCTGCCATATCCATTACTGGCTGTTCTGATATTGGTGCTGGGAGTTGTCGGAGCATATTCTTTGAGGAATAACTTCGTTGATGTATTTGTAGTATTTGCCTTTAGTTTTGTCGGGTATCTGTTCAATAAATTTAATTATTCAACATCTGCTTTCGTCCTTGGTCTTATATTAGGTAAAATCGCAGAGAATGCAATGAGAAAACAGCTCATAGTAAGTGATGGTAACTGGTTAAGTTTTTTAACTAGACCAATCTCACTTATTGTAATTATAGTTTCTCTGATTGCTTTCTTCACCCCGATGTTCAATAAGCAGAAAATGAAAAAGATCAATCCGGAATAACTGTGAGGGGGAAGACATATTGAAAAATCTGGTAACATTCATAGGGTTTGGTGAAGCATCTTATCATATCGCCAAAGGTCTCAAGTCAGAAGGTTTGAATGAAATAATTGCATATGATGCTTTCAGTGACCATCCTGAAAAGGGAATCATAATCAATAGAAGAGCTGGAGAAATAGGAATTGAGCTGGTTCCTGAGTTGGAAACAGCAATCAGGTCGTCAAAGTTCATAGTATCAGCTACAAGTGCTAAAATTGCCCTTTCAATTGCTGAATCTGTATTCAAGTATATGGAAGAAGGCCAAGTATTTGTTGACGTCAATGCTGCTTCACCTATGACCATGAAAGCAATATCAGAACTTAAGAGAAAAGAAGGTGTCATGTTCTGTGATGCAGCAGTAATGGGAGTAGTACCTTCTGAAGGACATCGAGTACCAATGCTTCTTTCAGGGGATGGCGCAGAATCCTTCAAATCAGAACTTTCGCGATATGGCATGCAGCTGGCTGACTTGAAAACTGCTGCTGGTGGATCTTCAGCAATAAAGATGTTCAGAAGTGTTTTCATGAAGGGGTTGACCCAGTTGTTGATAGAGTCACTGACTGCATCAGCAAAATTTGGTGTTTTGGATACGATAGTTGAATCGCTGACTGAGAGTATTCATAATAAGACAATAGAGGACCTTTCAAATCAGCTGATTCCAAGAACAGTAGTTCATGCAGAAAGAAGGGTTTCTGAGATGAAAGAAGTTATTTCTACATTAGATGAAATGGGCCTGGACTACTCGATGTCCAGAAGCACCAAAGAGAAGCTCGAGAAAATAGCGTCTTCAGAGAAATCTAAGTCCCTGGGTGGGGTACCTCCTAAAGATTACAAGGAAGCTATAGAAGTACTTATTGATATTCTTTAATAATATATTGTTATTTATATCGATATAGTATAATAAATTAATAGAACATTGGTGGAAGGCAGGTCATTCAGATGGCAGCTCAAGGGGAAAGAGTATATGAGATAATCAGACAGAGGATAATTGATCAGGTGTATGTGCCATCACAGACACTCGTTGAATCAACACTTGCAGAAGAACTGGGAGTAAGTAGAAATACAGTGAAGAAAGCTCTGATGCAGCTCGTCAACGAAAAACTTGTAGATATAAAAGCCAATAAAAGCGCTATAGTTAAGTCTTTGAGTATTGATGAGGCAGTTCACTTGCTGGAAATTAGAGAAAGGCTTGAAGGGCTGATAGCTTATTGTGCAGCTCAGGTTATTACAGACAAGGAGATTGATATAATAAGGGCTAGTCTAGCTGAAATGAAAGAGTACATCAAAGATAGTAAATTTAAAGAATACTCGGCAACCAATGATTTGATCCATCATGTTATATATGAGGCCTGTCCAAATAAAGAGGCAGTTGAGATGATAGAATCTATAAGGCTGCAGTTGAGACGATACAATAAACGAACTATACTGATTTCAGGCAGAAGCATAGATTCCTATAACGAGCATGAAGTCATTTTTAAGGCTTTAGAAGCGAGAAATCCTGAAATGGCTGAGATAGCAATGAGGAAGCATGTATCTAATGTAAGAAATGTCTTGAAAGAAAACTATAGTGTCCTGTTCTAATCGAGCTGAAGAGGAACAATTGAAAGTTTAAAAGCCCGGAAGTTATTCCGGGCTTTGTCATAGGCCTTTTGGGCCATCATCTGTTATTTCAGCGCTTCAAGGATAGCTTCCTTGTTAAGGCCGTAAATCTTCTGCACTATCTTGCCTTCCTTTGTGACTACAGCTGCTGGAACGCTTTCAAGTTCAAGCTTCAGAGCCAGTCCGTTGGACTTATAGGTGTCGATCCTTGATACTGCAAGAGATCCTTCTGCTGACTTTTCGATCGCTTCAATGTCTGCAAGGAAATTTCTGGCGTCACAGTCTATCGCATTGTAGACGTATATGAGGCCTGGCTTTTCCTTCTGCATTACCTGGTTGTCGAAAATGTTCTTCTCAGCGATGTATCTTTCAGCAACAGTTCCTGCAACGGCTCCGTCGCCGACTGCCGTAGCTATCTGCTTCAGGTACTTGTCTGTTATGTCGCCTACTGCGAGTACTCCTTCAATTCCAGTCTCCATCTTGTTGTTGACAGTTATGTACTTCTGCCTTGTAAGAGGAAGCTGGTTCTCGAAGAGCTCTGAGTTAGGAAGGTATCCTATGAACTCGAAGCAGTTATCGCAGTCTACAGGGATCAGCTCGCCTGTCTTTACGTTTCTCATTATTACTGTCTTAAGGTGTCCGTCGCCTTCGAAGCCGTCTACTACTGTATTCCAGACGAATGCCATCTTAGGGTTAGCAAGGGCAGCTGCCTTTGCTATCTCGTTGCAGTCCATCTTTCCTTCTTCATGCATTACAGATACAGTAACCTTTGAAGCGAACTTTGTAAGGAACATTCCTTCCTCTATGGCTGCATCTCCTGATCCTATTACCACAACATGCTTGCCTGTGTTTGAAGCAGCGTCGCAGGTTGCGCAGAAGCTTATGCCCTTGTCAAAGAGGTAGTTCTCCTCGTTCTTTCCGCCTGTGGTCCTTGGTCTTCCGCCTGTAGCGATGATGATTACCTTAGCAAGGAACTTGTTTCTGAAGGTCTCAACTACCTTTTCCTCACCCTTGAGGTCAACGCTTGTTACAGCAGTGAGCTTGAAGGTTACTCCCAGGTTCTTTGCCTGATTCTTCATAAGGTCTGTGATTGTCTCACCCTTAGGATTGTCAGGAAATCCAGGATAGTTTGCTATCTCATTTGTATATGTTGCAAGTCCTCCGACTAATGCCTTCTCGAGGAGAAGTGTCTTGAGCCTTGCTCTTCCTGCGTATATCGCAGCTGAAAGTCCTGCAGGACCTCCGCCTATGATGATTACGTCATAATTTTCTACAGCCTTTTCTCTTCCCATATCGTGTTGCCTCACCTTCCCAAATTACATGAAGTACTTGACCAGCAGCTTGCTTCCTACAATTGCTCCACCGAACATTCCTATTGCGAATACCCAGCCTGACAGCGACAGGGAAGCGATTCCTCCATAGAGGGCTCCGATGTTGCAGCCAAATGCCATCCTTGCGCCGTAGCCCATGAGGACTCCGCCGACGACCGCAGCGATTACCTGCCTGTAGGATTTTATCTTCTTGAACTTGAATCCTGATGCGAGAAGTGTCGCAGCAAGTGCTCCGGTTATTATTCCGAAGTTCCTCCAGGAATCGGGGTGGTTCATTATTCCGCCATTCAGCGTGTTCTGCATTCCTTCTGATGCGAAGTAGTACCATTTGTCAACGCTTCCGCCTACTGCCTCATATATCCATGCTCCCCATACTGCAAAGGCTCCTGAAACTCCCCAGGGGTTCTTTGTAGCTGCAAGGGACACTATCTGGAACAGAGACAGAAGAACTGCGGCTGTGACGTAGGTGAAGGGCTCCTTGAGCCACTTGATGTAGTACTCGTTCGACTTCATCTGGTCAAAGAATTTCTTCTTTTCTTTTTCCTTTTCCAATTCCACACCTCCGCCTGGTGCTATTTATTCTTCTCGATTATTACTTCCCATTCGCCGTCGTCAACTTCCTCGACTTCGACATTGTATCCTTCTTTCCTTGCCCACTCCGGTACATTCTTCATTGCGCAGCTGTGGTCGATCTGCACTATGAGTACATCACCAATTTCGAGCTCCTTGAGCTTGTTCTGTGTCTTTACGAGTGGAACCGGGCACGCTTCTCCAAAGCAATCAAGCATAACTTCTTTCATTTTAATTTCCTCCATTTAATTCAAATTATTTTGTTTTGTTTTTAACACATTTTCTGTAAATTTAAGACAATTTGGTACTTTAAGTGATTTTTTAGTGGCTTGCCTTTTTCTTTTCCCACTTGTCTGCTGCTATATATAGAAGCAGAAGGACTAGTAACTGTACCACTACCGCTCCGACCCATCCGAATACATCGGGAAGGAATACTGTCGGTCCGTTGGATATGAACTTCTCTTTCCAGAAGCCAAAGTCGTGTGCTCCCCAAAGGGATCCGACTATGAAAAACAGGAAAGCGATAGAGTTCATGGCGAAGCCTTCTCCAACCCTCATGAGGGTTCCTGATGCGCATCCGCCTGCTATTACCATGCCGACTCCGAATATGAATGCGCCAATCACTGTCGCGGCGCTTATCGGAACAACATAGCTCTGGCCTGGGATTGGAAGCCCTGCTGCATGATAGCCGTACTTGATTGCCGTGAATCCGATGGTGGTCACTGCAAAGGCTATGATGACAGCTCTTGTTATGGATGTTGATCCTGTAAGGTAAGGGTCTCTCATTGATGCCGTGAAACAGAACCTTCCTTTTTGCAGTATGAATCCGAAGATATTACCTATCATCCAGAAGAAGGACACTGTCGGGTTCTGCGTATAGAGCAGAAGTCCAACGACAACTATCAGGGCTACTGTAAGAAATCCGTACGGTATCTGATTCTTCTTCGGCTTTTTTGGTGCTGAAGAGCGTCTTGATGATGCGCCGGTTCTTTCAGCCATTTGTTCACTCTCCTTCAAAATAAGTTTGCTATACTCTTAACAATCTCACAACCACATGTTACCATATTATCAATGTTAACGTATAACTTGTTTGACGAATCAGTATAAGAAAAACAGATGGCAAAAAAATAATCATGCTATATAATAGAGGTTGAGGTGACTTGAAATGAATCTTACATCCCTTGAATTCTTCCGTGAGGTCATAGAGACAAAAAGTATATCGAAGGTGGCTGGAAGCAAGCATATCTCCCAGTCAGCGCTCAGCCAGACCATCCAGAAGCTGGAGGACGAGCTGGGCTACAAGCTTCTCGAAAGGAGCAACAAGGGTGTCGAGCCTACTGAGGCAGGAAAGATCCTTTTCAAGCACTCCGGAACCATGCTCAGGATTCATGACAAGATGAGGGAAGAGCTTGACATGATTGACGCTAATGAAGAGAACATTAGGATAAACGGATATCTGTCTCTGGTGGACTACTCGCTTCCATGCGTTCTTTACAGGGTGAAGAAGAAGTATCCGAGCTACAGCTTTGAAATGTCAGCAAAGAACACATCCGATTCGCTTAACGACCTTCACAACGACCTTACTGACCTGTGCTTCATAACTGAAGAGCCGGTAGATTCGGAGCTTGACTTCGCAAAGATAGGAAGCGAGAAGATAGTGCTGGTTGCCAACGTCGAATCAAATATTCCTGATGTCATAGACGTCAGCTACCTTGAAAAATGCGAGCTCATACTCCTTGACGACGATACTCTTACGATATCAAGGTCACTTAAGAAGCGGATAGAGCCGAAGGCCATGACCATGGACAAGATAAACATCATGTTCAAGGTGGATTCGGTGCCTGCAGCGAAGTCATCGGTCAACAACAACCTTGGGGTCTGCTTCCTTCCATACATGTCTGTGAAGAAGGAGCTTTATGAGAAGAAATACAAGCTCATAGAGGTAAGGGACTTTGAGATGGATTTCCCCATATACCTGGTTACCAGAAAGAAGTGCGACAGGACAGGAGCGATTTCTGAAGTATACAAGTACTTCAGGGAAAACGGAGAGAAGCATTTCTGCTAATATAAAAGGAGCCACTTTGGCTCCTGAAATACCATATCTGATCACTTTTTGGATACTGTAACTTCCCATACACCGTTCATGACTTCATCGATGTTCCAGTCAAGGTCTTCCTTCTTAAGGACTTCACGCATGTGCTCTATTGCGCAGCTGTGGTCCACTACCATCATGAAGGATTCGCCGCAAGCAATGCTGGATATCCTTTGCTGAAGCTTGATTACCGGTACAGGGCAGATGTCTCCGAAGCAGTCGATCTTGTCCAAATTTTTTCAGTCCTTCCATGCGTAATGCGCACAATTGAAGTATAGCATCCAAAGAGGTTATGCATCAACCTCGAAGGGAGAGTGAACTGTGGACTATTCAGTTATAGTTCCGGTATACAACAGCAAAGAGACATTAAAGCCGCTTATTGATGAGATAGACGGCTTTTTCAGAGAATGCGGATATACCTACGAGGTCATCATGGTTGATGACGGCTCAGGCGATGGCAGCTTCGAAAGGATAAGTGAGCTTTCTGAATCCTACAGCCAGATCAAGGGTATCCATATCAGATCCAACATGGGTCAGCAGAGGGCTCTTGTCACAGGAATGCTCATGGCAAAGGGTGACTGGGCAATTACAATAGATGACGACCTGCAGCATGACATTAGGGATGCTTCGAGGATGATTTCCCTTGCAAAGGACGGCTGCGACATCGTATTCGGTGTATATGAGGACTATGGGTCTAAGGGTCTGAGGGCATTAGGTTCGAAGCTTGTAGGACTGTTCTTCAGGCTGAGATATGGAAACCTCCATGGGCTCAGGGTATCAAGCTTCAGGCTTGTTTCAAGGAATGTCTACAGGAATCTTGCTGATCCGGGCAACAGGTTCGTATACCTTAGTGCAGAGCTCCTTCCGTATGCAAAGCTTGTTGGAAATGTTGAGGTATCAAGGCGTGAGAGGTTATGCGGGAAATCAGGCTATGACCTTAAGAAATGTGTCATACTGTGTTCCAGGCTCTGGTTCAACTACGGATTGAAAAGTCTGGTATTCGGCGAAAGGAAGATGCACGATGAAGAGGATACTGATGGTTGGAGCGGGCAGCTGCCAGAGGAGCGCAATTTCGAGGATAAAGTCTCTGGGATATGAGGCAATAGCTGCTGACTACAATGAATGGACAGAGGCAAAAGGCCTGGCGGACCACATGGTCCTGGCCGATGCCTTCAGCCCTGAGGATATTTTAAGATGTGCAAGGGAATACAGGGTGGACGGTGTCATGACTTCAGGCACCGACCAGCCTGTTCTTTCAGTTACGCTTACTGCAAACAATCTTGGAATACCATCATTTTTAAGTGACGATACAGCTCTCCTTGTCACCAATAAGAAGCATATGAAGGAGAGGTTCAGGGAGAAGGGGATACCTACAGCCAGATTCAGTATTATTGGGAGAGGCTTCAGCGACACTGAGCTGTCCGAAATGAAGCCGCCTTTTGTCATTAAGCCACTTGACTCACAAGGCCAGAGAGGGATATTCAAGGTTGAAACAATAGAGGAAGTAAGGAGCAAGCTTGATGATGTCCTTAAGCACTCGAGGAGCAATGAGATACTTGTTGAAGAGTTCTACGAAAATGATGAAATTACAATAAGCGGATGGGTGGACAAGGGTAGGGTTAAGATACTCACAATAACCGACAGGGTGACTTTTTCTCCTGACGAACACATCGGTGTATGTACCTCCCATGAGAATCCATCTAAGCATATGGATCAGTATGGAAAGGAACTGAAGGAGCTAACAAGGAAGATCTGCTGTGACTTCGGTATTGAAGAAGGTCCCATCTATTTCCAGTTTCTTGTTGGCAGTGAGGGTATCAAGGTCAATGAGATTGCCTGCAGGCTTGGTGGCGCATATGAGGACATGACGATCCCTTATGCAACCGGAGCCGATGTCCTGCGTATGAACATAGAAGGATGCCTTAACAGGGACTATGACAAGAAAAGCCTGCAACATGCACCTGAACCTGAAAATACGAAGCCGTTCTCAACCAGGCTCTTCTTCTGTGGAGAGGGAGAGGTTTGCCACATGACTCCGGTTGAAGAGATTAAGAAGCTGCCTTACATCCTTGATGCAGGCTACAATATCCATATCGGCGACCTACTGCCAACCATTGAGAACGCATCCCAGAGGGCAGGCTATGTCATAGTCAAAGGAGAAACACGGCTGGAGGTTGAAGCGAACCTTATAGAACTGAGAAGGACAATGAAGGTTCTTGACAAGGACGCGAACAATCTCATAAGGACACTTTAGATTGGAGGAGAGGACAATGATCTGCCCATACTGCAGCAGCATAATGGAAAAGGGACATCTATACGGAGACAGGTACAGGCTCAAATGGCTGTCATCAAGTAAAAAGCCACTGCTCGGGATATTCATTGCTGGTGGTGAAAACATCGGTAAGTCTGGATTCTTTGGAAGACCGAAGGTTACAGCATACAAATGCAGCGTTTGCTCAAAGCTTACCATAGACCTTCTTGACCAGGAGGATTAAAAATGAACTATTTCACCAAGGAGTGGTACATTACCATGCAGAATACCGACCTGCATTTCGGCCTGGAAGAATCCAGGAAGGCAGGGAAGTTCTCTGAGGAATATTTCAGGAAGCAATACAAAAGGAAACTGGCTGAATTCATAAGGTTTGAAAGACGCATGGCAGAGGAATCGACATATGATTCAGACTTGGAAGAGCTGGAAACCTTCGACGAGGATGAGACATTAGCTGTCCAGGGAAAAGGTGAGGACATTGTCCTTAAACCTCTTCTGATATGGGCTGACCAACCAGTTGACCTCCTTGAAGGCGTCCATGAAGAAGCATTGAAGGAGCCTGTCGTATTCGATATTGAAGAAAATGAAGCTATCTTTGAAGAAGTCTTTCAAGGCAGGATGAAATGGTATGAAGTGAACCTTCCTGAAAAAATCAGGGGACAGATTGCTGACCTTAGGGTGTTTACGTTAGGCAAAGCTACAGGAAAGGTACTGAAAAAGGTCAGGAAATTATCCAAAAGGAACTTAAGAAAGGTCGAAAAAGCAGCCAAGGGGTACCAGAAGTACCTGAAGAATGAGAAATCAATCAGGAAGCTGTATAAGGATGGCTTTGACCTCCATGACTGCAGGATAACTGAAGTTATTAGTGAGAAAGGGAGGCTTACCATTGACCTTGACAACAGTGGAGGCTTCACTGATGTAGAGAGGCTTGTCCTTCTTAATCCGGAAATTACCTTGATGGAGAATGAACTTTCAGGTCTTTACTGGCTTTATGAAGAAGTCTACTGGAAGGGTGACAGGTACGAGCTTAATGTACTGCTTGCCGGGCAGGATGGAATTAAGTCATATTTCTTTGTAACATATGACAATCTTCTTATGGTACATGGTGAGAAGGATTGGGGAGATTTCGAATAAGAGTAAAGGATATGAGCCTAAAGTTATTTAGCCTCATATCCTTTACTTTTTCATGAATTATTCCGGGTTTGAAGTAGGATACTTATGGATTAAGCCGTGGACACTGCACGTTTAGTACTTTGCACAGTGGTTTTAGCTGGTTGCAGTTTATGCACATTACCTTGTCTAAATTAATCGAGTCTATAAATCCACTAATCCCTTCTCCTTTGACATATACCCGATTTGATTTTTTGAACAGGTTCTTCATTTTTTCATAACCATTGTTTCCGTTCGGGTTGGTGCCTGGGGGCAATTTCAGAAATTTCAGTAATCCTGACAGGTCATTGAGAAACCAATCCTCAATCGAATGTCTGGCTTTTACTTGATGAACTTTAACTGCGCCAAGGTTTTTAAGCATTGATTCAACTTCAGTCCATTTTACTGGTGGATTAGATGCAAAATCGAAGATATCAGTGTCATAACAAAGAAATACGGTATACTCTATTTCAGGGTGCTTTCTTCGGATATCCTTTTCAAATTTTCGCTGTACTCTGATTTTGAAATTTCCAATACCTTTTAGGTTACAAACTATAAGGTCTGAGACTTCAAATCGGTGGTTTTCTGTCATCGAGTGGAGTTTATCCTTAAATCTGCGGTATAATGCATCTTCAGTATCACCTTCAACGAATATCACGATTCCTCTTTTCATTGTGTATCCTCAGTATAGTAATCGAGAATAGAATCATCATTTTCACTCAAAAGATTGAAAATGTATTCGCCTGTTGACACAGAAAGATCACTGGAGTCATGGATTAAGCGGCTCGCAGCCCTCTGTTTGATACGTGAAAAATTCGCAATTCCAAACCTGTTCGGTAATCCTACATAAATACTGCTCAGCTCCATATACTGAATGATATATGGAGAGTGGCTTGTAAAAATAATTTTGCACTCATTGGAGAATTGGGACAGTATTCTAAGATAGCTCTGCAATAGCCTTGGATGTATGGAGTTTTCTGGCTCTTCTATTGCAATTATTGAGTAGCCATTTATGCCAGCGAGGATAAGGCTTGCAAGTATTAGGAATATCCTTTTGCTGCCATCTGATATATATTTAAAATTCAATGGCTGATTCAGGTTTTTGTCAATGACATACATCAGATAAATCTGGTTATCGACTATAAAAGGTACTTTTTCCCGTGAACTAGGATATGGGAAGTCAGTTCTGTCAATTTTTTCTACAACTACATCATCAATGTTTGGAAATAGAGTTTTAAATGAATCAATAAGCATGTCATAATTGGATCTATGCATGTTTTTCAAGTTGTAAATTAGCCTTGGGATGCTATCAATGTTACTAAGTGACAATTCATCTGAATCATTAAAAACTAATATATTTGATGTATATGACTGGCTGGCATCAAGATGACGTTCGATGTACATATTAATGCTGTTTATTTTTCTGATGATATCAAGAAAGTACAATGAGTCGTACGCCATCAACTTGTTGATTACAAGTTCGTTCTGCTCAATATTAATTTTATTTGTGCATCTTCCAGTTTCCGATGACTTATAAGTGGCTCCGGCACTGTCCCTTGTTATGAATAGGTTGTATTTTTGGCCTTTCTCGTTGACCTTAATTTTCAGCCACTCTCCAACTATTCTTGAGCCGAGGTTATCATCTCTGAACCATTTGAACTGATATCCATATATTGCCGAATATCTAATTCCGTCTGTCGTAGTTTCCATTGTAAACTCAATGCTGAAGTCATCAGAAGCTGTTTCGGTATTTATCGGGACTGCACTATGCAACTCCATCAACTTTCTTTTGAGGGCCTGATTTTCTTTTATAAATTCTATTCCGAATTTGATTCCACTTAGAATATTGGATTTCCCATAGCTGTTGACCGCAACTAAAGCTATTATTGAATCAAGATCCATTTCAACTTTTTTTACATTCCGATATCCACAAAGAGTTATCTTGGTAATTTTCAACTTAGACCACCTCCAAGTTTATATGAATTTCTAACTTCAATATACTCTTCATTCCAACGAAACGCAATAAAATAATGCGTAAATAAAATAAAGTTGCTAATAATATAAGATTAAAGATTGATAACGAAAAATAATTTATCGCTAGAGTTGATGGCATTTTGCTTCTGCAACCTAAATATGTTAAAGGACATACAATTTTAGGTAAAAAAATAGATAGAGCTTACACGTAAAACAGAATTAATTTCACTCCTAGCAGTTTGAAAGAGGTACAAAACACTATTGAATACATCCGACTCAGATGGATCTCAAGCAATTTTGAGCCTGATTCTGAACTTCCTTTATCCCATTCTGAAGAGCAATAGATGTTTGCATATAATCTGAAATAGACATAGACAAGAATATACCGTGCAATGCCACTAGGGCCTTACACGGTATATTCTTGTCTTCCAGGGATAGGTACCTGAATATCTTGTTATTCTCATTGCGTATAATGGATTTTCGAATTCACCGATGAGCTCTGTCTTTTCAGAAATATACACTAACAGCTCATCCATGTATGTACCACTGCCGTACAGGAAATCCCAGGTCGGGGCGGTTTTACTTATATAATCCATTTCCTCGTGTAACAGTATTACGGTTATTCCTCTTTCCTTTATGTAGTCCTCTATGGTCATCCCATTGTCTTCAAGGAATGCAAGGTTCCTTATGTCATAGAACCTTTGACCATCGAAGGCATCTATTGAGTTGAGATTTCCAAGGACTACTGAATCGTCAGATACAATTCCGTCAATTTCGTCAATCATGGCTTCAAAGCTTAGTTTGTAAGGCTTTGATCCGCTGTAGCTCTGAAGGCCTCCGTATAATCCTGAAGGAACGAGAACAAGTAATGAGATTGAAGTTGCAGCTGCAAGCCATCTTCGTTCGGGAGATTCTAATATTTTATCTATCATAGTCATCAGTACCAGTATTATAAATGGGATGAGGAAGACCACCGAAGTCTGATTGTACCTGCCGATTACAAGAAGCCCCAAGTTAATACCGAGTATCGCAGACCAGGGTAGAAATGTCATATTGAATATTCCTGATCCCCGGTTCCGCATTGCAAGTGCCAGCAATGGAATCAGCAAGATACTTGCAATCATAAGTACTATCTCGATCCGGATGTCAAACAGGTCGTAGGTTCCGCCGATTCTATGGTATAGCTTGTACCAGAACCAGTAGAAGCCTTCAAGTCTTCCAATGGGACTGCCTTCTATGCCGAGGCTTTCTCCGAACTTAAGGTATCCAGTCAAGAATCCAGGATTCATAAGGTTTCCAGCTGCAATATACGCCGCGAAGCCTGCCCCTGTCACAATGAAATATGAGACCAGGTCCTTTAGTCTTATCTCCTTCATGAACAGGCGGACTATAAGAACGGAAGCAACAGTCATTCCTATGAGGAAGCTGTTCGGATGGACACCGATGCCGAGGAGGGTAATAAGCGCAAGTGTCAAAGGTGCCCTTCTGCCATTAAGCATTGCTCCTGAGGCTATTCCGTATGCTGTAACGAGCAGAAGAAGTATGATACTGTCCTGCCTTCCAAACCTTGCACTATATAGGAACTGGATATTAAGTGCAAGGGTCAGGGTGCCAGCTATTGGAAGAAGCCAACCTTGAAGGGTTTTCGAAAGTATCCTGTAGAAAACTATGAGGGCCAGTGAAGCTGCAACAAGTGACAGCATCCTTGACGTAGCAGCTGAGCTGCCGAAAATTGTGAAGAACAAGGCTTCCAGGCTATGATAGAGCCACCTGAAGGGATGTACCACCCTGGGATAAAGGTCATAGAAAGGTTCGGTAACTGAAAAGGAGCTTTTCCTTATCATCTCTTCAGTCAGTCCTTTAAGCCACAGCTCATCTGAATGGATGGTTGGAAAGTCCATGATTGTAACCAGGTTTGCAATGAAGTATGCAAGGAGGGCGGTTACAGGAAGTATTCTTTTTATCGTTTTTTTCATATCCGACCTCCCTTTGTCTTACTGGTGTGATTTTGTACTTAGACGCTACCATACCTCTACATTCTAACACCAGTCTGCAAAGTATGAGAAGTGGCTGGAAATTTCACTGGGATATTTTCCTAACTTGTCATGCGAGAAGATACAAAGTATTTTTGTATCCTGATTGAAATTTAACTTTGGTGATTAAGGAATATAATCAAGGTATAAGTGATGGAAGCGAGGTGTTGAAATGAAAAGAGTATTGGTAGCAGTTCTTTTCTGTACTCTGTTCCTTGCAGCATGCACTACAGGCGGTGAAAAACCGACAGAGACGGGAAAACCAGAGGAGACTAAGCAGGAGGAGCCTGTTGAGGTAACAGAGGAGACTTTGCAGGAGTTCAGGAAAAGCCTTGAAACCTCCGATGACCCAGTTGGCATAAGGAAGCAGATGGATGAGATGATGGCTTCGGCATCTGAGGAGCAAAGCGATGCAATACTTGCTGATTATATTGGATACCTAGATGCGTACAGAAGGATTGGAATGACTGACGTCTGGAATAAGCTTCAGGGCTTGGAACCATATTTTGATGATGTGACAGAGGCCATAAGCCCTGATTCAGTAACGGATCCCGACTTGAAGGCTCTCTACAGCAGAATGGTGGATGCCGGCTACAGGTTCATTAGGATTGAAGGGACAGTGGAGCCTATAGTTGACTACGGTCTTATGGGGTCCTATTCTGGAAACATCTCAACTGAAATGGAGGAGTACCTTAGGTTCAAGGCCATGGATTCGGATAAGCCATGGGCCAAGGATGCCGGCATTGTAATCCCAGTCAGCGAGCTTGGCGAAAGGATCGCCGCTGCAGAAGGCTTCATGAAGAAATACCCTGAATCAGGATTCAAGGGAAATGTGTTGAGGGATTTTGGGAACTACCTTAATGGGTACCTCGGTGGCCTTGACAATACGCCGGTTACAGATGGTAAAGACTACTCGAAGGATTACCTCGAAGCCTACGAGGACTATCTTGAAAAGCATCCTGACACGAAGACGGCAGTCGTACTTGGAAGATATTATTCTAACTTAAAGGCTAAGGGATTTGCAGCACCCTATGACGACACGAACTCCGCTGAAAGGCTTGAATTCAAATGGCGCATCCAGGGCATGGCTGACAGTATAGTATCGGAGTATGGTTCAGTGGCTGAAAACAGCGATTTCCTAATAACCACTGAGAACCTTGTCATGAGAAGCAGGCCTGAAACAACAGGAGAACAGCTCTATGTAATTCCCAAAGGGACTATTGTCTTAGCGGAATTTTCCTGGAAGGGATGGGCAGGGGTCCACACCTCAGGATGGAGTGGGTACAGCTTCATGGAATACCTGAAGCCTGTTGCTTTTGATCCTGCACATCACAGGATGACCCAATGGAATGTAAATCTTCGTGAAAGCCCGGGTACGGAAAGTCCTGTCCTGATACTTATCCCGGCCCAGACAATAGTCTATGTCGATGAGATGGAAAACGGGTGGGGGAAGACCAGCTATGCAGGAAAGCAGGGCTACATCTCCTTGTCATTTGTGAAGGCGCCTTAGGATTATGCAGCCTTAGGAATAAAGTAATGATTTTTGAATGTACCCCTGCAGCATGTTGCTTCAGGGGTACATTCCTGTCTGGAGGTGATGGTGACCTGATACAACATTTTTGCGACGATATTTAGAATTATTGTTAAGTTAATGTCATAACATTTAAGGATATTGCATAAGTAAATACGATAACCATTCATTACAACGATACCATATAATAAAAGAGGTCGATGTGTTAGTTTTTGGACTACTTAGTTTGATAATTAACAAAACACTCCTTGGCAATCTCACAAATTCGTTTAGGAGGAAAATATGGCGAAGAAACATAAGGCTGTCAGGATCGTATTCCTGGCTCTCGTACTGATGTTTTCACTTACCGCGTGTTCCGTCGACACGACTTATCCAGGAACCAAGAATATAGTTGAAGCTTCCCAGGTAGGCAAGGATTACCTCTCAGGAGGAAAGGTCATTGTCATTGATGCCAGGGAACCGGAGGCATATGCGAAGGGACACCTTAAGGGTGCCATTAGCCTGACTCCGACTGAGCTTTCTGTTAGCACGCCAGTCCCGGGACTGCTTGCTCCGAAGGCGCAGATAGAGAGCGTTCTAAGTTCAAAGGGAATAGCAAACGACAGCATCATCTATGTCTATGATGAAAATGGCGGAGTATACTCCGGCAGGGTATGGTGGGTCCTCAAGGTATATGGTCACGAGAACGTCATGATCGTAAACGGAGGATCTAAGGCTCTCGTCAACGAGAAGCTGGAGCTGACCGCTGATGCTGCGAGCCTTCCTGCAACGAAGTATGTCGCTAAGGAAGCTGATACAAGCATGATTGCTACCTTCGAGGATGTGAAGTCTCTTACTGAGACTCCGGTCGATGGTACTGTAATTGTTGATGTCAGGTCACAGGCGGAGTATGATGCAGGCTACATTCCTACTGCGGTACTTTATCCTCATACCAAGAACCTGTATTCAGACGGAACCTTCATGTCCTCAAGGGACCTGGGGTTGTTCTACAAGGATGCGGGCATAACAAAGGATGAGAACATAATACTCTACTGCAAGACCTCATTCAGGGCTACTCAGACTGCTGCCCTGCTTCAGGAAGCTGGATTCACTAACATCAAGGTATATGACGGAGCCTGGGTCGAATGGGAGCAAAAGGGCACTGTTGCAGGACCGGAAACTCCGGCGCCTGTAGGACCATCGGACGGATCATAAACATCTGGAGGAGATTAATAAATGAACAAAAAGCTTATCGCAATTATGATGTCTGCTATGCTCACTCTGTCTCTCGCCGCCTGCGGCAGCAAGGACAATGGCACAGGATCCATGACGGTTCCTACAACTGCGCCTACAACAGCACCTACAACAGCTCCAACAGCAGCACCTGCTGCTGACATGTCAGCACTCGTAACCAAGTACTTCGCAGAGATGCCTGATAATGTCTACAAGATAGACAACAAGGAATTCGTTGCTAAGGTAAAGGCAAGTGAGGCCATGACAGTTATAGACATAAGAAGCGCAGAGGACTATGCAAAGGGTCATATCAAGGGCGCGGTCAACATGCCTTGGGGACCTGCCATAGCAGCTGGCCTAAAGAGCATACCTACAGACAAGCCAATATATATTTACTGCTACACCGGACAGACTGCAGGACAGGCTGTAACAACGATGAATATCGCTGGAATACCTGCAAGAAGTGTTCATCTTGGCTGGAACCTTGGAATATCAAAGGTTGAAGGCTATGAAGCAGCAACTTCCACTGAAGCTGCAACTCTGACAGGAACACCTACTAAGATAGACGCAACAGTACAGAAGGCAATGGACGAGTACTATTCAGGCCTTGCTGGAGTATCAGCCACCAAGTACAAGAACTACAAGATCTCCGAGGCTGACCTCAAGGCAATGGTTGATGCCAAGGATGCTGGAATGTACATACTTTCAGTAAGAAGCGCGGCTGACTATGCTGCAGGACATATCGAAGGAGCAAAGAACATACCTTTCGCAAAGGGAATGGCTTCATCCTTCGGAACACTTCCAAAGGATAAGACAATAGTTGTATATTGCTACACCGGACAGACTGCAGGACAGGTTGTCGCAGGACTCAGGCTCATGGGCTACAATGCGGTTTCGCTTAACGGCGGAATGGGAAATGCGGCCAATGCTCCTCAGGGCTGGGCAAACGCAGGATATCCTGTAGTAAAGTAATAAGAGACTAATAGGGAAACAGAGTGCCTTTTCGTGATAAAATCATGGAAAGGCACTTACTTTTAACATGCGGAGGCAATCAGGATGGATTGGATAAGATTCAACAAACCATTTGGTGATGAGGAGATATTCAATAGGGCGACGGAGACTTCAAGGCGACGCCTTTTTGACAATGACGGTATTGAAGAGATGCTTCAGAGGAGGCTTTCTTCAATTGACCTTTACAGCGAATCAGCTTCTCCATTCTTCATGCAGTCCGCGACTGCTGCACTTGAGGTAATGGCGCTGGCCATGGACTTCAAGTCTGGCGACGAAGTGATCATCCCGTCCTTCACATATCCTGCCACCGCCAATGCATTCGTCAGGGCTGGAGCATCCATTGTCTTTGCTGACATCGAGCAAGATACCTGCAACCTTGACCCGAAATCAGTTGAAAGGGCAATTACCGAAAGGACAAGAGCCATAGTCCCGATACATTATGGCGGAGTAGCTGCGGACATACAGTCCCTTATGGATATTGCCAAAGCAAGCGGAGCTGTCCTTCTTGAAGACGCGGCGCACTGCATCGGGGCAAGCTTCATGGGTCAGCCTCTTGGTACCTTTGGTGCCATGGGGGCGGTAAGCTTCCACTGCTCAAAGAACATAACCTCTGCAGGAAGCGGAGGCTGCCTGTTTGTAACAGATGAAGGTTATAGGGAAAAAGTATCCGAGATAATATACCAGGGTACGGACAGGGTGGCCTACAGGGAAGGAAAGGTAAGCTCATACAGGTGGAAGAGACCGGGTGGTGAGTATCAGATGCCGGTATTTTCCATGGCTTACCTGGAAGCTTCACTTGGTAGGCTCATTCAGGTAACTGACAGAAGAAGGGAGCTCTGGCTAAGATACCAATCTCAGCTAAGTCAACTTGAAACGGAAGGATACATAAAGCTGTGCAGGGTTCCAAAGAATGCCGGTATAAACGGGCATGTATTCTATGTTCTCCTTAACTTCAGGAAGGAAAGGGACTATCTCAAGGCTCATCTTCATAAACATAGAATAGAGGCATTCACCCACTATGAGCCGCTTCATGACACGGCTATAGGCAGAAGCAGAGGAAGATGTGAGGGTGACATGAGTGTTACAAACAGTGTTGCAGGAAGGCTTTTAAGGCTTCCGATGCACATGGGTCTGAAGGATGAGGATATCGACAGGGTATGTTCTGCCATATGTGAATGTAAGGAAGTTTAAGAGTCTTACCGGACAACTAAGTATATAATTTATAAGGCTGCTAAGGCGGCCTTTTGTTGTCTGGAAAAATAAGCAACAGTATTACAAAAGTATTTCCAAGTCATTTAATGAACAATTTTACTGATATTGTAAACATAACATTAAGTTATTATAGTAGCATTGTCATGTGAGCAGAACAGGTGGATAATGAGGTTATAAATATGCGGAGGGAATCCTCTGTAAAATAAGGTGGGTGCAAATATGAAAAAGCGGGCTAAGAAGCTGATTGCTATGGTCGCTGCTATGTTCATGCTCTTCACCGTTTTATTCACGTCGACTCTTGCGTCTGCAGATCCGATGACACTGCATTATATCGCCCTTGGAGATTCTGTAACCTATGGCATGTCTGCATACATTGTTCCTCCACCATCACCTGTTTATTTTGGTTATGCTGATATGCTCGAGGATGCTTTGGATGCTTTTCATGATGTAAATTACGTTAATGTTGGTACTCCCGGAATTGACTCCACCGGTCTATTCATGAGGGTGAAGTATTGCCCGATTACCAGACCTCTTGTCATGGACAGGGACCTGGTTACAATCAACATAGGTGGAAACAATCTGCTTAAGCCATTCATTGCAGGTATTTTTGCCGAATATGGCGTTATTGTAGATGGTGAAATAGATAATACAGAGATTGCGTCATTAGTAGCCAGTCTACAGGCAATGGGCCCGGTAGAAGCCCAGGCAAGGTACGAAGGCCTCAGCGATCCGGATGGTCCACTAGCAGCAGCTTTCAAGAAGGGGATACAGACCTTCAGGAAAGACTTCCCGAGGATAATTGGAGCTGTAAGGCAGCTTGCGCCTGAATCAATGATAATCGTAAACAACCTGTACAATCCGCTTAAGCCTGAGGATCCGCTTTATGCTTTTGTAGACAAGAGCATAGGCCAGATCAACAAGACGATAAACAGCATAGCGGAAGATGGCAGATTCGCTGTGGCTGATGTCTACAATGCCTTCAAATATTATGATGGTGATTTTGATCCTGTAATGCTCGACCCTGTTGCGGCAGTTGCCTATGCACTTTCTGGTAATATGGCCGGATTTGCAATGAGCATAGATCCGCATCCAAATACAGTGGGTCACATGATAATTGCAGAACTTCAGTTCCAGATTTGTATGAGTCATTTCTAAAATTGAAGTCAGTTTGCCAATATGACTTTCCCTATATGAAAAGGATATGCTATGAACAAGGATGGGAAATCCTTCATGGTATATCCTTTTTATTATTCAATGTTCCTTTATCTTGAGAGAGAAAGTACTCGACAATGCTGAAAAGGGATATAATCAGGGGAGAGGGCTTAAATATACCCTGAATATAGAAGATAGCTAAGAATAACTGGAGGTGGAGTCGTGCCGCTTGAAATCATAAGAAACGACATCATTAAGGTAACTGCAGATGCCATAGTCAATCCCACAAATAGTGCAATTGACGCCGGTGGAGGAGTGGACCTTGAAATACACAAGGCTGCAGGGCCTTTGCTTGCTGTTGAGTGCAGGACTTTGGGAGAATTGCCTGTGGGGCAGGCGAGGATCACGAAGGGGTACGACCTTCCTGCAAGGTATGTCATCCATACTGCTGGACCTGTATGGCGGGGAGGAAATTCTGGTGAAGAAGGACTTCTTAAGGATAGCTACAGGAGTTCACTTAACCTTGCCAGGGAATACGGGCTTGAAAGCATTGCGTTTCCTCTGATTTCCTCAGGGAGTTTCGGGTATCCCAAGGACTTGGCGCTGAGAACCGCGATATCTGTAATTGGGGAGTTCCTGCTGTCCAATGACATGACTGTATATCTGGTGGTTTACGACAGGGATTCCTTCATGCTCTCCAATAAGCTGTTCTCTTCGATCACACAGTACATAGATGAGAAGTATGTGGAGGAAAAGCCTGTATCAGTAAGAAGGCGCAGTGGAAACCTTCTTGAAGATTCGATGATGTCTCCAATGGAGTCTCAGGCACCTACGAGGAAGAGCAGGCGAAGCCTTGATGAGGTGATCGGACAGATGGATGAGACCTTCTCCAGGAGCCTTATAAGGCTAATTGATGAGAAGAAGCTCAAGGACACTGATGTCTACAAGAAGGCAAACGTGGACAGGAAGCTGTTCTCGAAGATCAGGAATGATGTCTTCTACAAGCCCAGCAAGGCTACCGCCATAGCATTTGCCATAGCGCTTGAGCTTAACCTTGATGAGACGAGGGATCTGCTCATGAAGGCGGGATTTGCACTGTCAAACAGCAGCAAGTCGGACCTTATCATCCAGTATTTCCTTGAGAGAGGAATCCATAACATATTTGAGATAAACGAGGCGTTGTACGGATTCGGGCAGGCTGCTTTGGGGGAATGAGGCCTTGGCCTTCTGCATCAGTATCAGTTAACCGGAATAGTCGGTTTTTCATTTGTCGCCTGCTGGGCGACCTTATGAGCCTTCCTAAATGGTAACCTTAAGTCAGAAAAAAGATTTGGAGGTTATCAAAATGAAAAAGAATCTTACTGAGCTGGTATTCATCCTTGACAGAAGCGGGTCGATGAGCGGACTTGAAAGCGACACCATAGGCGGATACAATGCGCTGCTTGATAAGCAGAGGAAGGAACCCGGGGATGTCATCCTTACTACGGTGCTGTTTGACGACAGGTATGAGCTGCTGCATGACAGGATAAACCTTAAGGGGGTCGCTCCAATAACGGACAAGGAGTATTTCGTTAGAGGAAGCACAGCTCTTCTTGATGCCATAGGCAATACGGTGAACAAGATAGTGAATGTGCAGAGGCATACAGCTGAAGATGAAAAGGCAGAGAACGTCATGTTCATCATAACCACTGACGGCATGGAGAATGCAAGCCGCGAGTTCACCTATGAGAAGATCAGGCAGATGATAGGACGTCAGAAGGAGAAGTATGGATGGGAGTTCATGTTCCTCGGAGCCAACATCGATGCTGTGGCAACAGCGGAGCGTTTCGGCATAGACAGGGACAGGGCGGCTAACTACAATGCTGACAGTGAGGGCACTCAGCTGAACTATGAGGTCATAAGCGAGACTGTAAGCTGCATGAGGGCTGAAAGCAGCATCCCAAAGGACTGGAAGGACCGTATAGATGAGGACTTCAAGAAGCGCGGGAGGAACAGATGACCATGTTTGGAGCAATAATCGGAGATATCGCAGGATCGGTATATGAGTGGAATAACATAAAGACCAAGGACTTTCCTCTTTTGACCAGAAGATGTTTCTTCACAGATGATACAGTGATGACAGTTGCAATCGCGGAAGCGATTGAAAATGGAGGAGACAAGGACGACTTCGTCTCTTCCATGAAGAAATATGGCAGGCTTTATCCTGATGCTGGATACGGCGGACGGTTCGGAAGCTGGCTGTTTTCAGAAGATACAGCTCCCTATGGAAGCTATGGAAACGGGTCAGCAATGAGGGTCTCAGCTGTAGCCTGGGCGTATGATGGCATCGGGCAGGTGGAGGAAAAGGCCGCTCTCAGCGCTGAAGTCACCCATAGCCATCCGGAAGGGATAAGGGGAGCTCAGGCAATCGCTGCCTGCATCTACCTTGCCAGGACAGGAAGCTCCAAGGATACCATAAGGCAATATGTGGTGACAAGGTATGGTTATGACCTTGGAAGGAGTCTGGACCAGATAAGACCGTCCTACAGGTTCAATGAGACCTGCCAGGAGACTGTTCCTCAGGCCATAACTGCTTTCCTTGAGAGCACAGGCTTCGAGGATGCCATAAGGAACGCCATCTCCCTTGGAGGAGATAGTGACACCCTTGCGGCCATAACAGGAAGCATTGCTGAGGCTGCATATGGGATACCGAAAGAGCTTGAAGAAAGGGTTTTTGAGTTCCTTGACGACAGGCTCGGAGCTGTAGTAAGAAGATTCAGGGAAGAGTATGTGAGAGAGTCGCATAAGAATAACTTGTTTGTTTAATGTGGGATCACCCGAAAGGCTTACCTGAACTCTATTTTTCGGGCTGAAATTCAAAGGTTATTTAGAAGGTATAAGGGACCTGATTGAATGTTTATTCAAATAATGTTCATTTCTTTGCAAATTCATATTGACTTATCGTTATTATGAAAATATAATAACAACATAAGTAACGGCGCTTGAAGATAAAATCTTCGGGCGCCGTTTTACTTATTCAAAAATGCGGAATTTGTTGGTTGAATTTTAATTTGGGACAAAGCATGTAAAAGTTTACGAGGGGTATTGATAATGTTTACAACGTCATATATAATTTGAAATGTAGCAAAAAGATACGGCATATCTCAATTTGAGACGGTAAATCGATAAAAATAAGGTCAAATATTGAAGATGTATCAAAATGAGATTTTGTATTACGAAAGAGTAAAGATTCTGAAAATTGTCCTGAATTTGAAAATGACTAACTAAATCCGCGAATAATTTATGTTGTAATCTATGGGGTAAAAATAGATTAAATTAAAGTTTGGGAGGAAAATATGACAAATATCGTGAATGTTCCAAGTCTTACAACTGATGAAAGGGTGAATATGCTTAGGGCGGCCATAGAGCATAGGGCAACCTGGATGGGTCTCATGTATTCCGAGGCGAAGGCAATGGGATATGACGCAGAAGCTTTCACAAGAGCTGCAATAAGGAAGACCGGGAGGATCCACGGTGAGGCCATCAAGAATCAGATGGTGGACACACAGGACATACCGTACTTCAAGACGCTGTTCCTGCATGAGGGAGTCCTGAAATATTTCGAGATGGATGTCAAGAGCCTTGACAGGGACAACCTGGTGGTTGAGTTCAACTACTGCCCGCTTATCTCAGCCTGGAAGAAGCTTGGCTTTGATGACGAGACATGCGAGCTGCTTTGTGACATGGCAATGGACGGCGACAGAGGAATAGCGGAGACCATGGGTTACACCTTTGACCTTACTGATACCATCGCAAAGAGCTGCAAGACCTGCAAGCTTCACTTCCACAAATAGGAGAATCTTCATAATACCTTGATAATTTCATGCTTCAATTTTGGTGTATCGACTGCTTGAAGAATCAATCGACAGAAAGGGGAAAATCATGAAAAAAATCACTAAACTCGTAGCACTGGCAGCAATCTCTACAATGATCCTACCGGTACTCGCAGGATGCGGATCCAAAGCCCCAACACAGGAAGCACCAGTAAAGATAGCGGTAGCGGCACCTCAGACAGGCGACTATGCAGAATACGGAACAGGCTTCAAGAATGCGGTGAACCTCATGGCTGAAGAATGGAACGCAAAGGGCGGAGTCCTTGGAAGAAAGATCGAGGTAGTCGTATATGACGACAAGAACAACGGTGAAGAGGCAGCGACAATAGCTGAGAAGATAGCAAGCGATGACAGCATATCGGCTGTAATCGGACACTTCGCATCAGGCGTTGCAATGGCAGCCACTCCAAAGTACCAGGAGACCGGTATAGTCAACATATCCCCATCAGCATCACATGCTGATTTCACCAAGGAAGGAAACTTCATATTCAGGAATAACACAGTAATCTCGATAGAATCCAAGGCAGCAGTTGAAATAGCTTTGAAGACCCTTGGAAAGAAGAAGATAGGAGTCCTTTCAGTTAAGACAGACTGGGGTACAAACACTGCAGGCATAGTCAAGAAGCTCATAACGGAGCTTGGTGGAGAGCTTGTTGACCACCAGGAGATAGTTGACGGAACAGTTGACTTCAGCCCGAACATATCCCAGCTCAATAGCGCAGGTGCCGAAGTAGTGATAGTTGCGGCGATGTACAACACGCTTGCCCCGCTTGCAACCCAGTACAAGGCAGTGAACAAGGACATTCAGTTCGTGGGCTTCTCCAATGCATACAGCCAGCAGCTCATAGAGCTTGCGAAGGAAAATGCTGAAGGAATACACTTCCCGGCTCAGTTCTTCTCAGGATCGACAAAGCCAGAGGTTGCAAAGTTCGTAGCGGACTACAAGGCGAAGTACGGAGCAAACCCTTCAAGCCTTACAGCACAGGCATATGACAGCATGGGTATAATCCTTACTGCAATACAGAATGCAAAGTCGACTGACAGGGCGAAGATAAGGGACGAAGTTGAAAAGATACAGTATAACGGAGTAACCGGAGCTACAAAGTTCAATGAGAACAGAGACTCTGTCAGACCGTTCACTGTAGTCAAGATAGAAGGCGGAAAGTTCGTAGAAGTAAAATAGCAGTTTGTGAAGCCGGCAATGGAGCTAAGGAAATGACTTATTGCCGGCTTCATGGGTTTAATAAAAGAGGTTCTCGACAGGGGGAAAAGATATGTTCTTAGAGCAGCTAATCAACGGCATCACACTGGGAATGGTCTACGCGCTTATTGCCGTCGGCTACTCTTTAGTATTCGGCATACTGAGGCTTGTGAATTTCTCGCATGGCTCCGTATATGCCTTCGGAGCGCATTTCGCACTCCTTTTCATATCGATGAATATGGGGATCATCCCTGCAATAGCCTTGAGCGTAATACTCACAGGAGTACTGGGAGTTCTTATAGACAAGTCTGCGCTGCAGCCACTCCGGTCGGAGAAGTCCAAGCCCATTGCGGCGCTTATAACGACGATCGGAATTTCATACATCATACAGAACCTTCTCATGATCGGGTTCGGAAGCCAGACCAAGTTCTTCCCGAAGCTTTTCGACTACGGTACCGTGAACATACTTGGCTCCCAGATAGGGACCACACAGCTTTTCATATTCCTGGTCTCACTTGTACTTCTCTCGGTCCTGACCTACATAATAAGGTTTACCAGGGTGGGCCTTGCCATGAGAGCGGTTGAGCAGAACCAGAAGGCGGCTCACCTCATGGGTATCGATGTCAACAAGGTTATAACCTTCACGTTCTTTCTTGGAGGAGCATCAGCGGCTATAGCCGGCTCACTCATCAGCGGCTATTACCAGATGGTATATGCAGGCATGGGCTTCATGGCAGGAATGAAGGCTTTCTCGGCAGCGGTACTTGGAGGAATCGGAGTCCTTTATGGCTCCATATTCGGAGGAGTCGTGGTTGGGATATCAGAAAGCTTCGCTGCCACTTACCTTGGAGGCAGCTACAGGGACGCAGTGGCGTTCGTCATTCTTATATTAGTCCTTCTTGTAAGGCCAAACGGCCTGTTCGGCAAGAAGGGGATAACGAAGGTGTAGCATGAGAGATAAGATTGGAAAAATAAGGCTTTCAGGTCTTTTGGAAAAGGTCAGTTCATTCTATGCAAGATACAGGCTTTATTCGAATATCGCTCTGGCACTCATTATACTTCTGCTTCCCTTCATAGTCGGGTCGCAGTACATAATGAGGATAATCATAATGATCGGTGTCTATGCCATACTTGCACAGTCACTGGGTCTTATAACAGGCTATGCCGGACAGACCTCGCTGGGACATGCTGCGTTCTACGCAATCGGAGCTTATACCTCGGCCATAATCAGCATACAGACAGGCTGGAGCTTCTTTATAACAGCACCTATTGCTGCAGTATTTGCAGCCCTAATGGGCCTTGCCCTGGGTCTGCCAACACTGAGGCTCTCTGGAACATACCTGGCGATTACCACCTTAGGCTTCTCCGAGTTCGTGAGGATGGTTCTTCTTAACTGGGAGCCGGTCACAAACGGACCGCTGGGCATATCGAGGATTCCAAGGCCAAGCATTTTAGGAGTTGACCTCATAGTAGGCAACAACGGCCTTTACTATCTGATGCTGGTGTTCCTCCTGATAACCACGGTTGTCATATACAACATAGTCAACTCAAAGGTAGGGCGTGCTCTAATGTCCATAAGAGATGATGAGCTTGCTGCCACCATGATGGGAGTGAAGACAACCTACTACAAGGTGCTGGTGTTTGTTATCGGAGCGTTCTTCGCTGGACTTGCAGGTGCATTCTATGCACACATGATCAGATTTATTGATCCAAATACCTTTACCTTTGATACATCGATACTGATACTCAGTATTGTAATACTCGGAGGCATGGGTACGATAAAGGGAATGTTCGTTGGGTCGGCGCTTCTCATTTCCTTTCCGGAGGTCATGAGGTTCCTGCAGGAGTACAGGTTCGTCGTATACGGGGTCGTTCTGGTCCTAACCATGAGATTCAGACCGCAGGGGATCCTAGGCGGACAGAAGAAGACGCCATACAAGCTGCCGAAAGGCGTGACTGAGGATCTGACAAGGAACAAAGAACAAAGGATGAAGGAGATGAAAGCGGGATGGCATATCTAGAGGTCAAAGACATTTCGATGCGGTTCGGCGGCCTGGTGGCCGTTGACCAGGTCTCAATCTCCGCTGAAAAGGGTGAGATAGTAAGCATAATAGGACCGAACGGAGCAGGTAAGACTACCCTCTTCAACATGCTGACAGGCGTGTACAGGGTTACCGAGGGCGAGATCAGGCTGGACGGCAAAACCATAAGCGGCATGATGCCTCAGGACATTGTCAAGGCGGGAATGGCGAGGACCTTCCAGAACGTAAGGCTTTTCGGTGACATGAGGGTGATAGAGAATGTGCTTTTGGGAATGCATGTCAATACAAGCTACAGCTTCATGGATGCGGTTCTCAGGACGAGGAGATTCCGCTTTGCGGAGGCTGAAAAGCACAGAGAGGCCATAAGGCTGCTTGATTCAATAAAGCTGAAGGACAAGATGCACAGCTATGCGACTAACCTTCCTTACGGTGACCAGAGAAGGCTTGAGATAGCGAGAGCAATTGCAACGGGTGCAAGCGTTCTGCTTCTTGATGAGCCCGCGGCAGGAATGAATCCGCAGGAGACCGATGAGCTTCTTGAATACATAAGGAAGCTGAAGGCAGATGGACATACTGTAATTCTCATTGAGCATGACATGAGCCTGGTCATGAACATATCTGACAAGATCTATGTTCTTGACTATGGCAAGAAGATAGCTGAGGGTCTGCCTAAGGATATAGCTAGGGATCCGAGAGTAATAGAGGCCTATCTTGGAAGGAGGGATGAAAGTGCTGACAGTAAAGAATCTTAACACGCATTACGGCAACATTCATGCCCTTAAGGGAGTGGACCTTGAGGTCAGGCAGGGTGAGATAGTGACACTCATAGGCAGCAACGGTGCAGGAAAGAGCACGACATTAAGCACGGTGACCGGACTCCTTAAGCCAACAAGAGGTGAGATAACCTTCAATGGAGTAAGCATTGCAGGAAAGCCGCCTTCTGAGATAGTCAGGATGGGCATAAGCCTGTCGCCTGAGGGCAGGGAGGTATTCCCTGCGCTGACGGTGGAGGAGAACCTTTCACTTGGGGCGTTCACAAGGAAGGACAAGGCAGCAGTAAAAAGGTCCTATGACAGGGTCTACGACCTTTTCCCAAGGCTTTCTGAAAGGAAGAAGCAGACTGCAGGAACACTTTCAGGCGGCGAGCAGCAGATGCTTGCAATTGGCAGGTCGCTTATGGCTGAGCCGCAGCTTCTCATGCTTGACGAGCCGTCATTAGGGCTTGCTCCAAAGCTTGTAATGATGATATTTGATCTGATAGTTTCAATAAACAAACAGGGAACGACGATCTTGCTAGTTGAGCAGAATGCAAACATGGCCCTGTCCATAGCGCACAGGGGATACGTGCTTGAGACGGGCAAGGTGATACTGACAGACGATGCCAAAGCCCTTGCGACTAATGAAGCCGTAAGGCGAGCTTATCTTGGACAGGTGGAAGAATTTTAATTTGGGGGTGCGATATGAAGAAGATAATAAACAGTCCGGACAAGGTTGTTTCCGAAATGCTGGAAGGTATGGAGAAAGCCCACAGGAACCTTGTATATATCAGGGAGCTTGAGGTTATCACAAGAAGAGAGAAGTCTGAAAAGGTTGGACTTGTTTCCGGAGGAGGAAGCGGTCACGAGCCTTCGCATGCAGGGTACGTTGGTAAGGGAATGCTTGACTCTGCTGTTGCGGGCAACGTATTCGCTTCACCTTCGCCTGACAGGATACTTAAGGGCATCGAGGAGGCAAATTCCGGAAAGGGAGTGCTCCTTGTCATCAAGAACTACTCAGGCGACATAATGAACTTCGAGATGGCGAAGGACCTTGCCATGATGGATGGGATAGAGGTCGACAGCGTAGTGGTAAGGGATGATGTGGCTGTTCCTGACAGCACCTATTCGACTGGAAGAAGGGGTATCGCAGGAACCGTATTCGTCCACAAGATAGCCGGAGCCAGGGCTGAAGCAGGCGGAACCCTTCCTGAGGTCAAGGCAGCTGCAGAGAAGGCGATCTCAAGGATAAGGTCAATGGGCATGGCTATGACTCCATGTACTCTGCCTGGAGTCGGGAAACCTGGATTTTCACTTGCTGATGACGAGATAGAGATAGGGATGGGAATTCACGGTGAGCCGGGAGTCAACAGGAGCCATATACTGTCAGCTGCTGAGCTGGCTGAGGTCCTCCTTGAAAAGATCCTTGCTGACTACGACTATTCCGGCAAAGAGGTTGCCCTTATGGTCAACGGCCTTGGCGGAACTCCTCTCATGGAGCTATACATACTGAATAATGAGGTGGAGAGGATACTCTCTGAAAAGGGCATAAAGGTGTACAGGACATTTGTCGGCAACTTCATGACATCCCTTGAAATGTCAGGCTGCTCACTTACACTAATGGACCTTGATGACGAGCTTAAGGAGCTTCTGGATGCGCCATGCGACACACCGGCGCTAAAGGGGTAGAAATATGATGACTAAGAAGGATTACCTCGACTATATTGAACTCGTTACTAAGAAGCTTGAGGAGAACAGGGATTATGTGACAGACCTTGATGCTGCAACCGGAGACGGAGACCACTGGGTAAACATGAACATGGGCTTCCAGAAGCTCGTTGCAAGCCGTGAGATACTTGAGGCATTAAGCCTTAAGGACATGTTCAAGAAGATAGGGATGCTCATAATGTCAACTGTAGGCGGCTCATCAGGAGTCTTGTACGGAAGCGCATACATAAAGGCTTCACAGGCAATAGGGGACAAGGAGGTCATTGATGTACCTCTGCTTCACACCATACTTGAGGCTAAGCTCACTGCGATAATGGAAAGAGGGAATGCAAAGCCTGGCTACAAGACCATGATAGACCCTCTGTATACTGCTATAGTAAGGATGAAAGCCGGTATGGAAGCGGGAATGGATGATGCTTCCGTACTTTCAGAAATGAAGCGGGGAGCAGTAGAAGGAATGGAAGCCACCAAGGGCATGGAGGCTGTAAAGGGAAGGGCGACTTACCAGACTAACAAGGGTGTAGGGTGCCTTGATCCAGGAGCTGTAACCATGTGCTATCAGCTTGAGCTTCTTTCAGACTGTATGAAGCCTGGAAAGGACTGATTTTTGTGAACCTCCTTCACATAAAGGACATCGCCAACAAATATTCCAGGGCGATCTCGACGATACTGGACATAGACGTGATCATAATCGACAGCGAGTACAACAAGATCGCCTATACCTCACGGAATGTCAGCAACCAGTTGCCGGTGACACGTACCTCCGTCATCGGTGAGGTGCTGACTACCGGGAAGGTGCTCATCATAGAGGACAACAGGAAGTATCCAATCTGCAAGAACTGCGTGGACAGCTCCCAGTGCAAGATCCAGGGGATGATATCTGTTCCCATAATGTACAATGAGAGACCGGTAGGAGCTGTAGCCCTGCTTGTTCCCAAGAACATGAAGACATCGATTTTTGAGAAGGTAGGTCCGGCAATCGACTTCCTTGAAAGCATGGCTGACCTCCTCTCCTTCAGGCTCAAGAACATGGAGGATTATGCGCTGCTTGAGAAGACAAAGAGCGAGCGGGAGACGATAATCAACACCATCGAGGAGGGCCTGCTCTCCCTTGATGGAAGGAACGAGGTCTCGTTCTGCAACGACCAGTTCCTGAAGTATTTCAACATTGAAGAGGATATCCTTGGGCGGAACGCCGAGGACATATTCAAGAACAGCACCATAAGCAACATGATACTTTCTCCCAAGGACAAGATAGTGAAGAGCCTCTTCCTTGAGGACAAGGGTCAGAGCTTCAGGGGGATCGTGTCGAAAAAGAATGTTGTGGTTAATGGAGCGAAGGAGGGGATCCTCCTCTCGTTCAAGAGCCTGAGGGACAGCCACTGGAGCTATTCTTCGGTTATGGACAGGTACAAGTCGCTGAGCTTTGACAAGCTTCGCTCAAGCGACCAGTGCATGGTGGAGACCATCGAGAAGGCGAAAGAATTTGCGATTGACGGCTGCAACGTGCTTATTGGAAGCGAGGATGGGCTCGAGGTAATGGAGATCGCAAGGTCCATGCATAACTTCTCTGACAGGTCAAAGGAAAGGTTCGTCAGGATGGACTGTACCGGTAAGACCTACAGCGACCTTGAAAACGAGCTTTTCGGAACTGATAAGAATCCGCTCCTAGGGGCTCTGAACCTTGCAAACCAGGGTACTGTGCTGATGATGAACATCGAAGAGTGCCCGCTTTACCTGCAGAAGGACATTCTTGATGTCATCAAGTACAGGAAGAACCCCAGGAACCAGGTAGAGCATGAAGCCACTGACATCAGGTTCATAATGCATACTTCAAGGGACCTGAAGGAGCTCTCAGGAAAGAAAATGTTCAACGACGAGCTTCATTACAGGCTAATGGAAAACTCCCTGGAGATCCCGCCGCTAAGGGCCAGGAAGAAGGACCTTCCCTTCATCATAGAAGGAAGGATAAGGGAGCTTGCCATAAGGCATGGGAAGAGCGAGCTGAAATTCTCCAGGGAAGCCCTGGAAATACTTGCAGGCCACACCTGGCCCGGAAACTTCAGCGAGCTGGACAAGACTCTTGAGACCATAATATTCAATGCTGAGGGTAAGGCAGTCGAGGAAAATGACATCATGTCCTTCGGCTTCTTCAGGGAAGAGGAGAAGAGCTGCAACCTGGAGATCATCGAGGAACAGCTGCTTAAGCAGATGGTGGCTGACAAGATGAGCAAGGAAGCAATAGCAGAAAAAATGGGCATAAGCCGTGCGACTCTCTACAGGAAGCTGAAGAAGCAGGGACTACAGTAGACATGTCGGAAAGGAAGTGATTGGGCATGACTGAGGACATCTACAAGAAGATACTTATGAAGGAGCTGATACCTGCCCTTGGCTGCACTGAACCCATAGCAATTGCGCTGGCGGCGGCTAAGGCTAAAGAGGTCCTGGGCGGGATGCCTGATACGGTTGTAATAAGCTGCAGCGGCAATATCGTGAAGAACGTTAAGGGTGTCACCGTGCCAAACTCCGGGGGGATGAAGGGCATAACTGCAGCTGCGGTGCTTGGCATTTGCGGAGGTGACTCCAGCAAGGGGCTTCAGGTACTTGAAGGGATCACCGACGAGAACAGGCTGAAAGCAAGAAAGCTTTTAAGGGACAAGGACGTAAGGATCGTTCTCGTCGAGGACGAGGAGAACCTGTATCTTGCTGTAAGACTTGAAAATGGGGATGGCAGCTCCA
The DNA here is from genome assembly GCF_017873395.1 of Youngiibacter multivorans. Taxonomy (GTDB): domain Bacteria; phylum Bacillota; class Clostridia; order Clostridiales; family Clostridiaceae; genus Youngiibacter; species Youngiibacter multivorans. Next base: position 28,242 of record NZ_JAGGKC010000002.1, on the reverse strand, counting down.
TGGTCGAGATCAAGTACGACCATACAAGGTTCTACAGCATAGAGAAGGATGGAAAGAAGCTCTTTGAATGCGATGCAGTGAATGGAGCTTCCGAGGATACCGACAAGTCCTCATTGTCCCTAAAGAGCATAATCGAATATGCGGACAGTGTTGACCTTGCCGAGAACTGGGACCTGGTGCAGGTCCTGGACAGACAGATTTCATATAACTCAGCAATAGCTGACGAAGGCCTCTCGAGAAGTTACGGTGCGGAGGTAGGAAGGACAATAATGGAAAGCGGAGACCCTAAGGACCCGCGGACCAGGAGCAAGGCGAGGGCAGCTGCAGGCTCTGACGCGAGGATGGGTGGTTCAAGCCTTCCTGTAGTCATAAATTCTGGCAGCGGTAACCAGGGCATAACCGTATCCATACCAGTAATTGAATTCGCCAAATCCATGGAGGTTCCGCTCGATAAGCTGTACAGGGCGCTTATAGTATCCAACCTGATGGCTATACATCAGAAGAAATACATAGGCAAGCTCTCAGCCTTCTGCGGAGTAGTCAGCGCTTCAGCTGCAGCAGGCAGCGGAGTTGGCTACCTTCTTGACTACGACTACGAGACCATTTCTAACATTGTAACCAATACCATCGCAACCACCGGGGGGATGGTGTGCGACGGTGCTAAGCCCTCCTGCGCTTCAAAGATTGCAATGGCACTGGACAACATGATCATGGCAATCAACATGAGCAAGGAAGGAAGGACATTCCACCAAGGCGAAGGCCTGGTAGGATCGGATGTCGAGGAAACTGTCAGGAACATCGGCAGGATGGCCAGGCAGGGGATGAAGAACACCGATACCGAGATACTTAACATAATGATAGAGAACTGAAGACCTGGTTCCCATGCTTGCATGGAGATCCAGGTCTTTTTTTTTAACTAATGTGATTCAATGGGTATTCTTGACTTCCATAATGATGGAAAATAGTATTTTCAAATGTCATTTTTTTTGCTACGGATGTAGTCTGTAAAGGATGCTGACCCCAACTTTCTTCTTTTAGCAAGCATCGAAGCCCAAATGGTATTGCCCTGAGATTCGTTAATATAACCGCCCTCTAGCGCCTGAATCAAGATGTCTCCGGTAGTCATAAGCCTTAAACTGAATTTTTCAACATAGACACTGATATCCCTGAGGTTATTGCTGGCTAGAATACCACCTGAGCTTTTTGCCAGAGCTATTGAGGCAGCTTCGCCCTTACCGATTATTTTATTGCCAGCGTTTGGCTCATATGCAAGCTGATAATATAACAAATATGCTTCACTATCAGCTAGGATGCTTTCTAAACTCGCTTGCCCGCTCGAGAGCAGTGTGTCAAATCGTGCTTTAAGATGAGTGACTCCAGGATAAGACAGTTCATCATATACAGGCTTAGGGATTATGATCCTACCTGGATATAGCTTAACGAGTAGACTTTCGTTTCCTACCCATAGGAAGGCAGATAGGCAGTCTGTATCGAAGAAGAGCGAATCAGTCAAGCAATTCTCCTCCTTCGGCATCATCTCCATATACAAGGTCCGGTCTATAAGCTGACAATAGCAGCTCTTCATACTTTCCGTCGGAAACAAGGCCTTTCTCCGCAACTCTATCTACCTGCTGGATATAATATCCGTATGTTCCATATTGCTTTTCTTTTGGGGTTGGCTTATACAGTGTGTCATCATACCCCAGACTTAGCGCGGATAGGATGACATTCTTGCGCATTGGCTCTGAATCCTTCATTGTCAGTTCCTTCTCAGCGATGAGCCTGCTTAGCACTGCTTGCCGACTGATTTGAAAATGCTGTTCAATTCGTACGATATCCTTAACTGATAGTTTGTCTGAATGTGTCTTCTTTATCTGCCTTACCATATCTGACAAGGCATCAGGCGGCATGAGGAGATAAGATGCAAACTGATCCGCGTCAATCTCCTTTTCGCTGCCAACGCCAATATTTTTTGTGCAAATGGCAGTAAGCTTCTCGTCATCAAAAAAAAGATGGTATAGCTCGTGGGCTAGCGAAAACCGTTGCCTCCCAATCGTCATGGCTGAATTCACCGCAATAACATTGCTTACTGAATTCTTTACACAAATCCCGCTTAGTCTGTCACCCATTGGATAGTAGACAATTGACAGGTGTTCGATTGAAAAGGCTAAAGCAAAAATATCTATTGACGAAGTTGCATCTTTACCTAACTGCTTTCTTAGATTGACAGCCTTTTTCCACAAATCCATCTTATCCATGGGTATTGCCGCCTTCGAGCAAATTTGTCATAAAAATTGAATTGAGAGCAATCCTATTTATGGAGCTTATTACTTCCAGGTCCTCCTCAAGTATTTCATTGGCTCGCAGAGCGAATGTCAATGGCCTCAGAACTGATTCTGATTCGTGGAATGCGCCTGGCTGGACTCCATATAGAGCTGCCAGCTTCTCGATCATGTCTGAAGTCAATGCACGTTTTCCTTTTTCTGCCATTGAAATAAGACTCTGGTCGACTTTAAGGAAATTCGCGATGTTGCGTTGCGTGAAGCCGCTTTGCTCTCGCAACTCTTTCAGCCTGTATCCAAGATGTTCTGTTGAACTTTTCATAATGACACCCCCTCACCTATATTATATGCAATTCAAGTCATAAATAACATAAAAAAAGAAAATATAAATATGACAAAACTTGCCTTTCGTCCATGATTTTCAGTGTTGTGAGATAATTTCGGTTCATATTAATAGCTAAATCTGTGTTTGAATGAAATGTGCAGAAATTTAGATTGAATTGCTTTGTTAGAATTGAACAATAAAGAGTAGAGGACTATCTGCTGTAGGTAGAAGGATGTGTATTTTCCACAATACTCATCATTACTGCACATTTATAATGAATTTTGTGCAAAAGCGATTTAGAATTGGCAAAAGCAAGACTCCAGGAGGAATAGTCTTCCCGGAGCTTTCTGATCAGTAGTTTCAGTACATGGTGTCATATACCGAATGTAAAATTTTCTTTTATGAAAAATCACAATTGATCCATGTCTCTGAATAATACTCCTCAGTAGGCTATAATTAATGTGAAAGTTAAGTAAAAAAGAAGGTGAACAACCTTGCAGGGATGAATACACTTCATAGTCATGTAAAGGGAGAAATATTGCTAATGACCACATTTTGTATGGAATGTCATGATCTTGTCGAATATTCGACCTAAAGCATCACTTTGGAAAAGGTGATAAAGGTCAGGATAATAGTGTTTGAGGGTAAGGAACCTTTCTGCACTGTTTGTGGGAGCAACTGTTTGTTTCGGAAATCAGAGACTTCAATCTTAATGCACTGGATATGGATTTTGGAATCATTTGAAATAGACATGCCTCAGTACAATCCAGTTCAATCTTAATCTTAAATGGATATGACAGACATAGAAATACTCCTTACCGTGAGAATGGTCAGGAGTTTTTTTACTCTTGTACATTTTTGCTGAATTTTGAATAAAGGTAAGTGAAACTCTCTTTGAACTATCATATGATAGCATATAATGTGAATAAGGAAGTAATAAGATTCAAGGGGATTTAACCAGAGGATACGGTAGTAAGAAGCCATTAATGGAAATTGCGCAAGTTTTGAATGATTCTCAACTTGACTTGAACAATGAGATTGTGTAGACCCCAAAATAAGGATTTCTGGCATGCAAATATTTAGTCTTCAATACTTTGGTAAATTCTGATCGAACTGGAAGTAATAGCATGAATAAATGAATTCAGGAGGGAATTAAATGAGCAGTGGCTACATCACCAGTAAGCTAGATACTGACTGTCCGATATGTGGCAAGGTACATACGATCGAAATTAAAAAGCGGCATTCTCATGCTATCGTAAAGGAAGAGACCGTTGAATACGAGGAAACCTATTATTCATGCCCATTTAGCGATGGTGCAGAGAATGAATATGTCCCTGCTGCCATGATGGATGAGAATCTGCTGAGGGCAAGAGACTCGTATCGCAAGAAAAGGGGACTTCTGGCTTCTCAGGAGATAGCTGCAATCAGAAGCTATTATGGAATGACTCAAAGCGATTTTTCAGCTCTTTTGGGATGGGGAGAAGTCACTGTAACTAGATATGAGAGCAAGCTTATCCAGGATGATACGTATGACATGACGATGAGGATGGCTTATGAGAATCCGTTCTTTGCGCTTTCGATGATTGAAAAGAACAGATCCCGTTTTTCCCCTGGCAAGTATGAGAAGGTCAGGAGTAAAATCAAGGATAGGATTGAAGAGTCGGGGACAGAGTATCTCAAGAGGCAGGCCATAATGAGCATATATTCAAGATACGATAAGGAGTGCGACCTGAATGGAGGGAAGCGGCTAGATTTAAGCAAGGTCATCAGTGTTATAAGGTATTTCTCCACTTTCATTATTAACCTTAATGGGGCAAAGCTGATGTCTTTGCTTTGGTATTCTGATGCTATGAACTTCTCAAGGCACGGACGGTCTATGATGGGTCTGGTATATATGCACAAAAGGACTGGAGCTCTGCCAGTTGGCTGCAGGGAAATACTTACCCTGGATTCGATTGGATCTCTAGCTGAGCCTCTTTTCGATGAGATAGGATATTCAATAAATCCTGTTGTTAGTATCAATATATCTGATTTTTCACTTGAGGAATTGGGAGTCCTTGAAGCTGTAGCAAGTGAATTCAAGGATATGGAACCTTGCGATGTGCTGCAAAGGGTTATCAGTGAAAAGGCTTATGTCGGAACCTTGTTGGATGAGGCAATTTATTATAGCCAAATTGGAAAGCTTAATATTTAGTTTTAGAAGTAAATGCCGGACATTTTGTCCGGCTGTTCTCATTTTCTGAAGACTTCAAAATTCAAAATACTCTAAGGTAAAGAACTGCACTCAGCTGGTTAACCTAAGTATTTGAAGCTTTTAGTCAATTGATGGTAATCTGTACCCATAGATAATGAGAAAGGGGGGAGACACATGAAAAACATATTGCTTGCCTGGGGGCAGGTGCATCAAGCGGCTTCATCGCTCAGAAGATGCGTAAGGCTGCCAAGGAAAGAAAACTTGAGATTTCAATCAAGGCTGACTATGTAGCGATAACAATGCTGCTCCAAATCCTCTTCGTTGAAACTTGATTCGCAAATATTGAAATATGGTATCAGCCAAGAACTTCTACCTTATAGGTATAGTCATCATAGACCATATTTGGGCGATAAGCTGGCAAGAGCAGCTCTTCATACTTTCTTGGTGAAAACAAGGCCCTGTTCTTAAACTCTATTAACCAGCTGAATATAGTATCCATATGTTCCGAACTGATTTTCTTTCAGGATTTGGCAATTATAGCTCTAGCCGCTATTGGGCACATAGGAACATTTCGAGATACCTTTAGTCTGGTATGCTGTAGTTTACATTGCGAATATATGCAGTATTTTTCCCGGCGCCCGTCTTGATAATATAGCCTTCTTTGAGCAATGAAGCCAAGGCTATTTCCACTGTTGACGTACTGATATCAGGACATTTCTCCAAAATCATTCGCTTTGACTGTTTTTGAAGAGTACCTTGAAATAACACACGGATTCTATCAGGTTTTGACAGGTTTCTGTCTTGAATCAATTCTATTCGTGCTGAGAATTCTTTATAGGCACTTAATATAACCTCAAGGTAGTACTTAACAAATGGGAGGTAGGAATTCTGACCCTCATACCAATTGGTTGAGCTGTCCTGCAATGTTTCATAATATGTCTCCTTAGTCTTTTCAATAATCATCTCAATGCTGACATACTTGCCTGCAATATATCCTGACCTGTACAGCAGAAGTAAAGTCAGCAGTCGGCTCATACGTCCATTCCCGTCATTAAATGGATGAATGCAAAGAAAATCAAGAATAAACATAGGTATGAGCAGCAATGGATCATATTTTTCAACCTGGATTGCGTCGATGAATGTGTTGGTTAAGTTGTATACTGCCTCAGGTGCTTCAAAAGCCGACATTGGTTTAAATCGAACCCGGCTTTCTCCATTGGCATCTGTTTCAGTGATAACATTATCACTGTTTTTGAATTTGCCGCCAGAAGATGTCGAACTAAATTGATAGAGGTCTCTATGAAGTTGAAGGATGACGTTTGTTCTTGGTTCCATATAATCGTAGCTATCATGGATCAGGCTAAGCACTTCTCTATAACCCGCAATTTCTTTCTCCGATTGATTACGGGGCTCAGATTTTGCCTTTACCAGTGCCTTCAAACGTTCATCTGAGGTATGGATACCTTCAATTCTATTTGAAGCCCCAGTACTCTGAATTTTTGCGATTTCCAGCATGGCATTAAGCACATCCGGCTTTGCTTCAATATAAAGCTTCTGCTTTCCTTTGAATTCATGAATTGCAGAGACTAGATTCATAACCTCATAGTTCATTAACTCGTCTGGTATTACTCCATAATCAAACTTTCGCATCGGTATCATCCTTTCTGCACAATAATTTCCTGTTCTGCATTATTATAGTGCTTAATAATGCAGAAGTCGATTTGTTCAGGCAGAAGTAATAGTCTGTTTTTCTGCAGTAATCATATCTTTACTGCACATTATAAATGAATTTTGAGCAGAAAGGATGTGCTCTGTCTCCATCATCCAAATCATCAATTTGCATAACCTGAACACCTATTTTGAAGTGTCTGGACAAGAGCATATTCTCGCTTTAATTTATTCCTCAATACTTTGTTTTGTATCTATCAGCAGATATCTAAGGTTTGTGGAGAAATTCGTTAAGGGTTCAAATGAACAGGTCAGGTAAATGATTTCAGAAATAGATTGATAAATTCATGGCAATGCCTTAGAATAAATCTTGGCAGTATCTTTATGAACTGTACAAGCGGCGGTATCGATTTGAACTGCACGCAACTTAAGGTTTTTCGGAATATTTGGAATCGGCTTTGATCCTTTGCGACAGAGACAGATGAATTCTAATTGGAATTGGTATTTATGTCTTTTTCGTCTGTCAAAGGGGCTTGCTCTGCCTAGGAGCACCCGTACAGGTGAAATGGACATTTTTTATTTATTGCAATTTTTTACAAATACCCGGGAGCTTCAATTGTTTTCGCTTGTATGAATCATGGAACTGCACACTTTTATCGAGGTGATGCTATTGGAAATTGGATTCATCGGTGCTGGAAAGGTTGGGAAGGCTCTCGGGCTTTATTTTAAGGCTCATGGTCTAAATGTATCCGGGTTTTGCAGCAGGACCGAAAAGTCTGCAGTTGAAGCTGCAGTACTTACTTCATCCATTGCGTACAGGACACTCAGGGAGCTGGCAGATTCAAGCGACATCATATTCATAACAGTGCCTGACCAGGCTTTAGCAGAAGTCGACCGTGAAGCAGCCTTAATGCTTGATGGTTATGAGGTAAAGCCAGAAACCTTCTGGTTTCATGTCAGCGGAGCCCATTCGTCGAAAATCCTTGAAGGTATCAGGAAGGCTGGCTGTGAGACTGGCAGCATGCATCCTCTGCAGAGCTTTGGTGAACCATATGGCAGCGCAGAAAGGCTAGAAAGAAGCTGGTTCACCCTGGAAGGCACGGATAAGGCGGTTTTGATTGCACAGTCATTACTGGATAAAACTAACGGGAAGCACTTCCGGATTGAGGCGGAAAACAAGCCTCTTTTTCATGCGGGTGCATCTGTAGTATCAAACTTTATGGTCACTCTTCTTGAGAGCGGCATCAGTCTTTTTGAAGCGGCAGGCATGGACCGTGCTGACATATTTCAGGCTATAGAGCCACTCATTGAATCTGCCCTTTCAAATATAAGGGAGAAGGGGACAATTGACGCCTTAACCGGACCGATTGTAAGAGGAGACTACGACACTGTAAGCGTTCATCTGAAGGCGATAGGAGATAAGATGCCTTCTGAGCTTGAGTTCTATAGGGCGGCAGCTTATAAGACTGCCATGATGCTTGATGGCAACAGGCTGACTCATGAGCAGATTGAAAAATTTGAAGGGATTTTGGAGGTAAGGATAGATGGCAGGTAAATTCACGACTCAGGCATTTTCGGATGCAAAGAAGAACAGCAGGAAGATTACTATGCTTACGGCATATGACTATACAATGGCGCAGATACTTGATGAGAGCGGAATTGACTCTATACTTGTCGGAGATTCCCTGGCAATGCCTATTCAGGGTAAGGATTCAACCCTCGAAGTGACCATGGAGGAAATGCTCTATCATTGCAGATGCGTGGCAAAGGGTGTCAGGAATGCACTTATTGTGGGGGACATGCCGTTCATGACGTACCACATCAATACAGATGAGGCTGTCCGCAATGCGGGAAGGTTCATACAGGAAGGCAAGGCTAATGCTGTAAAGCTTGAAGGCGGGAAGCACATGGCTGATACAGTCAGGGCAATCGTAAGAGCTCAGATTCCAGTCATGGGGCATATAGGCCTGACACCACAGTCTGTGAATATTTTCGGCGGCTTCAAGGTCCAGGGTAAGGAAGAGAGTGCAGCAAGGGCTCTTGTTGAGGATGCCCTGGCGATTGAAGCAGCTGGAGCATTTGCCATAGTCCTTGAGGCTGTACCTGAGATGCTTGCAAAGCTCATAAGTGAGAAGGTGAGCATACCGACTATAGGAATAGGTGCAGGAAAGTACTGTGACGGACAGATTCTTGTAATCCATGACATGCTGGGTCTTTACTCGGATTTCACCCCGAAATTCGTGAAGCAGTATGCAAAGCTGCGGGGCAGCATGTCTGAAGCAGTTGCAAGCTACGTAAGTGAAGTCAGGGATTCACAGTTCCCGGAGATACAGCATACGTACAAGATGAACGATGAAATCCTGGAAAGACTATATTGATGGATGGGTTGGTGAAAATATGAGTATCATAAAAACTATTGAAAATCTGGAAGCTTGGTTAACTGATGCAGACCACAGGAACAGGACCCTTGGTCTTGTGCCCACCATGGGGTATCTTCATGAAGGACATTGCTCCCTTATACGAGCTGCAAAAGCTGATAACGACCTGGTCGTAGTTAGTGTATTTGTAAATCCGACTCAATTTGCTCCTGGTGAAGACTTTGAGAGCTATCCAAGGAACATTGAACGAGACTATGAGCTTGCGGTTGATTCAGGTGCTGATATAGTATTCAATCCTGAAGCAGGGGAGATTTACGTACAAGGTGCCTCAACAGCTGTTGAGGTGTCTGGGGAGATAACAAAGAAGCTCTGCGGAGCATCAAGGCCTACTCATTTTAAAGGAGTCACTACGGTTGTAAACATCCTGTTCAATATAGTACGGCCTGACAAGGCTTATTTCGGACAGAAGGATGCCCAGCAGGCTCTGATAATAAAGAAGATGGTAAGGGACCTCCATATGCCTGTAGAGGTTATAGTCTGCCCGATCGTAAGGGAGAAGGACGGTCTTGCAATGAGCTCGAGGAATATCTATCTTGGTCCTGAGGAGCGAAAGCAGGCGGTATGTTTAAATTGCGGACTTCAGAAGGCCTTGGAATACCTTAATTCAGGAAGTGATGATAGTAGGAGTGTAAGGAAGCTTATAGAAGTCATAGAGAACCACATTAAAGGGCAGGATCTTGCTATCATTGACTATGTAAGGATCCTTGACGGAGAGACACTTGAGGAGATAACAGACATAGAGCCGGGAAAGACTGCTCTGGCTGCTGTTGCTGTGAAATTCGGCAAGACCAGACTAATAGACAACAGAGTACTTTCTGTTGAAGTGAGGTGATGAAATGCTGTTAAATATGTTTAAGGGTAAACTGCACCGTGCTACTGTAACTCAGGCTGACATCAACTATGTGGGCAGCGTAACCATTGACTCTGACCTCCTTGACCAGTCAGGCATCCTGCCCGGTGAGAAGGTACAGATAGTAAACCTCCATAACGGTGAACGCTTTGAGACATACACGATCAAGGGAGATGCCGGCAGCGGTGTCATATGCATAAACGGGGCAGCAGCAAGGCTGGTTCAGGTGGGGGACAAGGTGATCATAATCGCATATGCCCTGATGAATGAGGAGGAGGCTAAGTCCTTCCTGCCTAACGTATTGGTGCTTGATGACAAGAACAGGATAATAAGGGTAAAGCATGAGGAGATCCACGGTACCACTGAATAGTAAGTAGATTCCAATTGGAATCACATGTCATTTTAGTAAGATACACACTGCTGATCAGCAAGTTAAATGCTGTGATGCAGTGTGTATTTTCATTACTGCAAGCAGTTCTTTTCACTCGATTGACAGGATAACCAGTAATTCATATGATGTATGGAATGAACCAGACTGCAATTTTCTAAATGGCATGGGGTGGACATCTTGGAGAATAATTATCTCATATGAATGAGATTTATATGACAAGAGCCTTCGAAGCAGTATGTAAGTCGGTGCAAACTTAAGCAATATCTTAGGATAAATGGCAAGGATGACACGGAAAATGGTACAATTGCTGGATAGAAGTCCTTGTTCCAGCTGAATGGTCATGCTGACAGGTGAAGAGGACAAAAGTATATATGAATCATGAAGGAGAAATCTATGGATGAACTGATTAATGCGTTTTACCTGATGTGGGAGAGCTTTCCCGGAACGGCAAGGCTCATAAGGAAGGACAGGACGATTATTGCATCCAACTCATATGCTAAGAGTGTCGGATTCGTGACTGATGTCAGATGCGTGTCTGTGGGCTCGCCAGAGATCCATAAGGGCTGCAGGGTGAATGAGATGTTCAAGACAGGACGCTATCAGGTTGTGAAGTCAGTGAACGGCAGGCTCAGATACTGGCTCCCGGTACCAGGGCGTGACGATGTCTATGTGCATGTTACTATTGATCCTAATAGTATAGACGGTATGGTTCTCTTTCCGGCGCCTGCTGAAAACAAGTAGTATAAGACCAGTGATTTATAGAGCATTAATGCTGGGAAGCGGCACAGCAGTAAAGAAGTCAAATAAGAATGTGTGTATGAAGCTGAAAGTGAGGGAATGTTTGTGTTCAGGGAAATGAGAAGAAAGAGGCAGCTAATGTCTAGTGAAGACACTACTGCAGTAATGGAAAGGTGCACGAATGGGATACTTGCGTGTACAGGGGATGAGGATTATCCATATGCTGTTCCGGTAAGCTATGTGTATTCCAATGGAAGGATATACTTCCATTCTGCTAAGTCAGGACATAAGGTAGATTCAATTCTAAGGAATCCGAAGGTATCCTTTGCAGTAGTAGATGAGGACACTATAGTGAGCAGTGAATACACCACATATTTCAGGAGCGTCATAGCATTTGGAAAGGCAAGGATAGCTGATGGTCACGAAAGGCTGGATGCCTTTCACGCACTGGTTGAAAAGTACTCTGGTGACCAGAGCACAGAGGCAAAGGAAATGGAAATCGCAAAATGTGAGAATGCGTATATCATCGCAATAGATATTGAGCATATGACGGGTAAGGAAGCCATCGAGTTCGTCAGAGCAAGAGGATAGGATAGAAAGACAACTGAAAAGTAAATATAATAGTGAAGCTTGCTCTCAAAAAAATTGAGAGCAAACTTTTTATAGATTGTTTATTTTGGTCTCAAGATCCATTATTGAAACTAATATCTCGGATAATGTTGGCTTTTTGCCAAATATCATATTTTTCATATGATTGTAGTCGCGATGTAAAGATGATTCTTCCATTTTGAGATATGAAATAGATAATTCAAAGTCCAGCAAACCCAAAAGTCTTTTTCAACAATTGCTTCGCTTAATCCCATTTGTTGAGCCGTGTTTCTAAAAAGAGCTTCTCTGTCTTTAGTTGAGAGGTTTGCTACTTTAAGCATATACATCTCCTTGGGACATTATTTGTTTCATTGCTTCGTAAATCCAGGATGTCGCATATTTGGCTTCGGATAAAATTAATCTTTTTTCGTCAGAAGTAAGTCTGTCATGTAGTCTATAAATAGTAGATTTACTGATATTTTCCTTACCGAGAGCTTTTAGTGCCTGGATAATCAGTGCAGTAATATATGATAATCCTGTAATTTCTTTATTAGTAGTGTGCTTGAATTCAATGATTATATTGTTTAATTCATACTTTTTATAAGGGCCATCACTTACGAACGACCAGATATTCGGAACCTGAGTTGATAAGCCTAAAATGTTTAGGGCTGTATCACCATATGGTATGATTGTCCATCCAAAGTTTCGGGCAATTGCGTAAGCAAATTTATTTGGAGAAGGTGAGACAAACTGCTGGAGGAATTCACTGTACTCTGGATATTCATAAAGTCCCCGTGCAATTCTTCTGATCAATCCTTCGTTACTTAGCCTCGATAGTGACATCTTTATTGCATTTCGTTCTGAAATATCTTTAAAATCTGATGTGACAAATATTGTTCCTTTTTCAGATTCTAATATTCTCTTGCGAATTAGGGCTAGATGTTCAACTCTAATCATAATAGCACCTCCTTACAAAAGGTTTCGTTACCAATATTATATGTTATTGGTAACGAAAATGCAATATTTTATCTTATTATGAAGCTATGCAGGTAGTTTAATTAAAAATTCAAGGTGCATTATTTTTGTTTATTCGATCCCTAAGCTCCGTAACTAGCGATTCGTGGGATTTTCTTTCATTCGTTGAATTTCGTTGTGATTCGGCTTCAAGTAACTTCTTGTAAAGTTCAAGAAGAGCAAGTTGTTTGTCAAAAAGAGATGAGCTCATGACTACCAGGTCAATCTTACCATTTTTTTGTATGAAGACCGGCTCAGTACTATTATGACACTCTTCTGATATGCTACGAGATCTGTATCTCAAATCTGAAATTGGTCTGATTGCTGACATATAACTCACCTCCGAATTTCTTATAATTCCATAATATCATATCATCGAATTTCAGACTGCCTATAGCTTTGACCTTGAATCCCTCAAATGCTATCATAAGTTCAATACACGTAACTGGAGGGTACCTATGGAGAAGCTGATTCTTGAATACTTCAGGCAGATGCCTGACAACCGCTACAAGATTGACCAAGTGGACTTTATTGAAAAAGTAAAGGCGTCTGAAGAGATGACCATAATCGATATAAGAAGAGCGGAGGACTATGAGAAAGGCCATATTATCAGGGCGATAAACATGCCATTCGGACCGGCGATAGCTGAAGGCCTTAAGATGATTCCTGAGGGAAAGCCTGTGTTCGTTTACTGTTATACTGGACAGACAGCAGGGCAGGCTGTGCTGACGATGAACATAGCCGGGATTTACGCAAGGAGCGTAAACTTGGGATGGGACCTTGGGATTGTCAGGGTTGAAGGTTATGAGGAGCTTGTGACGACAGAGCCGACCTGTTTGTCAGAGTCAGATAGGACAATAGATCCGATTGTTCAGGCTGCAGTAACAAAATATTATGAGGGTTTATCTGAAGTGTCTGATACTCTGTTCAAGAACTACAAGATTTCTGAAGAGGATGTACTGTCGATTGCAGAGAGGAAGGATGAGGATTTCTTAATACTTTCTATAAGAAGGGCTGTTGACTTCAGTTCTGAGCATATTGAAGGAGCTGTAAACATACCGTTCGGAAATGAAACTGCTGATGGATTCAGTGTCCTTCCTAAGGACAAGAAGATAATAGTATACTGCTATACTGGACAGACATCAGGACAGGTGACTGCTGGATTAAGGCTTCTTGGATATGACGCGGTTTCTATGAATGCCGGCATGGGAACCAAAGGCAATTATCCTTATGGCTGGATGAACAAAGGGTATCCTGTAGTAAGGTAATCCTTTAATGGAAATCATAAGCTTATAGGTTTATACTTTGTGTATATGGTATGTCTTGAAAATTCCAGTATTGAATGAATGTTGAAATACTTTTTGGATTAAACCTTAAGAAGGAGGACATGACAATGGGATATGCGCCGCTTAGATGTCCAAGATGCGGAGAAATAACTCTCTGGAAGAAATCCGATTCATCATACAAAGGATTCAGTGTGGGTAAGGCGATTGTAGGAAGTTCAATCTTCGGACCTTTGGGAGCTTCCGCTGGTGCTCTGGGAAAGAAAAAGAGCAGATACCGATGCGGAAAGTGCGGCTATTCGGAGGAGTATGACGGATAGGCAGAATTCAGTTAAGTTTTGAGGTTCTTTCAAATTTAAGTATTAGGGTGAACTTACTGGAAGCCTGATAAGTATATGACAATTTAAATGACAAAAAAAATGAGATCCGAATGCATTGACTGTATTGCATCGGATCTCATTTTTTAAGTGCAAATCAACTTTAATTTCATGTCTCAAAAAGATAAACAAGTCTATAGCTATAATGTTTGAATATTGCTTTGTTGGATTTGGAGGAATCTGTCAATCAGTTTTGTACGGGAATACATCTTCAAGGTAATTGATGTTGTTCATGCGGATGTACTCCTCGATCAGGTTCAGTCTGTCAAGATTCTCCGGCTTAAGCTTCTGGCTGATGTCAGCAATGATAAGGTCTGCCAGGAATAGTGCAGAGACATACGAATTGCTGAAGCCTATTGTTTCACAGTTCGCGAGGAGTATCTCGTCCGCTTTCTTCGCGATGGGGGAGGTCAGCCTGTCTGTAAGCACTACGATTCTTGCTCCGGCTTTGACTGCCATTGAAATGGCTGAAAGCACTATCCTTGAGTATCTTGGAAAGCTTACAAGGAACAGGCAATCGTTCGGTCCTATGTCAGCTAAAGTGTGTATCAGAGAGTAGTCTCCTTGTAGGACAGGCCTGACATTTGGGAGTATAAGCTTAAGCTTCTCGCCGAGAAAATATGCCACGCTTGCTGAACCTCTGACACTAACTATGAACTTCTGCTCACTCTTAAGCAGTATGTCTGTGATCCTTGCTATCTTGTCAGGTGGGTTGTTGGCAAAAGTAGCTTCAAGGTTGGAACAGGTAAGGTTGAAGACTCTGCTGCTGAGGTCTGTTGCTTCGGGCTCAAGCTTTGTTTTCTTGAGTTTGCTTGTAGGACCCAGTGTTACCGAATAGTTCTGCATGAGTGATTTCAATTCGTTCTGGACTTCCTGCTGAAATTCAGTATATCCGGCATAGCCAAGCATCTTGATGAACCTGATCACAGATGAGTCGCTTACTCCTATCTCGTTAGCTATCTCATTGGCTGCCTTGAAGTAAACAAGCTCTTCGTTATCAAGGAAATAATTGGCTATCTTGAATTCTGTCTTGGTTAGGTTTGTATTTTTAATCTTTTCTTTTATCCTGTCTTTCATGTATTCACCCCGTATTGCTTCAAAAGCTGCTATTTAAATATTAATGGTATTTGGAAACGTTGTCAAAGATGATTAATTCAACTATATTATCGGCTTTAATTGAACTGCAAGCAAACTATATAAAAAAATTATGCAAGTAAATTATAGTATTATTAAAATGATTACAATAACAAGGCGCAATATCTCATTGAACACTTATAGATATTCATCGAAAGCAATCTACGTAACAGCAAGATAGACAAACAATTATCAAACATACGATTGAAAACTAGATCATTAAGTCAAAAATATGCGCTTATTTTGCGGAATAGGAAATTAGAAGTAATTGGCTGTGCTTGTTGTGATGATGAAAATTACAGTCAAATATAAATTCTAATATAATGTTTCAGATAATACTTGATTTTCTGATTATTTATTTGTACTATGAACATAGTTAATGAATGACAACCGACAAAATTATGAAATATGTTTTTCAAAAATCATTATACAGAATATTTAGTACAAAGCAACATATTTTTTTAAAGTAAAAGTAAAGGTTTACAATATTTGTATAGGGGTGATAGCATGGCTGTTGGGTTAAGGGTTTTCATGAATCCGGAGAGGGTTGATGCAGAGACAATTGAAGCTTTCAGGGAACTGCCGGGTTCAAACGTGGCTGACTGCATGGGAAGAATGAGCGGAATGCATTCAGAGATCAGACGTTTATCTAAGAATGGATTCAAGATGGTTGGTTCAGCAATAACTGTAAAGGTCAGGCCTGGAGACAACCTGATGCTGCACAAGGCATTGGATATGGCCCAGGAGGGGGATGTCATAGTTGTCTCAAACGGTGGTGACAGAAGCCACTCCCTTATGGGTGAGATAATGGTGAGGCATGCGGAGTTCAGGAAGCTTGGTGGAATAGTCCTTGACGGACCGATCAGGGATATTGACACCATTAGGAATCTTGAAATACCAATATATGCTACCGGTACGACTCCAGCCGGACCCTACAAGGAAGGGCCGGGGGAAATCAATGTGAACATAACGTGCGGGGGAGTAAGCCTTAATCCCGGTGATCTGGTCATAGGTGATGATGACGGGGTAGTGGTTGTCCCAAGGGAAGATCTTGAGGAGGTCCTCAAGAGCTCTATAGAATTCAACAAAAAGGACCAGAGCAAGATTGTTGAGTCAATGGCTGGAAAGCTTAACAGGTCATGGGTTGACAAGAGCCTTGCTGAAAAAGGCTGTGAGTATATAGACCTTAAGGCTGGCAGGAAGCTGGTGAGTGAATAAGATGGTTAGACTCGGATTCATCGGATTTGGAGAAGCTGCATATGAGATGAGCTGCGGGTTCAAGGCTGAAGGAAAGGATGTTGAAATCAGGGCGTTTGATGTAGCTTATACGAAAAATAAGGCAAATTTTGATGCTAGGGCTGAAAAGGCCGGAGTGGAAATTTCTGAAAGTCTCGAAGACCTTATAGGTTCATCAGAAGTCATAATGTCGATGGTTCCTACTGCATACACACTGACTACGGCAATGGATGCAATGAAGTACTTTGGCAAGGGACAACTCTTCGCAGATGCTTCAACCTCTTTGCCTGACGATATGGTGGAAATTGCAAAGGCTGCAGCTGAAAGAGGGATAGACTTTGCTGATGTGGCTATGCTTGGATCTCTTCCAAAAGATAAGCACAAGGTTCCGATACTGGTTTCCGGAACAGGTGCTGACAGGTTCCTAAGCCTGATGCAACCCCATGGCATGGATATCGAGAAGGTAAGCGACAAGGCTGGAGATGCTTCTGCCATAAAGCTCACCCGAAGCATATACATGAAGGGTCTTGCAACACTCATGACTGAGACGCTTATGTGCGCTTACGTGAACAACATACAGGACAAGATAATCGAATCGATATCAGGCTCGCTTGATGGAGAGAAATTCATAGTCACTGCCAACAGGCTCATTTCTGGAAATGCAATCCACTCCGAGAGAAGGATACATGAAATGGAGAGTGTCATCCAGTTCGCTGAAGAATGCGGGCTGACACCGACCATGACAATAGCGACAAGAAAAGCACTGGAGGAATTGAATGGACTGAAGCTTATGGAATACTTCAAGGAATCAAAGCCTAAGAATTATTTGGATGTAATGAATGCAATGCGTGTTAAGGGTATTTTATAAGATGAGGGGGAAACATCATGTTAAAAGGTAAAAAGCTTATATCACTCATTCTGTCAGCAGCACTTGGTACTGCACTGCTTGCCGGATGCGCAAGCTCTACTCCGACTGCTACGACTCCAAGCACAACTGCTGCTCCTACAAAGACTGACTTTCCTAAGAAATCAGTGACCATACTTGTCCCGTTTGCAGCCGGCGGTTCAGCTGACCTTACAGCTAGGATACTTGCTCCATATGCTGAAAAGCATCTTGGCCAGTCGATAATAATCGAGAACCTTGCAGGTGGAGGCGGAGCTGTTGGACAGAACAAGGGCGCAACTGCTGCTCCTGACGGGTACTTCCTTACCATGGCTACTACTTCAATCGTAATAAATCCTCTGCTTAATGAGACTCCTTTCCAGGCTGATGACTTCAAGGGCGTTGTACAGCTTACGGAGGAAAATGACTTCCTTGTAGTACAGAGCGGAAAGGAATACAAGACCTTTGCAGAATTCATAGCCTTTGCGAAAGCAAATCCTAACACTATAAGGTTCGGAAGCTCGGGTAAAGGAACTACCGATGACCTTGGAAACGCAGGAATGATAAAGGCTACAGGAATACAGGCTCAGAACATTCCCTTCGACGGTTCAGGACTTGCAACTACTGCCATACTTGGCGGACATATTGAAGCTGTAATTGGTGGAGCATCATCATTTGACCAGCACATCAAGGAAGGCAAGCTCGTACCTCTTGCAGTTCTCACACCTGAAAGGAATCCTAACTATCCTGACGTGCCTTCAATAAAGGAACTTGGATTTGAAGTATATTCTGGAACCTTCAGAGGACTGGTAGTACCGGCAGACACACCTGATGAGATAGTCGCGATACTTGCTGAAGCATGCAAGAAGGGAATGGAAGAGGCGGAGTACAAGACACAGATGACTAACGCATCGCTCTCAATCAACTACCTTGATTCAAAGGCATTCACAGACAAGATAATGGCAACTTCAGTGGCCTACAAGTCAGTACTGGGCAAATAATCAAATTTAATGTTGGGGCGACTCGATTGAGATGTCGATTGGGTCGTCTCAAATTACTATGGAGGTTAGATATGGCTAAGGTTAATAGGATCGTAGCGATTGTGTTTTTGGCGATTTCACTTGGATTCATATATCTGGGCAGAAAACTTAGTGAAGGTGCAAAGGCATACCCGATGGTTCTTGCCGGAATGCTGGTTATTCTGTCTATAATGCTCTTTATCGATGCAAGTTCAAAATTGAAATCAGATACATCCAAAAATCCGCTGTTGATATTGAAAAAGGAAAGCAAGTATTTCCTGATCCTCATTATCGGGTATGTGCTTTTCATACTTGGCCTGGAAATTTTGGGCTTTGTGTTGTCTTCTCTTCTATTTATCATTGCAATCCAGTATCTCCTGGGTTACAAGAACATTGTCAAGCTGCTTCTGAATTCCACGCTGTTTACAGTTGTAATCTACCTTTCTTTCAGCAAGGTGCTAAATGTACCTCTTCCTGAAGGGATATTCAGTGCCTTTCTTTAGTCGGGAGACAATATTTACTTTGGAGGATAAACATGGGGGATTTGTTACAGGCCTTGATGGCCTCGGTATCACCATATAACCTGCTTGTCTGTGCTCTGGGAGTCATCGGCGGTATAATCGTCGGGGCCATACCTGGACTCACAGCGAATCTGGGAGTCGCACTACTAGTACCATTTACTTTTGCAATGGAGCCTGAAACTGGACTTATAATGCTTGGTGGAATCTATACCGGTGCAATATACGGCGGTTCCATATCGGCTATTCTTATCAATGCACCTGGTACTCCATCTGCTGCAGCTACTACCTTTGACGGATATCCCATGGGGCAGAAGGGCGAAGCCAGGCTTGCCATAGGAACTGCAACACTTTCTTCTGCCATTGGAGGTATATTCAGCGTTATAGTTCTGGCTTTTTTCGCTCCGTTTCTTGCGAAACAAGCCCTAAGGTTCGGACCGCCTGAGTATTTTGCTCTCGCATTCTTCGGGCTTACCATAATAATAAGCTTGTCTGAAGACAATATGATCAAGGGTCTGATTTCAGGTGTTTTCGGCCTCCTGATTGCAACGATCGGAATGGATCCTGTAGAAGGGGTAATGAGGTTTACGTTCAGGAATATCAACCTGATTTCCGGGATAGCCCTTGTTCCGCTTCTTATAGGCCTGTTCTCGATCTGTGAGGCATTCCTTTTGGGTAAGTCGACTACATCCAAGAAAGACATGAATGAGATCAAGGGAAGACTCCTCCCTAACAAGGAAGAGATGAAGCGAAATATCGGTAACTTCACCATATCCTCGATAATCGGTACTGCAGTAGGCATATTGCCCGGCGCTGGTGCCAGTGTCGCTGCCTTCGTTTCATACAATGAAGCAAAGAGGCGATCCAAGCATCCTGAAAAGTTCGGTACCGGTATAGTTGATGGAATCATAGCAAGTGAGACCTCAAACAATGCATGCGTAGGTGGATCACTTGTTCCTCTCCTTACTTTGGGAATACCTGGAAACGCGGTTTCAGCGCTTTTCCTTGGAGCACTTCTGATCCAGGGGCTAAGACCTGGTCCGGACCTCTTTACAGGAAACAATGCCAAAATAATGTGGATATTCTTTGCAGGATTGCTTGTTGCGCAGCTACTTATGCTTTTATTCGGACTGTTTGGAGCTGGGTACTTTGCTAAGGTCCTTTTCCTTCCAAAGCCGATACTCATAAGCTATATTCTTGTTCTTTGCGTAACTGGCGCATTTGCAATCAACAATAATATTTTCGATGTAGGCGTAATGTTCGTATTCGGTATGATTGGCTTGCTCTACAAGCTTCTGAAGATCCCTGCATCTCCTACAGTGCTTGCAATCATACTTGGGCCAATGGCAGAGACTGGCCTCAGGCAGTCACTCATGATGTCAAATGGAGATCCTTCAATATTCTTCACTAGGCCTCTGAGTCTTATATTCATCATTATCGGAGTAGTATCAATAATACTTCCGCTGATGAGGAAGAAAAAGAATTCAAATCTGGCTGATTAGCTGATAGATATCAGCTTAAGCGGTAGACTTGCAAATACTAAAACCGAACAGGCAGGACGGTTATATGAGGCGGGATTACTTTTATTGTAATCCTGCTTTTAATTGACTCGGTTAATACCCATAGGTAATTTAGGTTACAGTATTTAAAGAAATTAAGGTGATACTGATTCCTATAGGATAATTAAGTGCTGTGCGATTTTTCAGGATTGCTATGGATAATTTCATGATTTGCCGAATTGTTAAAGCTTGGTTAAAAATCCCGGGATTTGTTGACAGCATTTTGTGAATCTGATAATATTGGCAACATAATAAGATAAAAACTCCATAGAGGGAGTAACTTCCTGGTAACAGGTCCGACATCGTCATTTCGGGATATCCCCGGTGCCGGAGATTTTGTGGTTTTGTGAGACTCTATGGCTGAAGATTAGTTTCTTCAGCTTTAGGGTCTTTTTGTCTGCAAAATTTTAGGGGGTAAAAGAAATGAAGAATTATTGGAACCAGACAAGTGAAGAGGTGCTTGATGACCTTGGCGTTTTAGGCTATGGCCTTTCTGAAGAGGAGGCTTCTGAAAGGCGTTTAAAGCATGGCATAAATGCCCTGAATGAAGAGGAGAAGGACGGGCTGCTGAAGGTTTTCTTCAGCCAGTTCAAGGACCTTCTTGTCATCATACTGATTGCATCAGCTGTGCTTTCAGCAGCCTTTGGCAAAGGTGAAAGTGCTGTTGTCATTGTAATGGTGCTTCTGCTTAATGCTGTTCTTGGAACAATGCAGCATGTCAAGGCGGAGAGGTCCATGGATGGCCTCAGGAAGCTCAGCGCACCAAGCGTCAAGGCAATAAGGGATCGCAAGATGAAGGTTCTCCCTTCCAGGGAGGTTGTGCCTGGTGACATACTGCTCCTTGAAGCAGGAGACATGGTTTCTGCAGATGGAAGGCTTATAGAGTCCATGGGACTTATAGTCATGGAGAGCTCGCTTACCGGTGAGGCAGAGGGTGTACTTAAGACCACTGAATCAATTGATGAGGTTGAGGTACCAATCGGTGACAGGCTCAACATG
Organism: Youngiibacter multivorans; assembly: GCF_017873395.1. Classification (GTDB taxonomy): domain Bacteria; phylum Bacillota; class Clostridia; order Clostridiales; family Clostridiaceae; genus Youngiibacter; species Youngiibacter multivorans. Next base: position 6,746 of record NZ_JAGGKC010000002.1, on the reverse strand, counting down.
GTTCATTCAGGCAGCTTCGTTGTCAAGGGAAGAGGTACCATGGCTGTAACTGCTACTGGAATGACTACTGAGCTTGGTAAGATAGCAGGGCTCCTTTCCGGGACAGGGGACAAGAGGACTCCGCTTCAGAAGGACCTTGATGACTTTTCAAAGAAGCTTGCATCAGGGATCATGATACTTACTACACTCATACTCATCTCAGATGTGCTTCGGGGAAAGCCTCTTATGGAAGCATTGCTTTTCGGAGTTTCACTCGCTGTCGCTGCAATTCCTGAAGCGCTGAGTACCATAGTCACTGTTGTCCTTTCAATAGGCACCGGCAGGATGGCTGAGGAGAAGGCTGTCATAAGGGACCTCCATTCAGTGGAAGTGCTTGGTGGGGTTTCTGTTATATGTACAGACAAGACCGGAACCCTTACCCAGAACAAGATGACTGTAACGGATACCCTTGTTGATGGCGAGATCATTGAAGGTAAGTCGCTTGATGTTGACGATGAACTTACAAGAGACCTGATAGCGGCAGGGCTCCTGTGCAGCGATGCTGTCACAAGAGGAAATGAGAGCTTTGGTGACCCGACTGAGACAGCTCTCGTTGACCTTGGAGAGCTTTATGGAATGGATGAGGAGCTGGCCAGGGAAAATCATCCAAGGCTCTCCGAGCTGCCCTTTGACTCTGACAGGAAGCTCATGAGTACTCTTGTCGAGTACAGGGGAAAGAACATCATGTTCATGAAGGGAGCGCCTGAGGTGGTCCTTGCAAGTGCAACAAGGATGAGGAAGTCAAACGGAATAAGACTTTTTGACGAAGCTACCAGGCAATCCTTACTGGAAAAGGTTGAGAGTCTGTCCCTTCAGGGAAAGAGGGTTCTTGCCTTCGCTGAGAAGGCAATGGACAAGGATACGCTTGCTGAAGGCGATGAATCTGACATGACATTCTTAGGTCTCATAGCCCTTATGGATCCGCCAAGGCCTGAGGTGCATGAGGCAATAAGGACGGCTTCTGATGCAGGGATAAGAACTGTAATGATAACTGGTGACCATAAGTCAACTGCAGCAGCTATAGCATCAAAGCTTGGGATACTGCGTGAAGGAGATGTAGTTCTTGAAGGCAGGGACCTTGACCATATGACTGATGAGGGCCTTGAATACATGGTTGAGAAGACATCGGTATATGCCAGGGTAAGCCCTGAGCATAAGATAAGGATAGTCAAGGCGTGGCAGGACAAAGGAAAGGTCGTTGCAATGACAGGTGACGGCGTAAATGATGCTCCGGCACTGAAACAGGCGGACATTGGAGTAGCCATGGGAATAACAGGTACTGAGGTTGCCAAGGATGCCTCATCAATGGTACTTTCAGATGACAACTTCGGAACCATAGTCAAGGCTGTGGCTTCCGGAAGGGGAATCTACGAGAACATCAGGAATGCCATAAGGTTCCTTTTGTCTGGAAACACTTCAGGAATACTTGCGGTGCTGATGGCAAGCCTTGCAGGTCTTCCGGCACCCTTCATGCCTGTACACCTGCTTTTCATAAACCTTGTTACTGACTCACTCCCTGCAATTGCCATAGGTATGGAGAAGCCCCAGCAGGGACTCATGTCCAAGCTTCCAAGGGATATCGATGCTCACATACTTGATACAGGCTTCATAAGGTCCGTTGCAATAGACGGTACGATAATGGCTCTTGCTGTAATGGCGTCATACGTAACAGGACTAAAGACAGGAAATTCAAATGTCGCTGCTACAATGGCATTCCTGACTCTTGGACTCTCCAGGCTTCTGCATGGCATAAGCTCAAGGACTGCAGGTTCATTCCTGAAGTCAGCTGGTACTCGGAACCATGTTCTCGCTGGCTCAGTAATCATGGGCTTTGCACTCTTCTACATCATATTCAATGTACAGGTATTAAGGAACATATTCGAGGTTGCAAGCATACCTTCGGGGTACTCGATATTCGCGGTTGGTATGGCGTTCGTATCATTCCTGTTGGTTCAGGTGGTTCGTGTGGCTGCTGATGGTTTATCTTCAGGAAAAGCGGAGACAGAACTAAGGTAATTAGGGATACATAAAACAGGTAAGACATATAAACAAGGGCAGGTCAGCTAGGCCTGCCCTTGTTCTTTATGGATATAGACTGCTTTCGCTATGGAAAACAAGAATTAAATTTACAATTTTAAAACATAAAATATGTTTTAAAATTGTAAAATATTGATTTAAACCTTAATTATGTGGTACATTTAGCATATAAAAACAAGAAATGTGTTTAAAGGAGAATATTATGAGGATTTTGAAAATCAAGGCCACGGGACTCAATTTATTTTCAGATTCGCTGGAACTGGAATTTGTAACTCAGCAACGTGTAAGGAATGAATCCAGTGAAATGCTATTCAAGATTGCTCCGAAAATATATCAGAATAATGTGCTGGCATTTATTGGCGTGAACGCTTCGGGAAAAACCATGACTTTAAAATTAATATCATTCATTATCCAGATGCTGAACAATGAGTCAATTAACAAGATTGAAAAGAACGAAATCTTAAATGGTATTTCAAATAACGAAAAGATAACTCTCGAAACTTATTTTAGCGTTGAACTAGAGAATGTATACAAGTTGGTGACGATAATTAAAAAGGATGAGAACAGCATTGAGGGTGAGAGCAAATATATCATTGAAGATGAGAAAATTTGGAAGAAAGCGATAAAGGACATCAAGACAAGGAAAAGTTTGTTTGAATTTGATGGCCTGGATCCGATACAAGTCAGAAAAGGTGATGAAGAGTTCTTGCCTGAGGATGTCAGTATTGTCATTGCCATAAATAAAAAAAGCAATACCAAGATTTATTATAGAGATTTGATCAATATGACAAATATCAACTTAATTAGGATTTTAGGAGACTTTCCAAAGGAACTGATAACATTTCTGGATCCAAGCATTGAATACATTAAACCTGTAGTCGACAAGTCAGAAGAAAAGGTGGAAATCAGGCTGAAATTCAAAGGTAAAGAAGAGATTATCATGTACCGCACATCGGAAATGGCAAAGTATCTGTCCTCTGGAACAATCAAAGGAATAAATGTATTTATGTATGCGATGATGGTATTGGAAAGAGGCGGATACTTGATTGTAGATGAGCTTGAAAACCATTTTAATAAAGAAATCGCCGCGACACTTATCAGATTCTTTTTGGACCATGAAGTCAACAAAAATGGCGCAACCATAATATTCTCCACACATTATGCGGAGTTGCTGGATGAATTTGAAAGAAATGATGACATATTCATAACCCGAAATAACGGTGGGATAACAGTAGAAAATCTTTCTAAAATATTGAAACGAAACGACATCAAGAAAAGTGAAGCGTATGAAAGCGGATATTTGCGTGGAACAACTCCGATGTATGAAGCGTATATCGATCTAAAAACTGCAATCATCGAAACTGCAGCTAACCTGAGGTAATCATGAGCATAGATGGATATGTTGCGTGTATATGCGAAGGAGCTGCTGAAAAAGCAATCATCAATTTGCTGCTTGATAATGATAAACTGATTTTCAATAGAAAACAGATGATAGACCGACAGGTCATTCCATGCAGGGACGGAAAAAGTTTTGAAGTCAGGTATTTGAGAAAAGGTTTCGAACAAAAGATAACAGTATACAGGATACTGGATTCAAGAAGAGAAAAATTCAAATTGAGTAAGGCTTATGCTGAGAAAATTGAAATCGTGAATGTCATAACAGCACCTGAAATAGAAATGCTCGTAATTTTCAATGAAGATAAGTATGAAGAATTTAAAAAATCCAGATTGAAACCTAGTTTGTATTGCAGAAATTCCATGAGATATAAAGATGTCAAAAGCTATTCATTTATAGAAGAATATTTTAAAGATATAAACAAACTGGTACTTTGTATAAAGCAATATAAAAGTAAGGCAGCTGTTAGAAATGGTGAATTTTCACTATATGATTTACTGAAACCTGAATTTCAGTAGAAAAATGAGGGAAATGCCGAAACCAATTAATGATAATAAGGTATCGGAACTTTATTATTGACATTAGCCAAGTTCTTTTTTTGGAAATTTACTTCGCTTTAGTTTTACCGATTCTCTGATGTTTGCCTGTTGTGCTTCAAGTTCAGTTCTTTAAAAGAGTCTAAAAAGTATACAACACTTGGAGCCAGCCTGAGATGGGTACAATTTATGGATGGATAACTATCAAGCTATTACTTCGACTAATGTACTACAAATTTACATTTATTTATATATTTTTGACATTAATTATTCAATAGTTGTCTGTACTTCCGATTTATATGAATTATAATATAATTAATTATATTAAGTAGGGAGGAATACTTATGAGTGATAAAAACTCAACTCACACTTCATATCACGGTAGTGGTTTTACAAACCATGATTATTCTGGAAAGTCTGGAACATCACATGTCCATGAACGAGAGGATAAAGACGGTAATAAAATTATAGTTGAGAAATGGGAAACTTCCGAGGGCAAAACATTAACAAAGGATTCCGATGGTGTTTGGAGAGATGAAGATGGTAGTGTTTATCGAGGAGATAAATAATTATGGGTGATGATAAATCAATCTCAGGCTGTCAGACGAACGATAAGGGAGAAGTTGTAACTATCGAGATTTATGATCGGGGAACTTATATTGAAACAATAACGAAAGTTGATCATGACAATGGTAAACCTTCTGATTACTATGTTGAAAAGGAACCTAAAAAATAGAACACCTTGAATCTAGAACTCTTCCTTTTTGTTATTAGGCATTTACAATAACAACATAGAACACTAAACTATGTGCTACCCCAGGCGTTTTGTTGCATTTTATTATGTGATAAGACGCCTTTTTAATCTGACCATAAGATAAATTGTAACAAATGCTCCAGTTGCATTTTGCAGTAGAAACATTTGTTTTTTATCATGTCCTTACCGAAAGGCTGAACCAAGGTTGTCAAATAAGATGCTAATGCTGGAAGCTCACATGGGATGATACATTGGAATGAAATTGAGTATGGACAGTGGAGCATATATCATATTATCTCTTGACTTCGTGTTAAATAAATATCATACATTGAATAGTATCTGATTTAGCGATAACCTATTTGTAAATGTTTTCGCGTTTAGGACTTAATTTAAGATGCATTTCGGAGTGATGATATGAAGTATTTTTACCAATATGAAGACAACAAGGACCTGAACCTGCAGGAGCTTCTCATAGAATCGTTTGACAATATACTGATCACAGACAGCAAGGCGAGGATAGTGCTTTTCAGCAAGAACATGGTAAAAGCGCTGCGGCTTGACGGGGTGGACATCTCGGGAAAGACTATTTATGACCTTATTGATAGAGGTTACTATACGAAATCCACCGCACTTGAATGCATGAAGCTCAGAAAGCAATGCTCGGGCATTGTGCATGTGGCTGGAAGCGAGAATGAGAAGGAAACTGCAGTGTTTTCCACAAGCACGCCTATCTTTGATGACAAAGGGGAGCTTAGGTATGTAATTACCAATTCAAGGAATGAGGCTGCCCTAGAATTCTATGCCCGTGAGCTTGAGACAGAGAAGCTGAATGCATCCAAATATCAGGACATATCCAAGTACCTCTCGAAGCTTGCTGGCAGCAGCGGAGAGGTAGTAACAAACAGTGCATCTATGCAGAAGGTGATGAAGCTTTGCAGCCTTATTGCAAAAGCCGACAGTGTGGTGCTGATAACAGGTGAGTCGGGTGTCGGCAAGGAGGTTGTCTCCAGATACATACATGACCACAGCCCAAGGAAGGACGAGGTCTTCGTGCCAGTGAACTGCGGCGCAATACCCGGCGACCTGGTTGAGGCTGAGCTGTTTGGCTACACCAAGGGTGCATTTACAGGAGCTAATCCTAATGGAAGTGCCGGGCTTTTCGAGCTTGCCCACAAAGGAACCATATTCCTTGATGAGATAGGGGAACTGCCGCTTTCTATGCAGTCAAAGCTTCTGAGGGTCATCGAGACCGGGGAGATAAGAAGGTTGGGTGACACAAAATACAGGAAGGTGGACGCGAGGATCGTAGCAGCCACAAACAGGAACCTGGAGGAGATGGTAACGAGGGGTGAATTCAGGGAAGACCTCTTCTACCGGCTTAATGTCATACCTCTATTGATCGCCCCTCTCAGGGACAGGAAAGAGGACATCATCCCTTTAGCCTATATGTTCCTTAACCGCTTCAACAGGAAGTTCGGACTGGATAAGAGGATGTCAAAAAACACCCTTGACAACTTACTCGATTACAGCTGGCCTGGAAACATCAGGGAGATGAGGAACGTAATAGAAAGGTATGTAATAATTACGCCAGGCAATGAGATTGACATATCCTTTGACGAAAACAAGAAGGCATCTGAAAACAGGATATGCTTAGAGGGGTCTCAATCTGGTTTACCTGTGACAGTTCCGCTTAAGTCAGCAATGGATGATTTTGAGAGGAAATACGTAGAGGCTGCGCTGAGGGACTGCAACGGAAGTATCACAAAGGCGGCCGAGGTACTTGGCATCCACAGGACGCACCTGTACAAGAAGCTGAAGAAACAGGGTTAATTAAATAGTTTGATTTATGTATCAGATTTGAAACGGTATCAAATCTGATACATTTTTTTTTGGTCACTTTAGTGCGTTTCAAATGGCACATTTGAAACAAATAAACCACCTGCTATGCAGGTGGAGGAAATAATAGCTTCAGCTTCAAGAAACA
>NZ_JAGGKC010000001.1 GCF_017873395.1 Youngiibacter multivorans | reverse complement strand
CTTGATGCCCTAATCAGTCCATTGATCCTTAAAGGACAGTCACTGCACCACATCTGCGTCAACCATTCCGACGAGATCATGCAGGATGAGCGTACTCTCTACCGCTACGTTGCTCGTGGTATCTTCAAGGCAAGGAACCTTGATATGCCTCGTGTAATGCGCATGGGGAAGCGCAAAAAGAAGAGAGATTCCTTCAAGGTTGATAAGAAGTGCCGTATCAACAGGAGATACCAGGACTTCCTCAAGTTCATGTCTGAGCATCTTGGTTTGACAATCGTGGAAATGGACTCGGTAGAAGGAAAAAAGGGAGGCAAGGTGCTTCTGACACTCCACTTTGTGGTACCACAGCTGATGCTCGCATTCATCAGGGATGCCAATACATCCAGGTCTGTCACTGAAATCTTCGACGGGTTGTATGGAGAGCTGCAGCCTGAAGATTTCTGCAGATTGTTCCAGGTGCTACTTGGTGACAACGGCAGCGAGTTCTCTAATCCTACAGCTATTGAGAAGGACCAGCAGGGCAATCAGAGGACCATGGTCTTCTACTGCGATCCACAGGCCTCCTACCAGAAGGGAGCGGCAGAAAACAACCATACACTTATCAGGCGCATCATCCCAAAGGGCACTCCCATGGACAACTTGACCCAGGAAGACATAAGCCTGATGATGAACCACATCAACTCGTATAGCCGGCCGAACCTGGGTGACAAGACTCCTTATGCGATTTTTGCTGCTCTATACGGTGAGGAAATCCTAAAAAAGATGGGTGCAGTCCTTATCCCACACGATAAGGTAACCCTGCACCCATCTCTTCTCAAAAAATAACTAATTGACTTGAGGCACCATCCGGATTGACTAAATCATAGTGTCCCAGGAGGGGTGGAATTTACTCTTTCAAAAAGTCAGCAAAATCTCACCCTTGGTTTACTATGCCCAAAAAAGGGCTGGATAATTGCTTCCGTCAGCATCATTGTACTCCATCAGAAACCAAAAATCATTAAGTGAACTGCCTAAAAAACCATGTACATCAAAGAAATTCCAGATTCTTACATGAGTGGAATTTTGTTTGACAAAGTGGAAGTTACTTTTTCAATTGACCTGGTCTGTGATTATGTCACCCTCTATGTGTGCTGTGATTATGTCACCTTTTAAGTCTATTCTTGGAGAATTAAGATTGAAATGAGTACCCATAAGCAAGGCGGGTAACCATCATGGATAAATGCAGTATTATCGGTAATTATGTGTTGAACAGATAAAAGGAAGGAAATCAGGTATTCGTACCGATTTCCTTCCTTTATTATGCTTAAAATATTATGCTTAAAAACAGGGTTCAAAAGCCAGAGCTAGTAAAGAACTGGCAGACACCCAGGTGTACAGAGCAGTTTATCTTACTTCAGTGCCAGGCTCGCCTTCTGATGTCACAATGTACAGGTTCTTACCATCAGCTGTTGACGCTGCAAGGATCATTCCTTCGGACAGTTCGCCCCTGAGCTTTGCAGGTTTCAAGTTAGCAACAAGTATTATGTTGGTGCCTACAAGATCTTCCGGCTTCTTGTGCTCTGCGATCCCTGAAATGACCTGCTTCTCCATTCCGCCAATATCTACCTTTAGCCTCAGAAGCTTCTTTGCTCCCTTAACAGGCTCTGCTGAAATTATCCTGCCTACCCTAAGGTCAAGCTTCGCAAAATCTTCAATTGTTATTTCTTCCTTGAGCGGCCTGAATTCAGGCTTCTTCTCTTCAGGCTTAGCAGTGAGCTTTGCCAGTTCTTCAAGCTTCATCTCCATGTCGATTCTCGGGAATATCACATTCCCGGGCCTTACGCTGCTTCCTTCCTTCGTTCCGTTGAAGGCAGACAGGCTTTCGAAGGTTAAGTCATCAGCATTGATCTGCTCCCTTATCCTCTCGGCAGTATCAGGCAGGAAAGGCTCCACAAGGGCAGCCGAGAACCTCAGCGCTTCAAGAAGGTTATACAGTATGGTTCCAAGCCTGTCCTTCTTCTCCTCATCTCTTGCCAGTATCCATGGAGTTGTCTCATCGATATACTTGTTGGCCCTTCCGATGAGTGTCCAAATGTGACCAAGCGCTTCAGGTATCCTGAGGTTTCCTATCGATTCCTCAACAAGCCCTGGTGTGGAAAGTGCCAGCGTCTTCAGCTCGTCGTCGAAATCGCCAGTGAACGACCCTGAAGGTATCGTTCCTCCAAAATATTTCGAAACCATGGCCACAGTCCTCGAAAGGAGGTTGCCGAGGTCGTTCGCAAGGTCGGCGTTGGTCTTCTTTATGAACGTCTCATTGTTGAAGAGCCCGTCATTTCCAAATGGTATTTCCCTCAAAAGGAAGTATCTCACAGGATCCACTCCGAAGTGCTCTACAAGAACGACTGGATCTACCACATTGCCCTTTGACTTTGACATCTTGCCGCCGTCAACAAGCAGCCAGCCGTGCCCGAATACCTGCTTCGGAAGCTCAACATCAAGAGCCATGAGCATGATCGGCCAGTAAATCGTATGGAACCTCAGGATATCCTTTCCAATAAGATGGACGTCCGCAGGCCAGTATTTTTTGTAGTTTTCTTCATTTTCAGAGCCGTATCCCAGAGCTGTAATGTAGTTTGACAGAGCATCGATCCATACATAGACAACGTGCTCCTTGTCAAAGGACACCGGTATTCCCCAGTCGAAGCTGGTCCTTGAAACGCAAAGATCCTGAAGGCCTGGCTTTAGGAAGTTGTTCAGCATCTCGTTCTTTCTTGATTCAGGCTGGATGAACTCAGGGTTATCTTCTATATGCCTGATCAGCCTGTCAGCGTACTTGCTCATCTTGAAGAAGTATGCCTCTTCCTTCGCCTTTTCAACCGGTCTTCCGCAATCAGGGCACTTTCCGTCTACAATCTGTGTATCAGTCCAGAATGCTTCATCAGGAGTACAGTACCAGCCCTCATAAACGCTCTTGTAGATGTCGCCCTTGTCATACAGCTTCGTGAATATGTCCTGGACAGCCTTGATATGGTAATCGTCAGTTGTCCTAATGAACTTGTCGTAGCTTATGTTCATGAGCTTCCACAGGTCCTTGATGCCTTCGACTATTCCGTCTACGTACTCTATGGGCTTTACGCCCTTTTCCTCAGCGATCCTCTGTATCTTCTGGCCGTGCTCATCTGATCCCGTAAGGAACATGACATCAAAGCCTGCTTTCCTCTTGTATCTGGCAAGGGCATCTGCTGCAACCGTAGTATAGGTATTTCCTATGTGCAGGTTTGCAGAAGGGTAATAGATAGGGGTAGTGATATAATAGGTCTTCATTGTAAAAAATCCTCCCTTAAAAATGAAAAAGCCCTATGGCGATGCCATAGAGACGTCTTTTAAACGTGTTACCACTCCAGTTCGCGCAAGCCTCACGGATCACGCCTCAAAAGGTGACTAAGCCACCAATGCAATATAACGGTTGCAACCGTGTGTCCTTTTTACCGGGCACAGGCTCAGAGGTCATTTTCACTGCATTCCTCGCACCCTGTCACACCAAACCAGGGCTCTCTTAAGCAAGTTACTTGCGCTACTCTTCTCATCAAAGCTTTTCATGACTTATTCTACCAAAGGCATTATGGTTTCGCAACAGGAATTTCCCACAGCCCAATAGAAAAGGGGCTTTTCGCCCCTTTGGTCATTTCGTCATCCAATCCTCGTTGGAAGGATCCTTTTTCCACTCCATCAGCTTGGCCAAAGAAGCGCTCTCAATGTAGTTTTCCTCTATTGCCGCTTCTATGAGCTCGTCATAGTCAGTAAGCGATGTGTTTTCCACATCATTCTTCTTTAGAGTCTCTTCACCCTTTTTCAGGTTGTAGGTGAATATGGAGACTATTCCAAGTACGTCGCAGCCTGCTTCCCTGAGGGCATTCACTGCATCAACCGAAGATCCGGCGGTCGATATCAGGTCCTCGATTACCACAGTCTTCATGCCGGGGAATACCTTCCCTTCTATCCTGTTCTCCTTGCCGTGGTCCTTCGCTTTTCCTCTTACGAATCCCATGGGGATTCCAAGCTCCCAGGCAACTATTGCGGCATGGGGGATTCCTGCAGTAGCAGTGCCCATGAGGCATTCTGCTTCAGGGTACTTTTCGCTTACCACCCTCTTCATCTCGGTAAGCGCAAGCTCCCTCTCCTCCTTGAAGGAAAGGATCAGCCTGTTGTCGCAGTATATAGGTGACTTTATTCCTGATGCCCATGTGAACGGCTTTTCAGGAGAAAGGCTCACCGCCTTTATCTTTAGAAGTGCCTTTGCAAGTTCCTTCATTGCTATACCCCCAAAAATTCTTTCTTTATTTCCTTGTACGCCTTCTCAGGGTCTTCAGCCCTGGTTATCGGCCTTCCAACAACTATGTAGTCGGAGCCCAGCTCCCTTGCCCTTGCAGGTGTAACGATCCTTTTCTGATCGCCGGCTACAGAGTCAAGCGGCCTTATGCCGGGAGTTACAGTTATGAATCCTTCACCAAGATGTTCCTTGATGACCGGAACCTCAAGAGCTGAGCATACAACTCCTGAAAGTCCTGCCTTCTTTGCATTTTCTGCATAAGAGAGCACTGTTTCAGTAAGGCTCCTGTCGATAAGTAGCTCTGATTGCATCAGTTCCTCGGTGGTTGAAGTAAGCTGCGTGACCGCGATCACCAGCGGCTTCTTCCCCTCTTCCCTGCATGCGTTCATCGCCTCTTCCATCATGACGCTTCCGCCTGATGCATGAAGGTTCACCATGTCGGCATCAAGCCTAAGGATGCTCTTCATCGCGCTCTTGACAGTATTCGGGATATCGTGGAGCTTGAGGTCAAGGAACACCTTGTGTCCCATCTTCCTGATCTCCCTCACGATTTCAGGGCCTTCGCTGTAGAAGAGCTCCATCCCTATCTTGACATATATGCCTTCCTTGAAACCCTCAAGAAAGGCCATGGTTTCCTTCCTGTTCTTGAAATCCAGGGCAACTATGACATCCTTCATCATTTTCCTCCAAGCCTGTGGCTGTAGCCCACAGCATCCTTAACGCTATTGAATCCGTATTTCTTCAGAACTCCCGGCAAATCCTCTATGATATCCCTGCAAGCGAAGGGATTGACGAAATTCTCAGTTCCTACCGCCACTGCACTGGCTCCTGCATAAAGGAATTCAAGCACGTCTTCCGCATTCCTTATTCCACCCATGCCGATTATCGGTATCTTCACTGCCTTATAAACCTCGTATACCATCCTTACTGCAACTGGCTTCACAGCAGGTCCCGAAAGGCCTCCGGTGCCGTTGGCTAGTACAGGTCTTCCCGTTGCCAGGTCAAGCCTCATTCCCACTAAAGTGTTTATCATGGTAATGCCATCCGCTCCGCCGCTCTCCACAGCCCTTGCCATGGCAGAGATATCAGTCACGTTCGGTGAAAGCTTCATGTATATGGGTTTGCTCGATACTTCCTTGATCTTTTTGGTAAGGCTGTACGCCACATCAGGGTCAGTACCGAAGGTTATTCCGCCCTTCTTTACATTAGGGCAGGAAATGTTGATTTCAAGGGCTCCCACGTTTTTGACCTTCGAGATCCTCTCCGCCACATAAACATATTCATCCTCGGTATATCCGGCCACATTGCTTATTATTGGGATGTCGTAGCTCTCAAGCCACTTCATCTCTTCTTCCACACCGTCAATCCCTGGATTCTGGAGACCTATGGCATTCAGCATTCCTGCCGGAGTCTCCGCAAGCCTTGGCATCTGGTTTCCTTCCCGCCTGTCCCTTGTAACTGCCTTAACCATTATGGAGCCGAGTATGTTCAGGTCATAGAGCTCAGCGAATTCCTTTCCGAATCCGAAGCAGCCTGAAGCGGGCATAACCGGATTTTTAAGTGACAGACCAGGGAGTTCCACCCTAAGCATTTCCCTACTCATACACAGCCTCCCCCAGCCTGAATACAGGTCCGTCCTTGCAGACCCTCTTCAGCCCGTCCTTTGTCTTTGTCATGCATCCGTAGCAGGCTCCTATTCCGCAGGCCATCCTTTCCTCGAAAGAAAGGTAGCCTTCCTTTTTCCCTCTGAACTCAAGGTCCAGGGCCTTAAGCATGGGCTTTGGTCCGCACGCATAGAGGCAATCGAACTCAAGTTTCTCTTCCCTTATGGCATCTGTCACGAAACCCTTAGTTCCATGGCTTCCGTCCTCAGTCGCCGTTACGACTCTTCCAAGAGTGCCGAATTCCTCAAGGCAGAAAAGCCCTTCGGCATTTCTGGCTCCGAGGACTGTTGTTACTGTAACGCCTTTTTCTGAAAGCCTTTTTCCCAGCTCATAAAGAGGGGGTATACCTACCCCGCCTCCTATGAGTACGACACTTTTTGCGTCTGACTGAATTGGGAATCCTGTGCCCAGAGGCCCGAAGATATCCACGATATCTCCCTGTTTCTTTTCACTGAGCTTCCTGGTCCCTTCTCCAACTACCTTATATATCAGCTTTAGGATGCCATTTTCAATGTCAGTCTCGTGGACGGATATCGGCCTTCTGAGAAGAGGAGAATCACTGTCCATTATCCTGACATTGACGAAAACACCGGGGTCAAAGTCTGCGAGTGCCGCAGAGTCCGCCTTTAGCACCATAAGAAGCGTGTCTTCAGCTATCGTCCTGTTTTCAATCACCCTGCAAAGCATTATCCTCTTCAATCCGCACCTCCAGAATCTATATGTTGTCGAGGCTGAAGCTCCTTGATTCAAGTACCTTCAGCACTGCTTCCGCCGTATCAAGCGATGTCAGGCATGGTATGTTGTTCTCGACAGATTCCCTTCTCATCTTGAAGCCGTCCGTCATCTTGTCCTTGCCGCCTTCGGTGAAGGTGTTGACCACAAACTGGACTTCCCTTCTCCTGATGACATCTATGACTGTCTTTCCGGGATCTCCTATCTTTGAAACATACTTTGCATGGACTCCGTTCGCCTCAAGGAACTTCTTGGTCCCTTCCGTAGCTACCAGGGAATATCCGATATCTCTGAAGCCCTTTGCGACCTTCAGAGCCTCTTCCTTGTCCCTGTCTCCTATGGTGAACAGCACCTTGCCGTATTCCGGCATCTTGAAGCCAGCCGCCACCAGAGCCTTGTAAAGGGCCTTTTCAAGAGTCCTGTCAATTCCTATGGCTTCGCCTGTGGATTTCATCTCAGGCCCCAGCGCTATATCAACCTTTCTGAGCTTGGAGAATGAGAACACCGGCATCTTTACCGCATATCCCTCCTTCTCCTTCAGAAGTCCGAGAGGCATGCCCTGCTCTATCAGGTCTTTGCCCAGTATGGCCTTTGTCGCCACATCACCCATGTTTATCCCTGTGATCTTGGATAGGAAAGGCACTGTCCTCGAGCTCCTCGGATTCACCTCGAGCACGAACACCTCACCGCTCTTCTCCACAACGAACTGTATGTTGTATAGACCTATTATTCCAAGGCCTGTTCCTATCCTCTCAGTGTAGTCCGTTATCGTCCTCTTGCATTCCTCGGATATCTTGAATGGAGGATATACTGCCATGGAATCTCCGGAATGTACTCCTGCCCTTTCTATATGCTCCATTATTCCAGGTATCATGACGTTCCTGCCGTCACAGATGGCGTCAACCTCAACTTCCTTGCCCACAAGATACCTGTCTATAAGTATTGGGTCGGTTCCATTTTCAGAAATGTTTCGCTCCATGTAGTCCGTGAGATGCTCTTTCGTGTAGATTATCTCCATGTTCCTGCCGCCAAGCACATACGATGGCCTTGCAAGTACAGGATATCCTATTTCAGCCGCCACTGCCAGAGCTTTTTCCACACTTACCGCCATATCGCCCTTAGGCATCGGGATTCCCAGCTCCTTGAGCTTCTTCTCGAACATGTCCCTGTCTTCGGCAAGGTCGATGCTCGCGAGCGATGTGCCGAGTATCTTGACTCCCCTCTTCTGGAGACCTTCCGCGAGATTTATGGCTGTCTGTCCTCCGAACTGGACTATCACTCCCTTTGGCTGCTCAAGGTCGACGATGTTCATGACATCCTCTACCGTCAGCGGCTCGAAGTAGAGCTTGTCGGATATTGAGAAATCAGTTGATACGGTCTCCGGATTGTTGTTTATGATTATGGCTTCATAGCCGAAGTCCTTTATGGACCATACGCAATGTACTGTCGCATAGTCAAACTCAACACCCTGTCCTATCCTTATGGGTCCTGAGCCTAGGACAATGATGCTTTCCTTGCCGCTCTTCACAGACTCGTTCTCTTCCTCATATGTGGAGTAGTAATAAGGGGTTTCTGAGCTGAACTCTCCTGCGCAGGTGTCTACCATCTTGAATACAGGTATTATCCCCATTTGTTTCCTTGCATCGACAACGTCATCAAGCTCTATGCCTTTGAATTCAGCTATGGTCTTGTCTGAGAATCCCATCCTCTTTGCCTCGTAGAGAACATCGGACAGGCTTCCTTCCCTTATAGTATTCTCCATGGCCACGATCTTCCTTATCTTATTAAGGAAGAACTCATCAATTAGCGTAGCATCATGAATCAGGTCTACGGACTTGCCTCTTCTTAGCAGCTCATATACTACAAACAGCCTTTCGTCCTCTGCACGGCCAAGCAGCTTCACAAGCTTTTCATCGTCTGCCTTCCTGTACTTCTTAAGGTCAAGATATTCCGTCTTTATTTCAAGTGACCTTACAGCCTTCAGGAGCGCCTCCTCGAAGGTCCTTCCCAGGGACATGACCTCTCCCGTCGCCTTCATCTGGGTACCCAGCTTCCTGTTGGCGAACCTGAACTTGTCAAAGGCGAACCTTGGAAGCTTCAGGGCTATGTAGTCAAGTGCTGGCTCGAAGCAGGCATAGGATACTCCGGTCACGGGATTCAGCATCTCATCAAGATTGAGTCCTAGTGCGATCTTTGCTGCAATTTTAGCAATAGGGTATCCTGTAGCCTTCGATGCCAGGGCTGATGACCTGGAAACCCTCGGATTGACCTCTATGATGTAGTAGTCGAATGAATCAGGATGAAGAGCCAGCTGAACGTTGCAGCCACCCTTTATCTTCAGGGACCTTATTATCTTCAGGGAAGCATCCCTCAGCATCTGGAGCTCCTTGTCGGTAAGGGTCTGACATGGTGCGACAACTATTGAGTCTCCTGTATGGATTCCCACCGGGTCGAAGTTTTCCATGGAGCATACTGCTATGGCAGTATCGTTGGCATCCCTCATGACCTCAAACTCGATTTCCTTCCAGCCTGCTATGGACATCTCTATGAGGCACTGGTTTACAGGAGAGAGTGAAAGCCCGTTTTCAACTGTAACCTTGAGCTCAGACTCATCCCTGCATATTCCGCCGCCTGTACCGCCTAGGGTATAGGCAGGTCGCACGATTACCGGAAATCCGATTTCCTTAGCAAAGCTAACTGCTCCCTGGACGCTGTCAGCGATAAACGATGGAGGGACAGGCTCGCCTATCTTATTCATCAGGTTCCTGAACAGTTCCCTGTCCTCAGCCTTCTTTATAGCTTCAAGGTCCGTACCCAGTATCTCAATTCCAAGCTCATCCAGGATCCCATCCTCATGAAGCTCGACAGCCATGTTGAGTCCTGTCTGTCCTCCCAGGGATGGAAGTATTGCCTGTGGCCTTTCCTTCCTTAATATTCTCTTGATGAAATCCTTGGTCAAAGGCTCCATGTAGACCTTGTCCGCCATTTCCCTGTCGGTCATTATAGTCGCAGGATTTGAATTGACAAGAACTACGCTTATGCCTTCCTCTCTGAGGGCTGTGCATGCCTGGGTTCCTGCATAGTCGAATTCTGCAGCCTGGCCGATTATTATAGGTCCTGAACCTATGACAAGTATCTTCTTCAGGTCTAATCTCTTAGGCATTCTTTTGTCCTCCTGCATTCATGGCTTCCTTGAACTTAAGGAATATTCTTTTTGCGTCCGTTGGTCCCGGAGAGCTCTCAGGATGGAACTGCACTGAAAAAGCGTTGTACTTTGTATGCTTTACACCTTCTATGCTTCCCTCGTTCACGCACTTGTGAGTTACAACAAGTCCAGTCCCTTCAATAGTCTTCATATCCACCACATATCCATGGTTCTGGCTTGTTATCATGATTTTTCCGGTTTCCAGGTCCTTCACAGGATTGTTTCCGCCTCTGTGCCCGAACTTCATCTTTCTTGTGTCTGCACCGCAGGCAAGCGAAAGGAGCTGATGACCCATGCAGATTCCGAAAACCGGTACCTGAGGCAGGAGCTTCCTGATCTCTTCAACTACGCCCATTGCATCCTTCGGGTCCCCGGGACCGTTGGACAGCATTATGCCATCCGGGTTATATTCCATGATGTCTTCTGCCTTCGTGTCGTGAGGAACCACATTGACATGGAAGCCCATGGCACCCAGCTCCTTGAGGATGCTCTGCTTCATTCCCAGGTCAAGGAGTACCACCCTTTTTCCGTTTCCGGGAACCTCAAACGGTGTCTTGATCGAACACCTCGCAATGTGGTCATGGAAAGGCTCGTATGCTGTAAGACGCTCCATTGCCTCCTCGTGGGACAGCTCGCTGCTCACAATGCAGCCCTTGACCGCACCCTTTTCCCTTATATGCTTGGTCAGCTTCCTCGTATCGATTCCATAAAGACCTGGAACATCCATCTTCTGAAGGTAATCATCAAGTGTCCTGTTCATCCTGAAATTCGACGGTTCTTCACACAGGTCCCTTACTATGAATGCATGTAGTATCGGTCTTACTGCCTCATAGTCATCCCTGTTTATCCCGTAGTTGCCTATCATCGGGTAAGTCATCACCACCATCTGTCCGAGAAAGCTCTGGTCAGTCAGTAGCTCCTGATAACCAGTCATTGCTGTCGTAAAGACAACCTCGCCGTAAGCATCCTTAAGGCTTCCGAAAGCCTTGCCCTTGAAACATGTTCCGTCTTCCAGGATGAGCATTTTATCCATTCAAGTTTCCTCCTATGTTGACAATTTTTCCGTCACACACTACTGTATCTATCCGGGCTTTCACATCCCAGCCGCCAAAAGGTGTATTTTTCCCTTTGGATTCGAATCGCTCCGTGTCTATGGTCCATTCTTCCTCAAGGTCTATGAGCACCAGGTCAGCGGGAGCTCCTTTAGAAAGCACTCCCTGTTTCAATCCGAAGAGCTTTGCAGGTCCTTCAGTCATAAGGTAGAGCAGCTTCTCAAGCTTCAGCTTCCCCTTAAGTACAAGGTACGTGTAAAGCAGAGGGAACGCTGTTTCAAGACCGACTATCCCGAAGGCCGATTTCTCAAGCCCTCTCTCCTTCTCTTCAGCACCATGGGGTGCATGGTCTGTGGCTATGCATTCGATTGTTCCGTCATTGATTCCTTCTATAAGGGCAGACATGTCCTCTGCACTTCGAAGAGGAGGATTCATCTTCCAGTTCCCATGCTCCTTAATGTCCATATCTGTAAGCAGCAGGTGGTGAGGAGAAGCTTCCCCTGAAACATTGGCACCCTTTGCCTTCGACCTTCTGAGGATCTCGACGCCTTCCTTAGTGCTCATGTGGCATATATGATACCTGGCTCCGGTCTTTTCAGACAAAGCAGCATCCCTCATTATCTGCAGGTCCTCGACTAGTGACATTATTCCTTTATGACCGTTTTTCCTTGCATACTCGCCGTCATGTACGTATCCGCCAAACAGCATGGACTCATCCTCGCAGTGTGCTGCTATTATTCCTCCAGCTTCCTTTGCTGCAGCCATCGCCTCATACATGAGACCAGCTTCCTGTATCCCCTTGCCGTCATCGGTAAATCCGACGGCTCCGGCATCCATCATAGCCCTGAAGTCAACCAGCTCAGATCCATTTTCACCCATGGTTATGCTGCTGTAAAATCCTACCTTGATAAGCGCGTCTGTCCTGCACTTGTCAATCAGCATACCGAGCACCTCTTCGTTGTCAGGACATGGCTTGGTGTTCGGCATGGCGAATATGGTTGTGTAGCCACCCATGGCAGCTGCTCTCGTACCGGTCCTTATTGTTTCCTTGTACTCGAAGCCAGGCTCCCTGAGATGAACATGTACGTCTATAAAGCCAGGTGCAAGGAGCTTCCCATTAGCCTCAATGACCTCGCAGCTTCCATCTGCAGAAATTTCCAAACCAACCTCAGCTATCAGGCCATCCTCGATCAGGATGTCAGTTTTTACAAGTTCATCACCTTTAGCTGTCCTCGCATTCTTTATAAGTATCTTCGCCATACATTGTCCTTCCCAGGAATAAATTCCCGATTTCAATATAAAAACGTCTGCAATATAACAAAAAATCCTTTTTCACCGCGGCAAAAAAGGATTTACGAATCTTTCCGGTTGCATGGACAGTATACTCCGAGGTTTCGGTGTATCATAACCATTGCACTATTCATTTCGCAATCTCTTCTCAGCCTCTCGGGACTGAATTAAAGTTCTTCCTATGAATTCTATACCCCGGGCACTGCCATGTCAATATTTAATTGCACATATACATTATACCTCGATACCATTGCTTCGGCTTTTTCACTTCCAAAGGTCAGATCGTTGTAATATAATATGGGGGATGGGGTTATAGCTCAGCTGGGAGAGCGCTTGGATGGCATCCAAGAGGCCAGGGGTTCGAGCCCCCTTAGCTCCACCATTAAGGTTTCCGCTCCGCATGTTTTTCGGAGCGGTTATTTTTTGCTCTCTTTTCTATCACCTTTATGCTGACTGCGTTCAGAAATCGATCAAAGCATATTTTCTCTTTGGTCTAAATTCTACAATCTGCAATAATTTACAACTGAATAAATTATAAATATTTATTCATTATTTTATATATTAATGCATTATTGCAATCCAGTCAATTCCTGTTTCAATCCTGATTACCCTTGAAAACCGCTTCATTCAAGAATATTTTCTTTAATCTCCCCTGACATAAAAGTATCAAAAAATTAATATATACTGAATATTCAAGGCTGAATCCACAGCTAGCGCCGTTGTAAAGGTTTAAATGGAGTGCTATAATTGTTAATAGATTAACCATTATTTTACATATTGGTTAACAATCGTCAATATATTCTCAAATCTGGTGACATATTTCCTGCCACCTAACCATCAAAAAAATATATGGGAGGGAAATCATGAAAAAACTGACAGCCATCATGCTAACAGCCGCGATGATAGCAAGCCTATCTGCATGCGGAACCAAAGCAGAGACCAAGACTCTTACCGGAACAGGCAAGGGTTACGGAGGGGACGTTACCGTTACAGTCACCATGGAAGGCACCAAGATCACCAAGGTGGAAGCCAAGGGCGACAAGGAGACACAGGGCATCGGAAGTAATGCAATCACTCAGTTGCCGGCAAAATTCGTTGAGAAGAATTCAGCGGATGTGGATGTGGTTGCCGGAGCGACAGTTTCAAGCCGCGGCCTGATATACGCAGTAAAGAACGCACTCGACCCTAAAGCAAATCCATGGCCTATAGTCGACAACACAAAGCCTGGCGAGGTCACTGCGGACACCATATTCCACGGACTTGGATTCTCGAACGTTGCAAGGACAGGCCCGGGCAAGGATGACACTGACACCCAGGTTTGGAGCTTGAACAATGTTTATGCAGATGTACTTTTCGACAAGGATGGAAAGATACTCTACTCATATATAGACCAGCTTGAGGTTGCATCTCCTAACTATGACGGAGCCGGAATGCCACACCTTAGCGGATGGCCTGGACAGGGCGGCTACAACTTCGACGAGAACCATGATGAAAAAGTCGACGGAAAGACAACTGATACAGATGACAACTTCAAGGCTGAGGTTGCACTCTGGAAGACAAAGAGACAAAGAGGAGCAGAATATAAGGTAGGAATCAGCACATGGCAGGACCAGATGAATTCATTCCAGAAGATGTTCGTAGGAATGACCATAGCTGAGATAGAAGCTTGGAACAAGAAGTTCACATCAGACAGAAACGGAAGGCCTCTTAAGGCTGGAAGCGAAGATGCTGCCGACAAGGCTAAGTATGACGCACTTACAGCAGCTGAAAAGGCTGACCTTGCAGAAATCACTGCAACAGCTACAATAAGCCTTACAGACGCACACGGAAACATAATTGAAGCTATAAAGAACGCATATGCCAACAAGCAGCAGCTCAAGATAACCGAAGCTGCATCATCAGGATTCGGAGTAAGCTTCATGCCAAGGATAGGTCCTGGCAAGGATGATACTGACACTCAGGTATACAGCTTCAATGAAGTCGTAGTCAATACACTGTTCGACAAGGATGGAAAGATAGCATATATCCACATCGACCAGATCGAAGTAGCATCTCCAAACTATGACGGAGCTGGAATGCCTCATTTCAGCGGATGGCCTGGACAGGGCGGATACAATTTCGACGAGAACCATGACGAGAAGGTAGACGGAAAGACTCCTGACACAGAGGACAACTTCAAGGCAGAAGTTAAGCTCTGGAAGTCCAAGAGAGAAAGAGGAGCAGACTACAAGGTAGGCATAAGCACATGGCATGAACAGATGGATGCATTCGAAAAGCTCTTTACAGGGAAGACAGTTGCTGAAATCGAGACCTGGTTCAAGAAATACACCTCTGACAGAAACGGAAGACCTCTAAAGGCCGGCAGCGAAGATGCAGCCGACAAGGCTAAGTATGACGCACTTACAGCAGCTGAAAAGGCTGACCTTGCAGAAGTCACAGCAAGCGCAACCATGAGCCTTAACGATGCACATGGAAATATCATAGAAGCGATCAAGGCTTCCTTCGCAAACAAGGAACCACTCGTTCTGAAAGTCAAATAGCTTTTCTGAAGTCCCGCTATCGCGGGACTTCTTTCTTTCTAGATGAACTATCCAAAAATTCACCCTTTTGTAATCCAAAGCCATTTTCTTTCTGCAATAATCAGATTGCGGAAGGAAGTGTTTGTATTGGAGAACAGGTTAACCAGGATAAACAGGACAAAGATTTTATTCTACTCGATTTTCGTCAACTAACCCTCGACTGAAGTCGAAGGCATGAGGAGCAATCCTTAATGCCTGGTTGATTAGCCTGAGTGCTTCGGGCACTACGTTGTTTTTGTCATAACACCCACGGACGTCCATCCTAATCCGTGGCTCTGTTGCCTGTGATTAAAAGTTCTCTTGGGTTAACGGGAACGGTGTTGCAGGTGTAAAAAGCAATTACAACATTGGCGAAGGATGCCAACCAGCTATTTTGCTGGAATTATGTACTTAACTACATCAAGAAAGGGGTGCCGGATTGGTCTACGTTTTAAGTAAAAATGGAAATCCACTTATGCCTACAAATCGGCATGGAAAAGTTAAACATCTGTTAAAGGATGGCAAGGCAAAAGTGGTAAGAAGGACACCATTCACAATACAGCTGCTGTATGATTCGCCTGAATATACTCAGGTAATCACTCTGGGAGTAGACGCAGGAAGCAAGGTAGTAGGACTTAGCGCAACTACTAAGAAGAAAGAGCTATTTGTCTCAGAGATAACCCTCCGGGATGACATCCCTGAGCTGCTGTCCACCAGAAGACAGAACCGAAGAGCAAGGAGAAACCGCCTTCGCTACAGAATGGCAAGGTTTCTTAACCGCACCGCATCGAAAAAGGAAGGGTGGCTTGCTCCCTCAGTCAAGCGTAAGATAGACAGCCACCTGAAGGTAATCGAGAATGTACACAGGATCCTTCCCATATCAAGGATAGTGATTGAAACAGCAAGTTTCGATATCCAGAAGATCAGGAATCCTGAGATCAGCGGTACTGAATACCAGCAGGGAGAACAGCTAGGCTTTTGGAATACCAGGGAATACGTTCTCTGGAGGGATAACCACGAATGTCAACATTGCCATGGCAAGTCAAAGGACATAATATTGAATGTTCACCATAAGGAAAGCCGGAAGACCGGGGGAGACTCACCCGGTAATCTGGTCACCTTATGCGAGACATGCCATAAGAGCCATCATGCAGGCGGGATACAGTTGAAGCTTACTCCAAACAAGTCGTACCGTCATGCAAGCTTCATGGGCATCATGAGATGGTATGTATACAGCAGTCTTCAGGAACTGTATCCAGAGGTTTCCATGACCTATGGATACATCACGAAGAACAACCGAATAAGGAATAACATTGAAAAGACCCATAGTGCTGATGCCTACTGCATCAGTGGAAACCTTAATGCCATAAGAAATGATGAGATCTACAATCAGGCATTCAAGAGAAAGCACAACCGCCAGATACACAAGTCGAACTTCCTAAAGGGCGGAAAGAAAAAGTTGAATCAGTCTGCCTACGAAGTCAAGGGATTCCGCCTGTTTGACCATGTGCGATACAAGGACGAGGACTGCTTCATTTTCGGAAGAAGGACATCTGGCTATTTCGATTTGCGTAAACTGGATGGCTCAATAATACATAGGAGTGCAAACTTCAAGGAAATTAAACTGTTGAAAAGACAGAATACAATATTAATCGAACGAAAGGGGTGTAATGGAGTTCTCCTCTAATGACTGAAGTCACGAGTCTCCGAACTCCAACATTTATGAAGAACAAGATACCGGTTTATGTTGCGATATTTGCAGCAGCAATAATTACAGGAGTTTTCCTTTACTCAGGAATGGGAACCGCTCTTCGGAGCTTCAAGCCTGACATAAGGGGAGTAATAACTGAGATTACCTTTGACGGCAACACGGGAAACATCCTTGTCGAAGAGACAGCAGACACAGGACTGCAGTTCGATAAGGCATCAGTTTACCTGACCAATGATACTGTCTATTACAAGGATGGCAAGAAGATGGCTAAGAGTCCCGGACTGCTAGCAAAGGGGATGACTGTAGAGGTGCAGATAACAGGTACTGTCAGGGAATCCTATCCCGTGCAGGTGGATGCCAGGATAGTCAACATTTTGACTGCAGGCAAATAATAACTCAAATATTGTAATAATTATTCCTGGTGAAATTCCGGGAATTTTTTTCTTCAATGGCTCCCGTTTTTTTCCAAGTACTGATAATGCTATTGCAATAAAGCATCCTATGGTGCTATAATCATGGAAATCAAAACGCAAGTGTCCTTCCTGCGGATGCATAAATCCTGCAGGATATTCAGATGGAAAAAACGCAGGAAAAAGGTGGAATTATGAGTATTATCGTTCAGAAATTCGGCGGAAGTTCCGTAGCCGACGCCGAATGCATTAAAAGAGTCGCAAACAGAGTAGTTGAAACGAAGAGAAAAGGCCATCAGGTAGTAACTGTCGTATCGGCCATGGGTGACAGCACCGACCATCTGATAGACCTGGCAAAACAAGTATCAAAAAACCCCTCCGTAAGGGAAATGGATATGCTTCTCTCTACTGGTGAGCAGGTCTCCATATCTCTCCTTGCCATGGCAATTCACGCCCTTGGTGAACCGGTAATATCTCTTACAGGTCCCCAGGCTGGAATAAAGACCGATGGTGTATTCAGCAAGGCAAGGATAATGGACATAACCTCGTCAAGGCTTGAAAAGGAGCTGGATGAAGGAAAGATTGTTATTGTAGCGGGATTCCAGGGAATAACTATAGATAATGATATCACCACCCTCGGAAGAGGCGGTTCTGATACTACTGCTGTGGCACTTGCAGCGGCGCTTAAAGCCGAAATATGCGAGATCTACACCGATGTAGACGGAGTCTACACTACAGACCCAAGACTAGTAAAGAATGCAAAGAAGCTCAACACCATTACCTATGATGAGATGCTGGAGCTTGCAAGCCTTGGAGCTCAGGTTCTTCAGCCAAGGTCAGTTGAGTTCGGCAAGATCCACAAAGTGAAGATTCATGTCCGTTCAAGTTTCAATCACGAAGAAGGTACAATAGTCCAGGAGGTTTCAGATATGGAGAATGATATAGTAGTAAGCGGAGTGGCCTTTGACAAGAAATCAGTGAGATTCACGGTATACGACGTTCCAGACAGACCGGGAGTGGCTAAGGATATATTCAAGACTCTTGCGGACAAGTCAATAAATGTTGACATGATCGTCCAGATTTCCAGGGAAGGAAGCCTCAACGACATAACCTTCACACTGGACAGGGACCAGATGGAAGAAGCCCTGAGAGTAATGAAGGAAGTCATTGTAAAGATCGGAGCCAAGGATGTGACCTGCGATGACGACGTTGCAAAGGTAAGCATAGTTGGCGCAGGTATGATAACCAACTTCGGAGTTGCAGCCGACATGTTCGATGCGCTTGCAGAAGAGAAGATCAACATTGAGCTCATCAGCACATCAGAGATAAAGATATCCGTCCTTGTAAGAAAAGACCAGTGTGAAAAGGCGGTCAGGAAGCTTATCGACAAGTTCGACCTTGCCGAGGATTCGATCAAGTCAATAGAGTAGCAATTAGCATGAAAAAACAGGACCTGCAAAACAATATTTGCAGGTCCTGTTTTTTTCGGTTCTATAATATTTTTCATCTTGTCACAAGGCTGTAGATTATGAATCCGATGAGGACTGCCATGACGGCCCATGATACCGGATTCGCCCAGTTGAAGGTCCTTCCGATTCCGTAGGACTTCGGTACCAGAATGTTTGAATCTTCCTTATTATAATAGAAGCCCTGTCCATGGCTCTTCCTGAACGCTTCGATCTCAAGCCTGTTCCATTTCCTTTTTGCCATGATGTTACCTCCTGGACATGAATTCTTCGATTTCTTCTACGGTCTTTATGATGCCTCTGGAAAGGACCTCGCAGCCATCTCTTGTTATGAGAACATCCTCTTCAATCCTTATGCCGATGCCTTCCTTTGCAACATATATTCCAGGCTCCACTGTAAGCACCATACCTTCTTCAAGGGCAAGGTCCCTTGATCCGACGTCGTGGGTATTAAGCCCAAGATGGTGTGAAGTCCCGTGGTAGTAGTAGTCCTTCACTTCCTCGTCCTTTTCAATCAGCCCCATCGTCTTCAGCTCTTCAGCATATACCTTGTATACTATGCTGTTGATCTCAGACCACTGAAGTCCTGGCTTCAGGGCATCAATTACTGCCTGCTGAGCCTTCAGCACAAGGTTATAGAACTCCTTCTGCCTTTCCGTGAACTTCCCGTTTATAGGGAATGTCCTCGAAATGTCTGCGCTGTAGTTCTCATATGTCGCGCCCAGATCCATCATGACTAATTCGCCATCAAGCACCTTTGCGTCATTTGCCACATAGTGCAGCACTGTAGCATTCGCACCTGACGCCATTATGGTACTGAATGCAAAGTCCTTGACTCCCTCATGCTTCAGCACGAAATCAAAATAAGCCTCAAGCTGGTATTCCTTCATACCCGGCTTTGCATTTTTCATCAGGTTGTATATACCCTCTCTTGTTATGCCTATGGCCTTCCTTATGTTATCTACTTCATGAGGCTCCTTGATCATCCTGGAAGCTGAAAGCAGAGGGAATACATCCTTGATCGAAAGCTGAGGGTACTTACCCTTGAGTTCCTTTGCCATTATCATCCCAGGCTGGTCCGGGGAAACAAAGCCATCCTTCTCAAGGTCCAGCCATACTGCACAGACCTCACCCTTTGATATCAGTCCGTGGATATGCTCCTCAAGGGTATCAAGATACCTGATATCCTCGATGCCTGAAACCTCCTTCGCCCTTTCAGGGCTTATGGTCTCACCTACCCACTTTACCTTTGACTCATCTCTTCTCTTAATGAAGAGGGATTCAGTGATCTCATCTCCGCACTTCTTGACAGTCATGACCACGTCTTCCTCGTCAACTCCAGTGAGATATAGGAAGTTCCTGTTTGGTGTATATACATACGCCTCATCCGCAGTCTTCTTAGGGGCTTTTCCCGCCATCATAATAAGGAGGCTTCCATCCTCCATCCTGTCCGTAATCTTCTTTCTGTTGCTAATCCTGAATGTCTTCAAATGATCCTCTCCTAATTCAATATTCAATCTCTGCAGTCTCACCATGGCTGAAACGCTTGCACATGGATATTGACAAGCAGTTCATGCATGGCCTTGAAAGCTTGTCCGCACGGTACATTGCATCTGTCAGTATTCCGACTGCACCCTTTACCCTGTGGCCTCTGATCGCTAAAAGTATAATTTCCTTTTCAGTTCCCTTGAAACCATGTTCGTCAAGAAGCCTTTCAGAAAGTTCAGCACTTGCTTCCGCATGGTCCCGTCCTGTATCGTATTCCACCCATCTTCCCAGGTCGTGAAGAAATGCTGCTGTATATGCGGTCTCCCTGGAAACCTCCAGGCGATCCTCCAGAACCAGGATATACAGTACCCTGGCTGCATCGATAAGGTGGTCAAGCCCATGCCTGCAAAATATACGTTCCTTCTCCCGTTCATTAGTCTTTCTTAAGTTCTCAATAAAGAACGGATCCCTTATAATTGCATTCAGCCTCTCCATGGTGCCTCCCTGAAGCATATGACACCTTCACTTCCGATTTTTTCAAGGAGCCCTGAAATGCTCTGCCCGGGAATGGCATCATCCCCAGCAATCTCTTTTAGAGGCACCAGCACGAATGCCCTTTCCATTATCCTCGCATGGGGAATGGTAAGCCTTTCCGTGTCCATTTCTACTCCTTCATAAAGCAGTATGTCAACATCTATGACCCTTGGACCATATCTGACAGTCTTGACTCTCTTCATGGCTCCTTCAATGCTTTGGGTGAAGTCCAGAAGCTCAATGGGGTTCAGGTCAGTCTCACCAGAAAGTGCGATGTTCAGGAACCTGTCCTGCTCCTCGAATCCCCACGGCTCGGTTTCGTAAACAGATGATACCTTTCCGATATCTACTTTCTCTGTCAGCAGGTTCACTGCTTCTCTCAGGTTTTCAAGCCTGTCGCCTATGTTGGTTCCAAGGCTAAGGTAAACCTTTGCCATCTATACTCTCTCCCTTGCAATCTCAACTGCGAAATAGTCAAAGATCCCCTTTACCGGAGCTTCAGGCTTTCTTACCGTTACCTCGACCTTCATGACCCTTTCATGATTAACAAGGACTGCACTGCAAATTCTCTCTGCAACAGCCTCAATAAGGTCGTATCTTTCCTCTTCCATGATGACCTTTATCATGTCGTAAACCTCGCTGTAGCTGACAGTCGAATTCAGGTCATCATTCTTCCCTGCCTTTGACAGGTCAAGGCTAAGATAGCAGTCCACAAAAAACTTCTGGCCAAGTACTTTCTCTTCTTGAAGGACGCCGTGGTTTCCGTGAAATGACATGTTTTTCATTATTATCCTGTCCATCCTACCTCCTCACGCAGGCATCGGTCATCGCTGCCGCCCTTGCGTTCTCAAGCACATCATGCACTCTGACGATATCGACTCCCTGGACTATTCCAAGTACTGTGGTAGCTATTGTTCCTTCTACCCTCTCCTTTGGCGGAAGGTTCAGGACCATGTTTATCATTGATTTTCTTGAAGTCCCGAGGAGTATCGGATAGTCCAGCTCAAGAAGCTCAGAGATCCTTGGCATCAGGTCCAGGTTCTGCCTGGGTGTCTTTCCAAATCCGAATCCCGGGTCAAGGATAACAAGCTCCCTTCTAAGACCCGCCATATCAGCTATCTCTATGGATCTTCTGAAGAATCTCTTGATAGAAGCCATGATATCCTCAACATATTCAGTTCCATCCTGATTATGCATGACAATTACCGGCGCATCATATCGCCTGGCAACATCAGCCATATCCTTGTCCAGCTGCAGTCCCCATATGTCGTTGATGATATTTGCTCCTGCCTTCAGCGCCTCTTCGGCTACCCTGCTCCTTATGGTGTCGAGGGATATGAGGATGTCAGATTCTTCCCTGATTCTTCTGATTACAGGAATGACACGCCTCAGCTCTTCCTCTTCGGTAATCCTCTCATGGCCGGGCCTGGATGATTCGCCGCCTACATCGATGATATCAGCGCCCTCTTCAACCATTTTCCTTACCCTGTCCATTGCCTTGTCAGGACTAATGAAGTCACCTCCGTCAGAGAAGGAATCCGGGGTCACATTGAGTATTCCCATGATAAGGGTCCTTCTGCCAAGTTCAAGCTCCCTTCCCTGGAAGGAAAGCCTTCTTATCTTGCTTGAATATTCTATGCCCATGTCTAGTGCCCCTTGTTTATCATCGAAAGAACTTCTGCTCTCGACTTGGAGTCCTTGTTGAATATTCCTCGTATGGCGGATGTGACTGTCTTCGATCCAGGCTTTTTGACACCTCTCATTGTCATGCACATATGCTCCGCCTCAATTACAACTATTGCCCCGTAAGGCTGAAGCTTCTTCATGATGATGTCGGCAACCTCTGCAGTTAGCCTTTCCTGAAGCTGAGGTCTCTTTGAAACTGTCTCCACAACCCTTGCAAGCTTGCTGAGACCTGTAAGTCTCCCGCTCTTGGGTATGTATGCCACGTGTGCTACTCCGAAGAATGGCACAAGATGATGCTCGCACATGGAATAGAATGGTATGTCCTTGACAAGCACCAGCTCCTCATATTTTTCATCCTGGAAATACACCTGGAGATGGTCCTCGGCATTCTCTACTATCCCGGAGAAAATCTCCTCGTACATCCTTGCAATCCTCTTGGGCGTATCAGTAAGGCCTTCCCTGTCCGGATCCTCTCCGACACCTATCAGTATCTCCCTGACCGCCTTCTCTATCCTGTCCTTATCCATATCAATCTCTCCCAGCATTAAAATGTTTTACATATAAATATTACTTTATTATGTGGTTTTTGTCAGCAGAAGCTGTATTTGGACATTTCCTGAAAAATATAGGGGAAGCATTCGCTGCTCCCCCATATCGTCAGTCTCAAAGCTTTGCAGCTGCCGACCCCTTGTCTTTAATCGCATCGGTTTTCTTCAGGGCCTCTTCATAGCTTTTGGAGCTATACCCGTAAAGTCCGCCTGGCTTGTAGTTAAGGTAGCTGTCTCCGGCTCTCAGGAACTGGTCAGCATAGTTCAGGAAGGAATTGCCCATACCTGCTATGAAGCTGTCGCTTCTTGGCGCGATGTAGGTGTCGAATGCCGCCTGTGCTTTGCCATCAGTAGGAGCTGCCGCAGCAACCCTTGTCTTGTCCTGGTCACCTGCATACCTCTTGTCCCTTTCCTTCTTCATCTGTTCCCTGAGGACAGTCTGGCCATCTCTCATGGTGTTTGTCCCCTGGTTCTTTGGTGATGAAGCTCCGGTATACTTGTCACCTTCGTACCTGAGGTCCCTTTCCGCCTTCATCTGGTCTCTCATGACGGTCTGGCTCTCCTTCATTGAAGGCTGGTTTCTTGATGTGTTTCTTTGCATTGGCTTGGCAGCTTCAGGTTCCTCGAAAATATAGCCCTGTATCATCTTACCGAGATCATTCCATGGCTCCTGTCTGGTTGCAGTGCTTCTGCCTGGCGTGGTTCCTACATTCCTGTTTGGCTGCATGGTCGGGTCCTGCCAAACATTCCCTCTTGAACCCTTCTGCGCCTTCCTTTGTGCCTCGGATGCAGATTTTATTGTGTTTGCGATCACAAAGAAAATGATCAGCGGGAATATGAATCCAAATATGTCACCAATGAAGGAAAAGTATTTTACTTCCATTAAGTGCACCTCCTGTCAGTTTGAGTATAACAAAAATGTCAAAGGTAAAGTGCTCTGCAATGTTAACAATCCGTGAAGTTCCTATTCTACAGCGATCAGCTGCATCTTTATTATGAAATCCTCATCGCTTAAGGAGTCCATGAGCTCCTTGATGTCCATGACCATCTCAGCCATATCTATTGTAAGGTTTACGCTGGCTGCGTTGTTTATAGGTATGTCCTGATTTATCGTCACGATGTTCGCCTTTACCTCGCCAAGCTTGTCCAGGACTCTGGAAAGCGATCCCGGCTCATGGTTTACCAGAAAGTTGATAGTTGCCTTTCTCCCTTTTGTCCCTTCTGACAGCAGAAAGACATTGTCCTTGTACTTGTAATAGGCGCTGCGGGATATCCCGACAACCTTTACCCCTTCGCTTATATCCTTTACCTTTCCGGTATGCAGAAGTCTCTTGACCTCAAGTACCTTGGAAAAGACTTCAGGCAGTATCCTGCTGTTGACTATCAGAAATTTCTCATCCATTGTTATTCCTCCAGTTTCTCATCCATTATCTCCTCTTAAGTGACAATGAGCTTTTTCCTGAGCTGCACAAGCATGTCGGAAGTCATGCCTTCAAGGTCGTAGGTTGGCTTGAAACCCCATTCTTCTATAGCTGCCGTGCAGTCGATACTGTTCGGCCACGAATCCGCAATTGCCTGTCTGACTGGATCAACCTCATAGCCCATCTTGAATTCCGGAATATGCTTCCTTATTTCTGCAGCGACCAGTTCCGGATCGAAGGACATGGCCGTTATGTTGAAAGCGTTCCTGTGCAGGAGCCTTCCGGGGTCAGCCTCCATAAGGTCTACAACTGCCTTCAGCGCATCAGGCATGTACATCATGTCCATGAATGTGCCTTCCGCTATGTATGAGGTGTAGCTTTTCTTCCTTATGGCATCATAGAATATGTCCACTGCATAATCAGTGGTTCCGCCGCCTGGTGCTGTGACATAGCCAATCAGCCCCGGAAACCTTACTCCTCTGGTGTCCACTCCGAACTTCAGGTGGTAGTAATCACAGAGAAGCTCACCTGATACCTTAGTCACTCCGTATATGGTCCGCGGCCTCTGGATAGTATCCTGGGGAGTCATCACCTTTGGAGTGGAAGGTCCGAATGCTCCGATTGAGCTTGGGGTGAAGAAGCTTGCATGAGCTTCCCTGGCAGCTTCAAGACCTCCTATAAGTCCCCCCATGTTTATGTTCCATGCAAGCATGGGGTTCTTTTCGGCGGTTGCAGACAAAAGTGCCGCAAGATGTATTATCGTGTCAGGCTTCCATTTCCTTGCAGCCTGCATGAATCCATTGCCATCAGTCACATCCAGCAGTTCAAAGGGACCTTCGGCCACCTTTGTACCCTCCTGAGGATTCCTGATGTCAGTGGCAAGCACGTTGTCAGTTCCGTATATTTCCCTGAGATGTGTCACAAGCTCAGAGCCAAGCTGGCCCAATGCTCCGGTTACAAGTATGTTCTTCATCTATAAAGTCTCCCCTTAAATGACTCCGAGTTCCCTGCCTACCTTCTCATAGGCTGACAGGGCTATGTCCAGCATTTCTGTCGTATGTGCTGCAGTCGGCATGTTCCTGATTCTCCCGGTACCCATGGGCACTGTCGGGAATGTTATGGCCTTGGCATATACGCCTTCTTCAAACAGCCTCTTCGAGAACCTCTGAGCCCTCACCTCATCGCCAATTATGACCGGAGTGATAGGTGTCTGTGAATTGCCTATGTTGAAGCCCATCTCCTTCAGCCTCTTCTTGAGGTACAGCCCGTTTTCCCATAGCCTGTCATGAAGCTCAGTGCTCTCTTCCATGATATCAATAGCTTCTATGCATGCCGCTGCGCTTGCAGGTGTCATTGAGGTTGAAAACAGGAACGGCCTTGCCCTTACCTTCAGCCAGTCTATCAGGTCCTTTGTTCCTGCCACATAGCCTCCGACGACTCCAATCGCCTTTGACAGGGTTCCCATCTGCAGGTCGATATCCTTAGAATGCCCGAAGTGCTTGACAGTACCTGCACCCTTTCCCATGACACCTGAGCCATGAGCATCATCAATATAGCTGATAAGGTCGTACTCCCTGCAGGCTTCGACAATACCGTCTATGTCAGCCACATCACCATCCATGGAGAATACGCCGTCCGAAATATACATAAGCTTCCCGTAAAGTCCTGATTCTATGGCCTCTTTCGCCTTAGCCTTCAGGTCATCCATGTCCTGGTGCCTGACCCTTATTATCTTTGCCCCTGAAAGCCTGCATCCGTCTATAATTGATGCATGGTTAAGCTCATCAGAAAGAATGGCATCATCC
Organism: Youngiibacter multivorans; assembly: GCF_017873395.1. Classification (GTDB taxonomy): domain Bacteria; phylum Bacillota; class Clostridia; order Clostridiales; family Clostridiaceae; genus Youngiibacter; species Youngiibacter multivorans. The sequence goes on along the minus strand of NZ_JAGGKC010000001.1, from coordinate 286,464 downwards.
TTGGTCATTATCGCAGAAATCGCTCCCATGTTGCAGTTGAAGCCGCTCTGGAATGCAATGGCTGCCTCGGTTCCCTTGAACGTTGCGATTCTCTTTTCAAGCTCATCATGAACCTTAAGGGTACCGTTTATGGTCCTTACAGCACCAGCACCAACACCGTACCTGACAGTAGCTTCCACAGCCTTTTCAATTAATCTCTTGTCTGTCGCAAGCCCGAGATAGTTATTGGATGAAAGGTTTATGAATTTCTTCCCTCCGATTTCAATTACGGGTCCGTTCGCTCCGTCAAGGATGTTTATCTCATTGTAGAGTCCCTTCGATTTAAGCTCCGCCAGATTTTCCCTCAAGAATCTTTCCAGCCCTATGCTGCCCATTTCGCTCCTCCTTGTTCTTCGTTCATTTACAAATTCAAGAATCTGTCCACCTTTATTATATCAAAACCTTTCATGTTGTTTACCTGTTTCAAAAATTATCTTTGGAGTCTTTACTGTCTTTACCATCCTCACCCATTGCCGGAGTCACCCGAAATGCTCGTGCAGAACTCAAAGCTGCTTCCAGCTATTTCAAAACGATAAAAAACATGTCCTTTGATTTTGTATCTGCTTCATTTTGTGGTAAAATGATAGGTGGCTTTTGGAAAGTTTAGGTAAGCTTTTAAAAAACTTCGCAGAAGATTTAAAACTTCGCAGAAGACTTCCTGTATGAAAGCCGGTATATTTCTACTAAAGACCCAAAGGAAGGTACAGAAGATGACGTTCTCAAGGCAATATCTCGTCGAGCTGGCAGGTTCATCCGCCGTATATGACAGAGCCTCAATATATTCCAAGGACAGAAGAGTAACTGCACTAAACGTTAGCGGAACTCAGGTAAGGTCTACCGTGAAGGGCAAGAAGCTTTACAGCACCTATATAGAAATGGGCAGCGACGGAGCTGTGGAGGACTATTACTGCTCATGCCCCTCCTATGAATCCAGCGGAGAAGCATGCAAGCATGTCCTCGCAACCCTTATGTCACTTGAAAGGGTGGACCTGGGAAGACAGGTAAACATATTTCGGCAGGGGAAACCCCCGGTTCAGTCAGGACGATCCGCAAGGGCTCTCATAGAGGGTATCTCAATGTCGTCTTTCGAGGAATCTCCTGAGGAGCTGGATATAGAGGTCTTCCTTGAAGAAGAGGATGGTTTTGATACCACAACCTCACTTAGGATAAGGTCCGGAAAAGAAAAGATGCATTTCGAAAAAAGCATGGAGGAGTTTCTGGACAAGTGGTCTGAAGGACTCATCAAGGCTGACAAACCTTATGATGAGCTTTTTGAGTATCTTCACAGCCTCTACCTTGCACTATCAGTTCCGTCTGAACCATATGTCAGGTCGAAAACTGTAGTCAGAGGAGACCGATTTCTCCTTACACCTCAGATGATGAAGAAGGTATTAAGACTTTTGAACGGTGAAACCGTCCACTATACCAGCCCTTTCGCAGGCGGTATGACCGGAGTCAGGAAAGAGCCTGTGGTAATTGCAGAGGTGTCACCGAAGATAAGCTACAGCATCAGTGAAAAATCAGGCAGTCTGTCTTTGCGGGTAAAACTCGACAAGGGCTGCCATTTTCTTGATGAGACCGCCGCTGTGTTCCATGAGCCCGGCATCCTTGGCATCGTGCCTGACAGGGAACTTAAGACCATAAGGACGATCAACTCGACAATACTCCAGAAGGAAGATGGCGGATTCCTGCCGATACCTCAGGACCTGAGGGATACCTTCCTTTCAAGCGTCCTGCCTGAGCTTGGAAGGACAGGTCAGGTCATCCTTGATGGAGCCCTGCAGGATAAGATAATAACCGAGGAGCTCAGGCCGGAGGTCTACCTTGACATACATGAAGACAGCATTACAGCCAAGCTCAAATTCAGGTACGGTGATTATACTGTAAGGGAAAACAACGACACGCTTGTCAGGGACAATCTCGGCAATGAGATACTAATGAAAGAGACCGGGATTGTGATTGTAAGGGACATCCCAATGGAAGAGGGCATCATGAGCGTGTTCGAGGACTGTGAGTTCAGGCTGTTCATGGACCATATGTACCTGGACGGAGATGAGGAGATATGGCTTTTCCTGACAAAGGGGCTTCCGCTCCTGAAGGAAAGGGCTGAGGTCTACTACAGCGACGATTTCAGAAAAATTACCTCAAAAGGCGCTTCTTCACCAGGAATATCACTATCCTCAAAGGACGGAGCAAGCTACCTTGAGTTTTCATTCGATCTTCCTGATGGTCTTTCCTCCCATGAACTGCTTGAAATTCTTGGTTCCTCGAAGGATGGAAAGAAATATCACAGGCTCAAGGATGGTACCTTCATCGATACCCTCGACAGCAGCCTGAAAGCGCTTAGCGAGGTAGTCACAAACCTTGGTCTGAAAGAAAAGGACCTTATGGATGGAAGCATTTCGGTTCCTGTGAGCAGAGCACTTTATCTTGAGGAGGCACTCAAGGACACCGGTATTCTATTCAGCAAGGATGCACATGTAAGTGAGATGATTGCGAGGATCAGGGATCCTAAATCCTTCGACTTCAAGGTACCTGCAAGCTACAAATCAATACTTAGGGATTACCAGAAGACAGGTGTAAAGTGGTTGAAGGCTCTCGAGTCAAGCGGGCTTTGCGGAATACTTGCCGATGACATGGGTCTTGGAAAGACATTGCAGGTAATAACTCTAATTGACAGCGGAGACAAGTCTCGCCCGTCGCTGGTTGTCGCACCTACAAGCCTGGTATACAACTGGAAGGCAGAAATAGAGAAATTCGGCCCTGGACTCAGGGTTCTCGTGGTAGACGGCTCCAGAAAGACCAGGGAAACCCTCGTCACACTTGCTGCTGACCACGATATAGTACTGACCTCATACCCTCTTGTCAGGAAGGACCAGGACCTCTATGCGGACATAGACTTCAACTACTGCATACTGGATGAGGCTCAGCACATAAAGAATCCGGTGACGTCAGCGGCAAAGAGCGTAAAGTCAATCAAATCCAGGTACAGGCTTGCGATGACAGGAACTCCGGTGGAGAATACTCTGACCGAGCTGTGGTCCATATTCGACTTCCTTATGCCTGGATACCTGGGTTCGCACAGGAAGTTCCTCGAACGATACGAGAAGCCCATAACCACTTATGGTGACAAGGATGCGCTCAGGAATCTGGTTTCACATGTGAAGCCGTTCATTCTAAGAAGGCTGAAGAAGGATGTCCTCAAGGAGCTCCCTGACAAGATCGAGACAAGGCTTCTCCTCGACATGGACGAGTCCCAGAAAAAGGTCTACGTGGCGAAGCTTTCTGAAGCGAAGAAGGAGATAACAGGCGAAACAAAGCACAGCCACATCAAGATACTGTCGCTCCTTACAAGGCTCAGACAGACCTGCAACCATCCGGCTCTTATAATCGACGGGTATAAGGGCAGGAGCGCAAAGCTGGATGCGCTTATGGAGCTCGTTGACGAAAGCATAAAAGGCGGCCACAAGGTGCTGGTCTTCTCACAGTTCACTTCAATGCTCGCGATAATACGCAAAGAGCTCGAGGCAAACGGTCATCCCTGCCTTTATCTTGATGGCGGAGTTGATTCAAGGGACAGGATAGATCTCGTTAATTCCTTCCAGAACGGAGAAAGGAACATATTCCTCATCTCGCTTAAGGCAGGAGGAACAGGACTTAACCTCACGGAAGCGGATGTTGTAGTACATTTTGACCCGTGGTGGAACCCTGCGGTCGAGGACCAGGCTACTGACAGGGCTTACAGGATAGGACAGAAGAACAAGGTTCAGGTATACAGGTTCATCACTGCAGGCACAATTGAAGAGAAGATAGTATCGCTCCAGGAAAGGAAGAAGGATATGGTGGACTCGGTCATAAAGCCGGGAGAAACCATTCTCGGAAAGCTTACTGAAAAGGAGATAGAGGGTCTGTTCAGCTAAAGGACAATATTGTGAAGCGGACAATGTCCGTTCGAAGGAGAAAACAATGCTTACAAAGTTCTACCTCAAACAAGGCAAGGGAAGAAAAGCAGAAAAGGGCCATCCCTGGATCTACACGGATGAGATTGAAGGGTATGACGGAGAATATACTAACGGCGATATCATCGAGGTCTATAACTCAAGGGGTCGATTTATCGGCAAGGGCTTCATAAATGACAGCTCTAAAATTTCCATCCGCCTCATGACAAGAAATCAGGAGGATGAGATTGACTACGAGTTCCTGAGGAAGAGGCTAAAGGATGCCTTTGACTACAGGTCCAAGGTGATAGACACATCAAGCTGCAGGGTAGTCTTCGGTGAGGCTGACTTTCTCCCCGGACTCACAATTGACAAATTCAATGACATCTATGTGATACAGAGCCTTGCCCTGGGAATAGACAGGTTCAAGAAGGATATCGTGGATATCCTCATGAAGGACCATGGGGCAAGAGGAGTCTATGAGAGAAGTGATGTCGCAGTCAGAGCTCTCGAGGGCATGGAAGAGACGAAGGGATTCCTGACCGAGCCATTTGACACAATGGTGCAGATCGAGGAAAACGGAGTAAGGTACATGGTCGACATCGAAAACGGACAGAAGACCGGCTTCTTCCTTGACCAGAAGGAAAACAGGAAGGCCATTCACCGCCTCGTGAAGGACGCTGAGGTTCTGGATTGCTTCACCCATACAGGCTCCTTCGCATTGAATGCAGGAATCGCTGGTGCAAAGTCAGTCCTCGGACTCGACATATCACAGCATGCCATAGATTTTGCAAAGAAGAATGCTGAGCTGAACGGTCTTGAAGACAGGGTAAGCTTCGAGGTACACAACGCATTTGATATACTGCCCGTATGGGCAAGGGAAGGCAGGAAGTACGATGTGGTCATTCTGGACCCACCTGCATTCACCAAATCAAGGGACAGCATTGCAGGAGCAAAAAGAGGCTACAAGGAGATCAACCTCAGGGGAATAAAGCTGGTCAGGGAAGGCGGCTTCCTTGTCACATGCTCATGCTCCCATTTCATGAGCGAGGAGCTTTTAAGGGAAACAATAATCGAAGCGGCGAGGGACGCAGGCAGGACACTCAGGCAGGTCGAGTTCAGGACACAGAGCGCTGACCACCCGATACTCATGACCTCCGATGAATCCTACTACCTGAAGTTCTTCGTGTTCCAAGTGGTATAGGATGCACTTCTCAAGAAGTTCTGCAGGCGATGTCCTGAGACTGGCCCTTCCGGCTGTATTTGAACAGGTCCTGGTAATGCTGGTATTTACGCTAGACACAGTCATGGTCGGAAGATACGGCGGAAGCCAGGCCCTTGCAGCCATCGGTGTCAGCGCTGAGATGGTGGCTACAGTCTCCAACATATTCGTAGGCATGGGAATTTCAATAGCCACCACGAGCCTTGTGGCACGGTCTTTCGGTGCAGGCAGGCTCAAAAGGGCTGAAGAGTATGCAACTCTTGGTATCCTTGCAGCTGCAGCTTCAGCCTCCATGATAGCAGTACTAGTATTCCTCTTTGCAGGAAGTGCAGTCAGGGCTGCAGGTGCAGAGGCTGCGGTCTCTCTTATTGCATCCGGTTACCTCAGGATTGTTGCTGTCGCAATTTTCTTCAGCATGGTTTTGAGCTCAGTCAACGCAGTTCTAAGGGGCTACGGAAACACAAAGGTCCCGTTTGTGGCTTCTGCGATAACCACTATGACAAACCTCATCCTTGACTACGGCCTTATCTTTGGAAACCTGGGAATGCCTGAGCTTGGTGTGCAGGGCGCAGCGATTGCGACTGTCATAGCGCAGGCACTTGGCTTAACATTCAGTACGACCTATATGCTCAGGCGGTCAAAGGTGAAGCCAGGGCTTTCTCATATCCAAACCCTTGATATCCAGAGGCTGAAGTCATTCTTCAGATTATCGGTTCCTGCATCGATGCAGGAGGGTTCAATAAGCCTTGTAAGGCTGCTTGGGCAGTTCATGATAATAGGGCTCGGGACTAAAGCCCTGGCTGCAAATACCATGGCAACAATGATCGAGTCCATCTCCTTTATGCCAGGCTGGGGATTCGCGCTGGCTGCATCGGCACTTGTCGGACTGAAGGTCGGCGAAGGTGATCATGAAGGAGCAAGGGCGTATGCCTATACCTCAGTAATCATGGGTTCGGCAGTAATGGGTGTGATATCTCTCCTTTTCCTTGTTTTTCCGCAGCAGCTCATCTCCATGTTCGTAACAGGCGGCGAGGAGGATGTGGTGATGCTTGGAGCATTGTGCCTGGCAATCGGCGCATTCGAGCAGCCCACCATGGGTGCATCCATGATATCTGCGGGAGTCCTGAGGGGAATGGGTGACACGAAGACCCCATTCAAGGTCTCCTTCTTAACTTCCTGGTTCATAAGGATGCCACTGACAATAATACTCATATTCTTCCTCAAGACACCAGTATGGATGGTTTGGGTAATAACTGCAGTCTACTGGCTGGCTGACTCGATACTTCTACTGAAGTCCATGGACAGTAAACTTAAGGCTCTCGGACATATATGAAGGATGGCCCCTGAAAAAACAGGGACCATCCTTTTCATATGTCCATCTTTGAGTCAAGACCTTTTGCCCGTATGTCATCAAGCCTTGCCAGATCTTCTTTTTTCAGGCTTCTAAAATATTCTGCCCGCTTCAGGTATGCTTTCTTCAGAAGATCCTTCCTTCCGGCATGCTCGAAATAGGCGATCGCTTTTCCAATCTGATCCTGGGCCTTAAGGTAATCCTTGTCAGTGAAGCGGATGCCTGACATCTCCAGATATGCTTCTCCCTTGATGTCACTTGCCTTTGATTTTTCTGCTACCAGGTTGAAATGCCCATATGCCTTTTTCAAGTCATTAAGCCGTATGCATACTCTTCCTGCAAGGAGTCTCACCTTCTCCTCTTCCTCCCTGCAGCCAAGTTTCATGAATGCTTCAATGGCCATTTCTGCCTTCGCTGATGCACTTTCAAAGCTTCCCATGAGCATATGGATGTTTGCGATGTTTACAAGGGTCTTGGGCAGCTCAGGCCCGAGCTTCAGCTTTTCCTCAACCGCCAGACTCTGTTCGAATATGACGAGCGCTTCCTTAAGATTTCCTCTGGATATTTCCATTATCGCATCCTTGTTGAATCTTACCAGAGCTTCAGCTATCACATTACCCATCCTGTGCTCCCTTCAGAAGGCTTATCTCTCTCTCCACTGCTTCCCTTCTCTTTCCTTCAAGCTTGGGAAGTGCTGCGGAGTAAAGGTCCAAGGCTTCATCAAAGCATCCCCTCCGCTCCTTTTCCATGCCTAGTTTCACTGCAGCTACAGAAAGTCTGCCAAGGAGCTCTTCCGCCCTATCACGGCCAGATTCCTTATCAAGGTAGTCAACGGATGCCCTGGCATACTCGATTGCCCTGATGCAATCACCCTTTACTGCCTCAAGGTTTGAAAGGCTCATGCAGCTCATGCCCATTCCCTCCCTGTAGCCCGTCAGGCCGGATATTTCCCCGGCACTTGTGAGCAGCCTGCCTGCTTCATCGAACCTTCCTTCCCTTATCAGCTCATATGAGGCATTATGAAGTGACTTGATCTGCCTTGCCACTTCTTCGAATATTCTCTCGTCCAAGCTGTCACCTCCTGAAGTATTCCGCCATGCCTTCCGATTTATCAGTCATGTCCATCTTCAAATCCATCATTGACTTCATATTTTCACCTGATCCCCTGTCCTTCAGCTTCATGCTCATCAGGCCTGACCTGTTATCCGAAGCACGTTTATCCTTAGGCCTACTTGTCGTCAAGCTGCCCACAGGATGTTTTTTTTGAACTGTCTCATTCTTTTTGACCTTTACTTCCTGTCTTGCCTCGGCTTTTACTTTTGGAACAGCTTTTTCAATGTCAGCAGCATGATGCTTCTTTCTTACCTTTTCATCGATCCTGATGCTTTTCGGCCGTATTTTTGACTTTTCACGGGTTGGGATTTGCAGCTTTTCTTCAATGGTATTTCTCTGTTCTTGTCCCTTGTCATTCAGTGACTTAGCTGCATCGGCACATGGCTTTCTATGGTCTTCCAGCTTCTCTCTCTTTTTATCTGCGCCATTTTTTTGGTTGGGTTCTGTCCTCAAAAAATATCTGATTACCTCAAGCTGCGCTTTTCTTGTATCTGATACAGTCCTTTTATCATCAATTGAAACAGAAAAGCCCGGGTCTGAAGCATCACCACTGCTGCTTTTTGGGTTTTCTTCCGTAATGCCGGTTCCCTGCGCCTTCAGGCTTCTTGTATCAAAGACCTCTTCAGGCTCATCGTCAAACAACCCGGAACCGAGCAGCAGTGAAGCTTCAATTATGTCATTTTTCAATACCTTTTTTACGTCATTTTCTCCCATTGGATCACCACCGATTGTATTGTGCAGAAGGCAAATACCTTTCTACAGATCGTCAATCTCCTTCATTAGCGTCTGCTTCTTCTCTTCAAGCGCCAGTTCAAGCTTCTTCATATCCAGCTCGAACATCAGCTGCATTGCCTGGCTCCTCATATCCAGCTGCCTTTGTATTATCGAGTTTGGCGGCACCGGTACGAGCCTAGTCCTTATGAGGCTTGAGCCTTCCTGTGTATAGTTGTATTTACTCGAATAGGTTGCGTCAATCGGTGTGGTGGTGACAACTGTCTTCCTTGAGAGGTTCCACCATTTCGAGGTAGTCGATGTAGTCTTTACTTCCCCCTTGGTCTCACTGGTGTACTCTGTCTCGCGGCTCATGGTTATTGCCATCTTGACCTCTATTATGGTTTCAGCGAACTGATAGAAGGTCGGCTGGAAGCCTGCGCCTACCATGGATGTCTCTATTTCTTCCTCCACGACCTCTCCGCCTTCGATCTTGATTGCTGGCAGAAACACCGGTGCAAGCTCCTTGTTTCCCATTACCTTAAGTATCTCTATCGATTCCCTGTCCAGCAGCGACTGGCTCCTCGCTATGGCTGAAGCCAGCTGATAAACCATTTGTGGAAAGGGGACGTTTAAAAGTTCCTGTCCTATTCCCATGCTATTCCCTCCTTTTTATCATCTTATGGAGTAGGTTTGGTATCATCAAGCTTCTTGATCTCTTCTTCTATCTTATCTGTCTCCACCTTAAGCTTGGCCTCAGCCTTCTTTATCTCAAGCTCCTGTTCCTTCAGCTTAAGCTGGAACAACTGCTGCATCTTCTGCGCCTTCATGTCAAGTATCCTCTGCATGAAGGTATTTGGTGGCAGTGGTGTGATCTTGGTCCTTAAGAGGCTCGAGCCTTCAACGCTGTATGAGTACTTTGACGAGAATGATGCGTTGACAGACGCCGCGAAGCACATGAATCCTCCCGAAGCGCTGGTTGAGAAGGTGGATTCGAAGGACTGGTTCATGGTTATCGCCATCTTCACCTCGATTATCGTGTCTGTGAACTGATAGAACGTTGGCTGAAAGCCTGCGCCTATAAGAGACGTCTCGATTGATGCACTTTCATCGTCACTGGTGAGGTCGGGAAGGTATACCTTAGCCTGCTTTATGTCACCCATCATCTTGGCTATTTTGCAGCTTACCATATCAAGCTTGAACTGGCCTTCTGCTATTGCTGAAGCAAGCTTCAGGACCATTTCCGGGAAAGGTACGTTTAGAAGCTCCTGTCCTACGTTTGGCATCAAAATTCCTCCTTTCGAATTTATCCTCAGATCTTTGGTACTGCTCTGATAGAAATGTTAAGCGTGCTGATGGTGCTTTCACTTTTTGAAGATATATCGGCACCTGTCAGCATCATCCTGTCCTGGTCATCCTTGAAAAGTTTCGCCTTCAGCTGAAGGTCAAGCCCGTTTATGATGTAGTTGACGTTCGGATCCGATGCATTCTCCTGCTTGTTGAAGGTATCCACGGCGCTGTTGAGGTAACTGGAAAGCTCCTCGGCTGAAAATGAGGATGCAAACCTGCTCCTGAGAATATCAAGCTCCGCCTTGATTCCGCTCTTGTCCAGCTGCAGTTCGCTTATAGTCCTCGTAAGGTCCTCAACCTGTACTCCCAGCCTCTTTATCCTGTCCTCACTTATCAGGTTGATCGACTGCGCTTCAACAAGATGCTGCATGATCATATTGTCATGAAGCGTTACCTGTGTAAGATTAAGCTGCGCTGATGTGAGCTCCTTCAGAACTTCTTCTCCCGCTCCTGCACCCCTTGAAAGCTCGGAGATCGTCTCCTTAAGCCTTGAAATCTCAACATCCTTTAGTGCTGCAGCTTTCCTTTCAGTCTCCATCTGTGCCTTGTAGCTGTTCTCAAGCACCTTCTTCTCCTGCTGCAGGCTCTGAATCTGTGAATTGCTCTGGCTCAGCTGGCCTGAAAGGCTTGTCTTGACAGCTTCAAGTGCCGCCTTTTCCTCCTGAAGCTTCACTATCTGGGTATCCTTTGCAGCTGCAAGCTTTCTTTCTGACTCGATTATTCCAGTAAGCCTTGTCTCAACTGCAAGCTTTTCCCTCTCAAGGCTTCTGATTGTCGTGACATGCTGTGCGCTCTGGTTTGCAAGTACCGCCTTTTCAGCAAGAAGAGCCTCTTTTTCACCCGTAAGCCTTGTTATGAGATTCTCCTTGGTCCTTAGAACGGTCTGAAGTCTGTTCAGCTCTATATTATCCGGCATATGTTCCCTCCTCTCGCTTACGGTGCGGCAGTCACCTTCAGGCTGACCTTTTCACCTATCTTTAGAATTTTCCCAGCATCCACCGACTGCCACGTAACCTCAGTGGCTTTCCCGTTCATTGTGGTTCCTTCAGTTGATTCCAGGTTTCCAACTGGTATTCCCAAAAGCTTCAGCTCTTCAAGTGCCTCATCGTGGTCCATACCTATAAGGTCAGGTATTGCTATCCTGTCAGTGAACCTGTCCGGCGGCGGTATCGGCACAAATCTCATGGATATGGTGCTCGACGCCGATTCCTGGGACTTGAAATAGTTGTTGTACCTTGCATTGGACGGGCTGACAAGAAACTTCCTTATGGTTGATGTGCCGGACGATGACTTTTCTTCAGTCACGGCATATTCCATCTTCAGTGTGAAGGTTGCCTCCGGTATGGTGTACCAGCTTGCATTAAAGCCATATGCAGCAAGCTCAGGGTCGTCGAGTATTGAGTTTTGGATATCCATGGAGCTAAGGTCAAGTGCATGCTGAGCCTCGGCAATTCCTTCGCCTATATCAACCATCAGCTCCTTGATACCGCTGAAGAAGGATGTTGCCTCCTCACCTCCACCCCTTGGCATGGCACCTTCTGGAATAAACGTCTTAGTATCCTTTTCGAATTCGATGTAAGGGCTCCTCAGGTCTTCCTTGTCAGGTTCAAACCTTGACTTGGCTTTCTTCGCTATTTTCCTGATAAGCTCGAGCTCAGCCGCTCCAGGTCCTGATGTCTTCAATGCACCTGATCTCTCCATCGCGCCGAGGAATGTCTCTATGCTTGAAGGCAACGCTCTTGAAAGGTCAGCTGCACTTCTTATACCAGCCCTTACGAGTGCCTCTGCATTTTCTCCTGTCATCCCTCCTATTCCAAGAAGTTCAGCCTGCTTTGAAAAATTGTAAAGCTGGCTATAGCTGATACCTGTCTTTTTTGAAAGCTCCATTCTCTTTGCAGAAGTCCTTGTAGCTGTTCTAAAGCCTTCTAAAGTGTCTATCTTTGCTTCTGCAAGCTTTTCAGCTACTTTCTGAGTTATTCCCTTTACAGTCTTGATGTCCAATTGCATGAATCCCTCCTTTCCATCAGCATACTCTGCTACAGCTTTTCCAAACTGCCTAATTCCACCACCTTATGCTCCAGGCCATATATATCCTTTAAGATGGTTTCTACTCCTGACACCCTCAAATGCATGCCTTCCTGGAGTCTGGTTCCATCAAACTCATCTCCACAGTCAAGAAGCCTTCCATTCCATTTCAGGTACCATACGGAATTGCCTTCATTGATCTGGAATGCGGTTCCAGGCATGCAGGGAGTCTCAAGGCAGGGGGACGGCCCGAAGGTGAGCATCCCCCTTATCTCCCGAATCATATTGTGAACCTGAAGTAGCTCCAGTCGCTCCATGGTGCGCTGATATTGTTGACTATGGACCTTACCCTCCACCTTCCTCTTTGCGCTCCTACAAACACGTGGTCATAGCTTGTGGTATTAAGTATCCCAGACACAAGCCAGGTCTGCCCTGTCTCTGCAGCCCACTTTCCTCCGTTTTTGGCACCGAACGCATCTATTTCAACCCTGTATTTTGCCCCGGCAATCGGTACAGGATTCCAGCTGAGCTTCATGGTCCTCGGGAAATGGTCGAATACGGATCCGTTCCTTGGAGTCCTTGGTATTGGCACCGCTCCTGTGAACCAGTTCATTGTAGGGTCACCGAGCAGAACCATACCGTAGTGCCAGTGTATCTCATTTGCTTCATGGGTCAGTCCAAGGCATTTCCACCAGTCCACGTATGCATCTCCGACTACCTTGCCAGCTCCCATAGGTGCGTAGAAGTTCTCGAAATAAAGCATGGACCCGGATTTGGCACTTCCAACAGCTGCCATACCGTTGCTCACCTGGCCGCCTTCCTTGTCGAATATGTACCAGCCAGCCATGTAATCAGCCTGAGTGAATAGTGCGCTGCTGCATGCGAACAGGTTGTAGAAATAAGCATTAGGGGCATTGGTATCTCTCAGATAAGTGTTGTATACATACTCAGTCGGTGCTCCGGGCACCTTGAATGAGTGAAGCCCAGGATTCGAATGGGTGCAGACCTGCAGCCATCCCCTGTGCTGGTCAAGCTCGACCTTGAACCTGTCTCCATCAGTCTGGGTATGGTCAGTTACCACTTCAATTCCTGCAGCTGGAATCGCCATATCGAGAGCGCAGTCACCGAAACCGCTCCAGTCGTCATCAACGTATGCAAGCCCCTCGCAAGAGCAACCGAATCGTCCTTTCCTGAAGCTGTGGTTCCTTGAGAAGTAGTCATTGATGAGTGCCGCATCATTGCCATCTGCAGTAGGAGTCCAAAGTCTTCCGACCCAGACCTCAGGGAGCACATTAGTCGTGTGCTCATTGTATTTACCGTCTGCATCGGTATCCTTCCAGTCTCCGTCCAGGTCCATGAAGAACAGGTCACAAGGGAATTCTGCACCATCAGTATCCTCGTACCATGCTGCCGGAAGGCTTCCTATCATCACAGCTCCAGCGAAAGGCCTCTTTCCCTTCAGGAAATTCCGCAGCTGGGAAGGGGTGCCTCTTAAGACCGTATAAACTACAGCAAAATACCCCTCATAAGCCAGATCCCTGACGTACTGGTCAACTGAAGCCTTTATCGCAGGGTAAACTCCATCATTGACAAGGATGATTACCTTCCCCTTTGGGAAAGCGAATACTGACTCCGTCCTCAGCTGCTTAAGGTCATCTGAAAATTCCGGTCTTGGCTGCTCAGTTGTCTTCATGAGCAGAAGCGGATTAATCTGCACAAAATCATGGTAGGTCTGAATCAGTGTTCCTCTGGTTACTACCAGCTCGAAATTCTTTACATTCTCATAATTGATCTTGAATTGTCTTATCTGTTTTATCTTGCTTATGTCAAACTTAGTAAAATCAGCAGGCATTTCAATTCCTCCTTTACCTCTGTGTAATTAAATCCCCAGGAATCGCCGCGCATTGCCGGAAATAAGTTCTGCATCAAGCCCGTAGTAGCTGTTGAAATACTTGTCGAGTCCCCCAAGATTAAGATCCATCATAACCATCACATAATCAGTCCCGAACATCACCCGCTGCTTAAGCAGAGTGTCTGCCTCGATAAGCTCCAGCGTCTCAGCCGCCCTGTCCATGTCAGAAACATAGCCAATATCAGCATATACGTTCGGAAATTTCGCCATCAGCCTTCTTATAGTATCTACCCATTCCTTGTTTACTGAACCTTCGGTTCCTGTGCCAGGTCCTCCGAAGTGCCCAAGATTAAGCTTCAATTCAGGAAACTCATCAAGTACCGGCTCCCAGCCAGCTGGATCTGCATAGAATCCGCTTTTCGTAATCCTTTTTGACTTGAAGTCGACATCCTCAGCCTTCCTGTCCCATCCGGTTACCCGGTTGAATCTTCTGAAATTCTGCATCCCTCCAAGTGAGCAGTGCACGGTCACAGGAATTCTGTGCTTCTCACAGTATTCATATAGCTCCTTCAGGGACTCATGTGACGGCAGGTATCCCAGCGGCGGATACAGCTTGATTCCTTTGAACGCACCGTTCTCTTCAGCTGCCTTCATTTTTACAAGCTCCATGAAGCCCTCCCTTCTGGGGTCAATTGCCAGGAAGGGATAAATCCTTCCTTCGTTGCCCTTTGCAAGAGCTTCGAGCTCCTCAAGCTGATACTTGTATCCCGGTGTCATCTGGATCCCTTCATATCCCGTGCCAGAGCCTCTGGCGCTGCCCTTCATGAATTCTTTTCTGACATCGCCAAATATCCTATCAACGGCTTCATCTTTTCCTCTCCTGACAGCTGTTCCTTCTAAACTTGCGATCTTTGCCTTCTCCCTCTCGACAAGCCTCTTGATGCTGTCAAGATGAGCGTTGAAATCCGTCATCTCCACAGGATCAATCTCAAATCCTTTTGCCCCACTCCCCTTTGCTCCTGCAAACCTTTTGTTGTCATGAAGAGCAAAATACACATCCATCATTAGCGGTGCAACTACTAAATCCTTTTTACCAAGAAGGCTCTTCCTGAATGATTCAACCTGCAGCTCATAGTTGTCTTTCTCATCACCTGTTGCCACAGTAATCAGCCTAGCAGCATAAGCAGCCAGGTCTGCCACACCCTGCACCCTCGCGAGCACCTTCAGCGGCTCGAATACCCCTCTTGGCTTTACTCCATAAGGGTATTCCTTCCTGATTATCGCCCAGGTCGCTGCCGCAAGCTCCATTACAGCAAACTTAGCGCCAAACAGATGACAGTGCACATCGATAACAGTACCCTTTGCCATCCTTGCATCTCCTTTCATGCCTTTGTATACACGTCTCTCCTCTTTCCTGTTGCAGCATCGCCGTAGAATATGGCAGAATAGCCTGCAAGGTCCAAAGTCCCTTCAAGCTCCCAGACTGCCGTTTCCCTTGCCTCCATGAAGGCCAGCCCGATATTCTTGAGCTCAAGCATGGCCGTATAGAAGCTTTTTGTCATAAGGGCTGCGCCTGTGTCAGTCACAGGGTAGAAATAGCCTGCATAACCTGTGACTCCTGCAGCTATGAAGGCAGCAGCCATTCCATTGCCTGAGCCTTTTCCGGATACAAGCCGCTTTCCACCGGCTGACCGTCCAGATTCGCAGGAGCTGTTGAATACTATGTATGGCGGTGACTTCCATCCGATGTCAGCAACCTCAGCTGCAGTGAACATCCCATCGGAGAACCTTATGCCGCTCATCTTCGGACTTGATTCACTGAAGTCTCCATGCCCTGCAAAGTGTATGATGTCGTATTCCCCTGTCCTTGCCAGCTCCAGGAATGCCTGCTTGCTGGCTGAATCACCTGTTAATGTCTTCACCTCGATGCGGTATCCTGCGTATTCACCCGCCAGTTCCCTAATCGCCTCTATTTCCCTGATCCCTCCATAAAGGTCTCCCGTAGGATTTCCTATCGCAAGGATCTTAAGCGTGCTGTCTTCAGCAAGAGCATCTCTTTCTCTTTCAGGGAGTATCCTTGTGGTGACAAGCCTCCCGAATGGCAGCTTCAATGAAAGTGGTCTATTCTTCCCGATAAGCTCCCAGGGAAGGTTCATTATTGTCTCGTCAACATTCAGGAGAATTGTCGTCGGATCATGCATCCCTAGAAAAGCTTCTCCATCGCTTCCTATGAATTCCTTATGGAGGGTTTTTCCAAGCTCACTTAGCTTCTCCTCTGCCTCCTCCTTGGTGAAGCTGGCATTGATGCTCCACAGATAAAGGTCCTCTGTAAGCTCAAGTAATCTCTTCTCTGCAAGCGGATCAACTGTAACGTTCTTCTGCCAGGTGACTCCTGTCCCTTCTACATGCATTGCCACAAGGAACTGAAGGGGCTCGCCTTTTTTCGGAAGACTCTTGAGGAACCTCGATATTGATATGTGGATAACTGTCGGAAGCTCAAGGCCTCCCTTTGAATATCCTCCAAACATCATTCGAAGACCTTCCTTCCCTTGTTTGCCTTCTTTCCTTCAAGCTGTGGAGTCTGCGGATAACCTGCTTCCTTGATCTTCTCTTGCAGCAGCTTGTGGAGCTCGCTATACGTCAGGCTGTATCCTGATTCAACAATCGCTTCTATGGCATAGTAGGTCATCGCTCCATGATACTTTCCTCCGATGCTTGCATCGTATGAGTATTCATCACTGGTGCAGCCAGAAATAAGTACATCCTTCATCCCTGACTGTGGATGCTTTGACTTCCTGTTTGACTTTGCCTTGTATATGTTCTCGATGGTTGCCCTTCCTATGCTGTCAGGACTGAGGAACCTGGGCTTCCTGTACTCCTTGCCTTCTATGAGTCTTGTGACCGAGCCGGAATGGCAGGAATCTGAGATCACAGTCAAATGGACTCCCCGCTTCACCTTTGAGAACATCTCCCTCAGCTCATCGTCTAAGATAAGGGTTTCGCTGCAGTCATATGGGCACATCGCTTCATCATATGCCTCCTCGTCACCTGACGTGTCCTCCAGATATGTTCCATGGGATGAATTCGTGAACACTATAGTATCCCCTG
Source organism: Youngiibacter multivorans (assembly GCF_017873395.1). Lineage (GTDB taxonomy): Bacteria > Bacillota > Clostridia > Clostridiales > Clostridiaceae > Youngiibacter > Youngiibacter multivorans. Next base: position 269,755 of record NZ_JAGGKC010000001.1, on the reverse strand, counting down.
ACACTGCACCTTCAACCATCTTACCAACTGCCTCCAGGATGTTCGCCTTCGTAGCCTTTGCATTAGTCAGCATGGTTATGCTGCTCTTTTCAAATCCATAGTGGCTTTCGAGAAGCTCAGCCCATGCCTTCGCATCGTTGATGCAGCCCTTCAGGTCGTTTGAAGATCCCGGATAGTCGTTAATACCTACGCATACTGCCATCTTCGCCATTTGAAAATCCTCCTTTCTAATGGAAAAGGCGCTTGGACCTCTTGTAGAAAGAGCCCCAGCGCCTTATCGCAAACACTAAAAAAAGGCGCCTTCCGCACCCCATGGCCATACTGCGTACGTTCCCCGATTACTTACGGAAAACTCGCATTCCATGTGGTTACGGTACAACTCGCCTTGTATCATAATCTTCAGTTCATGGTTTCTTACTCAAATGATATTACCTGAGATAAAGTTAGTCAACCTGAAAATTGTGAATTTTCAGACTTGTTCAGGTGAAGATTGAAATTCAAAAGGCGGCAATTTGCCGCCACAGGTCATTTCTTGGTTTTTCGTATCTCCTGCCTGAACCTCACATAATCCTTGAGCTCCTTGATGCCTGCTCCTGAGTCCTCCATCATGTGCACCATTGCATGGCAGTTGCCGCATAGCGGTATGAAGTCTTCAATCAGACTAACCTCGGATTTCAAGTCTTTTCCTTTGTAGTGCACCTGTATCAGACCTTTTCCAAGCTCTCCGTAGGAGCTTTCATAGTTGAATCCGCAGATCCAGCAATCCAGGCCATGAACCTTGAGCACTTCAAGCCTTGTGTCAGGGTCGTTCTCAAGCCCTTCATCCGGTTTTTCGAATGGTCCCTGTTTCCTGCAGGCCATTATTTCATGGGGAAACAGCACTTCAGCTATAAATTCCGTCCTTGAAAGCTTCTTCAGCCTCAATAGCGGAACAGCTTCCTCGCTATCTGTGCCATCGTATTTATCGAAGATATATTTGGCCGCAGCGTTGCCAAGCTCACGTGTAAGGTCCTTTCCCCACCTGAGCTTGCCTCTGAGCTTCTTATAATCGTCAAGATAAAGGACTCCATAATAGTCATCTTGGTTATAGGATATCCTTATATCCCACCTGTCGTGCTTCTCCATTTCATGGAAATAGAAGAAATCCCTCAGGTAGTTGGGTATCCTTATCTCCCCGTATGACAAAAGAGACTTGTCTATCCTCTTGATTATTACATTTTCATTGATGACCTCGAAAGAACTGAATGTTTTTTCTTCCATCATTTGCTCCGCCTTGATAAAGATACTATCTTCATTATATGACAAGTGGATATTTTTCTCCACTTAACAGCCCAATTATTTATTCATCTGCCTATAGTGACTTTATTTTTCGGACCTTAGTTCCCGTATTGCAAATAAAAGACCTTAGTGATAACATGTATAGGAAATTCAATTTCCGGGAGGCAACAATTTGATACTTAATGAAGTAATGAAATTCGTCGAGAGCGAATATGTCATAATTAACAACACACCGTGCGAAATCTGCGGCGGGGAATATATAACTGAATCATTGGGACTGACCTTCAACAATGGTCATGCAAGCAATGTCACAACCTGTGTCTGCGAGAACTGCGGCAATGAGAGGGAGTTCCTGTTCAGAGCGCCTTTCGTCAGCCAGACCGATCCGGAATCACAGACTTCAAAAGAAGAACTTAATTAAGGAGAAATCATGAAGCAGGAATTGATCGATGCTATCAACAAGGATATTGAAGATGCACTTAATGAAGTGGAAGGTATGGAAGAAAGCCTGAAGGAAGATCCAACGGAAGACATGATCAGGGAGAAGTTCAAGAGTCTCTTTGACAAAGTGGTGAACCTTGAGCAGCTCCTTAAGGATGAAGGTATACTCTAGTCAATGGAATCAGGAGTCATCCTGATTTTTTTCTTAATGAGGGAGGTAAGAATCCATGTTCCTTGAAGGAAGCAAGACATGCCGCGTATGCGGTGATAAAGGCGGAACCTGTGTGGACAGGATATCCTTATTCGATTTCCTTTCACCTGATGAAAAAAGCATGGTCCTTTCAAAGAGCATCCACAAGTTCTACAGGAAGGGCGAAGTCATATTCTCTCCAGGGGAGGCTGGCAGCAATCTCTATATCATCAACCATGGTGAAGTGAAGATATCCAAGTTCTCATCCGCCGGCAAGGAGCAGATCCTCCATATATTGAAGGAAGGTGACTTTCTTGGAGAGCATTCCCTTTTCGGCAACGAGACCCTGAAGAACTATGCGGAGGCCATGAGAAACACGGCACTTTGCATGATACGTGGAGATGACCTCAAGGCACTCATTCTTCTTCATCCTGAAATGGGACTGAAGTTCCTTGAGAAATATGCCAGGAAAAACCTCGAAGCCTTAGACCTGGTGGAGTCCATTGGATTGTACGATGCAGGCCAGAGGCTTGCAAAATATATCCTCGACGAAGCAGACAGGACAGGCTCGAACGAAATAACCCTCAGATACAGCAAGGGTATTCTGTCAAACCTCATAGGCACGTCACAGGAGACGCTGTCGAGAAGACTAACTACCATGCAGGACTCAGGAATAATAAGGCTTGAAGGTCAGAGAGGCATAACAGTCCTTGACCGGAAAGCCCTTGAAGATATGCTCTAAAATCCAAAAGCAGCAAGCAAAGTTGAAATTCAACCTGCATTGCTGCTCTTTTTATGTCCTTATGATATCTTTCCTTGGTTTTAAGTGATTCTCTTTTGGAAGCACAACCTCTATGACCGTTCCCTTTGTCTTGTTCCTGTAGGCCTTGATAGTACCTCCGTGACATTCGGTTATCCACCTGGCTATGGATAATCCAAGACCTGTACCGCCAGATGTCCTGGTCCTCGCCTTGTCTTCCCTGAAGAACCTCAGAAACACGTTCTCAAGGTTCTCCTCCTTGATTCCTATGCCTTCATCCGCCACCTTTATCATGGCTTTGTCCTTCTGGCTTTCAATTACTAGCTCCAGCGCTTCCCCGGTTCCTGTATACTTGAGAGCATTGTCCAGGAGTATTATGAGAAGCTGGTGAAGCTTCTCCCTGTTGGCGGTTATGAAAACATCTCCGCTGGATACGTACCGGAATGGCTTCTCCTGTATGGAGGCGAATTCCCTGTATATTTCAGAGATCTCTTCACCTAGAACACTCAGGTTGAACTTCTCTACCTCACCCAATGCCTCTCCGGCATCCGCCCTGGTCAGGACCATCAGGTTGGAGACCATCTTGCCCATTCTTCTGGTCTCTCTGATAGCAGGCTCGATATATTCATACTTGTCGATTATCTTCTTCTCAGGATCCCTCAGCAGCCCTTCAAGCCTGCTCTGTATAATGGATATTGGTGTCCTCAGCTCATGCGATGCATTCTCCAGAAATTCCCTTTGCCTCTCAAGAGCTTCCTCCAGAGGCTTTACCGCAATGTCTGCGAGGAAATTGCTTATGAAGAGGGAGAAGAAGAGGATCACTACGCTGCCATTTACCAGTATCTTCCTCAGGTTAAGAAGTGCATCTATGTCCGAATCAATGTTATACAGAAGCTGGACTGAATACATCTGCCCCCTGTAAATTGCATCGAATTTGATTGTCCTGTACATGAAATCGCCTGCTGAGACGGTCTCAAGTTCATCCTTCGCCTTTGGTGAGAGATGATCCACGTTCTGCAGATACCAATCAGGCACTGGCATCCTATCATCAAGGTTTCCATGCCCGTCCCTGAGGACCACCTGCATCTTCGGATTGAATGGGGTATCTATCTCCAGCACCCTGCCTGAAGCCTTCTGGATCGAAGTCTTTAGAAGCATCAGGTCAGTGTCCACCTTTTCAAGATGAGTCCTCGATACGTATGCAAGAATGCTCCCGGAAAATCCCACTATTATGAATAGGAAGACTATCGCATATCCAAGAAGCAGCTTATGCTTTCTCTTCTTCATTGCTTTCCTCCAAAGAGAACATGTATCCAAGACCTCTCACGGTCTTGATGGGAAGCGTATATCCGTAGTTCTTCAGTGTCTTCCTGAGATTCGAGATATATACCTCAACTACGCTTACCATGGTCTCCGAATCAAAACCCCAGATCCTGTCAAATATCTGTTCTTTTGTCAGTATTGTGTCCTTGTTCGAAAGCAGGTATTCAAGCAGGTCATACTGCTTGCCCTGAAGGAATATTTCTTTTTCTCTCAAAAATACCCTCTTGGTCTTCCTTTCAAGTGTAAGGTCCTTGTACTTGATCGAGGCGATATCGGTCCATCTTCCGCTTCTTCTGAGTACAGCCTCTATCCTTGCAAGCAGCTCCTCCCTGAAGAACGGCTTGACCACATAGTCATCCGCACCAAGTCTCAGCCCCTTTATCTTGTCATCCAGGCTATCCTTCGCAGTCATGAATATAACAGGCGTGCTTATTCCTTCTTTTCTGAGACTGTCCAGCACCTCGTATCCATCCATCTCCGGCATCATGATGTCAAGAAGGATGATGTCATAGATGTCCTTTTCAGCCTCATAAAGTCCTTCTTCACCATCATATGCGAAGTCGACGTCGAAGTCCTCCCTAAGATAATCACCTATACTGTTTGCTAGGGTTATGTCGTCCTCGATGATAAGAAGCTTCATCATTTCACCTCCGCCTAAGATTAGGTCTCGTATTTAATACATACTACCATTTTGCCCTTAAACAAATTATAAACATTATTTATGCAACACTAAAGAGTTCGATGCTATAATATCTCCATAGGATTGGGGGTGTATCATGGATTTTCTTATAGTAATACTTGCAGTGGTGGCAGTAATCATTGCCCTGAAATTCATCAAATCGGCAATCAAGCTGATCATAACGCTTGTGATAATATTCCTGGTCATCCGTTACCTTGACCAGAACGGGTATATCGACCTTAATTCAATGCTGAATCAGCTTGGTATCGTCTGGAACATGATTTTAACTGCATAACATAAAAAACCGGCGATTTCCGGTTTTTTCATTTCATATTGCAGCCCCCACCCCAAGTTCTATACTGAAACGTGCTCCTTGGCAGCTTCAATCTCCTCAATGACATGATTGACCCTTTCCCTCTCCTCGTCCAGCTTTTCAGTTTCCTTCTGCGAAAGCAGCTTGAACTCATACCTGATGAAAAAGACGGTTATAATAGTAGCCAAGGTATCAGAAATCGGACTAGCGGTCCAAATTCCAAGTAGGCCCATTCCGAAATACCCCGGAAGTAGGAGCAAAAGCGGAACAAGAAGGAACACCTGCCTAAGCATGGAAAGAATGAATGACTTCTGAGCCTTTCCTATAGCCTGGAAGAAGTTTGCGCTTATGATTTGTGTTCCAATGAGCGGGAATGCTATAAAGAATCGCTTTATTCCAACTACTCCAATTTCTCGGATTTCAGGATCCCTGGTGATGAAGTTGATGAATACCTCTGGGAATAGCTGAACAAGTACGAATCCGAGAGTTGATACTAACGTTGCTGCGAGTACTCCTACCTTGACAGCTTCCTTCACTCTGTGGAAATTCCGTGCTCCATAGTTGAAGCCGATTATCGGCTGAAGCCCCTGGTTCATACCAAAAATTGATAAAAGGAATAGTATCACTATCGAGTTTATGGCGGCGTAGGCACCTATTGCCTTAGCTGAGCCGTAAGTCATCAGGCTGTTGTTTATGATTATTCCAATGAGGCTTCCTGCAACCTGCATTGAAAATGGTGATGCGCCAATTGACATTATCTTAAGTACTATCTTCCCATGAAATCCTACATATTCTCTTCTTAGCGTTAGGATCCCTTTCTTTCTGAGGAAATAGCTGGATGTCCATATAAAGCTCATAAACTGGGCTATTATTGTGGCCCAAGCAGCTCCGCTTACACCCATTTTCAATCCATATATGAATATGGGATCTAGTATGATATTTGAGATAGCTCCAATCAGCATTGTAAACATTGCAACCTTAGGATCACCTTCAGACCTTATAATGTTATTAAGGCCGAATGCTATTGTGTTGAAGGTTGTCCCGTACAGGATTATCCTGAGATAATCCATGGCGTATTTCCTTATAGATTCATTTGCTCCATAAAGATTGACAATATCCTCAAGGAATATGAGGCCAATTGCCGTCATTGTTATACCGGCTATTATAAGCATGAATAGCCCTGTACCAAGTATCCTCTCGGCATCATCATGCTTCTTCTGGCCCAGCTTGATTGATATGTTTGCACCAGATCCTATACCAAATAGCATTGCAAATGCCATAAGTATGAAGGTTACTGGAAGCACTACTCCAATTCCGGAGATGGCTAGCCCACCCTCAATAGGAATATTGCCAATGAATATTCTGTCCACTATGTTATATAGGGATTGGACAAGCATCCCGGCTATGGCAGGTATGGAAAATCTCAGGAAAAGCTTGTACATCTTTTCCTCCCTCATAAGGGTTTGCCTGTCAGTCATCATTCACTCTCCTTGATGTGTCTAAAGTTCATTCACTGTCTTTTCGTCAAATCAATATTTTATCATATTTTGATATTTTTATCAAACTCTTGAACTATGCGTTGGTTTTGGGAGAAAAATTACAATATTCAATTGCATTCAGCAGCATCTACAATAAAAATTGCGGTTATTCTCCATAGATACTGCTATTCTATCGTAGATGACGCTATTTAAATATGATGTTTTGTTGAATTATAACTTGATAAGAAAAATAAAGAGTGATTTAAACCAATATATCAATGGTCTAAGTCACTCTTTATTATTTTCGCACTTTACCAAAATTGTCAATCGAATCTGTATTTGGAATATCTATCTATCAGATTCTGCTTGCAACATACTTACTATTCTGTCGAACATCGCAAAATCCAGTTTATAGAACAAGAACATTATTCCCCCTATAAATGTTATAATTCCCGGCAAAATGAACATCGTCATTCGTATTCCATTTAAAACAATCGAGGTTTGTTCTACGTTAGGTACATAACCGAGAATTGAAAGCATCAGCGCAACTCCAGCTGATCCTATTGCTATCCCAATAGTATTCCAGAATGTTGTAAGTGACTGGTTAAATCCTGCTGATCGTTCTCCAGTCATAAGTTGACCATATTCAACAGTGTCTGGAACCATCGAAAATGCTGATCCTCCCATGATACCTGTGAAAAAACCTGTCATTATAGTCAATATATAGAATGTCATGGGATTACCAATTGGTGTGAACCAAAAACCAAGAATCATTGAAATCCCTGCTGAAAATGATGCATATGCGAAGGTTTTGCCCTTGTTGCCTAACTTCTTTGAAATCAATGAAGCTGATAATGCACCTGCAACGAATGGCAAGTTCAAAAAGAGCATATATCCTGCAATCAAACTCCTGTCTCGAATAACGTAGGTAAAATAATACATCAGTGAAGTCATTCTGGTATAGTGTCCTAATCCTACAATGAATATTGCAACGCAACACATAATAAGGTACTTATTTTTAAGTGCTCCTGCAATCAACTTTTTAGTAGACACCTTTAATTGATTTCTTGGAGGATTAACCACCTCTTTTGTACCGAGAAAGTCTATTGTGAACATTGGTATCGCTAAAACAAAAGCCATAACAAAAGCGGTATATAGATAACCCTTCACATTGTCTCCCTGACCGAAAAAGGGCACCATATTCACAACAAGAATTCCTACTATGGTATTTCCTATGAACCCAAATGCCATTCTCATTCCAGCCAGCTTGGAGCGCTCATTGGGGTCCTGAGTCATCGCTGAAATCAATGACGCATGCGGTACAATGACACATGTGTTAAAAAACGAAAGGAAAAAATAAGTAATGTATGCGTATATCAATTTCCCTGAGGGACTGAATTCCGGATGAGCCCAGAATGTAAGTACAGTGAATATCGCAAGTGGTACCATTCCAAATAGGATCCATGGACGATATCTGCCCCACTTCGTTACTGTTCTATCAGCCATTATCCCGACTATCGGATCATTCAAGCCATCCCAAAGTCTGGAGATCAGTAGCATCAGAGAAACTGCTGCAGCACTGATCCCAAAAACATCGGTATAGAAAATAACTAAGAAAGATGCTACAAATCCCCAACTGAAACTATTTCCAACATCTCCAAGATTGTACAAAACCTTTCTCATGAATGGGATTTTTATGTACAAAGACTTTTCTACTTCTGATGATCTCTCTATCGGTTCAATTTGGGCGTTCATAATAGCACCAGTGTCCTTTCTGCTAACAAATTTTGTATTGTCATATACACAATCCATATGGCAATTTTTTTTTGGCCTGACTACTGCTTTAGTAATCAGGCCATTTACTGACAGGAATTATCTCATATCTATAACAGCTTTAATATCTGTTCCCTTCTTCATGCTGGCAAGTGCCTCGTTGATATCTTCAAGCTTATAGTGCTTGCTTACTATCAAATCCATCGGATATTTGGTTCTGTTGTGCTTCAGGAACTTCAGCGCTTTGTAGAAATGGATTATATCTGCACTCCCACTTCCAATAACTGTTGCGTTCTTACCAAGCAAAACATATGGGCTAAATTCAATCTTAGCTGGCATAGTCTGACCAATTATCAGATATGTTCCGCCTTTGATCATCAGACCAAAGCCTTCGTTGAAAGCGGGCGGATATCCTGAGCATTCTACAACTAATTCAGCGCCTCTTCCCTCAGTTAAGTCCATAACCATTTTTTGTCTAGCCGCAGAATCCTTCACTTCATCAATGTTTATTACAGCAGAAGCTCCCCACTGTTTTGCCAACTCCAGTCTTCCTGCAGGTGCACCAACAACTATTACCTGGCCTGCACCCATTGCTTTAGCTGTCAGTGCCGAGTATAGTCCAATCGGGCCAGCTCCCTGAATAACAACAGAATCTCCAAGACCTATCGGAGTCTGTTTCTGCAGTTTTTCGAATGCGTTAACAACAGTTCTGAATGCACACCCTACTCCTACTGCCTCTTCATCCGTGACATTTTCCGGAACCTTTACTACCTGGGTTGTTGGCAGAACAAACTCATATTCTGAGAATCCACCCATCAGCTTGTCAGGTGTGGAGAAACCATATCCTTTATTGTTTGAACACATGAAAGGCTGTCTCTTGACTGCACAGAAATAACACTCACCGCAGAAGTCATGTGCCCACATGATCCTGTCTCCAACATGCAGTTCTTCTCCTGCAACATCTGTCTTTCTATCTGGCCCAAGTTTTACGATTTCTGCTATTGTCTCGTGTCCCTGGATGTTCGGTAGTGGGAACTTTAATCCCAATGTCCCGTCAGCCTGATGGATATCTGTTCCACAAAGACCTGCTAAGTGAACCTTTACCAATACAGCCTTTCCAGTTACCTCTGGAATTGGCACATCAATTATTTCCAATGGCTTTGCGTATTCAGTTAAAACAGCCGCTTTACTAGTTTTTGGTATTTGCATTTTTGTCCTCCTTAGAACTTTAATTTTAATTTGTATAACCACTTACAGTCATAATTGACTGAAATTAATGATTCAAAAACTTGATCAACCACCTTCGAGGGTTCGCAGAATCGTTATGATATCACCATTACTCACCACAGTATCTATTTCAGAGCGATGGTTATTCAGCAATACCATGGATGCCTTGAAATAATCAGGTTCAATATTAAGCTTTTGCACCTTCAGACTATAGTCAAGCACAGCTTCAATATCTGACCCTTCAGGCATGTCAATTGTAAAATCCGATAGATCTGCAGGTACATCAACAGCATAAATCTTAATGTTTACTTGCAATTCTTTCTCCTATTACTACTTATTTCTGCTTTGGATAAAGCGTCTCTATTACCGGTTCCATTCCTCCAAGAAGTTCAAGCATGTCGAGGCTTGGGACGCCATCAATTCCATATCCTAATGCATTGTAGAAGTTGTCTCCCAATCTTACCTCATCTAGCGTTATACCCTTTGTTGGGCCATCTTTCAGAGGGGGATTACCAATCATTCTGTCTGTGACAGTGAAATTTTCTCTTCTCATACCTTCTCTTATATTGAATGCATGTCTCATAGTGAAGGAACGTATCCCCATTTCTCGAGCAGCCTTTTTGCTGAATGGCATTCCTGTCAACAGCTCCACAAGCTTGAACAAAGAGCCTTCAGGGAACATCCTTACAGAGAATATGCACATTCCAGAGTTGTTAACGAACTCCGTCATTGCAACCTCAGATACATCCTGGAAACCTGTGACTCTATAATTGTATTTCTGCTCCCAGGTCATTCGATCGTTAGCCTTCGCTAAGCCACCCTTAACATGACGTCCAGGAGTTGGATCAAGCTGATAAGTACGAATATATCCGGGCGCTCTTCTGGGATCATGCTGTGCAATCTCCATTCCACTCGCAACAAACAGGAACTGATGTCCAACGCCAAAGTGATCAGCTGCACTTTGGGATCCAGCTGCCAGTATTTCCCCACAGCCTTCCAGTTTACAAATCTTTTCAGTTAGTTTGACTGCAGCGTGCCCATCTCCCCAGAATGGCTCGATTCCATCCAGCTGCTCCTTGGTAAGCAGTCCCTCATTGAAGCACTCAAACACCCATGCTACAGTTCCGCCTGCTCCAATTGTGTCAACTCCATATTCGTTGCATAGGTCTCCACACTTAATCATCGTAACAGGGTCAGTGTTCATGATTGCTGAACTAAACCATCCTTGGGTTTCATACTCCGGCATGCCCGGATGATCCATAGGATATTTTTCATCCTCAACATGGTAGATTGCTCCGCATTTTACTGGACAATTAGCGCATCCATAATCCTTAACCTTGTATTTTTCATTTAACATTTTCGCTGCTACGGGTTCAAAATCCTGAGCTGTTTTTCCCGACTCTGCAAGTGATATTGAAAAATTCTTGACTGCTGCATCACCGCTCATGAGTGATGGCATGAAGCCTCCCGTGGTTCCAAAAGCGGTCATTAGCGGTTTCATAGGATGAGCATTCAAAGCAGTGGCTATCTCTTTATTCTTGTTGATTAGCTCATCTTTGTTATACACTTCAACGGATTGGTTTCCCCTGCATACAATTCCCTTAAGCTTCTTAGACCCGATTACAGCACCTGTGCCGCCTCTTCCTGCAGCTCTATGACCATCATTCATAACGGCGGCCATATTTGACATCTTTTCACCGGCAGGTCCGATAAATGCTGCTTTAATCTTATCGTCATCCAAATCCTTGAATAACGCTTCTTCAAACTCAGTTGATATCATTCCCCAGTACTTTGAAGCATCTCTTATTTCAACTTTTCCATTATCGATCCATATATAAACCGGGGTTTCTGAAATGCCGTTTACAAAAACAGCATCATACCCAGCTTTTTTCAACATTGGGCCAAAGTACCCTCCTGAATTTGCATCATTCCACCCGTCATAAACAGGCGACTTTGAAACTACAGTGTATCGGCCTCCCATTAATATAGGAGTGTTGTTGAAAGGTGCTGCAATGAATCCTACCATGCTTTCCGGTCCAAAAACATCCGCGTTAGCCGGCATGTATTCATATAGAATCCTGGCCCCCAGTCCAGGTCCGCCAATAAAATCCCTTATCCATTCTTCTGGGATCTTTTTGACTTCAATCTCTTTAGTGCTCAGGTTAACAAACAGCATTTTATTCATATAACCATACATCTCATTTCCTCCTTCCATACTTGAATAATCAAATCGTTTTCTTCTTACTACTAAGTCGATATTTTATTTGTCACTCTTCTCAATCATTAGATCAAACAATTGAGAAGAGTGAATCCGACTAATAAGATTTTTCCAGGCTATCCTTTGATTTTATTAACAGATGCTCAGGCTTATCACTTGTGGCAACCCAGCCTAATGCAAATATAATTACTGCTATAGGAAGCAGTGCATAGTACACATACTTATATGAACCCAGAGTATCGTATACCAAATTCATGGTAGGTGTTGCAAGTGCCTGTCCTACGGAGAATGTAGCGAAAATCACACCCATTATCTTCGCGAAATCCTTATTTCCAAAGAATTGTCGCACTATTATAGGCATTGGCACTGATGTCATTAGAACTGCAAATCCCATGCATCCTGCTGCAATAAACACAAAGAATACAGTTTCAGGTCCAGCGAGTATCATGCATACAATTGCAAGCACATATCCGAAAAGCGCAATTGAAATAAGTGACTTTACACCATATTTATCCGTAGCAGCTGAAAGAGGAATTTTGGATATTGTGTTAACAAACAATACTACACTGTTTGCAACTCCCCAAAGGACTGCAACCTGTAATCCAAGGTCGTTCAGATAAGCGGGTATTGTAGCTACAGTCGGCGGAATTGCTATTCCACAAAGAAAGATCAATAACAGAAGCATCTTTAGCTTGGGTGTCTTTATTGCTTCCTGGAACATCATACCCTTTACTTCATTCTTCTTTTCATCATTTTTGCTGGTAGAATCGAAATATACCGGGACTTGTCCGATATCCTGTGGCTTATCACGCAATAACAGGGCAAGGAGAATACTGATACCGAAAACTAACATTGCAATGTAAAGAAATGCTTGTCTCCAACCAAACTTGGCAATCCATCCTCCAATTACAGGATTCCAGATTATACCTCCGAAACTGGTGAATGTGAATACCAATCCGACTATGAAGCCTGAACGCTTAGCGAACCAGGTGTTGATTATCGTTGATGCTGCTGAGACCGCACAGAAGCCTGATGCAAAGCCCATCAAGAAGCCTCCGGTGTAGAACATTGGTAGCGATGTGCTCTTTGATAGAATGAAAAATCCTATTGCCTGAAGTATTGCTCCAAAAGTAATTACTTTCCGTACACCATACTTACTGATTGTAGAACCAAACATAAGACTACTTATAATAACGCCGGCAAATTGGAATGTCTGTGTCAACGTATAGCTTGAACGGGCATAGCCAAGCTCTTTTGTTATCGGAACTACAAACAAACTAATTGGAGTAACTGTAAATGTCATTACAGCAAAACCAAGCAAGGATGCCAAAAGCATCATTATCCAACCATAGTTAGATTTTTTTTCAGTTACATTCTGCATAATCATAACTCCTTTTGATTTATAAATTGGTGACTGATCATTGACCCGAGCTTTCAAATTCTTCTCATGCATGCAAATCAGTTTGATACTTTAACTCCTAGCTTTTTCATCCTCCAAAGTTTCTAAATTTGCTTTGATCTGTTGTTTATGCTATATTCCTTAACATAAACAGCTGAAAACTAAACTTTGTTAATAAGATAACGTTTTCAACCCTCCTTTGTACAAAGTTTATACTCTTTGACAAAAAATAACTATGTAAGAATTTGAGAAAAGATTGGGGTTTTATTGTGTATTTTTCCAATGGTATAATCATGATAGCTAAATATACGGAATCTACTCAGCAAAAAATACCTGTTGATTTAGTCAATTCCCATAGGTTTTTATTCATATTATTAGTTGAATAGAGACCTCTAAAATCATCGACTTCACGACTTATGTTTTGAGTATTCAATTTTACTTTGAGGTGTATTATAATCAACCTAATTCTGAATTAGGAGTTGAATAGCCGTCTGTTCACTATCTCAATATGTGAGAGTGAATTTGTTAATAGTTCCCTTTACCTACATAGAAAAGGTGCTATTAAATAGGCGGTTACAAATAATCAGCCATAGAATTGAAAGGTTGATTAACCTATCAGGAGAGTCGATGGGGTAATTTCAAAAATTGCATACTTCGCATTGCCATGTTTTCACTCGCGGGAATAATTCAAAGGAGAATCTTATGGAAATCAACTTCAGCGAGCTTAAGAATAAACTAGAAAAATATAATCCCAAATTGCGCATATATTCAGATATGATTGTGCAAGATTATCTGATCATGCAAAAATATATGATTGAATTCCAATCAAATTGCATATATGTTGCAAAGCCAGATGATGTGCCTGAAGAACTAAGTATTGAATCTCATTTGAATGTTATTCTGATTACTCAGGATAATATAGTTCCTCCAATTTTAAATGATGTTCGTGTAAACCTGATTATCATTGAAGGAAAACATGATACAGCTGAAATCCTGAATGATTTGTATACCATCCTTCACTCTGAAAAAAAGCTGTTGCTCGCTTCATCCAAACTCTTGTCATCGCTTAGCCAAGGGTGCAAAGTTCAGGAATTACTGGATTTGGGTTCAGAACTCATTGGTAATCCAATACTATTAGTCGATATGAGCACATCACTTCTGGCTTATTCTGGTATCAGTGATTCTATTGATGAGCCAGCATGGAATTCCCATATCAAGAACGGATACATTACGCAGGAGTACTATAAGCTTTATGAGAAGGAAGCCAGATTAGCCTATACCAATAGCGATAAGAATTCTCCTATCTTGTTGGAGAGCAAAATATGGAAACACAGGATAATATTGCATAAGGCAATATATCAGCACTCGATTTTAGGGTTCATTGAGGTCCTTGAGTATAATAAAAGCTTCCATAGAAGCGATTTTGAAGTAATCAAACTTATTGGAAATGCCATTGGGATTGTTCTCCAAAGAAGCAGCTACAACTCAAATTTCCCAGAATCAACAATTGATGCAAGCTATATTAACTTATTGATGGGTAAGCCCGCAAACAGGGAACAATTAAGTGATTTGAATAAATACCTTTCCATTGAATCAACCGACCATTTGTTTGTTCTCTGCATAGATCTAAAAAGCCTGGTTGATGCAAATTCAAAAATACTATACCTTAAGAACAAGTTTGAGCGCATTGTCCCACGTAACTACACAGTTATGTATAATGAGCAAATCATATTATTATTAGTTAGAAAAGATAGTCATTTGCTTCAGCCAGAGCTTGAACAGATTCAGCATTTATTAGCTGAGAATAGCTTAATTGCAGGAATTAGCAGAGGTTTTCAGAATCTAAATAAGCTATATTCTGAATACAACAAGGCGGAGGCAATCATTGAAATCGGCCGGAATATGGATATGAATAAGTTATTGTACATATATGATGACTATATGCCATATCACTTATTGTCTTTGACATCAGAAACCGCTAACCTACTTGAAGTTTGCACCCCTGAATTGCTTGATCTGATTGAATATGATAAAACAAAAAAGACAGAATACACCATGAGCCTCTACTACTTCATCATAAACAATTTGAATATGCAAAAGACCTCTGATATTTTGCATATTCATTACAATACTTTAAAATATAGATTACAAAGAATAGAGGAATTCCATAGCTTAGATTTAAGCAATGAACTCATTCAACTAAATCTACGTCTTTCATTTTTAATACTTGAACATGTAAATAAGATGGACTTCATCAGCTATATGAGCAGTGTCATGACATAGCAGATTCAGGTACTTATTTATCTTCCAGGTTTTTACTGTACCCTCAAGCATAGCGATAAATGAAAAAAATCGACGAAACTTTAGTAGGTTTCGTCGATTTTTTGCTTTCATCCTATTAAGTAAGTATTACTTTCCTTCAGTATATTCCAGCAATGCTTTCTACCAGTTTATAAGTATCAGCCCGAATATGCATAGAGACGCTCCAGCAGCCTTTATAAGGCTGAAGTCCTCCCTGAAGAATATTACCCCTATAGGGATTATTGTCACTGCAAGAAGTATGTTTGCTACAAGGGATCCCGTGCTTATGTTCCATCCCGACCTGAATGCCATGAGATATCCGAATTCAAGACCTGCAATAGAGAGCCCTAGTACAATGCTTGTCCAGTTCAGGTCCTTCATTCCACTAATAAGTCCTTTACCTGACTTGTCGAAAAGCGATGCTATGACAACAGCTGTTGCAGCTGCAGCATAAGTCGCAAGAAGCGCCGGAAAAGGACTTGCATTCTCTGGCGTCAGCTTAAGCGAAACATTGTAGAGGATATTTGATACTACAATTATGATTATCGACCAGAAATACATGCCTTTACCCGTCACTTTCTTTCAGAGTGGGCTATCCTGCTGGCAGCTGCTGCAGCTATGGCAGCAACGAGGTCATCCAGGAATGTGTGCACCTTATTCTGATGCTTCATCATGTCAAGGTCCCTTATTATTCCAATCTTTTCCTTATCGAGATATCCGTAGTTTGTAAGACCGATGGATCCATATACATTGACTATAGAGAGAGGAATAATCTCATCAATGCCATAAAGAGGCTCATCGCTTTCCACTATGCTCTGCAAAGGCTCAGGAAGCCCCTTTCTTTCAGCTATCTCATCCAGAGCCACACCGGTAAGTATAGCATGCACAATCTCCCTTTTTCTCAGAACTTGCTTAATGCTCTCCAAACAGATCTCGATTGTAAGGTCCTCATAATACTTCTTTTGAAGCACCATGACTATTTCAGCTATGTCCTCAAGCTTCACGCCTCGTTTCTCCAGTATTTCAACAGTCATACTGTAGAGTTCCTCCATATCATACTTGTAAGCCATAATTAAACCTCCTAAATTGATTGCATACCAACAAGTGCAGCTAGTGAATCTCCGTCAAGCCTGTATCCAGTCCAGTCTGACAAGGGTCGTGCCCCAAGGGACATA
This sequence comes from Youngiibacter multivorans, assembly GCF_017873395.1. Taxonomy (GTDB): domain Bacteria; phylum Bacillota; class Clostridia; order Clostridiales; family Clostridiaceae; genus Youngiibacter; species Youngiibacter multivorans. The sequence goes on along the minus strand of NZ_JAGGKC010000001.1, from coordinate 253,200 downwards.
TAGAAATCTATGCTTCTCCTGTTCCAGTCAAGACATGACCATTCGAAGCGACCGCAGCCTCTTTCAACAGCTATCCCTGCAAGCTTCCTCATGAAAGCTTTCCCGAATCCGCTACCCCTATACTCTGGACGGATATAGAGGTCTTCAAGGTAAATGCCCGCCCTTCCGAGAAAGGTCGAGAAGTTATGGAAGAAGAGCGCAAACCCCGCAGGGCTGCCATCCACTTCACAGATTATGACCTCTGCCTTTTCCTTAACGAATAGCCACTCTTTCAAAATCTCTGGAGTTGCGACAACTTCTGAGGACAGATTTTCGTATTCTGCCAGTTCCTTTATGAATTCAAGTATCAGGTCGGAATCAGAAGCTGACGCAAACCTGAATCTATTGTTGTTTTCCATGCTAATCTCCTAAAATTTCATTTATCTGTTGTAAATAAAACAGTCTCTTGATAAGCTTCATGCAGTCATATTCCCACGACCACAAATCCTTCATCATTCAATGCTAATACAGCATTCTGTACCTTGTCATTCTTTACAAGTATATAGTCAGTATCGAAGGTTGAAATCGCGAAAATGCTGATTTGCTTATCAGCAAGAATGCTGCTGATTCTTGACAGAATACCTACCAGAGCGAAATCCAGTGGTCCTAAGAGCTTCAGCACCCTCCATCCCTTTTCGCATTTTATTCCATCCGGAATGCTGTCTTCGGGGCAAGTAACTGACAGCTCATCAGGCGTAGATGTAATAGATATGAATTCTCCTTTTGCCCAATTGGGAATCTCGCTTCCCGCTGCAAGCCTTGCCACTCCGTATCTTCCACAAAGAAGCTCTATCCTCAATGCTTCCAATGCTAACAATCCCCTTTCGTGCTGGTTCAGTTAAGTAAAGCCCCAACATCTTCATATCATTAAGATATGATAAATGAAGATAAAAAAGGACGATAGGCATTAAGCTTCGTCCTTTTATGGGGTCCTACTTTACAGAATCCCTCTCAACCAGATGGTACTGGAGTTCATACTGCTCTTCATCAAGCGGCTTGTTGTTTATGATCTTTATGAGCATTCTCATTCCCACTGATCCCATGTCATACATAGGCTGTGCAATAGTCGTTATCTTCGGATAGAAGATTGAAGCCTCATAAATGTCGTTGAAGCCTATTACGTCTACTTCTTCAGGACACTTGATGCCCTTGTCCCTGAGTGCATTTATTGCGCCCATTGCAATTTCATCGGATGCGCAGAAAACCGCATCTATGCTTCCGTTTTCAAGTATGACGTTGATTCCCTTATATCCTGCCGGAGCCTTGAGGTCTCCATAATACAGAAGGTCCGGATCAAGCTCTATGTCGTTGTCCTTGAGCGCTTTCTCGTAGCCTTCGTATCTCTTGGCTACAGCGTTCTTCCTGTCCTTCTTCATGCCTATGTAAGCGATTCTCTTGTTTCCCTTGTCTATAAGGTACTTTGTGGCATCATAGGCTGCTTTCCTGTTGTCGATGGTGACACTGGGATGCTTCTTGCCTGGTGCCTTAGTCTCCACAAGGACGGTCTTCAGTTCAAGCTCGTCTATGAGGTCAAGGATTTCAGGATCAAGCTGTGAACTCATGTAGAGCATTCCGTCCACCATCTTTTCCTTAAGAACCTTGATATATTCCTTCTCCTTGTCCAGGTCAGTATCTGAATTGCAGAGTATTATGTTGTAGTCATATATGTTGGCTACGTCCTCCGCTCCTCTTACTACCTCAGGATAGAACTGATTCGAGATGTCGGGAATCAGTATTCCTATTGTCTTTGTCCTTTGAGTCTTAAGACTCCTTGCTACTATGTTTGGCCTGTAGCTGAGGGCTTGGATTGCATCCTGTACCTTCTTCTTGGTATCATCATTAACCACGTCAACATTGTTCAAAACCCTTGATACGGTTGCTATTGAAACCCCAGCCAACTTAGCAACATCTTTGATTGAAGCTGCCATTATAATTCACTCCCCTATATTCGATTAATAAGTCTTCTAAACCATATCCTGATATTATACTACAGATTGTCATATGTTCCTATTATTTTAGGCTATCATTTTCATTCATTTTCATAAAATCACGAACAATAGCCAATCATTTCTTTTCAATGTTTTAGAGTAAACCTTATCATTTTTATTATAATACATTATCTGCAAAAATGTTCCCTGTTTCAATAAAAAAGTATGAAAATCCAATGATTTTCTGAAATACTTACATTGGTTTGAGCGTTTGCTGCAAAAAATCAGGCCGCAGGTTATCCCTGCGGCCCAAATTCACTTATTTTGCAGCAACCTTTGCTCCCATCATAAGCTTCTCGCCATTGATGTTTGCTTCCTGTGACTCCTCTTCCTCACCGAACCTTATGTCCAGAGTGAGTGTCTCCCTCATGATATGTTCGCTGTTCTTTCGTATTATGTCCTCAATCAGTTCATTCCCGCTTACATAGAGCACTATCTTGTCAGCAACCTCAAATCCCTTTTCCTTCCTCATGGTCTGGATCTTGGATATGACTTCCCTTACGTTGCCTTCTTCTCTCAGTTCATCGGTGATGTTGGTGTCGAGGACTACTCCCAGCTCGCCTTCACCGGAGAATGCGAAGCCTCCCAGTCCCTGCATGGTTACAAGCAGATTTTCACTGGATAGTCCGATTTCAGTTCCAGATACTGTTATTTCAACAGTCTCTCCCTTGTCTACCCTTCTTGCCAGTTTCATCTGGTCCATCTTTGCAATCTCTGCCTTGATACCAGGTATGAGCTTGCCGAAGGCCTTTCCGAGCACCGGAAGGTTTGGCTTTATCTCATAGTTGACGTATTTTGACAGGTCGGCTCCAAGCACGACCTCCTTGACGTTAAGCTCATCCTTTATTATGTCACCATAATATTCAGGAAGCTCCTTCTCTGATATGAGCATTGAGCTTAGCGGCTGCCTGTTCTTTATGTTTGCAGCGTTTCTTGCGCTTCTGCCAAGCTTCACAAGGCTGTACGCAAGGTCCATCTGCTTCTCGAGTTCCTTGTCCACGCATGCTTCGATGCATGAAGGGAAGTTAGTAAGATGCACTGATTCAGGTGAATCCTGGTCCAAGCCCCTGACCAGGTTCTGATAGACTTCCTCAGTCAGGAATGGTATGAACGGTGCAGCTACCTTAGTCAGGGTTACAAGTACCTCATAGAGCGTGGTATATGCGCCGATCTTGTCTTCAGTAAGCCTGTCGGACCAGAACCTTGCCCTGTTCCTTCTCACATACCAGTTTGAAAGCTCATCAGTGAAATCCTCTATCATGAGCGCCGCTCCAGTGATGTCATAGGAATCCATATGTTCCTCGACACCCTTCACAAGGCTGTTGAGCTTTGAAAGTATCCATTTGTCCATTATATTCTCGGACTGGAACTCCCTGTATTCAAGCGGATTAAAGTTATCAAGCTCCGCATACAGAACATAGAAGGAATATACGTTGAAGTAGGTCGATATGAACTTCCTCTGGCTCTCAGCAACATCCTCTTCCGAGAATCTTACCGGCAGCCATGGTGCTGATGCTGTAAGGAAGTGCCATCTGGTAGCATCCGCTCCGATCTCTTCAAGTATCTTCATCGGCTCCACGACATTGCCCTTATGCTTCGACATCTTGATGCCCTTCTTGTCCAGCACGTGTCCGAGGACAATGCAGTTCTGGAATGAGCTCTTTCCGAAGAGTGCTGTGCTTATGGCGAGAAGAGTATAGAACCATCCTCTGGTCTGGTCAACTGCTTCAGATATGAACTGAGCGGGGAAGTTCTTCTCGAATATCTCCTTGTTCTCAAACGGATAGTGCCACTGCGCGAACGGCATTGAACCGCTGTCAAACCATGCGTCTATTACCTCATGGGTTCTCTTCATGGTTCCGCCGCACTTTTCGCACTTGAGGAACACCTCATCTATATAAGGCTTGTGAAGCTCAATATTCTCAGGAACATCGATGCCCTTTTCCTTAAGCTCCTGTATTCCACCTATGCATTCCCTGTGTCCGCATGAGCATTCCCATATCGGAAGCGGAGTTCCCCAGTACCTATCCCTTGAAAGGCTCCAGTCTATTACATTCTCAAGGAATTTACCCATTCTGCCTGTCCTGATGTTGTCAGGATACCAGTTGACGCTGTCCGAGTTTTCCATGAGCTCATTCCGGAGAGAACTCATCCTTATGAACCAGCTGTCCTTCGGATAGTATAGGAGCGGCGTATCGCATCTCCAGCAATGAGGATATGAGTGCAGGTATTTGTCCGTCGAGAACAGCTTGTTCTCATGCTCCAGCCAGTGGAGGATCTCCGGATCAGCCTTCTTCACGTTCATTCCTGCAAATGGAGTTACTTCCTGAACGAACTTTCCTTCTGCATCCACAAGATGGATGAATGGGACATTGTTCCTCATTCCGACATTGTAGTCATCCTCGCCGTATGCAGGTGCTATATGTACTATTCCGGTACCATCAGAAAGGGTTACGAAATCTCCGTGTATGACGAAGAAAGCCCTCTTTTCAGGTGTGTGGAAAGGTATGAGCTGCTCGTAGTCCTTTCCAAGAAGCTCCTCTCCCAGGAACTCCCTGACAACTTCATGCTCAAGGTCCTTGAGTACCGTTCCTATAAGCTCCTTAGCAAGTATGAGTATCTCATCCCCTACCTTTACCTCTGCATATGTGAAGTTCTTGTTTAGGGCAAGTGCTGCATTTGAAGGCAGAGTCCATGGAGTGGTTGTCCATGCAAGTATGTACTTGTTGTCCTCGCCCTTAAGCTTGAACTTGGCTATTGCAGTGGTGTCCCTTACATCCTTGTACCCCTGGGCAACCTCATGGGATGAAAGCCCGGTTCCGCACCTTGGGCAATATGGCATGACCTTGAAGCCCTTGTAGAGCAGGTCGCTTTCCCACATTGTCTTTAGAGCCCACCATTCAGATTCGATATAGTTGTTGTCGAAGGTTACATATGGGTTGTCCATGTCGACCCAGAAGCCGACCATGTCGGACATTTCCTTCCACATCCCAACATACTTGAATACGCTCTCCTTGCATTCCTTTATGAAGTTCTCCACTCCGAATGCCTCGATATCCTGCTTGCCTGAGATTCCAAGCTTCTTTTCAACTTCAAGCTCGACTGGAAGACCATGAGTGTCCCAGCCCGCCTTCCTTAATACCTGGTAGCCCTTCATCGATTTATACCTCGGTATCAGGTCCTTGACCACTCTGGTCAAGACATGACCTACATGAGGCTTTCCATTTGCCGTCGGAGGACCGTCATAGAACGTGAAGGTCTCGCCATCAGGATTGAGTGCATAGCTCTTATTTATGATGTCCTTTTCCTTCCAGAGATCCCTCACATTTTTTTCCATGCTTGTAAAGGTCTTTGATCCGTCAACCTTCTTGTACATTGATCACAACTCCTTAATCTAATAAAAAACCCCGCCCAAAATAGGGCGAGGTCTCGCTATACCACCTAAATTCAAAAGGCACCATCATGCCCTGTCCTATAACGGAGGATTCCCGTGCTGGCTTACTTTATTTTCAGCCTGCATGCTCCCAGGTGATTTTCATTTTCCTTTCCGGAGGCCTTGCACCAGACGGCCACTCTCTGTACGGTTATGGAAAACTACTCTTCCTGCTCAACGCATTTTAATCGATAATATTATATTACATGCGCATAAAACTGTCAATTGCAGTATCTTACAGTAATCCTGGGATTTTCCTCAGATGCCTCATCAATCGTCGAAAGAAGCCTCTCCCCATACTCACCCATTTTTTCAATTATGGATTCCCTGTTGAATATCCTGATTTCAATCGGCTCATGGATAGTCGTAAGAAGGTCCCATAGGGCATCAAGGTTCCTGCCGTAGTAATCCGGGAAGCTAAGCTTCCTCTTAAGATAAGCATGAGCCACTTCCCTGCTGATCATCCTTTTTCCATTAAGGATCGCTTTTCTCATTTTTAGTACCCCCGTCAGTAAAGCTTCTTGAAGCTTGCATAGTGGTCGCTTGTAAAATAGATGAGGCCGTCATTTGAGAATACGATCCTGTCGTCGCCTCTGAAGCCGCCTTCATAGTTGACATCACATTCATACCAGACCCTTCCGCTTGCTTTCGGAAGCAGTCCTTCACGGTTTCCGAACTTATCTCCGCCAATAACCAGCTTGTCGCTGACTTCCCATAGGTTGCCTTTGCTTGCAACCCAGCCAAGGTCCTCTGCCTCGTTCTTGGTTATGAAGTTCTCCGGAAGCTTTCCATAAAGATGTATGTATTCTGCAACATCATTTTTGGTATAGTAATGGCCTTCTTCTTTTATTTTCGCTTCCTCTGTCTTCGAGGGAACAGTCTCTTTGGATGGCACCGTCACTTTTGTCGGAGTTGTGCCATTTGATGGCTCTGTCTGGCTCGCACAGCCAGAAATTGTCATAGTCATAAGCATCAGGACAAGGAGTCCTGTCAGCATCCTATATAGTCTCTTCATACAACACCCTTCATTCAGTATAGTAGCCGTTGAAGGACACAAATTCAGAAAGGTTTTTCCTCATCCTTAAAGAGTGTCTTTCATCGGAATAACCCAGTGGCGATATAGCAACTACCTTCACAGTTTCTGGAGCACCAAGTGCAATCCTTACGCCGTCTGCATCAAAATTGCCCATCCAGCAGGTGGAAAGTCCAAGTTCCTCAGCCCTCAGCATCATGAATGAAAGAGCAATTGCTGCATCTATGGTCCCTGCAGGTTCACCGCATTTCATCACCCTGCAATTATCAACTGAACAAATCACCATGAGAGCCGGCGCCTCAAGAGCATAGTTCTGCCCGTTGAGATGAGGTCTCAGCCGTTCCTTCATTGCTTGTTCGGTAATCGCTACAAACTTCAGGCTCTGCATGTTTCTTGCTGTCGGAGCCAGTCTTCCAGCATCGAACACCTTCAGTATGAGGCTTTTGCTTACCTTGTCAGGCTTGAACCTCCTGGTGCTTCTCCTGCTGTTTATAGCAGCATGTACATCCATATCATACCCACTCTCCGTTCCTATAGCCTTCAAGGAGTGCCGCAATCTTAGGTCCGCATCTTTTTCCGCCGCAGCCTCCGGTACCAGACCCGACTTCCCTGTTAACCTTGTCCACAGTGTCGGCTCCTGCCCTTATTGCGTCCTTCATCCTTTTCCTCGGAATCGCCTTGCACAGACAAACCTTAGTAAGCTTGTCCAGAATTTCCTCATTAAGTCCGTTCTCCATAAGCCACCCCACATTTGTTTTCTTGATACCATTCTACCACATCGAAAAAATGCATACCTTTGCAAGAAACCATTATTCACAATGTCCTAACAATTTGTATACAACCCCCCGTGAATTAAGCTTTAGAATTAAGGTACACAAAAATCCTTAAGGAGAATCACTATGAATAAGTTAACAGATGGAATCACCACCTTCCTTACATTCCCCGGAAATGCCGAAGAGGCTGTAAAGTTTTATCTCGACGTCTTCAGGGATTCGGAGCTTGTCTCACTAGACAGGTTCGAGGAAGGAATGCAGGGTACCCCCGGAAAGGTCCTGACAGCTGCCTTCAGGATAAACGGTACTATGCTTCTTGCAATGGATATGGACGAAAAATATGCCCCCACCTTCAATTGGGCTATGTCCCTTTACACCGAATTCCAGGATGAGAGCGAATTCGACAGAGTCTTCGCTGAGCTTTCCAGGGACGGAAATGTTCTTATGGGTCCGGAACCGGTCCTTGACATCAGGAAAGCCACCTGGGTGACCGACAGGTTTAAAATAACCTGGCAGCTCATTTTCAGATAGATTTTATCACCTTGAATTTCAGGATACATGTTCATGCGGGACTTTGGCACTGAAGCATATTGCCAAAGTCCTGCTTTGTTGAGTTTTGCTGCTCAACGTGCAATAATGTACCTATACGACAAAAGAGGTGCAATTATGACAAATAAGATCATTGTAACAGCCCACAGCATTATGAACCAGTCATCACTTCCGGAGGACAAGAGGCTTTCAGCTGGAGCTCTCCCTTTGGTTTCTGACCTGGTCTCATTGGGCCTTAACATAGTCCAGATACCTGATGTTGAAAAATTCTATTCACTTTACGCAAAGAGGTCTTCTGAAGACAAGGAGACCGCTCCCGAGAGCTTTGAAAGCTACGTAAAGAGAACTTTGGTGCCATATGTGGAACAGGTCATGGAAAAGGTCAAGTCCGGTGATGAATTCGTTGGAGTTCTGACATACCGAGGAGACGAAACCCAGAGGATGGAACCGGAAACAAGCCCTGTCATGCTTGAGCTTTTCAGGCTTTTTGACAGGAACTGCATGGCGACACCCTACTATGAGATTGGAGAGAACCTCGAACCTGAAGAGATGGATCTCTTGATCTCTGACATCGTCGAGACCTTAGGGATCTGATATGAAATATAGAGTTGTCTTTCCACATATCGCAAACGAGATAAACTTTCTTGACCTCAAGAAAGGTGACAGGGTTGTCAAGGGTGAGGAATTCATCGGGAATCCAATATGGAAAAACTGGGTATACTGCATCTCTGAAGGCACTTTAAGAGAAGGCTGGATACCTAAACAGCTCCTCGCCGACCTGGGTGAAGAGTATTACCTGACAGAAGACTACACTTCAAGGGAACTTGACTGCAATAAGGGTGACATAATCATTCCGATGAATGAGATGAACGGTTGGGCATTCTGCGTGAATCCGGAGAAAAAGGCCAGGGGCTGGGTACCTCTTGCAAAGCTTGAGATGATGATATGAAAAAAGCTCCGATATGGAGCTTTTTTCATTGGTCAAACATCTTCCCCGATATTCGCGTATTGTATGCTGTGCATCCTGTAATAGCGTCCCTTCTTGTCCATGAGCTCCTCGTGCGTACCCTGTTCCGCTATGGTGCCTTCCTCGATGAAAAGTATGAGGTCAGCTTCCCTTATCGTAGACAGCCTGTGAGCTATCATGAAGCTGGTCCTGCCTGACTTGATCCTCTTCATGGCTTCCTGTATCCTTAGCTCAGTCCTGGTATCCACCGAGCTTGTAGCTTCATCAAGTATCATTATGGAAGGATCCGAAAGCACAGCCCTGGCAATGGCTATAAGCTGCCTTTCACCCTCTGAAAGAGCTGACCCGGACTCCTTAAGGTCAGTGTCGTAGCCCTTTGGAAGCCTCATGATGAATTCGTGGCAGTCAGCCGTCTTAGCCGAAGCGATTATGTCATCCATCGATGCATCCGGCCTTGAATATGCTATGTTTTCCCTGATGGTTCCTGAAAAAAGATACGTATCCTGAAGTACGATCCCGAAGAGCCTTCTGAGGTCGCTCCTTCTGATTTTCGTGACGCTGTGACTATCAATAAGAATGGTTCCGGAATCCGCTTCGTAGGACCTGTTCATAAGGTTCACAATGGTCGTCTTGCCTGCACCTGTAGGACCTACCAGCGCTACGGTCATACCTCTTTCACACCTGAAGCTTATGTCCCTTATGACTGGTTCTCCCTTTTTGTATGAGAAGCTTACATTCCTGAATTCAACATCCCCAAATGCGTCATCCAGCCTTAGGGCATCATCATCGTCAGAAGACTCCTCTTCCTCATCTATGGTTTCAAATACCCTTTCAGCTCCTGCCACTGCAGACTGAAGAGTATTGAATATGCTTGCGATATCAGTGATCGGCCTTGTGAACTGCCTGGAGTACCCGAGAAAACCTGCTATGATTCCAATTGAAATATTACCCCTGTAGCTGAGGATTCCTCCAAGTATTGCAATGACAGCGTAGCCCAGGTTGCTGATCACATTCATTGCAGGCATCAGGGCTCCTGAAATTATCTGAGCCTTAAGCCCAACCTCCTTCAGCCTCTCGTTCACCACTGTGAATTGATTCAGGGATTCCTCTTCCCTTCCGAATGACTTAAGTACTTCAAATCCGGAAATGCTTTCCTCCATATATCCGTTGAGAGAGCCGAGGTCCGCCTGCTGCAGCTTGAAAAGCTTCGATGTCCTCCTGACTACCTCCCTGGTTGCAAGCGCTGACAGAGGAAGCGTTATAAGAGCTCCGAGCGTAAGAACAGGGCTTAACATTAGCATAAGTATGAAGGAGCCTGTGACAGTCATGACTGCATGCATGAACTGCACTGCTGAACCAGACAGAGACGTAGAAATGCTGTCAACATCATTTGTCAGCCTCGACATGAGGTCTCCATGGCTTCTCGTGTCATAGAAGAACATGGGGAGCTTCAGAAGCTTGGAAAAGACCGCTCTTCTGAGCCCGAGGACAACCTTCTGCGATGCTCTGGCTATAAGGACACCCTGCAGAACAGACAGTATCGAATCAACCAGGTATACCGAAGAGAGTGCTATCAGTATGAGCCTTAACCTCTCCAGGCCATTCCCTTCAGCGACAGTATCGATGCTCCTGTAAATCAGGTATGGAGCTGAAAGGCTTGCAAGATTTCCAAGGGCAACAAGAACGAATGCAGCAATGAAAAGCCCCTTCTGAAGCTTCAGGTATCCCCACAGCCTCACGAGAGTCCCCTTCATGTCCTTAGGCTTCTGTACCGGTCCGCCAAACCTTCTGTGGCCAGGTCCTGCTCCCTTCATTCCCTGAAGTCCGTAGTCCTGATTTTTTCCCTTATCTTGCGCCATCTTCCACCTCGCCTATCTGAGACCTGTATATCTCCCTGTACTCCATTGATTCAGCCAGAAGTTCCTTATGGGTCCCAAGTCCGCAGAGTCTGCCCTTGTCAAGGACGAGGATCTTGTCGCAGTTCATGACTGAGGTTATCTTCTGCGCTATCAGAACGGTGATCATGTCTTCAGCTTCTGACTTGAGTGATTCTCTTATTCTCGACTCTGTGACAGCATCAACCTTGCTGAACGAGTCATCGAGAATCAATATGTCCGGTCTCCTGATCAGAGCTCTTGCAAGGGATATCCTTTGCTTCTGGCCCCCGGAGAGTGTCATGCCACCCCTACCAACCCTTGTGTCCAGCCCCTCACTTGACGAATCAACGAATCCTATGGCATCCGCCAGGCTAAGCGCCTTCCTGATCTCTTCGTCGGTAGCATCACTTTTTCCCCAGAGCATGTTATCCCTGACAGTACCGCTAAAAAGTACAGGCCTTTGAGGTACTGCCGCTATTTTTCTGCGCAGTGACGAAAGCCTTATCGATTTGATGTCCATCCCGGACAGGCTTATGGTTCCATCTTCCGAGTCATAGAGCCTCAGCAAAAGGTTCGCAACAGTAGTCTTTCCTGACCCCGTCGAGCCTATTATTCCTAGCGTCTCGCCTGACCTTACGGTAAAGCTGATGTCCTGTATCGCGCATATTCCAGAGCCTTCCGGATAGGAGAAGGATACTTTATCGAACGAAAGGGAGCTTACCTGACCTTTGAGCTCACTTTCCCCGTCCTTTTCACCTCCGGTCGAGCTGAATACCTCATCTATCCTTTCATGGGATGCCTTTGCCCTTACAAATACGTTGAAAATATTCCCGATCATATGGATACTGAACAGCAGCTGAGTCATGTAGTTTACCATTGCCATCAGCTGTCCCGGCATTACCTCTCCTTTGGAGTGGAACATTCCTCCGAGATACAGGATCACTGCAAGGGTAAGGTTAAGTACCAGGGCGATCATGGGACTGAAGAAGGACATGGTTCGCATCGCTGCCTCGCTGTCATAGGCCAGCTTCCCGCTTGCCCCGTCAAAGGCTCTGCTTTCAGCCGCTTCGCTTCCATAGGACTTAACCACCCTCACGCCTGAAAGGTATTCGCGCACGCGATCGTTCACTGTGTCCAGCGACGTCTGCATCCTTCTGAACAGTGGATATCCTATCCTCACATTCAGGTACATCAGAAAGACGACTATAGGTATGACTGCCGTGACTACCATCGCAAGCCTTGGGTCAAGTCTCCATGTCATGAACAGGCTGCCAAGGAATATCATTGGAGCCTTCACGAATATCCTCATCATACCGCCAGCAAAGTTCTGCATCTGTGTCACATCGCTTGTAAGCCTTGTCACAAGTGACCCTCTGCTGAAGCTGTCCATCTCCTCCATTGAAAAGCCCTGGATCTTCGAGAACATGTCCCTTCGCAGGTCCTTTGCGAATTCAGCAGCTACCGTATTTGATATTATGTTCCTTGAAAAAGCGAAAACAGCCCCAATGGCGGTAAGCATGAGCATGAGGCCACCCTGCCTGTAGATATGCATAAGGTCGCTCTTAAGCACTCCATCATCCACAAGGGACGACATGAGATAAGGCTGCGTAAGGTCCGCCGCCGTCTCAAGCATCAATATGATTATCGCAAGGAAGAACATCCTGTAATGTCTCCTGAAGTACTTTCCCAAATATCCCATTACACACCGCCTGCAGCAAAATATTCCAAACAACTCGATTATATACCAAATAACACTTCCATGGCACTAAAAGCATCAAGGAGCAGGGTTTCCCCTGCTCCTCGTTAAAGAAGTTTCAACACGTGATAAACTCCATCCTCGTTGTTGGTATGTTCAGTTACATTGCTCCACTTGGAAAGAAGGCTTACATCCCCGTTCTTCATGGCAATGCCTACACCGGCATATCTTAGCATCTCGATATCGTTCAGGCTGTTGCCCATGGCAAGTATCTCACTGCTCTCGACTCCTAAATGAGCAGCAACAAGCCTTAGTCCGCGTTCCTTGGAAATCCCCTTCGGAATCACGTCAATTGAGTTGGATATGGATGTTGTGACCGTCACATCGATTTCCCTGAGCTTCTCATCTATTATCCCATAGTGGTCTTCCTTATAATAGACGACGATCATGTTGACATCTTCATGCACATTGTCACTCAGCTTGCCAACTACCTTATAGTCTATATGGGAATTCCTGCAGAACTCAAGGGACTTCTCATCGGGTTCCTTGATATGAAGAACATCGTCTATATACACCTTGGTGTATAGTCCCCTATCTTCTCCGTAGGCCATGATCTTCCTTGCTTCAGCAAGCGGAATCTTCGTTGTGAAGTCATGGTCGATTGAAGGTATGACTACTTTTGCGCCGTTGTAGCAGACAACCGGAATCTCAACTCCAAGCTTTTGCCTGATAAAATCTGCGGCCTTCCACGTACGTCCGGATACAAGAGCCACATGTATGCCTCTGCTGATAAGGTCCTTTATGGCTGATACCGCATTTCCCGAGACCTCAAGGTCATCATCAATGAGAGTTCCGTCGATATCCAGTGCGACGAGCCTTATCCTGTCCAGCGCTTCCCTGTCTAATACCATATGATCCTCCTGACTTTTTTGGTTCTTTACCTTGCAAGGTACTTCGGCTCTCCGCCTTCAAGTATGCTTGCAAGTCCTTCTACCGCCATCACTCCCATCCTGTCGGTAGCATCTGTTGTCGATGCGCCGCAATGAGGAGCAAGTAGGATGTTGTCAAGCTCAAGGAGCCTGTTTCCTACAGGTGGCTCAACCTCGAAGACGTCGAGGGCAGCTCCTGCTATGACATTGTCCTTCAATGCATCATAGAGCTCTGATTCATTCACTATCCCGCCTCTGGAGGTATTTATGATGAATGCCGTCTTCTTCATAAGAGCAAACTCATCCTTGCCGATGAAATGATGCATCTCTTTTGTCAAAGGAACATGGAGGGATATGAAATCAGCTTCCTTAAGAAGGGTCTCCTTGTCAACATATTTCATCCCGATCTTGTCAGCAAAGGCCTGGTCAGGATATATGTCGAAGGCAAGCACGTTCATGTCGAAGCCTGTGGCCCTTTTCGCAACGCCTTTTCCAATTGCTCCTGTGCCTATTATTCCGATGGTCTTGCCATAGACTTCAGTTCCTATGATCTTTTCCCATCTGCCGCTCCTGACTACTGCATCAAGCTTTCCTACGCTTCTGGCAGAACCGAGCATCAGTGAAAAAGCGAAGTCAGCAACTGATTCGTTGTTGGCGCCAGGAGTATATGTGACTGCAATCCCAAGTTCTTTTGCAGCTGCCTTGTCGATGTTGTCTGTTCCGACACCATACTTGGAAACTACCTTGAGATTCCTGGCAGCCTTAAGCACCTTGTCAGTAACAGGATCAAGTCCGACAATAAGTCCGTCTATATCCTTTACTGCTTCTATCAGCTCGTCCTCATTAAGCTGCTTTCCGGTCTTGTTCACTATGACTTCATAGCCAAGCTTTTCAAGCATTTCAAAGGGTAGTCTGCTTGTCTTTCCGAACGACCTTGGAGTAACCAGAACTTTCTTACTCATTTTGCACCTTCACTTTCTTTTGTATCAATGTATAACCATGTTTTTTGCAAAAAACAAGGGAGACCTTCGTCTCCCTATGCACAACTATCTGATATTACAGGGACTTTAAAGCATCCTTAAATGTAACGGACTTGGTATCCGGTACCGTCTGGAAGAATATGTCCACTCCCTTTTCATCGAGCTTCTTGAGAAGTTCCACATCAGCAGGCTTTACAGCCACTGTAGGGATAACGAACTTCGAATCCGCCTTCTTTGCTATTCCGCCAAGGTTGAGCCTCTTTACTGGCAGTCCCTTCTCGATTACAGACTCAACTGCTGCTATTGTCTTGAAAAGCAATATCGCATTGAATTTCTCAAAGCCTGTATTTGTCCAGTAATCCAATACCTCATCTTCAGAAAATACCTTTATGGTCATTCCTGAGCTTGAGGATGACATTGTATAGATGTCCTTCATGAACGGATCTTTAGCTGTCGCATTGTCAACTACGAAAAGCGCATTCGTGTTCATTCCTCTTGACCACTTTGTCATTACCTGACCGTGTATGAGCCTGTCGTCTACTCTTACAAGTACTATTTCTCCCATTGAGATCACTTTCCTTTCAAATATTTTATATCAATTCAATTGGTTTCAAAGCTAAAACTTCTTGATGTTCTCTGTAGCTGTTTCAATCATTATATCACAAAGTTCATCTGCTGATTCAACAGAGTCCTTCTGTGAGAACATCTCGATAAGCATGTACATGTTCACTCCGGTTATGAGCTTTATGCCGTGTTTCTTGAAGAGATACAGGGCAACGTTCGAAGGGCTTCCACCCAGTATGTCAACAAGGATTATGGTTTCTTTGCCGGCTTCCTTGTTTGCTTCCACGATCCTGTCAGCTGATTCCCTGAGGTCCTCCACGCTTTCTCCAGGATTAAGTCCAAGTGCGTTGACATCTTCCTGCTCTCCCATGATCATCTCGACGCTCTTTACAAGTTCAATACCAAAATTGCCGTGAGTTATAACCAATAATGCTTTGTTGCTCATTTTTCACCTCATATGTTATTGCGCCCGTAGGCATTGGTTCAGTTACAAAATACAAGTGATTAAATTGAAGTCTCCCACCTTTGATCCAATCCATTCGTTTGAGTCAAACCAAAGATGAGAGACAATCAGGTCATTTCAGAGTTCCGAAGGAAAAATCCTCCGCAGCTCCATTTTATTACAGAAGTCCTATGGCTGCAAGCACACCCAGTATAACTGAGAGTCCTACCATCGCCTGAGTAACCTTGAGTCCCTTCTTTGTGAAGTACAGATATACTCCAAGTACTGTTATGAAAGGAAGAAGGCCTGGAAGTATTTTGTCGAGAATCTCCTGGAGTATGAACTCCTTGCCGGAAATAGTCCACTTGAAGCCTGTAGAAACCTTTACGTACGAAGCTGCAAGAACTCCCATCATGAACAGACCAAGTATTGAAAGCGTGTCGAGGATCTTCCTTATGGACTTTCCTCCAACTATTTCAGTAGCTGCGGCACGTCCGAGGCTGTGTCCAAGCTTTGTGAAATAGAATCCGTAGATGTATGTGAGGGCTACGAAGCCTATCCATGGGAACAATGCTCCCAAAGCGCTTCCTTCCTGTGCCCATGGAAGAGCTATGGCGATAAGAATGTACTGTACTGTACCTGAGTCTATCGCGTCGCCTATTCCTGCAAGTGGTCCCATAAGACCAATCTTTGTATTTTCGATTACTTCCTCACTTACTGCATTCTCCTCGTCTCCTGCTGCTAGAGCCTTAGCTCTTGCCTCTTCAAGGGACAAAGTGATTCCGAGTATCGTTCCGCCTCCCCAGACTGCCTGGGTGTTGTAGAACTGAGTATGTCTCATGTATGCTTCGCTAAGCTGGTCCTGATCTTTGTAAAGCTTTCTCAGGGATGGCGTAAGCGCCCAAAGAAGCGAAGGAGCTATCATACGGTCATAGCTATGTGGTATTTCATTTGCGTACCACCATCTGAACCATGCCTTACCAAGGTCGGCAGTGGTCAGTGACTCAGGAGCATTGCTTGAATTCTTTATTGCATTTTCACTCATTTATTCCTACCTCCTTGTTAAGCTTCAGCTCTGTGTGCAAGCTGAGCGTATATTACTGCTACTATGGCTCCAATTATTGCATAGGTTACTGTGTTGATTCCAAGCGGCTTGAGCATTACTGTCATAAAGTATGCAAGAAGGAAGAATACAAGGTATTCTGTCTTTCCGATTACCTTTATGATGAGTGCTATACCAAGAGCTGCGAGTCCGCCACCTACGACGTTAAGTATGTGGAATATCTTTCCTCCTGAGAGAGTCTCAGTAAAGTCAGCTATTACCGGCGCTCCATAGTAAAGAGCTATAAACAGTGCAGGTACGAAGAGTGCAAAGCTTACAAGAGTTGGCAGCAGTATTACTGATGCGAAAAGTCCCTTGTCGTTTGTAGCCTCTGCATATTTGTCAGTAAGCCTTATTATGAATGTGTTTATGAAGAACCTGAATGAATACAGGTAGCTTCCGAGCAGACCTACAGGTACCGCAATCGCTATAGCCTCAGTCGGCTGAAGGTTTGACATGATTGCGACAGGTACGGCTATTGCTGTAGCGACAGCAGGCTCAGCAGGCATTGCACCTCCTGGTGCGATCATACCCATGTATATGAGCTGTATTGAAGCGGTGATGGCCATTGCTGTAGCAACATCTCCCATTACTATTCCTACGATGAGACCTGTCATCATAGGCGAGAATCTGAGGTTGAGCGTTGCATACCCGAGTGCTCTGGATTCGACCAGGGCAACCCACAAAGAAATGATCAGTGCTTGTCCAGCGGTTAGACTTTGTGCCATTCTTCTTTTCCCCCTTTTATTATTTATGATAGAAACTCTGATTGTTCGCTGCCGTACCCTTATGCCTTTGAAAATAATTTCCTTCACAGAGGAGCGCAAACGCCCCAAAAATTGTCCGGACGGATCAATGCGTGCATCGCCTTAAATGCTAATATCATCATTATGAATCCTGTTGTCCTTCATCCAAAGCCTGAAAGTTACGAGGAATTTTACCCTCTTTCCCGATAGCTTTATTGAAAAAGCCTTCCAGTATTTGAATAACATTTAACAACGATTTCAACATGCATATAATCAGCCGTCCTGGAATAACCTTGTGAATGATAGTATCACCTAGGGCAACCTGGTATGACATCGACTTCAGTCGTTACCTATTTTAATGTGATTTTTCCTGTTTGTCAATACTTGCAGACGTTGTACGTATAACTCCATAACCATTGCCGCTCAATGCTTTTAATCTTCAGACCACTTTCTGATTAACAAATTTTGGCAAACTTTTCGTATCTGAAGTAATTTTCCGTGCTATTTTTACCATCCGGGAATCATTTCCAGGTATCATCTTACCACTCACAATTGTTTTAATTAGATTAAAATTTAACAGTCAAATAACACTTCTGTTTATTCCCACTTTGTATGGAATATTCCTTCCTTGTCTACCCTCGAATATGTATGTGCTCCAAAGAAATCTCTCTGCGCCTGTGTCAGATTTGCAGGAAGGTCCGCTTCGATCATACTGAAAATATAATCAAGTGCGGTGTTGTGCACAAGAGCCGGTACATAATGATCCCTTGCAGCCATGGTCACCCTTCTCATCGAAGGCAGCCTGTCCCTCAGGAATGAAAGTGCCTTTTCGCTTCCCAGAAGATTGATGTTGCTTCTGTCTTCCTTGACGATGTCGATCAAAAGGTCAAGCATCCTGGCACGGATGATGCATCCGCCCTTCCATATCTTAAGTACCTCAGCAGTGTCTATATCAAATCCGTACACCTTCGAAGCCTCGTTCATAAGCCAAATTCCCTGAGAATACATTACGAAGTTGGAGAACAGAAGCGAATTTTCAAGGTCATTTATCAAAATATCCTTGTCTATTGCCGCATCAGTCGGTTCCTTCTTAACAAGCTCTGACAGGCGCTGCCTCTCATCCTTGAAGAAGGACATTACTCTTCCATATACTGCCACGCTAAGCGATGGTGCCGGTACCCCAAGGTCAAGCGACGCTTCAGCTGTCCATTTTCCAGTTCCCTTCTGCCCTGCTTTATCAAGGATCAAGTCAACAAGAGGCTTTCCGGTCTCATCGTCCTTCTTTCTCATGATCTTGTATGAGATCTCCATAAGGTAGGAGTTAAGGTCTCCCTCGTTCCATTTCTCAAAAACATCTCCGATTTCATCTGCTGACAGCTTGAGTACATTCCTCATTATGTCATACACCTCTGACATGGACTGCATCATACCGTACTCGATGCCGTTATGCAGCATCTTCACGAAATGACCTGCAGAGCCGTTACCTACATAGGTACAGCAAGGTCCTGCTTCAGTCTTTGCCGCCATAGAAGTCAGTATGTCTTCAACTAATGCGTATGCTTCCCTTGAGCCTCCGGGCATCAGAGAAGGACCGTTGAGAGCTCCTGACTCTCCTCCGGACACTCCCACACCAAGGTATAGCAATCCCTTATCTTCGAGATAAGTCATCCTTCTGTCTGTGTCGAAGTAGTATGTGTTTCCTCCGTCTATGATAAGGTCGCCCTTGTCAAGAAGGGGAATCAGTACCTCGATCATATTGTCGACAGGCTTCCCCGCCATAATCATGAGGAATATCTTTCTTGGGGACTTAAGTGACTTTACGAAGGATTCCACATCATAGAATGCCGATATGTCTTCACCCTGCATGTGCTTTGCAACAAATTCCTCTGTCTCATTCGGAGTGTAGTTGTACACTGATACTCCGAAACCCCTGTGTGCTATGTTAAGCGCAAGGTTTCTGCCCATTACTCCAAGTCCAAGGATCCCAATATCTTTCATGGTTACCTCCACCAGCTTCTACTTGAGAAGTTCTTTATTTATTACAGTATCAGGATTCTCGCCTCTCAGCACCTTCTCAACGTCGCCAACAACCTTCTCGCCCATTCCATACAGACACTCGTATGTGTATGCCGATGTGTGAGGTGTTATGACCACATTGCCGTACTTGAGAAGAGGATGGTTCTCATCGATAGGCTCGCCTTCGACAACATCCATTCCAACTCCTGCAACGATGCCTGCGTCAAGCGCTCTCATGAGGCTGTCCTGGTCAATTAGCTCGCCTCTTGCGGTATTTACTATGAATACACCCTTCTTCATCTTTGCAAACTCAGCATCCTTTATAAGATGGTAGCTCTTGTCATCCACAAACGCATTGAAGGATATTATGTCAGCCTTTTCGAGGACCTCGTCAAGAGTTGCAGGCTCCGCTCCTCTTGCTCTTATCTCCTCAGGAGTCAGGTAAGGATCGTAGGCTATGAGATTGGCATTGAATCCGTTCTTAAGTATCTCTCCTACCCTTGAACCGATGTTGCCGAAGCCTACTACAGCTGCAGTCTTATCCTTTATCTCTATACCCATGAACTTGGCTCTTTCAGCCCACTTGCCTTCTTTTGCCTTAAGCGATGCCGGTACTACCTGCCTTATTGCGGCCATGAGAAGCGCTATCGCATTCTCGGCTACAGCCTCTCTCTCCACGAGAGCTTCAACCTTCGTTATGAAGCAGCCCTTTTCAGTTGCTGCAGGCACATCGATGTTATTATATCCTATGCCATGCCTGGTTATTATGAGAGTCTCGTCCTTGTGGGCGAAAAATTCCCTGTTGTAGAGAGCTGTAACGCTGGCTATGATGCACGAATATCCCATCAGTTTGTCTGCAAGTTCCTTGCCGCCCATATCCTTTGGCACATCGAACCTGTCTACCTGTCCTAATGCCTTAAGTCTGTCCATGTGCTCCGGAAACACCTTGCCGAAACTGCTTGAATTTACAACCGCTATCTTAACGCTCATCCGTTTCTCTCCTTTTGATTCTTGTTTGATTGCCATTTTTTCTGCAATCGACAAATACATTGTACATCAACAAAAATGTCAATTCCATACCCCTGATGTTTGTAAATCGTTTACATTGAAAAATATTTTCTTTTTATTTTTTGCTAATGAAAATAATAATTGTTTATTTTCATGAAAATCCATTGAATTTACACATCGGTATTTATATAATAGGTATGGAACAAAAACTTGTCAGATTCTTAACAAGCTGTGCTCAGCACAAGGAGGAAGCAAATGAGAAAATATGAAGTTCTGTCAAAGCTCGAGGCTACTGGAGTAATTGCTGTTGTAAGGGCAAAGAATGCCGAAGAGGCTAAGAAGATCTCCCTTGCATGCATGGAAGGCGGAGTTACCGGAATAGAGATAACCTATACGGTTCCAGGCGCAACCAAAGTTATCGAGCTGCTTACCGAGGAATTCGGAGACAAGCTCATAGTAGGTGCAGGTACCGTTCTTGACAGCGAGACTGCAAGGATTGCCATACTCGCCGGTGCCAAGTTCGTAGTCGGACCAAGCTTCGACGCTGAGACAGCCAAGCTCTGCAACAGGTATCAGATACCATACATGGCCGGCTGCATGACCCTTACCGAGATGGTGAAGGCAATGGAGTCAGGAACTGACGTCATAAAGGTATTCCCTGGAAGCGCATTCGGACCCTCTTTCATATCAGCAATCAAGGGGCCGCTTCCTCAGGCAGTACTCATGCCTACAGGCGGCGTTGACCTGGACAATGTAGGCCAGTGGATAAAGAACGGCTGCATGTCAGTAGGAGTCGGAGGCAACCTTACAAAGGGAACCAGCGAAGAGATGACAGCGGCAGCAAAGGCATTCGTTGCCAAAGTTAAGGAAGCAAGAGGCCTGTAACACCAACCACATTTAAGAAAGTACATTTGCAGAGGACCCGTCCGGAAAAACCGGACGGGTCCTTGTCATTTTTATATTAATTAAATATCATTGCCTTAACTATTCATTGATTGTATTGTCACCGCTCCAGGAATTCCGGCTTCTTCAACCTTTCAGTTATAAGAGACTTATCTGTCCCTCAGGCAGCTTTATGACACCATGGTCGAATTCGGGGACTATTGCAAAGATGTCCTTCTGGAGACAGAAGTCAATGTCATCCTGAAGTCCTAGGTCTTCAAGGATCCTGAAGTGAGCAGCCTCCTTCACATAGCTCCTTATGTCCTTGTGATTCCGGTATGTCATGAGTGCTGTCTTGGAAATGTCAGTCAGATCCGCGTTCCTCATTGCAAGAATTTCCTCTATCAGAGCACCTCCGGTTATGAAATCATCCATAGAGAATCTTCCATCTGTTCCTGCATTAACAATGATGATATCCTCAGTGTAGCCGCAAGCCTTCCTTGCAACCGCCTTTGCATTTACAAGAGCACCTATCAGTATCCTTGTGCCATCCTTCGATTTCGAAATGGCTTTGGTGCCATTGGTTGTTGTTAGTATAAGATTTTTCCCGGATATAACCTCTCTTGTATACTCTCTGGGCGAATTAGAAAAATCGAAGCCATCTATCTTCATCGACTTTCGTTCCCCTCCCAGCACCACGTTTTCCATGCGCTTCATTATACCAAGGCCTTCCTCAACAGTAGTAACAGGCACTACGCTCTTGGCCCCGTTTACCAAGGAAGTTATTATCACTGTAGTTGCTCTCAGGGTGTCAATCACGATTACAGTCTTGCCTCTTACAAGATCCGGACTGACATGGTCCCCCGATATTGCTATGTCTATTCTCATGCTGTTCCTCCTAAGTTCAATGCGGTCATCGTATTATCCCGCAGCTCTTTCCCTGATACAGTCCGTTGTCCTTGAAATATTTGTCGATCGCATTCAGCACTTCCCACTTCCTGAGTGACCACATGGGTCCCAGAAGAAGTTCTCTCGGTGCATCACCTGTCAGCCTGTGAATGACCACATCAGGAGGGAGCATTGAAACGGCAGTACATACTGTCGCAACATATTCGTCCATTTCCATGAGTCTCAGGTTTCCGTTCTGCAGAAGCTTCTCCATTGGAGTGTTTTTCATAACATGAAGAAGATGAAATTTCACTCCCTGTATATCCTTATTTGAAAGATATTCCACGGTCCTTAGCATATCTTCCCTTGTTTCCCCGGGAAGCCCAAAAATCACGTGGACTACCACATCAATCCCCCTTGAGCGAAGGTCGCTAAGGGCCTTCTCAAACACATCAAGGCTGTAGCCCCTGTTTATCCTTGCAGCTGACTCATCACTCACGGTCTGGAGTCCAAGCTCAACGAATGTATAGACCTCACCGCTGAATTCATCAATGACATCAAGGACATCATCTCCCAGGCAATCCGGCCTTGTAGCAATTGAAAGAGCGACAACTCCTTCCTTCCCGACAGCCTCCCTGTACTTCCTGCGGAGAACATCAGGTTCAGCGTAGGTGTTGGTATAAGCCTGAAAGTACGCGATGTACTTTCCGTTCTTCCACTTCTTCTCCATCATCTCCCTGATGTCGTCAAACTGCCTGCTAATTGAAAAATCCCTGTCACCGGCAAAATCACCGGAACCCCTCTCACTGCAAAATAGGCATCCTGTCCTGCTTAGAGTTCCATCCCTGTTCGGACACGAAAATCCACCGTCAAGGCTTATCTTGTATACTTTCTCGCCAAATTTCTCCCTCAGGAAGCTGTTAAGGCTCCTGTATGCTTTTCCTTCTGTTCCTGCCATTTTTTCACCACTTCATTTTATTATTCTCATAATACCACGTTGCAAACACCTGCGATAGACCTCGCTTTTCCATAGCTAATGCTTCTGGTATACTATACACCATGATAAGTGAAAGGATTTGAGTATATGGGATGCAGCAGCTGTCCGAGGAACTGCGGGATAGACAGGAGCCTGGTGCGAGGCTTTTGCGGAACAACCAGGGAATTCAAGCTTGCAAAGGCGTATCTTCATCCGTTTGAAGAGCCTATGATATCCGGAAGCAGAGGCTCAGGTACTGTTTTCTTCTCAGGCTGCAGCCTGAGATGCATATTCTGCCAGAACCATGAGATATCAGAAGGCCTTGAAGGCTCCTATGTTTCTGACGAGAGACTCCTTGAGATCTTTTTCGAACTGAAGGAAAAGGGAGCAGAAAATATAAACCTGGTTACACCTACCCACTATGCATCATTCCTTCCGGATGTACTTAGGGAAGCAAAGGCCAGAGGACTCGGAATCCCGATAGTCTACAACTCATCAGGCTACGAGAGCGTGGAGGCACTAAAGGGACTCGAAGGGCTTATCGATATTTATCTGCCGGACCTGAAATACTTCAGGGATGAGAATGCACTTGAGTATTCGGGAGTAACCAATTATTTCAATACCGCAAAGGCTGCAATAGCTGAAATGTACAGGCAGACAGGTCCTTTCATCCTTGATGAAAGAGGCATGATGGTGAAGGGTATGATAGTAAGGCACCTGTGTCTGCCGAGCCTTGCACTGGACTCGAAGATGATACTGAAGCATCTGTATGATACCTACAGGGACAACATATTCATAAGCATAATGAACCAGTATGTGCCGATGCACAGGGCAATCGGGCATGAAAAGCTTGGCGTACGGCTTCCGGCATCACAGTACAAGTCAGTAGTCTCATATGCTGCTGCACTCGGAATAAAGAATTGCCTGATCCAGGGCAGTGAATCACAGAGCGAGTCTTACACGCCTGATTTCGACCTGTATGGAGTCAAGTAAAAGGAACTAAAAAAAAGGGTAGACAGGTGATTATCTCATCCTGTTTACCCTTTCAACTAAGCTTCCTTCAATGATGTCCTCATATTTTATTATATCCCTCAGATAAGTGAACAGGTATTCCGATGTTTCCGATTCCTCGAAAGTATCCAGTATGTAAGCTGGATATAGCACGATATCCAGTGGTTTGCCTGAATTTTCCAGTTCTGACTTCACATATTCAGAAGCAAGCTCGAACACATCGTCAGCCAGCTTTTCCCTGAGTGGAAGCCTTTTAAGGAATTCATCCTCGGTTTCTTCAGCACCTGGCTGAACTCCGAAGACATCGGCATGCCTTCTTTTCAAATCATAATACCTTTCTTCAAAATCCATCATTCTCTCCTAATCATTTTCGCCTGGTCTTCGTACTCCTATCGGAATATTCGATGTTGGCTTCCCTGAACTTATCCTCAAGATCTGCCAAATATCCCTTGTTTCCAGCAGAATTTCGGATCTCATCCGTCGCATTCTCCTTGTACATGAGTTCTCCGGTCTTTCTTGCGCTGCCTGAATCCCAGCCTCGGGTCTGACTACTCATACGCTGATTGGGTTTTGAAGCCTTCAAGACCGATTTTGAGAACAGTACGGCGATGAGAATTATCGTGAATATCGATCCGATAATGAAAAGAGGAATCAGCAATAGAATTTCCATAATGTCCTCCTAATGGGTCCCGTCATTTTTCCTGTCTATGTCCCTGTGGTATTCAACTACGTTAAGGCCCTTGTTCCGGAAATACTCCGCGGTCTTTCGCGCGAATGAAACTGACCTGTGCTTACCACCCGTACATCCATAAGCGATTACCAGCTGGCTTTTTCCTTCTTCAACATAAAGCGGGATAAGGTATTCGACCAGGTCCTGAAGCTTCTTGAACAGTTCTTCAGCAAGGGGGTTCGACATGACATATTCATAAACATCATCATTGAGTCCAGTATGGTCCCTGAGCTCTGAGATATAGAACGGATTCGGCAGATATCTGAGGTCAAACACGAGGTCTGCATCTGAAGGTATACCGAACTTGTATCCGAAGGATACTGTCTTGACCTGCATGTATTCGCCCTTCCTATGCGTAAAGCTCTCAGTCACAAGCTTCTTCAGCTTTGCTGCGGAAAGGAAGGTAGTGTCGATGACAAAATCCGCCCTGCCCCTTATCACCTCGAAATTCTGCCTCTCCTTGCTTATAGCCATCTCAAGGGAAGACATCTCGCTGTCCATAAGCGGATGCTTTCTCCTTGTCTCCTTGTACCTTTTTAGGAGTGTCTGGTCTGAGCAATCCAGGAACAGTATGTTGTACTCAATGTGTTCGCCGTCGAGCTTTTTCAGCTCGTCTGAAAACTTCGGAAAAAGGTCCTTGCTCCTGGAGTCTACGACAAGTGCCAGCTTGTTGTCAGCAACTTCAGATTTTGACTGGAATTTGGCGAATGGAAGAATGAATTCAGGTGGCAGATTGTCTACACAATAGAAGCCTATGTCCTCAAGTGCATTTACTGCTACTGACTTTCCTGATCCCGACATTCCCGTTACGATTATAAGATCCATATTCCAGCCTCCTTCTGCCTGCTGCAAATAATTCCGTCAGGCTTGTTTTCCTTCGTAAAAAAGTCTTGCTATGTCCTTGTAGCCCATGTTCTTCAGAACCCTTACCACAACTCCCCTTATCTCATAGGATGATGTAGTGCCGTCAGGCCCCCTTACATCTGTTATGATATTTTCGACTTCCTTGGCTATAAGCTCAAGCTCATGCTCATTAAGATAAACATTGGCATCCTCAGCGCTGTTAGCTACGCTCGTCTGTATCTTGTCCGGATTGAATTCGACAATATTGCCTCGTCTCTTCACTACTTTAAGCATTTTCAGCCCTCCCAAGTTCTTCTTTACTTAATTATACAACATGTTCCCCCGAATGCTATGAGATGGGATAGAATTAACCTTGAGTTCAAATTTACTTCATATTCATTATATATGTAAATTACTAGAGCCCGGTGAATCCACCGGGCCCTGATACCTGCTCTTTAGGCAAGCTTAAGCTTCTTCGATTTTGCTATCTGTGACAGTACCATCAGGCCTATTATCGCGACTCCCGCAACATCTGTTATTATGTTCGGGTCTATAAGCATGAGTCCTCCGATAATAACCACAGCCCTCTCCCAGACCTTGAGGTTTGTGAACATATAGCCCTCCATACCTGCCGCTACTCCGAATATGCCTATGAATGATGTTATGGCTATTCTAATAACTTCAAATGCATTCGTGTCTATAAGCAGCATTGCCGGATTAAAGGCAAATATATAAGGTACTATAAAGGCTGTTATGGCAAGCCTTGTTGCAGTCACTCCTGTCTTGAACGGATCCGACTTCGCAATCGCCGAGCCTGCATAGGCAGCCAGGGCAACAGGTGGGGTAATATCCGCGACTATTCCGAAATAGAAAACGAACATGTGCGCTGCAAGCATTGGAACACCCATCTGCATTACTATGGGAGCGGTTATGGTTGCCATGATTACATAGTTTGCAGTCGTCGGAACACCCATTCCAAGGATTATGCAGCTTATCATTGTAAGGAAGAGTGCCAGGAACTTGCTTGTTCCTGCAACAGACATAAGGACATTCAGAAGGTCCTGTCCAAGTCCTGTAAGTGTAACTATACCAACTATTATTCCTGCTATGGCGCATGCTATGGCAACGCCTACAGTATTTCTTGTACCGTTTTCCAGAGCCTCACCGAAGGTCTTCGGAGTAAGCCTTGTCTCTTTGCTGAACATGCTGACGACAACTGCGGTTACTATGGCGTATACCGCTGAATAAGCAGGCGTCCTTCCCATGCTCATGAGTGTTGAGAGAACAACTATGGGTAGGAAGAGATATCCCTTCTTAAGCATCAGCTTTCCGAACTTCGGAATGCTTTCCTTCGGAAGTCCCTTAAGGCCAAGCTTCTTGGCTTCAAAATGAATCATCATGAAGATGCCTGAGAAGTACAGAAGTGCAGGAAGCACCGCTGAAAGTGCTATCGTAGCATATGGTGTCTCGGTCATTTCAGCCATGAGGAAAGCCGCTGCTCCCATTATTGGAGGCATTATCTGTCCTCCTGTTGATGCTGCCGCTTCAACAGCAGCCGCGAATTCAGGAGTATACCCTGTCTTCTTCATGACCGGAATTGTTACGCTTCCGCTTCCGACGGTATTGGCTACTGAGCTTCCCGAATACATTCCCTCAAGCGCACTTGATATGACAGCTACCTTGGCTGGTCCGCCTGATGCGTAACCTGCAAGGGAATTCGCAATGTCTATGAAGAACGTTCCGATACCAGTCTTCTCAAGGAATGCCCCGAGTATTATGAAAAGCACTATGAACGTAGCGCAGACTCCAAGCGGAGTTCCTATTATGCCATCAGTAGTGTAGAAGAGCTGGTGAATGACTCTTTTAAGCGAATATCCCGAATAGAACGCATATCCTACGAAAATGCCTGCAACTACAAGTATCGGAAGTCCGACCACTCGTCTGCAGAGTTCCACAAGAAGCAATATCCCGATTACTCCTACCGCTATTTCAACGGTTCCGATGTTTACCGCCTTGCCAACTATGGATTCAAAATTCACTACATAGTAGAAGAACGCTCCGCCTCCCGCAAAAGCAAAAATCCAGTCATACCATGGCACCTGATTTACCCTCTTGGCGTGGCTCCTCTTTATTGGATAGTTGATGAATCCAAGGAATATCAAAAGTCCTATGAATGATGACCTTCTGACCTGCTCCGGTGGTGTCGCTATGAGCGTCATCCAGAATACATAAAGCGTAAAGGCAATCAGCATGCCCTTGACTATAAGCTGAGGTGTTCCAGTAAAATGCCTCGTATTCGACTCCCTGTCGAATTCGGCCATGAGGTCGCCTATTTCTTTGGCGTCTATCTCAGCTTCCTCCATTAGGCTCTTCGGCCTGATTTCATTGTCTTTCAAAACCAATCACTTCTTTCTAAAATATTATACAAAATTTCATCTGACTTCAAAAACCACTGCAGAATTCTTCCCGCATAGCTCAGTAAGGCTTACCACATCATCGCCAATCGCAAGCACATGGTCGTATACTGTACCGACTATGAAGTTAAGCCTTTCAAACTTCAGGTCGAATCCAGACACCACCATGTTCCCGTTCTCATCATACTCCAGCTTTTCTCCATCCTTGAGCTCTGTCTGCACCCCGGCACCGAAGGAGCTATAGGTGGTGCTTACTGCAAGGATATCTCTGCCTCTTGTTTCAAACTCATCCTTAACAGGACTTTTGTTGACCGAGTGGATGAATTCCACTGTGAATCTTGTCCCGTCTGCTACAGGCCATGATCCGTACACCTCTTTAGTGTCAGCATCGTACACCACCAGCTTCTTCTGCCGAAACGCCAAAAAGCAAAAGGCGGAGACTGCCACTAAGACGGCCGCAACAGATACGGCAAGGAGTCTCCGCCTTCTCATATTACTTCATTATCCCGATTTCACGGAAGTACTTTTCAGCACCCTTATGGAAAGGTATCGATATGCCTTCAACAGCATATGTAGTGTTAAGTTCCTTTCCCTTCGCATGAGCGGCTGCTATTGCATCCTTGTTCTCGAAGAGAGCCTTTGTCAGGTTGTAGACAGTCGTTTCATCCAGGCTGTCGCTTACAATCAATGTAGCCTTTACAGCAAGTGTTTTTGTCGCAACATCAACACCCTTGTAGGTTCCTGCTGGTATCTCAAATACGGTATAGAACGGATGTGCTGCCATAAGCGCTGCAGCCTTGTCAGCCTCAACGTTCAGAATGGTGATCTCCTTGGTGGTAACAAGGTCCATTATGGCTGTGGTAGGTGCTCCTGCAGTGCAGA
This sequence comes from Youngiibacter multivorans, assembly GCF_017873395.1. Lineage (GTDB taxonomy): Bacteria > Bacillota > Clostridia > Clostridiales > Clostridiaceae > Youngiibacter > Youngiibacter multivorans. Next base: position 224,432 of record NZ_JAGGKC010000001.1, on the reverse strand, counting down.
AGAACGCATCTATCTTGTCATCCTTGAACGCATCAGCTGATGCCGAGAAGCTCAGGTTCTGCTTGCTGATATCGTCGAAGGTTATGCCATATGCTTCAAGTATCTGCTTCGCATTGAACTCGACTCCGCTTCCTGCATCGCCTACAGATACACTCTTTCCCTTGAGGTCAGCTATGCTTGTTATTCCAGCTGAAGGGTCTGCAACTATCTGCACGACCTCAGCATATATTGCAGCCATTGCCGAGAATCCCTTTACAGCTCCGTCCTTTTCGAAAAGGTCAGTTCCGTTATATGCATAATCCATGACGTCATTCTGGACTATGGCCATTTCAACTTCCTTTGCAGCTATAAGCTGTATGTTGGCCTTTGAGGCACCAGTGGACTGAATATTGAAGGATACGCCTGCCTTGTCACCGAGTATCTGCCCTGCCGCAGTACCGAATGCATAGTAGGTTCCAGTATTTCCGCCTGTTGCAAGTCTGATCGAGGTCTCTTTCTTTCCGCAGGCCGACAGCAGCATTACCGCTGACATGGCGATTGCAAGAGTCATAATTGACTTTCTTTTCATTATACATAGCCTCCCTAAGATAGATGATGATTTTGGATAAATATTAAGTGAATTGTATATTATGCACACTCGCATGTCAATACTGACAGGCATTCAGGGTGGTAAAAATGAAAGATTTAAAATGTAATCCTGCATCATTTTATAATGTGACATTTATTTCATATTATGCGAGAATCAGTCCCATAACGGCTGCAGATGCTATTATAACAGGCACCCCTGGTTTCCATCTGAAAATGATGAATGATTCCGCAAGTCCGATGGCTATTCCGGTCCATAAAGGCTCACTTCCTGCAAAATAGCTTTCACGGCCCAATGAAACCATCGTGGCAAGTATCAGACCCATACATACCGGACGTACTCCGTTCATTATCCTTTTAAGGATAATGTTGTCCCTGAAGGCTGATAGGAATATTGCTGCAGCCATGGTAAGGGTAAGGCTTGGAACAAGCACTCCGAGCGTTGCACTGAGTGCTCCTGGAATACCCGCCACACGCATTCCGGCAAAGGTGGCTGCATTGATGCCGAGAGGTCCCGGCGTCATTTCAGCTATAGCCACTATATCAAGGACCTCAGTGGAGGTCATCCATCCGTTCAGTGTCATTTCAGAGCTTATGAGAGGTATCATGGACAAACCGCCGAAGCTTGTGAACCCTATCTTTACGAAAGCTGTGAAAAGGTCAAGAAGCACCATTTGCGCCACCTCCCTTGATAGCCAGTCCCGCAGCTGCTCCTGCCACAACCACCCAGATGCTGCTGATTCCAGTGAAAAGGCCTAGAATCAGGGCAAAGCCCGCAATGATCCATCCGGCGGTATCCTTCAGGGATGCCTTCCGGAGTGCCAGTGCAGCTGAACCTATAATCGGAACAACGGCAGCTCTGATCCCTACGAAAGCCTTTGCCATGTAGGGAGTATCCCTCAGCTTATCATAGAAAAGAGTCACAACAGACAGAATCACTATTGAAGGAAGACTGACTCCGATTGCCGCTGCGGCTCCGCACACCGCACCCCCCATCCTGTATCCGAATATGACGCTTATATTGGTTATCATTATTCCAGGAAGTGACCTGCCCACCGAGGCTATGTCCATAAGCTCCTCGTTTGTCAGCCACTGCCTTTTTTCCACGAATTCCTTCTGCATCTGGGCAAGTATCGACCATCCTCCACCGAAGGTGAAGGCTCCGATCCTAACAAAGAACAGGAATATCATCACTGCCTTTCTCAAATTGCTTTTTTCTTCCATTACTAACCTTCCTTCACTCTTGTTTATATCATTGTAGCAAAAGCCATGTATTTTTTGTGAACATAGGACGAAAATAAACATGGAAATGCCGGCAGAATATTTTCTGCCGGCATGATTTGCTACTTTATGGGTTCAAGCCTTGCAGTAAAGTGCCTCAGCACCTCAGGCTCCCAGGTTATCCTGTAGCCCCTGAGGTTCTCTGCCCTTTTCTTTATTTCCGCCAGAGCATCAGCTACAACATCAAGATGTGACTGAGTATATACCCTTCTGGGAATTGCAAGCCTTGTGAACTCGAATTGCGATTTCAGCTGCTCCCTTGTATCAGGATCCCTTCCCATCATGAAGGAACCTATATCGCAGGCCCTGATTCCAGCTTCTTTGTAAAGCTCGATTGCCAGCGCCTGTGCCGGAAATTCATTGTAGGGAATATGCGGCAAAAGCTTCCCAGCATCCACGAATATGGCATGGCCTCCTGCTGGTGACTGGAATGGTATACCGGATTCCTTTAGCCTTTCGCCAAGGTACCTTGATTGTCCTATCCTGTACCTGAGGTATTCAAGGTCTATCCCTTCCTTAAGGCCTATTGCCATAGCCTCCAGGTCCCTTCCCGCAAGTCCGCCATAGGAAATGAATCCTTCTAAGGGTATCGTTGCCGCCTTGACCTTCTCGAAAAGGCCTGCATCCTCCCTGACTCCTATAAGGCCTCCTATGTTTACAATTGCATCCTTCTTGGCCGACATGGTGAAAAGGTCGGCATAGGAAAAGCACTCCATGACTATCTCTTCAATTGTGACATCCTTGTACTTCGGCTCCCTTTCCTTTATAAAGAAGGCATTTTCCGCAAATCTCGCCGCATCGATCATGAAGGGTATCCCATATTCCTTGCAGATTTTCGACGTTTCCCTGATGTTCTCCATTGAGACAGGCTGACCTCCGGCGCTATTGTTGGTTATGGTCATTATGACCACCCCCACCTTTTCACAGCCGTGCTCTTCCACAAGAAGCCTGAGGCCTTCTATGTCCATATTGCCCTTGAACGGCGCTTCACTTGCAGTATCCTCAGCTTCAGGAACAACGCAGTCGATTGCCCTTGCTCCGGCTATCTCCACATGTGCCCTTGTCGTATCAAAGTGCATGTTGGCTATTGAAACCTTGCCTTTGCCAAGCAGTATGGGCATGACCACCTTCTCCGCAGCCCTTCCCTGGTGTACCGGCTGGAAATACCTGTAGCCGAATATTTCAGAGCAGGAATCTAAAAGGTTATAGTAGCTCCTCGCTCCCGAATAGGATTCATCACCCATCATTATCCCTGCCCATTGCCTTGAACTCATGGCTCCGGTACCGCTGTCCGTGAGGAGGTCAATATATACATCCTCTGCCCTGAGATTGAAAACATTGAAGCCTGCCTCCTCAATTCTGGCAAGCCTTTCTTCATCGGAAAGGACCCTTATCGGTTCCACCATCTTGATCCTGAATGGTTCTGCAAAGTATCCAGCGCCCATCTGATTCCTCCTTGACCGCCAAAAATGCGGTTTATCTATCCAATATTCAGGTTATCACCAACTCACAGCTTCTGTCAAAACGTTTACACGTGACTTAGGCTCATAAATCCGCTATACTCCAGCTCCCGTAATGATTTTCAGAAATTTCCTTCTTTGAAAACCTATTCAAGTGTTATACTGATGACAACAAAGTTCAGGAGGAAGTTTATGAGATTATTTGTTACAGATCTTGACGGAACATTACTGGACTCGGAACACAGATCAACAGAATTCGGGATGGAGACACTCAGGAAGGCCATTGATGCAGGTATTGAAATCTGTATCGCATCAGGAAGGTCATATGCTGACATCATTGGAAAAATCAGCGGATATGGGATCTCCCCGTATATCATATCCAGCAACGGAGCCAGCCTTCACGACAAGGATGGAAAAAAGCTTATGACCACATCCATTCCGATTGATGAGGCAGCTGCAGCCATGAAATACCTGGAGGACCACAGCCTTGAATTTGAAGCGTCCACTGATGAATACACTTATGTAACCCAGGGAAGCATAGATTTGCTCAAACAGGAGCTCGAAGACCTTGGTAAGGATTCAGAAAAGAGGGAGCAGCTCTACAAGGATGTTCTCGGTCTTGTGCTTTCGCAGGGCAACCTGAAGATTGTACCAACTCTCGATGACATACTTTCAAGCATAGACCACGCAAATACAATATCAAGCATCAGCGCATATAAGCACAAGATAAGAAGCGGCATGGACTACTTCTCCATGAACAAGAACCTTCTCACCTTCTCATCCTGGAAGTACAATTTCGAAGTTACCTCCAGCAAAGCTTCCAAGGGAGCGGCACTCAGGCGCCTTTGCGAGCTTAAGGATATAAGCCTTGATGATGTGGCCGCAATCGGAGACAATTACAATGACACATCCATGATCAGGATTGCAGGAATCAAGGGAGCCATGTCCAATTCAGTGGACCAGCTTCTGAAGATTGCAGATTATATAAGTGATGACAATGACCATGAGGGTGCTGCGAAATTCCTCATTGCTGTGATGGAAGGAATAGTCACCAGAAAAGTCTGATGGAATATTCATGACTGTAAAACCTATACTGGAAACCTATTTCCCGAAAAATTTAACATAATATTGAAGGACCCGGATTTCCGGGTCCTTTTAGCTATAGCTCAGCTTCTTTTCGACTTCCTTCATCACAAGGTCCGCGATGACTGCCATGAGTGATACAGGTATCGCACCCTCCAGTATCAGAACAGGGTCGAAGGCCTTGACCCCGTTTACCACAAGGACTCCTAGTCCTCCGGCTCCAACTGCTGCAGCAAGGGTCGCTGCGCTTATGTTTATGACCAGCGAAGTGCGTATACCGGCCAGGATCACATTCGCTGCCAGAGGAAGCTTTATCCTTGTGAATATCCTCTTGTCTTCCATGCCCATTCCTTTAGCAGCCTCGATACAATCAGGATCCACCCCTGTGAGGCCGGCATAGGTATTGTAGACGATAGGCATAAGTGCATATATTACGAGTGCAATCAAGGCACCTTCAGAACCATACCCTACTATGGGGACAACGAGAGCTAATAGTGCCGCAGATGGAAAGGCCTGTCCGAGGCTGATGATTTCCTCGAATGCATCCCTGTATTCCCTGCCTGGCTTTGAGCTTATGAATATTCCGAGGGCAAGTCCCAGGATGACTGCTATGATTCCTGAGACAACCACCATGTTAAGGTGTTCAATAAAAAGCACTATTAGTGGTGTCCTCGAGCCGGTCTGGGTCTTTGTGTTAAATATCCCGTACATGAATATCTCAAATTCCCGTGAAAATATAAGCATTAGTACAAGGACTGCCGTAAGGGCTGCAACCGGGATTATGCTCTTAAGCTTCATGATTCCTGTCTCCTCAGGGCATCCAGTATGGATGAAAGCGCAATGCTTCCAGCTCCGACAGGAACCCTTTCCCTTCCTTCAAGAATCATCGAAGCAAGGGCTTCCTTAAGGCTTGAATCAGCCTCAAGCGGTGACCCTTCCGAATGCACGTCATCAGCATAATCAGCTGCCCTGTACCTTGACAAAAGTTTAAGCGCACCTTCTGCACCGAAGAAGCTCTCAACGAAGTCATCGCATGGCTTCAGGACTATTTTCTCCGGCGTTCCTATCTGCACTACCTTTCCCTGCCTCATGATGCATATCCTGTCTCCAAGAAGCATGGCCTCCTCAACATCGTGGGTCACAAAAACCACTGTCTTGTGTAACTTCCTTTGTATCTGGGAAAATTCCTTCTGAAGTCTCAGACGGTTTATTGGATCTACCGCCCCAAAGGGTTCATCCATAAGCACTATGTCAGGATCAGAGGCAAGTGCCCTTGCGACTCCAACCCTTTGGGCCTCGCCTCCGGAAAGCTCCCTTGGGTACTTTTTCGAATACCTGTCATGGTCAAGTCCTACAAGGTCAAGCATCTCCCTTACACGGTCATCTATCCTTTTCTGTTCCCAGCCAAGTATTGATGGTACTGTGGCAATATTCCTGTCCACCCTCATATGAGGAAAAAGTCCGGTATTCTGTATGACGTAGCCTATTCCCCTTCTGAGCTCTTCACCCTTTACCGTGTCTACATTCCTGCCCTTTACCTCAATGGTACCTGAAGTCCTTTCAACCATCCTGTTTATGAGCCTTAATGTCGTTGACTTACCGCATCCCGAGGGTCCGAGTATTACCAGTATCTCACCTTTTTGAACGGTGAAGGTAACGTCATCGCAGGCCCTGAATCCATCATATTCCTTCGTAACATGCTCCAGCCTTATCATACCGCACCTCCAATCTCAAGCCTTTTGACTGCCGCCTTCATAAGAGAGTCTCCTGTAAGTGTCATCAGGACTATTGGTATTACTCCCAGCAGCACAAGGTCACTTGAAGCTTCAGCAAGGCCCAGGAAAACAAAGCTGCCAAGGCCTCCGCCTCCGACAAGACCCGCAAGAACCGCTCCACCTATTGCCTGAACCAGTGCAACCCTTATTCCTGCAAAGATGACAGGAAATGCCAGAGGTAGTTCAATTCTCCAAAGCACCCTACCTTTTCCCATGCCCATGCCCTCAGCAGCCTCAACCACTCCCGCGTCAACATTCTTGAAACCTGCAAGAGTGTTCCTGGCGATCGGCAAAAGTCCATAAAGGGTAAGCGCTATGAATGCAGGTGCCCAACCTATGCCGCTCACACCAATCGCCTTGAAAATGCCTATGGTTCCCAGATAACCCAGGGGGACCATCAGTATTCCGAACAGAGACAGTGTTGGTATAGTCTCGAAGAACGCCATGGGAGTCATTATCTTTCCCTCAAGCGTCGGCTTCTTGTAGGCAAGGTATCCAAATGGCATGGCAATTACTGCAGCAGCCAGGGTGGATCCAAAGGAGAGGAAGAGGTGTGTCTCGAGATTTCCGGCAAACTGGGATTTCTTTACCTGGTACTCCTTCATGATTGAGAGGTCAGAGTAGCTGCCTGATGCAACTGCGAAAAGTGCTGGTAGTGCTGCAACAGCTGCCAGGACAAGCTTAAGTGTTCTGTGTCCCTTAAGCCTTCTCATGGATGTACCAAGAATAATATACAGGCAGAGAAGTGTAATGTATATGCCGCTGGATATGGTTATCCTCGGGGATGTCCCTGCAGGTATGGCAAGACCTGCCATCGGACCAACAGAAAGAAGCAGCACCGCAATTCCTGCGGAAGCTGCCATTCCGGATATCATGTGTCTTATTTTTCCATCCCTGAGAACTGATGAGACAATTACGACCGCGAAGACCAGAACAAGTATTCCGGCATAGATGCCAAGGAACTTGAAGGATCCAAGTTTCAATCCGCTTAGTATCCTGTTTGGCTTCGCCTCTGCAAAGTCAAGAAAAAAGGTTGATATGATGCCTGCTGCTGCAAAAAGCAGCAGCGTGCCTTCAGGTTTCCTGTTCAAATGTACCACCGCCTAATCGAGAATGCCTGCTTCCTTAAGGTATGCTTCAGCAATATCCTTTGGTGATGCGCCGTCGACAATTACCTTCTTGTTCATCTCCTGCAGCTTTTCCTTGCTTAATCCTGCGAAAAGCGTTCCCAGTATCTCCTTGACCTCAGGATACTTGTCTGCAGTCTCCTTCCTTATTATCGGTGCCGGCTCATATACCGGCGGAATCGACATTGGGTCTTCAAGAACTACAAGTCCAAGGTCCACAAGAGATCCGTCTGTAGCATATGCAAGAGCAGCATTTATCCCGTCGCGTCCTTCGGACAGCGCCTTCAGCGTCTCTGCCGTATTTCCATGTGGCAGAAGCACCAGCTGGGAAGGCTGGAACTTGAAGCCATATGCTTTTTCAATCCCCAGAAGTCCTGCTTCCTTTTCAGCGAACAGCTGACTTGTTATGAATTTTATCTCTCCGCCCTTGTTTATGTATGCTGCAAGGTCAGCAAGGCTTTTCACGCTGTTTTTCTCAGAAAAGTCCTTGGTTACAGCAATAGCCTCGGTGTTGTTGGCTTTTGCCGGTGTCATCCAGAGCAGTCCGTTCTTTTCATCTGCAGTCCTTATTGACTCATATGCAGAATCCGCTTTTACCCAGACTGACTCAGCAAAGCCTTCCACATAATACTGTCCGTTTCCCGTGTAGTCCACTCCGATATCGAGCTCTCCCTGGAGAAGTGCGTTCCTGTGCACATCCGGTGTTCCGAACTGAACCTTGTCTTCTATGACATATCCCTTATCCTCAAGTGCCAGAAGTATGATATTCCCAAGGATCCCGCCTTCAGTGTCAACGAAAGACCCGACAGTTATCGGATCACCCTGGTTCTTCACTACAGGCTCCTCAGCCTTGCTTCCGCACGCAGATAATGCCAATATCGAGACTCCCGCAATTCCGCTTATTATAAGCTTATTCAATCTCATCATTTGTCCTCCTCAAAGCCCAAAAAGGCATCTTTCATTTATTATATTCTGTCAGGCAATTCAAAATGAAACCATTCCATGTCAAAACAAAGAATAAACAGTAAACAATCACAGGCCTGTGGATAACATTTTGACAAACATCCCAATATACCTTCAATATCAGCACTTATCAACAATCCACAGGTTTTTCACACTTATCCACATTGCCCACAATCCACTTGTGGATTGTTCAGAATACTGACATAGATTTGCAGATTGTCAGAAGTTCCGGACGGCAAATCCTGATATGAAAAAGAGACGGCATTGCCGTCCCCTTTGAATTCATATGAAAAACTCAACCTTGAAAACCTTCATAAGCGGCTTTACATCTTTAACCGACATGGTTTCAGACTTCTCTCCATTCTTGTTTGAGAGCAGCATGATGTTGCCGTTATTTAGATTAATCGCTTTCCTCAGCATCCTTTTACCCTTGTACTCCACAAGCAGCACCGAGGTACCCTGAATTTCCTTCACTTCTGTGCAAAGCACCAGGTCTCCCTTTGCTATCCTGAAGCCTATAAGGTCGTCATCCATCACTTTGATGGCTACTACCTTGTCGGCATGGTGTCCTTCTATCTTCTTGCCTGTAACGGCATAGGTCCTGTTCTCGATAGGATCCTTCATCATATAGTCATATACAGGTATGTTCTTGATGTTATCACCAAACGCCTGGTTCCAGAGTTCGCTCACAGGTGTTGCAGGAGCCTTGTATTCCTCTTTGGGCTTTACCTGAACCCTTCTTGCTTCTGGTTCTTCATTAGTCACTGAAGCTTCAAGGGATCCGAGTCCCATTTTGGTTACATCCTTACCGAAGACCTTTGTGAACCTTTCGAGAAGGGCTTCATTGACAACCCTTCTGCCCTGTTCAACCTCGTTGACAAAGCTATCTGAAACTCCAAGCTTCTTTCCGAGCTGCTTCATGCTCATCCCGGACTCTTCCCTGGCTTTCTTAAGCTGTTCTCCTACTCTGCTCAATCAATACACTCCAATCTATTGCCTTGCTGATTCTTCTCTGGCCCGTCTCTCCTGTTCGATTTTCCTGTTCTCCTCACGTTCCTCTATGAGGTGCTCGATGAGATAGGAAAACTTCCACCTGTAGGAGTTTTCGGTGACTACAGCCATTATGGCTCCATATACGTGGTTTTTTCTGATCATGACCACAGCTTCCTTCAGTTCGTCGTTAGTCTCATACCCATAGAATATGATTATCTTGACTGCCTGATGCGGCTTTCCTTCATACCTTACACTTCTGCCTTCCAGTATGTCCTCAAGCGTGCCTCCTGCGTTGCTGTCATCTACGATATCCAGGCTGAAGCCTGCACCAAGAAGCTCATTCCTTTCAAGCTCGCTCAGTCCGTGGACAAGCAGCACTCTTCCTTCTCTCATGTCTATCTCCTTTTACAGTATCGCAGGTTCACCGATCTCATCAGCGTTCTCTACAGTTACTTTTACCATAATCTGGTCTTCCATCGGCTTGTCCCTGAAATCAGTCTTTAAATTTGACATTGCAATCGCATGCTCCACACCTTCAATTACCTTTCCGAAGGAAGCATACTGGCCGTCAAGATGCGGTGAATCAGCAACCATTATGAAGAACTGGCTTCCTGCTGAATCCATCATCTGTGCTCTTGCCATTGAAAGGACTCCAGTCGAATGCTTCAGGTCGTTCTTGAACCCGTTGGCTGTGAATTCACCCTTGATCCTGTATCCAGGTCCGCCTGTACCTGTACCGGTCGGGCATCCTCCCTGGATCATGAAGCCCGGAATCACCCTGTGAAACTTCAGTCCGTCGTAGTATCCCTTCTTTATCAGGGATACGAAGCTCTTCACAGTATTTGGAGCTATCTCAGGATAAAGCTCTGCCTTGATTACCTTGCCGCTGTTTAGTTCTATTGTTACTATTGGATTCATTTAATCAATCTCCTTGCATGTTATTCTCATACCATTATACCCTACAGTCGCCCAATAACAAATACATCATGCTTTGAGCACGCAGAAATCAGTTTAAAGCTCTATTTGAAAAAAGTGAACGTATGGTCTATATTTTTTCTAAATGCTATTGACTTAGAACGTCTGTTCTTATATACTGAAACCAGAACATAAGTTCAAGTAAGGAGTGATCAGGATGCAGAAAAAGAATGGTTTATTCGTTAAGATACAGTACGATATGGATAGGAACAGCCCGTCGTCACATAGTAAGTCAATGCTCAGGGACCAGCAGAGCAGCGAAGGCAGATTCATGCTCTGCGGAGGATCCTACATGAAAAATGAAGCTACTATGATATTTAACGCAAAAACGTTCAATGACGCAGAATATATCGTCAATAACAATCCCTTCATCAAGAACACCAACTACAGGTTTTCAATCTACAGTGCTGACAGTATAGCCGCAAATGCCTGAAATACTACCGGAGCTTCCAGTGCAGGCTGCTCCGGCACCCTATATATATACCGTTGCCCCGAAAGGGGCCTTTTTTTATATCTGTAATCTTTATCTTGTTCCTTTTCCGATATGATGGGTTATAATTGAAATAACAACATCTGGGAGGGATAGCTTCTTGAAATCTATAGTTCCATCGTTCTTGAAATATTTAGTTCTGATAATAATTGCCATCCTGGGAGAGTTCCTGATTCGCAGCCTCTCAGCAGGCAGCCCTGATGAATTCTACAATATTCCGCTTTTCCTTGGCACTGCCGCAGCATATCTTATGTTCGGACTTGTACTTGGATCCGACGTGATTGCAGCCAGTCTCAGGACCAGGAGCAAGCTGGAAATAGACGTACCCAGGCTGTCACTAGGCATAGCTACACTGATAGTGTTCGCTACCATTGGATTCATGGGACTGTTCGAACCTGGTAACAACTTCTCTCCAAACGGAGTATTCCAGTTCGTACTCAAGGGAAAGGGCTTCCCCGCACTGTTTTTGACCCTCTCCGGATACTTCATATCATCATCATTCAAGAAGTCAGACAGGATGTTCTGATCGGTATATTACTATTGGTATATTAAAAGACAGGCAGCGCCTGTCTTTTAATATACACCAAATTTCTCAAAGCTCTTTTTGCTCATCTGCTCCTGTTCCTACCTGATTTATCAACGAGCTCTATCCATTCATCTACTGTCATCTTGGAGCTGAATTCCCCTATAAGTTCGTAGGGTACCTTCTTCATGTTCCTGAACCTGAAGCAGCTTTTGCCCATGTCGAGCTTATTGCCTACTTTTTCTTCATACTGTTCCTTGAACCACTTTGCAAGTGAATCTTCTCCATACGCACCCATATGGTAGAGTGAGATGTGCTGCTTCTGTGATGCCAGAGCCATGAATGGCAGCGGTGTCTTTTTGTCTTCAAGATACCCCAACGGATATCTTGACAGAGGAACTACGTAGCAGATCATCCCGTACCACATGGTTTCTACAAATCCTTCAGGCAGGTTTTCCTTGATGATTTTCCTTAGTCGCTCCATTGGCTCTTTCCTGTCCTCAGGCAACTCATTCATATATTCTTCCGGTGTTCTCGCATCGCTGGTCATGATTTTCCTCCTATATTGCTCGATTAAATCATATTGTATACGACCAATATAACATATGGAAATGCAGAAAATTTGCCCGAAACAGGAAATTCACCGATTCTTAACTCTAATGGCCCGGTGTTCACATTTTGCAAACACCGGGCCACTATTTGTCAGCTTATTTATCAGATGTGTATAAGGTTTGCCTTATATGCCGAATAGTCTTTCCTTACTCCATTCATCATCTCGTAGACTTCCTTCTGGAGATTGGATACCAGTTCATAATCCTCGTCATGTATCGCCTTGCTGATTGTGGAGAACAAGCAAAGCTCGCCTTCCTTGTCTTTCATGAGGGCGTCCCTAGCATCGGATACCTTCCTGAATTTCTTGTCATCATAGGAGTTGCCATATTCCGAGTCATGAAGCTTCCTGCAATTGCGAAGCTCGTTTACGAAGCCTGGTATTATCCTGTGTTCAAGCTCCTTGAGCCACTTGTCTATGGAGAATACCTCAAAGCTTTCAAGTATCTTAGCTGAGAATACGCCATTTCTCTTCAATGCCTCAAGCTTCTCAGGATACTTGCTGAATGCAATTATGTTCTCGTATACGGTTGAAGGAGCATTCCCGAAGAACTTCTCCCTTTCCTCGTCTGTAAAGTCCTCAAATACATCCTTCTCAGTCCTGTAGGCTCTGCCTTCCTCAAGATACTCTGCCTTGTCCTCAGGAGCCTTCGATATCTCTTCGAGAAGCTCTGTTGGAGTCTTTTCAACTGCATAGTTTATTCCGTCTGTCATTGTCATAAGCATTGCAGCTGTTGCAAGGAAAGTGTTCGTATGCGGATTCGGAGCCCTGAGCTCGAACCTTGTCGCCATCGGATTATTATCATCCCTTATCAGGCCGATAAGAATCGTCCTGTTTCTCGATGGTACCTTTGTGGATACACCAAGCGACGTAACTATGCATATCGGTGCTTCATAGCCCTTCTTGAGTCTTCTGAAAGCAGCATTAGAAGCGGTGACTATAGGATTAATGACCTCATAGTTCTTGAGTATTCCCATAAGTGAACCGAAGCCTAATGATGAGAGGAAGTTGTCCTCAGTCGGCGCGAAAAGATTGACCCTTTTACCGCTCTTGAGCTTTACAGCAGCACCTACATGGGTATGCTCGCCGCTTCCTGCTACGCCGTCAATCGGCTTTGCAAGGTAAGTGACCTCAAGGCCATGCCTTGCGAAAACATCCCTCACAAGCTCCTTTATGAATATCTCGGAGTCTCCTGTTCCCATTGGGTCGCTGAATCTCCAGTCAATTTCAAGCTGCTCCATTACGGATGCGAATCTTCCAGTATCAGCAAGCTTCGCCTTTACACCGCCAACTTCCTTGTGGCCCATTTCAGGACTGAATCCATAAAGCTCCATAAGCATGAGAGATTCCTCAAGGGCGCTTCTTACATTGCCCCTGGTCCTGCCCCAATACTGCTCCTTAAGCTCCTGAGATGCAGAGAGCTCATCCACGTTGCCAGAAATGCTTGGTGTCTTTACCCAGAACTCAAGCTCTGTTGCCGTGGTTATGTCAATCTTCTCAATATCATCCGCAGTGAATCCAAATTCCTTCTGCAGTCTCTCATTTGTCCTGAATTTCTCCATGAGATTATCCTCAAAATCCTTTGCGGCATTCTTAAGGATCGACCTCGAATCAACTTCGATGCCCTTATGGAAAAGGAAGCATGGAATCTTGATGGTTCCTACCGGTTTCTCTTCATCAGATGCAGTGAAGCTGAAGTTATAGTCAACATGCCAGTTCGCGTTGATATCGCCCTTCATGTCCACCTTCGCGTCGTTAAGTGATGCTATCCTTGGCAGTACAACGGATGATCCGTCAGTCTGGGCAGCCATTCCTGTGAGAAACGTCTCCATGTCCTTTCTGAAGAGCCTTACAGGTATCTTGGTGTCTGTCTCATGTCCGGCAAGGTCGACGCCTGCGATGGAAACGAACTTTATCTCCTCGTGGTCGTCAAGAAGCTTTGTAATTTCAGGTACAGAATGAAGTTCCTTTGGTATGGTATAAATCAGGTCTTTCCTCATGATATCTCTGTCCTTTCCATAAAAGAATAATGTAAATGATACACCGTACATAAATACACGTCAACGACTATGTTAAGAGAAATACGATTACATCCAAATATTTGTGAATCATTCGTCTATTTGTAAAAAATGTGCCAATTTGATAAACTGCTTATATAAAGCTGTTGGAGGCGCAAATATGGACAATACCAGACCCATAGGCTTCTTCGATTCAGGAGTAGGCGGAATAAGCGTACTCAAGAGATCCGTTGAGATACTGCCAATGGAAAATTACATATATTATGGAGATTCAAAGAATGCTCCATATGGCACAAAGGACGTTGAGACAATCAAGCGGCTCACATCTGAAGGAATCGACTTGCTCGTTGCCAGAGGCTGCAAGGCTGTCGTTGTCGCCTGCAACACGGCTACCAGCGCTGCCATCGACTATATCAGGGACAGGTACAGCACCATTCCGGTAATAGGCATCGAACCGGCTCTGAAGCCTGCAGTTGAAAGCACCGAGGACGGAAAGATATTGGTGCTCGCGACACCCAGGACACTGACGGAACGAAAGTTCCACGCCCTCATGGAAAGCGTGGCCCGAACCCGTGAGATAATCAGGATGCCGCTTCCGGGACTTGTTGAGATAATCGAGAAGGGTGATTTCGACGAAGAGAAGTCCTTCGAGTATCTACAGGAAGCCCTTGCCGATGTCGACAAAAACGTCCGGGCCGTAGTCCTGGGCTGCACCCATTACCCCTTTGTGAAGCAGTCAATTCTTAAGATCCTCGGCGATGAAGTCAGTGTTTATGATGGAAGCGACGGTACAGCGAGAAGGCTTGCAAGGATCCTCGCGGACAGGGAGCTTCTTAATCCCGGTCCTGGAAACGGGTCGATCGAAATCATCAATTCCCTGGGGACTCCGGAGATACTGGAGCTCTCAAGATATCTCCTCGCAAAGGATAACTGAATACGAACAAGGAACATGCAGGGCCCGAATTCATCTGTTTCGGGATTCTGCATGTTTTTCCATTTTTATTGCATATTTATTCAATTTATTTCATCATGAATATCTTTAGCGCTTCCTCCTCGGTATACATTCCGAGTCTGACGATTTCCTGCAGGGCATAGTTGTCAATTACCCTTTTCGCAGTCACACCCACCTTCGTGTCTATCAGCTTCAGATTGTCCATAGTTGACTTCGTAACGTCCACCTCATAGGACCTTCCTCCCGGAAGAGTGAAGGTATACAGGAGCCTCCTGCCTTCAGTTTTCGCAGAGTCGTATGAAGCCCTTACCTCAGTCACGTCAAGATAGGCGAAGCCCTTAGAGCTGAAAAGGCTGCTGTCAAGAATCGTATTCTCCCTGAAATCCACATACTTCACGAATGTGGTGTAGCCAATGAATATCAGGAAAAGTCCTCCCGCAACCGCAAAGGCCTTCATGTTGCCGGTAAGTCTCGAGTTCTTGTGTACCGCAGAAATCACTCCAAATATGAGAGTGAGGACACCGAAGCCTGCGAGCACCGCTCCAATAGGTGGAGTAAGAAACCCTGTGTTTCCAAGGAATATAAGCGAGTCCGGTGATTTGAACACCAATGCCTGGATTAAGTTCGCAAGCAGTGCCGCAGCCGCAACAGCTACAAAGAATATCAAATAAGTCTTCAGATTGTCCATAAGGCTGCGTTTAGGCTTTACCTTTCCTTTAGGCTCCGTTATGACCTTGTCTACCTCGACATAATCCCTGCTGGCTTCGCTTTCGTCATTTATTTCAGGCTCACCTTCAAGCATCTTTTTATCCTCAGATTTCTCGAAGACATCCTCTCCAAGGACTACCCGTTCACCCTTGGCAGGCTCATTTCTCCCATTTTTTACATCTTTCTCAGTCACATTTGCACCTCCCGTCAAAATTATGTGCTCGCTCTATGGCAAATTCCTTCCTATTGATGCCTTAAGTACTGTAAGCCATTCTTCAGAATCAAACTTCAGGTCTATGGCGTCTACGGCATTCTTTATCCTTTCAATCTTACCCGAACCTACGATTGGCATGATTCCGGATGGATGACTCATCAGGAACGCGTAGGCAAGGGTGTCGAGTCTTGTTTCACCATGCTTTTCACCTACAGCAAGAAGGGCAGCCCTTACAGCCCTATCCTTGTCATTGTCTCCGGTAAGAAGGTCCCCTCCTCCAAGAGGTGACCAGGCCATCGGATACACCGACCGCATCATCATGTTGTCCAAGGTACCATCCTTGAACGCATCGAGATGCGTGGCGGATATTTCAACCTGGTTTGTCACTAGAGGAAGCTCGCAGAATGTGCTGAGCATCTCAAACTTTGATACTGGAAAATTCGATACTCCGAAATTCCTTACCTTGCCTGAATCATGAAGGACACGGAATGCCTCGGCAACCTCAGCAGGATCCATGAATGGCGAAGGTCTGTGTATCAGGAGCAGGTCCAGGTAGTCCGTACCGAAATTCTCGAGTGATTTCTCTGCAGACGCTATTATGTGGGCCCTGGTATTGTCATAGTGATGGGACTTGTACTGCGGTCTCTTTTCGCACGGAAACACTATACCGCACTTAGTGACTATCGTGAGTTCTTCCCTGAGTCCCTTGTTAGCCTTCAGCACTTCACCAAAGGCTTCCTCGCAGGCAAAGCCTCCGTATATGTCTGCAGTATCGATTGTTGACAGGCCAAGCTCAAGTATCTGCCTGGTGAACTTGTACAGTCCTTCCTTTCCAAGCTTCCAGTCAAGCAGCCTCCAGTGTCCATGTACCACCCTGTCCATCTTCAAAGTGTCTGTAATCTCAAGCTTTTTCAAATTCCTTCCTCCTTCGCACATTTAACAGTGCGGAATGTCCCTACTATCAATAATATCATCTTTAACGGAGGTTTCCTCCTGCTATTCCTTTGTTAACGCAATATTCAAGATTTGAACGCCAAATCTACAGCTAATCACAGGCCTTGCAATCCCGATTATCATGTAATCGATTTTTTGCTGATGTAAAATTCTCACCAAACCACCGCATATCCCACAGCATTTTATCTTATTATCAACAATATTCAAGTTTATTCAACTATTTTATAAATATTCTTGAATTTATATGATTATATTGATATTTTTCTTGATTATTTTTGCTAAACGGATAAAATAGGGTTAATACCATTTTAGGTTACAAAGGAGAAATTGATCATGGAAATGAAGAAGGAAAACCTGTTCGAATCATACTGCTATCCCGGGATGCATACCTCTGCAGACTTTGAGGCCGATAATCTCTCAAAGTATATTAAGCTTGACCTGATGAGGAAGAACCTGGAGACAACGGGAAGAGAATATGAATACGTGGACCCCTTCGACGGAAACAAGATCAAGGACATCCGCGGAAATAGCAAGTCCAATGATTCAGTCGAGGGCTTCATCGTAACATATGAGAAATTCCTGGATGCCATGAACAGCAGGCAGACTGCAAAGTCAGAAGTCGCCCCTGTAAGCGAGCATTTCCGCAAAATATTCACAGATAAGGTTATTCAGCCAGTTGATTCATTCAGCATGTACCACGACAACGCAGCATCAGGCTTTGAAGCTGACAATCTCATGAAGTACGACAGTCTGAACCTCAGGCAGAAGAACAACATGATAACCTATCATGAGACTGAGTATGTGGATCCGGAAACAGGTGCCGTTATGGATATAAGGAACTACAGATTCTAGAATACAATACTGAAGTTAAGACGAAGTATTGAACTTAAAGCAACAAATTGATTTTAACGTAATATGAAAAGGCTGCCGAATCCGGCAGCCTTTATTTTTATAGTGAGCTGATTATGTTGAACAGTTCTATAGCAGCGTTTCTTGGTCCTGATTTCTCCATGCCCTTGACGCCCAGCTGAGTGTTTATTTCTCCCACCTTCACTCCTGAAGCAAAGAACGCATCGAAGTACCTCTTGAGAAGCACATCCGTTTCCTCGATCTTCTGCGCAGGTCCGAAAGGATTGGCGAAATAGGATTCGACAAGCCCTGACTCTGATGTGGTACCCTTAGCCATCCTCGCACCTGACCTGAATACCTTGACAGCATCCTCAGGTGTGCTGAAATAGCTGATGGACTTTCCGCCTTCCTCCATTACCGTATAGTTATTGGCATAAAGGAGGATGTCTACAGGATAGCCCCTTACTATATCCTTGTACGTCGATACCGGCATTACCAGCCTGGCATTCGTCTTGTCAGGATTCATGAATATGGACCTGTCAATTTCCTTGAATGCATATCCCTGGTCAAGGTCATCAAGCCTTACGAAAGCACCAATTTCTGTTCCGTAGCCTATGGCCTTCCCGTTCTCAATGTCAATTGATCCCATGTCATCGAATACTATGGTCATGTCGCTGATATGGTCTTCGGACAATCCTCTGAACGCCTCAAGCGATTCAGACTTGCCGGCTCCGGAGTCCCCGACAATGACAACATTAGCTGACTTGCCGTTCTTCATGATTATGTTGACCATCGCACCATGGATCGGAAGCATTCCCCTCTTGATCATGATCAGGTTGTGGAGGGTAAGTATCATCTTCTTCATGTAGCCGAAATAATCGACGTCTTCGCTGTAGGATACATATCCCAGCATTATGCCGTTCTTCACGTCATCGTAGAATACCTGCCTGCTGCTGTTGTCCCAGTCCTTTGCCCCGAATACATAAACTATGTCAGGCTTCTTGCCTGTATACTCGTCTTCTCTTGCAAGCTCGAAGAGGTTGGAAAGGGATACTCCATGGGCCATCAGGTCCCTGTGGAAGTATACGTATGCCAGAAGCTTGCCTACCTTCGCAGGATAGCAGAAGAAATGGTCTCTGTTGATATAGGCTGTATTGAGAGGGTTCTTCATGGTCTCGGCAAAGAGACCATCCCTCGTATTGCTCTTGGGATAGGTTATGAATGGAGAGTCCATGACTATAGAGCTTACGAACGGTATGTCATGCAGCAGCTCATATTCATATGGAATAGGCCACATGCTGTCTGTAAGAATCAGACCGGCATTGGCACCAGCAGGCACCTGCCTGTACACGTTTGGCTCAATAAGAAGTACGTTCCTCTCGATCTTTCTGTATATCTCAAGGACGAGTCCTGTAAACTTGTTGTTCGCTTCAATGAAGCTTGTCGAAGCAAGTCCTTCGGTATTTCTCTTTCCATGGACTATGGTATACCTCTCAAGCCTTCTCCAGTAGCTGTAGAAGTCCTCGATGAATCCAATGAATTCATCCTTGTTCTCAAGGGCAATCCTGCAGTCGTTCTGTATCCTTATTACCTCATGCGCCTTGAATACCATGAGCAACTTGAACAGGTTCACAATCTGGTCGCTTATGTCATCTATGTCATCATGGATGAATGACTCGTTCAGATATTTGTAGTGCTTGGTATTTCTTCTCTTGATCATCTCAAGATAGGACACGACTACCCTTCTGAATGATTCAGCTTCCAGAACCTTATCTATATTGTCGCAGTACTTCGCGGAGAAGTTTATCATTACTTTTCCTCCGCTTAGGGAGAACTCTTTTCTCATAACACACACCTCACATAAATGTCTAATGATTATATTATCCTAAATCCTGCAACTAATAAAGAGAAATCTTGCAGATTTCTGCTATTTTTTTATCGAAACTCATTGTCCATTTCAGGCTAATTTCATGAAAAGCATTGAAAATCACCACTTAAAAGGTTTACATGAAGAAACGCTCATGAAATTCCAAAATCGCATTTCCTGCAAATTGCTTTGATTGCCAAACTTATAAACACTTCTTTTTTTAATTTGGTTTTAATTCCGCTTTCACCATTTGTTAATCCGGCATTGGCATAATTGTGTCATGAGGTGATTTAAAATGTATGAAAAGAAAGAACTTAGAAGGTCGTCCACAGACAAGATGCTGTTCGGTGTACTTGGCGGACTTGCTGAATATTTGAACGTGAGCTCGTCTCTTCTCAGGATACTGTTTGTGCTCTTCTCGCTGCTTCCTGGTCCATCGATCATATTCTATATCATATTCGCAGTACTTATGCCTTCAGACAGGGCATACAGGGCATAGCAAAAAGCTCCGGAATGACTTTCCGGAGCTTTTCAAATTCAATCAGCCTGTCTTAAGACTGTCCGCCATCTTATGCAGCAGGTCTATCCTGCTTCTTTCATCCAGAATGTTTCCGGAATCATCTACAGTAACATGGTATCCGTTGTGGATTTCAGTGTGGAAGTTGCCATTAGCTACAGAGAACCCTTTTAGTCCCGGCGCATCAAGGAGCCCTTCCTTAATGGCAAGATATATGACCTCCGGGTCAGTCAGCGGATTTTCTACATCCTTAAGCTTCCTGATCTCATCAAGCAGGTATCTGGTTTCATCCTTCAGGTAATCAACTCTGTCCCTGAACTCCCTGTCATTCTCCAGACCCTCGAACATTCCTTTGCCGGCAATCTCCATGGCCTTCTTCACTATCTTGACACTCTCTATTATCTCCTTGCTGGTCGCCCTCATGACTGCTTCAGAGTATGATACCGCATGCACTATGTCAGGCTTTAAAAAGGATCCGTAGAACATGGTGGCTGCTATGAGCCCCTTTGCAGCATCCATGTCTGCAGGGTATGCAAGGAGGCCGGTCCTTACCATCCTGAAGATCCTGAAGCTATCATCCTCCAGCTCCCCCATGAGTTCAAGCTTCGCTGTCATTTTAGCCAGGTCCATCTTGGGAGATATGGATGGAGGATTCGCCAGCATCAGCTGCATGACCATATCCCTTACTCCAGCACTCTTGGCAACCTCTGCAGTTATGTAGCTGACAGCGACCTCTGTGACATCTGAGCAGTACCTCAATGCCCACTGATGGGATTCGTTCATCTCAACCGGCACTCCCATTTCTGCATTGAGCTTAACAGCTGCTATGTTTTCGGTAATAGCTCTCAGAAGCTCCCTGTTGGACCTTCTGTCCAGCTGGGAATACCAGGTAAGAGGAATCGCAGCCCAGGCGTTGTTGATGGTCTCCTTCAGTATTGGGGAAAACTCTGACAGGTCTTCAGTACCTGAATAGCATCTCATCAGAGGATAGTTTCCCCGCCTTGTCGCCTCGTACATCATCCTTAAGTGTTCTTCATTCCTTATAGGCACTCCGCCGGCTCCGTCTTCGCCCTTCTTCATCCTTTCAGGATGGAAGTAGAATTCCTGGCAGTTCTGGTCAGGGGCCAGTGATATAACATCAAGAAGTCCGCTTTCAGCAAGTATCCTGATATGCTCATAGGTATCCTCGATCGTCTGAAGGCCTATGTGGTGCCTTATGACAGGGAATGGCTTCTTGTACTCTATCCTCTCCCTGAGGGTCTGTGGAGGCATCTTCCTCTCTTTAACGCCCTGTTCTACGTCTCTAAGATACATTGCAGCTTCGCTTGCATCCTCGGTACCGTCGAACACCTTCTCTATGTACCCGAATTCCCTTGCAACCTCAGCAGTTTCTATGGTCCCTCCGAATACGTACCTGATTCCCTCAAGTCCGTTTTCAGCAATCAGTCCCTGCAGCTCCTGAAGTAGGTATCTGCAGCCCTCACCTGATAGCCTGTATCCGACTGCCACAAGGTCAGGCTTGAATTCCATTATTCCTCCGACAAGCTTCTCAACCGGAATAGCAGAACCCATGTATTCCATGGTCCAGCCTTCCTTCCTTGCAATCTCGCTGAAATTGTATATCCCTGCTGCATGAACACAGTTCCCTATGGCAGCTATAAGTATTCTCCTGTCCTTCATCCCGTACCTCCTAATCTTTACTGCTTTTATTCCTTATTATACCTATACTGACTTAAGATTAGTCGGGATGGGCCCTTTTTTCACAGAACATTACAATAATATATACAATGTTAACAAAATGGACCGGCCGGAATTACTTCCGGCACGGTCCTACAGTTCTTCTATGTATCTTACGAGTATCTCAGCAGTGGTTATGTTGGTGGCAATCGGCACCTTATGCACATCACAGAGCCGAAGCAGCGCCTGCACATCCGGCTCATGAGGCTGAGCGGTAAGCGGGTCCCTCAAAAATACCACGAATTTGATCCTGTCTTCAGCTATCAGGGCTCCAATCTGCTGGTCTCCTCCTAAAGGTCCCGACAGAAGCCTGTTAACTTCCAGTCCAGTAGCTTCGATTATCCTCTTTCCAGTTGTGCCTGTGGCATGGAGCCTGAACCTTTTCAGAAGCTCCTTATGCTTAAGTGTGAACTCGACCATTTCATCCTTCAGCTGGTCGTGTGCTATCAGCGCACCTTCATGAATCATGAAAAAACCTCCTTAAAAATCAGACATAGTAGAGATTTTCAGATGGATATACCGGGTCAGAGGTAACATCGATGCCGAGCTTCCTCAGTATCTGCTCGTCGTCCTTGTTAAGCATCACTGTAGAATGGGCCTGTACTCCCTTGAGCTCAGAAAGCTTCTCAACGGCAAGCTGTGCCGTCGGATTGGTAACAGCCCCTATGCTGAGTGCTATAAGTATCTCATTGGCGTTAAGGGCTGTTATCCTGCTGTGAAGGTCCCTTTTCTTCAGGTTCTGGATAGTCTCGATTATGACCGGTGACAGTAGATATATCTCGTCTCCGATATTTGCAAGCTTCTTAATCGAGTTGAGTATTGCAGCCGAACATGAATCCATGAGGCATGATGACCTGCCTGTTATTATCTTGCCATCCGGAAGCTCGAATGCTATGACTGCGGGAACATCATTGCTGCCGGCATGCTCTCTGAGCCTATCCGAATATTTTCTTGCAGGTCCGACAGTTTTCCTGTCTTCCTTCTTCAGCTCAAGCTCTTCCATTATCAGCATCATCCTGCTGAGTATCTCCTCATCTATGATGCCCTTCTTGAAATCACATTCTGTCGCAAAGCATCTCCTGATTATCTCCTGCTTTGATGCTTCCCTGATCACCTCATCATCTGTTATGCCGTAGCCTACGCGGTTTACTCCCATGTCAGTAGGTGACTGGTAAACAGACTCTTTTCCTGTAATCTTCTCGATTATCCTTCTTATTACCGGGAACATCTCAAGGTCCCTGTTGTAGTTGACTGCTACCTGGCCGTATTTTTCAAAATGGAAATAATCCATCATGTTGACATCCTTCAGGTCCACAGTGGCTGCCTCGTATGCTATGTTGAGCGGATGCTTGAGCGGAACGTTCCAAACCGGGAATGTCTCAAACTTGGAGTATCCGGCTGCTCTTCCATGGCGGTACTCATGGTACAGCTGGTTCAGGCAGGTGGCAAGCTTTCCGCTTCCCGGTCCCGGAGCTGTCACTACCACAATAGGCTTAGTGGTCGTGATGTACTCGTTCTTACCATATCCTTCTTCACTTACGATCTTATCTATGTTCGAAGGGTAACCCTCTATCGCAGAATGCTTGTATACCCTGATGTCCCTTCTCTCAAGCTTGTTTATGAAAAGCTTCGTTGACGGCTGGCCATTGTACCTTGTTATTACCACACTGTTGACTATGAGTCCGTAACCTCTGAGCTCATCTATCTGCCTCAGGACATCCATGTCATACGTTATGCCGTAGTCTCCACGTATCTTGTTTCTCTCTATGTCGCCTGCATGCACGCATATTATGATCTCAGCATCATCCTTGAGCTTTGCAAGCAGCTTTATCTTGGCATCCTCATCGAATCCGGGAAGCACTCTCTTGGCATGCTTGTCGCCTATGAGCTTTCCTCCGAATTCAAGGTACAGCTTGTCATAGTTGTGCACCCTCTCAAGTATGAACTTTGACTGTTCTTCAATGTATTTCTGCGGATCGAACCCTTTTTTCATTATTTCCTCCTGGTGCATATCCCATACCAAAACGGGCGGCACATTTGTTTTTTCTCCATTTGGCTCTTCAAACAAAACTTGCGGCCTAAGGTTATCCCAAGGCCGCTCTATTTTTTCTATGTTATTTAGGATTGAACTCTGTCCAGAGCTTCTTGAGCTCTTCCTTGAGTTCAGATGCAGCCGTACTGTAGCCGGCTTCACCAAGCTCCTTAGGGTTTGTTATATCCCATTCGATGACCTTGTCAGCAAATACCAGAGGACATCCTCCTTCATCGCAACCGACGACCACTGCATAATCAAGCTGTTCAGGAAGGTCCCAAAGGGTCACGGGCTTTATGCCTGAACCGTTCATGCCGTTATCCTCGAGCACCTTAAGTACATTGGGGTCCACAGCCTCATCAAGGGTTCCCGCCGCGATTATCTCCACATCCTTGAAGAAATCTGCAGCTATTCCGGCAGCAAGCTGTGCTCGCACGCTGCTTCCATTGCACACAAAAGCCATATTCATATATTATTCCTCCATTTCACAATTTCATTCCATATCGGTTACTTCGATTGTAACACATGAATCATGTGTGTTACACATGAATCATGTGTGTTACACATGAATTCCAGGGCTTACGATCAATCTACTCCGTGTAGGAGTGTTCATCATAGTCGTCAAGATATGAGTGCCTGCCGCTCTCATCCATCCATCCAAGAACAGAATCCATCTGTATGTTTTCTGTAGCTCTGAAGATGGACTTGTCGACATCCTTGTAGTCCTTCTTGAGGTTCTTTATGAGCTCCCTGATTTCATACCTCTTGCTTCCGATTTTTTTGGCAGCTACCATGCATGCGCAGTTAAGAGGCCAGATGCCTGCATACTGTATCCATTTCCTTATGTTATCCTCTTCTACGAAGTACAGGGGCCTTATAAGCTCCATACCCTCAAAGTTCTGTGCCTTGAGCTTCGGAAGCATGGCCTTGAAGGTTCCCCCGTAGATGACATTCAGAAGGGCAGTCTCAATGACATCATTGAAGTGGTGTCCGAGGGCAAGCTTGTTGCAGCCAAGTGCCTTTGCCTTCTCATAGAGCGAACCCCTTCTCATCCTTGCACACATGTAGCAAGGGTAATCCTGCGCAATCTTGTCAATTACCCCGAATATTCCCGACTCATATATTGTTACAGGTATTCCTAGGTATTCGCAGTTTTCCTCGAGAAGCTTCCTGACATCAGGATGGTACCCGGGGTCCATTGCTATGAATTCAAGTTCAAAGTTGTCTATTCCATGCTTCTTGAGCTCCTGAAAAAGCTTTGCCAGCAGCAGACTGTCTTTTCCACCAGAAATCGCGACGGCTATCCTGTCTCCCGGCTCAATAAGGTTATATGTCTTAATGCCCTTCACGAACTTCCCAAAGAGGTTCCTCTTGTAGGTCGTGGTGATGCTTCTCTCGATTTCCTCAAGCGTCTTTCTATCGCTTATTGGCATCAGGATCTCGCACCCGTCTCCGGCTATGTTCAATTCAATCACTTCCTTTTACGAGGAACAATTATACCATAAAAGCCTTATTATGAAAAACAAATATGCTCTTTGCAGATAAGCAAAAAATCCTCGCCTCAAACCTGGTTAAATTTCAATTAAAAGACTCACCAATATCAGCCATAGGTTTATAATGTTGCCAATGACCAATAAGAAGAAAGGCGGAGTGAATGAGATGATAGTAACTACAACATCAGGCGTTGAAGGAAGAAGAATCATAAGCTACAAGGGCATTGTATTCGGGGAGGTTGTCGCGGGAGTCAACTTCGTAAAGGACTTTGCAGCAGGACTATCCAACATATTTGGAGGAAGGTCGGGCTCATATGAGAACGAGCTAATCGAAGCAAGGATCACCTCGCTCAGGGAGCTTGAAGACAGAGCTGCAGCACTTGGCGCCAATGCCGTAGTCGGAGTAAAGATCGATTACGAGACACTGGGACAGGGCGGAAACATGCTTATGGTTACAGCATCCGGAACAGCAGTCTACGTAGAGTAATCGCTGATTTCAAGCTTTAACCGTTAATCAGTTTGTCAGCTTTTTGATTAATTTCAATAGATAATGGGGCAGGTATTTACCTGCCCCATTATCTATTACTGAAGGTTATTGCACCTTGCTTTAAGCATATCCATGAAACGCTGCTTGTCATTTGGCGAGATATATGTGGTTCCGGTCACAAAACCCTTGTCATGCTGCCTTATCTCGATCCTGTCACGGGACATTGCCATGGATGACCATAGGTTCCTTGATTCCTTTATGCTCTTAATCCTGTCATAGGATATCCTCTCGACGAAGGGACCGCTTCTTGCATAAAGATGGTCCTCCCTCAGCTCATACCAGGTGAAGAACCATAAGGAAACCAGGAATGCCCAGACGGGGAGAAGCAAAAGGATGACAACAAGCCTTTCATCATCCGGGACCATGAAGGCCGCTGCTGACGCTGAAGAAAGCGCAAACAGTATGAGCAGCCCATACCAGAAGTCCCTTTTTGTTTTGAACCTCTCGTACTCCATTCTATTTCCCTCTTATGGCAGTGTATTTATACTCTCCAAGGGAGTAAAGGAACTTTTCCTCTTTTGTTACAGGATTCAGCTTGGCTACTTCCTTTGGTTTTCCGTCGTAATCCATATGGACCATTGTGAAGAAAGCCGTAAGGGCTGTAGTTGAATCTGAATAGTCTCCAAGCCTGTACACCATGACATTCACAAGCACCTGCATCGAGGTGTTTCCTACGTATGCCACCTGAGCTATGCATCTTACAAGGTCTCCTATATGTATAGCCTTGTGGAACACTATCTCATCTACTCTTGCTGTCACAACCTGCCCTTTTGCATGTTTGGATGCTGCAATACCGGCGGTGCTGTCCATGAGCTTCATCAGTTCTCCGCCATGTACATTACCCATATAGTTTGAATGAATAGGCTCCATGAACAGGCTGGTCTCTGCCATGGGAAAGTTTATGTTGTCCATTATCTTGTTCTGCATTTTTTCACCTTTCCTTGATGTTTATACCGATTATGGTAAATCTGATGGCCTTGTGACAACAACGTCGGCACCCAGAGCCTTAAGAGCAGCCGATGCCTTCAGCTCGATGTCCATGCCCATCATCTCCTGTACCGTCGCAAGTCCCACACTCTTTATTAGTTTGGTTCCTTTAGAGAATACTATCTTCATCTCATATGACTTTATGTTCCAGCTTTCAGTCGCGAAATACTGGTTGGGTATCACTGTCGAAAGTGCTTCCTTAAGCTGGTCGGTGGTAAAGGCATCTGTTGTGCTTAGGATAATGTCGTCACCGGATTCAGTCCTGTCAAACTGTGACAGCACCTTAAGGATATCCGTTACCTTTATTTCCTTCAGCTTTTCGGCAGGTATCTCGATTCCACCGGTTGACTCACCCTTTTCTGCCTTGATCCAGTCCTGTGAGAAGCTTGTCTTTACCCAGGCGTCCTCACCTTCAGTGTATATGGATACTGCCAGGGCAAACAGCGATGTGGACAAAGTGACGTCAGTCATGGACTTGTCGCCCTTGTTGTCCACCTGCATGGTTCCCGAAACACCCATGAGCCTTCCACCTGATGCATCGAATTCTACAGAGGCGGCATCTGCTGAGTTTATCTTCAGATAGCTTTTCGCAGCAAGCGAGTACCTTGTATCAGTGAACCAGAAGATTCCGAACGCAACGAGAACCACTACCAGCAGCACTGCAATCGCTCTTAGAAAATTCTTCATCTTGATACCCTCCTTAGTAGCCCATATCAGGATCTACAACGTTTATCAGCTTTTCTCCCTTTCTGAACCTTCTTATGTTATCAACCACAAGCCTTGCCCCGCGCATCTCGTTGCCCGGTCCCCATCCGCCTACATGCGGCGTCATTATAACATTGTCGAGCTCCCAGAGCGGGCTGTCGTCAGGCAGTGGTTCTCTCTTGTATACATCAAGCGCAGCGCCTCTGATCTTCTTGTTCTTGAGTATCTCAATGAGGGCATTCTCATCTACTATAGGCCCTCTTCCAAGGTTCACAAAGACAGCGCTTTCCTTCATGCAGCTTAGAGCCTCTGCATCTACGAGATTCCTGGTTTCAGGAGTTAATGGCAGAAGTATGACTATATAGTCAGCAGTCTTCATGGCATCCTTAAGCTCGGATACTGGTCTTACTTCATCAAAATTATCGAGGGGTTTAACTGTCCTCTTTATTCCGACGGTCCTCATGCCAAATGCCTTCGCCTTCAAAGCTAGCATCTCTCCGATTTTCCCCGAACCTATGATAAGCAGCTCAGAGTCCAGAAGCTCACCATAGCTGAACCCCTGAGTCCATCTAAGGGTCTTCTGATACCTTATATGCTCGACAAGTGACCTTGAGAATGCAAGTATCATTCCCATTGCAAGGTCTGTCATCTGCGGAGCGTGGATTCCTGAAGTATTTGTGACTACTACGCCAAGTTCCTTTAAGGTCTGAAGCGGCAGGAGGTTCACTCCGGCGCTGAATGACTGGATCCATTTAAGGTCCTTACATTCCCTGACCAGTTCTTCTGTAAGCCTTCGCTGCGAGATTATTATCTCAGCCTTCACAAGCTTCTCTTTATCTACTTCGATATCCATGATATCAATGATCTCTTCACCAGTTTCCTTCCTTATGAAGTCAGCAGCCTCCTCGCTGAGGAAATGTCTTTCTACGATATTTGCAATCATTGTTGTCCTCCCTTGAAATACATCGTTGTACACGTATTGCCCGTTTCCCTGGAGAATACGTGTTTCTTTTCCATACATACAGTGTATCATTCAACCTGGTGTTTACCAATATAATGCAAAAAAAAGGCGGAACCTTAGGTCCCGAAGGTCCTGTGGTTCCGTCTCATATTGGTCACTAATTCTTTCTGTTTGCTGCTACTTCTATGTTCGCTCTTCTTCCTGAAAGCTTCTTTCCGCTGCAGTACTTGACTACCCTCTCCTCGACTCCGTCCTTAACATTCACGAATGTGAACTTAGGAAGTATGTCGATCGTACCGATGTCATCGCTGTTTGTTCCGGCATGCTCTGTCAGGAACTCAAGCAGCTTCTTCGGGGAAAGCTTGTCCATTGATCCCACGTTTATGAAGAGCCTTACCTGTGTCTTAGGCTTTGTCAGGCTGTTCTGAGTGTACTCAAAGCTTAGCTCATCCTTGTAGATCAGGTTCATGAGGGCTGCTGAAACATCGATCATATTGTAGTTCTCATCGAGCTCTGCAACAAGCGGAACGAACCTCTTGTACTTCTCATCCTCAAGCTCTTTAGTTATCCTGCTGAGGATATTCTTGTACTTTGAGCTGAATATATCGTCTATTGTAGGAATGTCCTTCCTCTTTATCTTGCTCTTTGTCATCCTCTCGATGTCCTTGAGCTGGAGATATTCCCTTGGAGTTACCAGTGTGTAGGCTATGCCTTCCTTCCTGGCTCTTCCTGTCCTTCCTATCCTGTGGACATAGGATTCTGTGTCCTGCGGAAGGTCATAGTTTATGACATGGGAGATGTTCTCAACATCTATTCCTCTTGCCGCTACATCTGTTGCAACAAGGAACTCAAGGTTCTTTTCCTTGAACTTGGCAAGTGTTGATATTCTCTGGTTCTGGTTCATGTCGCCATGCATTCCGGCTGCATTGTAGCCTCTTGCTGTAAGAGAATCAACAAGCTCGTCAACGCCTCTCTTTGTCTTGCAGAATATGATTACTGAATCCATTTCCTCAGCATCCATGATCCTGCAGAGTGACTCGAACCTGTCCGAGTGCTTTACTTCAAAGTAGAACTGGTCAACAGTGGATACGGTCATGGTGTTGTTCACGACTGTTATATGCTCTCTGTCTTCCTTCATGTATCTCTTTGAAAGGGTCTTTATCTCCTTGGGCATCGTTGCCGAGAACAGCATTGTCTGCTTATCCTCGTTCATGTCTCTCATGATTCTCTCGATATCCTCGATGAATCCCATGTTGAGCATCTCGTCTGCCTCATCAAGTACGAGGAAGTCAACCTCTTCAAGATGAAGTATTCCTCTGTCCATGAGGTCAATTACTCTTCCAGGAGTTCCGACTACTATGTCGATTCCGCTCCTTAAAGCCCTTATCTGCCTGTCTATCGGCTGTCCGCCGTATACTGGCAGAAGCTTGACCCTGACATGCTTCGCAATTGTGTTGATCTCTTCGTTAACCTGTATGGCGAGCTCTCTTGTAGGTGTAAGGACTATCGCTGAGACCTTTCCCTTCGGTGTGAGCCTGCTGAGTATAGGCGCTGCGAATGCAAGTGTCTTTCCTGTTCCTGTCTGTGCCTGTCCGATCGCATCCTTGCCGCTAAGGAGTACAGGTATTACCTCAGCCTGTATGGCTGATGGCTCCTCGTATCCCATATCGCTGATTCCTCTGAGGACGTCTTCTCTTAAGCCGAGTTCCGCAAATTTCTTTTCCATTCTTTACCTCTTCCGCTTAAGACAAGTTTCAGTGTACGCACAAGCGCGACTCCATAAAAAAACCTCGCAGATAGCTGCAAGGTGATCGTACAAAAACTATTAATCCTAAGCTAATAATATTATGATAATTCTAAATCACTGAATGATTGTATCACACAAATTAACGATATGCAAATTTATTTATGAAATAAATCTAATTTGACAAATAGTCACAGATTAACAGGAATTGCCGCTATAGGTTTCAATTGGGTGAGATGAAGAAACCAGCTATTTCCTGGCCTTCTCCACCCTGAGCTCCTTACCCTTGATCGTTCTCTCTGACAGCCCCTGTATAGCGATGTCTCCTTTGCCGTTCAGGATGTCTATATAGGATCCATTTTCCTGGACATCGATGATCCCAATATCTTCAGGCTCTATACCAGGTATTGAGTGAAGAGTACCTGCAATATCAAGCGGCCTTATCTTCTTTTTCTTGCCGCCATTGATATAGATCTTTGTGATGTCCTTATGGACTGATGTCTTTTGGGGCCTGTTCTTTCTGAGCTCCTTCTGGAATTCCCTGAATCCGTCCTTACCGGTTCTCAGCGGTCCATAGTTCATTTCACCTATCTCACCGAGGCTCCTGCCGATAAAGTTCTCCACATCCCTGACGTTCTTTCCGTCATGTTCTGCTATGAAGTATATGGCGCTGCCTTCCCTGTAGTTTCTGCCTGTCCTTCCCATCCTGTGGACATAGCTTTCCTTCTCAACCGGGAAATCATAGCTGAGGGATATGTCAAGGTCACGCACATCGATTCCTCTTGCTGCAACATCTGTCGCGACAAGGTATGGAACCTGTCTTTCCTTGAATGCTTCCATTGCCTTGAGCCTGTCCTCCTGGAGCATTCCTCCATGTATCTTGAGGCAGTCTATGTTCTTTTTCTCAAGGTCATCCTTTAGCCTTCCGCACTCATCCTTGGTATTTACGAATATGATCATGCTCCTTGGCTTTCTTCCATATATCAATGAAAGGAGGGCCTTGAACTTGTCCTTGTTATCAACCTTGAAATGCTCAACTTCAATGTTGAGCTTTCCCTCATCCTCGGACTCTATGACAATGTAGTCATCGAGCAGCTCTGATGCTATTCCCTGGACTTCAGATCCTATTGTCGCTGAAAACATCATGGTCTGCTGTACAGATTTAAGGCTTTTGGCGATTGCGAGCACATCGTCCCTGAAGCCTCTGCTTATAAGCTCATCAACCTCATCTATGACGAGGAACCTTATTGCTGAAGTATCCAGCGTGCCTCTCTTGATATGGTCCAGAACTCTGCCAGGAGTACCGCATATCGCATGGTGCCTGTTTTTGAGCGATGCCTCCTCTTCCTTGAACGGATGCTTGCCATACAATGCCACAGCCTTCAGCTTCTTGTATCGCCCTAAGGTATCGTAATCATCCCTTATCTGAAGTGCAAGCTCCCTTGAGGGCGCAAGTACCATGAAGGAAGCCTTCATGTCCTCCCAGGATGTCCTTTCAAGTATCGGCATAAGGAAGGCAAGTGTCTTTCCGCTTCCTGTCGATGACGACCCTAATATGTTTCTGCCCTCCATAGCTGGAATTATGACCTTCTCCTGGATTGCAGTCATCTCTGTGAATCCCTGGTTCTCAACAGACCTCAGGAGGTCGCTGCTGATGTTAATATTTTTAAAATCTTTTCCCATATTTCTCTCCTTTAAAGTCCACTAATGTTATCATAACCTCATAGGGTTAACAAGGCCATGGCTTTGAACCCGGAATTTCGAAAGATGGTGATGATATGACAATATATACTGGATTCCTAGGCTCGTATACCAGAAGAAAGAGCACCGGCATAAGAAGGTTTGCTTTTGACGGCAGAGAGTTCAGAACTGAAGATTTCATTCAAATCGGCAATCCTGCATATCTTGCACTGAGCAGTGACGGAAAGACACTTTTCTCGGTAGTCAAGAATGGCGACGATTCAGGAGCTGCCTCCATAGATATTAATGAGAAGAAGATAACAGCAATATCAACTGCTGAAGGAGAAGCGCCGCCCTGCTACCTGAGCCTTATTCCCGAAGGGCTCCTGGCATGCAACTACCATGCAGGCAATCTGGATTTGTATGCGATTGAGTATGGTCATGTTGCAGGACGACTTCAGTCGATATCTCACGACGGATCAGGCCCTGTGACAGGAAGACAGGACAGCTCCCATATCCATTTTGCGCTCAAGAATCCTTATAACGAGGATATCCTTGTCTGCGACCTTGGTACTGACAGAATCTGGATTTACTCTTTCAATGGCGAGCTAAGGAAAAAGGATTCAATAAACTTCCCTGCCGGCAGCGGCCCGAGGCACCTGGTATTCCATAAGTCCGAAAAAATAGCCTACGTTCTGTCTGAGCTTACTTCTGAAGTCTTCACTATTGATTTCAGGGATGGGAGCTATAGGATAATCCACAGCTCCAGAGCACTTCCGGGAGATTTTTCTGGTGAGAGCATTGCAGCTGCAATAAGGATCTCCAAGGACAACAAATTCATCTACACTTCAAACCGCGGTCATGACAGCATAACCATATTCAAGGTTACCGAATCATTCACAACTTCAGTTGTGGATATAGTTCCTTCACACGGCAATCATCCAAGGGATTTCAACATCTCTCCGGACGGCAAATACCTGCTGCTTGCAAATATGGAGACAGATAATCTTGCCCTTTACAGCATTGATCCAGAGACAGGTGGCCTGGAGATAGTCAGGTCTGACATCTACAGCCCAGAGTGTGTTTCTGTCATCTTTGAGGAATAACCGGAATATTTGACTATACAAAGAATGATGATCAATAAATATTATGGAACCTGAATTCAGGGAAAAAATATGCTCTTACCAGGACCGGTCTACTTCGGGACCTTCTCCTGGTAAGAGCATTAACTTTTGTTTCTATATCAGCGCGTTCAGCACATACGATGCAAAGAACAGAAGTGTAACAACATAAAGCACGGGATGGACTTCCTTGCTTCTCTTGACTACGAACATTGAGAGGCAGTAGAAGAGGAATCCGAATGCAATGCCTGTTGAAATAGAATAGGTGAAAGGCATCAGCGCTATTATAAGGAATGCCGGTATCGCTATTGCAAGGTCATCCCATTCGATGTTCTTAAGTCCGTCTGCCATCAGCACTCCGACTACTATAAGTGCTGGTGCTGTTGCAGCTCCCGGTACCATAAGCGCAAGCGGTGAAAGGAACAGTGCCAGGAGGAACAGAATTCCTGTGGTGACTGAAGCAAGTCCGGTCCTTGCACCCTGGGATATTCCTGCAGCACTCTCTACGTAGGTAGTGGTGTTGGAGGTTCCAAGAAGCGCTCCTATCGAAGTTGCAGTTGCATCTGCAAAAAGTGCCTTTTCAAGCTTTGATGACATTCCTGAACCAGTCTCAACTGACTTTTCGTCAGCTTCATCGAATATTCCTGACTTTCTTCCAGTTCCAAGGAAGGTTCCGATTGTGTCGAAGGTATCTGTCAGTGAGAATGCGAAAATCGTTGTTAGCGATATGAATATCCTTTGAGGGGAGTTGAAGAGTCCCGCTATGTCAAGCGCAAGGAATGTTGGCTTGAGGCTCGGTATTGCAAAGCTTATTGTTGAAAGGTCCGGTACCGTTGTTATCTTGAAGAAAACACCCAGAACAGTGGAAGCTACGATTCCGAAGAGTATTGCACTTTTGACCCTGAGAAGCATAAGGACTACTGTTATGATAAGTCCAATGAGGGCAACCTGTGCAACAGGATCCTTGAAGTTCGACAGTGCAGGTATGACATCTGCATATATGCCGCCGCCATCTCCTGTGTCTACAAGAAGGTTGAAGGCTTCACCAGTGAAGGTAAGGAAATGTGCCTGCTTAACCCCTATGTATGCGATGAAAAGTCCAATACCTCCGCTTATAGCGTACTGAAGTGAATGGGGTATAGCATGTATGATCATCTTTCTTACTTTAGTTACAGTAATAAGTATGTTGATGAGTCCGCAGACAAATACCATTCCAAGAGCCTGCTGCCATGTATAGCCAAGCCCGAAAACGACAGTGAACGTGAAGAATGCGTTCAGGCCCATTCCAGGTGCCTGTGCAAACGGAACATTTGCAACAAATCCCATTATGAAGGTACCGATTGCAGCAGCGAGTATGGTAGCAACGAAAACAGCTCCTGTATCCATTCCTGCAAGTCCGAGTATCTGCGGATTGACAAGTATGATGTATGCCATAGTCAAGAAAGTGGTAGTTCCCGCGAGAACCTCCGTTCTTACAGTGGTGTTGTTCTCTTTCAGCTTGAATAGTTTCTCCATTTTCCACCTCTTTGAAATTATTACATTGTAATTTTATGCGTATGTTGGATTACATTCAAGGACTTTCATTCGCTCATTTGATTTTTACAAATATCATGATTATTAACATATTAAGCTGAGAATTGTTCTATTATTGCTCATGTTTTACTGCCAAACTGATAATCATTTTCACTTGGATAATCCTGCTGTTTTATGTGCAAAACAAAAAAGGGTCCCTCGGACCCCTTTTTGAATATCCCGTCTATCATATCGTTCGTATATTCTTTACTTAATCTCTGCCTTCCATCTTCAATTGACCCTTATTTTCTCAATTTCTGAGGTCAAGCATAAGGCTATTGTTTTCGTACAGGTCGCCTGATTTTCTGTCCTCGATATAGAATCTGGTCCTGTCATCCTCAGGAAGAATTTCAATTAATGAATCGTCGAATACGGAGTCAGGAACCTTCTCGCCTGCGAAATAGTATGCGTTAATCTCACCTAGCAGCTCAGTCAGCTTTGATGCTGAAGCTTCATCAACAAGCCCTTGAAGCCTTGCCTTCAGCCTTACTGTTGAAAAGGCCTTGAATCTCTCCCTGGCATCTGTCACGAAGTTTAAATGCTCTCTAATACCTTTGTCCCTGGCATATCCTTCGACATCCACCCATTTGGTTGAATATTCGATCTTACCTTCAGTGTAATCTATGATTCCATATTTGTTGGGATAGACAGACATAGCTCCTGTTACAATATCTGTAACCTCTTCAATAAAATGTATATCCTGTATGTGTATATGTCCTGAAAGGTTCACCTTGAAGCCCTGAGTCCTGAATAGGAGTCTCATCTCATCGGCATTCTCGAGTGTAAATCCTGAATTCATGAATGTGGTATGGTTCATCATGTTGTGGTGCATGGCCACTATGACATCTGCTTCATTCTCTCTTGCCAAAGCTCCCGACTCTTCGAGGAAGACCTTGGAGCTTTGAGATACTATCCCTTCTGTTGCAGGATACCCATTCTCGATATTGTTCTTGTAGACTGCCGAGTCTACCATGGCGATATAAAGGTCTTCGCTTACCTTGTAAAGGTAGCTGAGGTTCCCTTCTGCCCTCCTGACTGCATCCTTGAATCCGAAATCTGAGTATATGCTCTCGAATTCTTCAGGGCTTACCGTATCAGCATATTCAACCTTGCCACTCTTGAATCCTCTCGCATATGAGTTGCTGATATCGTGGTTCCCGGGTGTTACTATGACCTGTACTCCATACGATTCAATTTTCCTGAATATCTTTGCAAGGTCTTCATGGCTCTTCTTTTCACCATTCAGTGTAAGGTCACCTGTGACTACAAGCACATCAGGCGGATCTTTTCTCAGGTCCTCCGTGAATGCATCAAGTATCAGGTCCATATTCCCTATTTCCTTGCCATCCCCATTTTCATACACATATTTTTCAATTTCTCCCCCATCCCTGAGCTTTGGTGAAAGGTAGTGTATGTCTGTGGCTACGACTATCCTGAGGTCCTCTCCCTTAGGTAAAGGCTCCTGACCCTTTGCTTCCATTGTACAGCCGGTAAATATGATTAATGTCATGATTGCTGAAACTAGTAATGATAACTTTCTTTTGTCCATTATAAAGGGCATTCTGATTCCTCCAGTATTGCAGTTATCTACATAATACATGGAGGATAGGCTAACGACAACTGCAACAAGGAAAAGAGCATCCCATGAGGGATGCCCGCAACTAAATCATTCAGTATCCTTAAGAAGCTCGATATAGCTTATTTCCAATCCGCTGGCTATCTTCTTGAGTGTCTTTATAGATGGATTTGTCCTTCCGATTTCGATGTCCGAAAGGTACGTGTTGGATACTCCTATCATCTCCCCAAGCACTTTCTGTGTTATACCCTTTTGCTTCCTTGCCATCCTAATGTTGTCTCCGATGCTTGCCAAAACAACACCCCCTAATGAAATTATACGTTACTGACGTATAATTTCAAGGTTATATTACGTTTACAACGTATAGATTACAGCTTCAAAATATACTTCCTTTGTTGTATACTTTATATGTCAATAATCCGTAATATACGGAATTAAGGAGATTTGGATGAACATCGGGGATAGGATTCGCCACAGAAGAATCGAACTTAATATGACACAGCGTCAGGTTGCAAATCTTGCAGGGATCTCTGTCAGCTTCCTTAGCGACATAGAGCGTGGAAGGAGCAATCCTTCACTTGAGAATACCCTGAAGCTCGGTAAAGCCCTGAACTTACCTATAGGTGAAGTTATGGATCCGAATGAAGCAGACAAGATATTCGAGAAGAAATCCACCTACGAAATTTTAGATCCCTACCTGAATGACTTCAACCTCTGGCCTGATGAGGACAAGCAGGATGTCATAAAATTCCTGGAGTACAAGAGGTCCTCTCTGAATAAAAGCAAGAATAAACCATAAATGGATGCAGAAGCTCATACCCTTAAGCGACTGCATCCATTCATATTTTCTGATCTTAGTTTCTGCTCTCAGATAGAGTAGTCCTGAATCTCTCTGTATCTTCATCGTCAAGACTTGCCACAAATTCTCTCTTCACGTCAAGCAGCTGCTCCAGCTCATTGATATACTGGAATAGTGCTGCTCTGACCTCGAATTCATCCCTGGACTTTGGAAGCTCCATGTTCCTGAATATCTCCTTGTAGCCGTGCAGGTCTTCAAGAAGCTCTCTGGCAGTATTTGATTCGTGGAACTGGTCAGCTACCAGGTCTGTAAGTGCTGCCACAAGCTTAGTCTGCTCATAGGACTCGCCGAGTCTCTCGAAAAGCTTCCTCATGTTCCTCATTATCCCGAACTGGACACTTCTCATCTCCATATATTTCAGGTAATACCTGACATCTTTGACAAGATGATTTCCGGCATCCTTCAAGGCTCTCTCATATCCTGCTTTCAGCTTTCCATCAAGCTCCTTGTAGAGCTTCTCCTCATCAAGCGGCACTGTCTGGGTAGACAGGCTTACTGACATGCTGGAAAGCACCCTCTTCATTAGTCTCTCTATTTCCACCACATCATTGTTCAGCTGCTTTTCCAGTTTAGGCATGTATATGTTGAGGATTATCCCGACTCCTGCCCCGATTACCATGAGCATGACTTCATTTCCCAGAAGAGGCAATGATACCGACCTCTCAAGCAGAAGGTGCGTCACAAGCACCGAGCTTGGAACGATTCCGTCATTGAAGCCTAAGGCTGCTGCGCTTGGGATGAAGAACAGCAGATATACTCCATATGCGACTGCGGAATAACCTAAAAGAGTGAATGCAGCGGCTCCAATTAAGAGTGCAAGCAGCATTGATCCAATTCTCATGACCGCAAGGTCAAGGGACTTCTTCTTTGTATTCTGAACGCTTAGGATTGTGATGACACCGGCAGCTACACTGTAATCTAGTCCGATTGCTGATGCGACAATCATTGATACAGCTGCACCTATTGAAGTTTTTACAGTCCTCCACCCGAAGAACCTACTTATCCTCATCTATGCCACCAAGCCCCTGCATTTTCTTAAGAAGCCTTATAATGTCCCTTTTTTCCGACTCATCCAGGTTCTTAAGTGCATCATCAAGATAGTCTATGTGAAGCGGGAATGTCCTGTCCATGACTTCTTTCCCTTTTTCTGTTATCTCCAGGATAAATGCCCTGCGATCTGTCTTGCACATGATCCTTCCAATATATCCGTCTTTTTCCAGATTTGCCAGAATTACTGTCATGTTTCCGCTGGATGCAAGGATCTTTTCCTTGATCTCATTCACCTTCATTGCCCCCTTGTGATAAAGCACCTCCAGTACTTCGAATTGGGACGGTGTGAGACCATTTTCCTTCATGTTCCTTGAAGCTCCCCTGTGCAGCCCAGTTGTCGCTCTGCTCAGCGCAATGACAAGCTTCAGATTCAAATCGTTTTGTGTTCCATAGCTTTTTTTATTTTCCATGGCACTAATATACACTAATTAGTATAAATATTAAAGACAATTCAATTGCAAACAATTCATTACTCAAACTTATTTTCAACCTCCCTGCTCCCTGTATATCATAAATCTGATGATGTATACTCTAACTAAACCATTTCAGGAGGATGAAGAACTTGAATTTTGAGATTTTTGTGATGGATACCTTTTTTGAGGAATACTATATCGATGCCATAAATGAATACGCAAAGCGTCTTGGAAGATACTGCAAGATTAAGCTTACAAAGTTAAAGGACAGCTCCACTTTAGAAGCTGCCCTTAATGACAAGACCCATGTTATTCAGATTAGACCTAAAGGCAGGAGCGTGTCTTCGGAAGAATTCTCAAGAGAGCTCTCAAACCTTGCAACCTCCGGCATCTCCAGTATCGCGTTCATAATAGGAATGAAGTACGGAAAAGCTGATGATGCGATCTCACTTACTTCAATGGAGCTGTCTCCAAGTTTAAACACCGTCTGCCTTTATGAGCAGATTTACAGGGCTTATAGGATAATGCACGGTGAACCGTACCATAAGTAAAATCGAATTATGCCTATAGGTATGACCAACCTTTCTTTTGGTTGAGAGGAGGGTACAAATTAAATCTTGTACCTCTCCTTGCTCCTTCAATTGATAAGTCAATCTTGGATATCTTTAAGAGTGTTCCATTTAGCTATCCAGCATGCTGATTTGCTCAATCTCCTGGTAGTAGTTCAGCATCTCTAAGTTCTCTTCGGTGAAATCCTCTTCTCCATTATAAGCGCTCTCCTCAACCTTCAGATACTCCATGGTACCAGCTACATTTGGCACAATCTTCATCATGAATATCACCTTGAACTGATTCATAATAGAGTTCTGCTTGAGGTCTGTCAGGCAGATGAGCTGCGTATTGTATTTCTTGGCAATATCAAACAACGGCTTTAGAAGATGGTCTGAGGATATGGGACCAAACGGATTGTCCATGAGGAGTACCTTGCTGTCCATATTCTTCTTGTTATAATCCTCGGTGGTTCTTTTTGCATTTCTTGCATACGACATTAGGGCAACCATTACCGCAAAGAAGGATACAAAACGCTCACCGCCAGAGTTTTCCCGCATGACCTTCTCCCAGTCCTTAGCTTTGCTGTTCTGGGCATTGATGTCTACCTTATAGGCTTTAATCCGAAGATCCGAAAGATCTGAAATGACATTTAGCAGCTCTTCGCTGGACATGAATCTGGAAATCATATCCTTCACATCTTTCCTGGTCTTGCCACTCTTCAGCTGCTCCTTGACGTCATTTGCCCGTTCTCTTATATAGAGCCTCATGGCTTCAAACCCTTTTTCTTCCGGTTCCAGCTCCCTAAGGAGAATCTCAATCATCTTTACTTTCCGGTTTCTGCCTTCCAGCTGAATACTTGAGTCATCAGCCACCCTATTCACATGGTCATAGATTTCCTTGGCAAGGTTATAGCTCTGCATTACCGCATCGTGGAAGCTTCTTTCCATATTCTCAAGCTGCGTCTCCTGAATCT
Source organism: Youngiibacter multivorans (assembly GCF_017873395.1). Lineage (GTDB taxonomy): Bacteria > Bacillota > Clostridia > Clostridiales > Clostridiaceae > Youngiibacter > Youngiibacter multivorans. The sequence continues at coordinate 184,486 of NZ_JAGGKC010000001.1, read as the reverse complement.
TGATTAGCTTCGAAAGATTGTCGAGCTGATTTTCCAGGTATTCATACAGATAGTAGTATTTCTCCGAATTTTTCTCTGCGCTGTCATGCGTCTTCTCTGTGTGATAAAGTATGCTGGTCAGATGCTGATGTTTCTCTTTATAGTCATCTTTTAAGTTTCTTAAATTCTGCTGGATCTCAATCTTCTCATCTGTAAGCCTCTTCTGAAGCGACAGCAGATTCACTGAAACTTCCCTGAATCCTTTCTCCACATCTCTGTCCTTATCCCAGATTTTAATGTTGTCCTTGATTTTACTCTCACGGAGCTTATCCTCAATCTTATCCCGGACTTCCCTATAGTTTCTCGTGGTATTTTCCAGAATTTTTCCCAGCTCTGCCAGCTTTCTCATGGAGGTTCTGCACTTATCTTCCCTCTCCTTGTAGTTTCCATGAATATCTTCCCGATCAAGAAGCATAACGCCCTTATTCCTCATGTCTTCTCTCTTTGTTTCACAGTTACCCGAGAGTTTAGCCACTTTTAAATCTGCGTTATTTTGCCGTTTTGCTTTCTCCTCTTTTTCTAAACTAAGTCTTTTCCCATTAGCTCTTAGACTGTCATATTCAGACTCCAGATACCTTATCCTTAGATACTCCTCCGCCGGAATACCCAGTCTTTCGAGTTTCTTCTTTTTCCCGTTCAGCTCTGATGATCTCAAGGAAAGATCCTTCTCAAGGTTTCCAATGTTCCCATTGATCTCTTCCTGATATTTCCTGTACATCGCCAGAAGCACTTCTATGCTTCCTTCCTCCAGTATCTTTTCAGAAGCGTTTTGAAACTCCATCTTATCTATCTGAATGATGCGATCCTCCTCTTCAAGGCGTGAGAGGTCTTTGTCAGCCTCCTTCTCCTCCTCAAAAAATTTATCCCGCTCTATTTTCAATTGCTGAAGCTTCTTTCCATACTGCTCCAGTTCTTTTTTAAGTTCCTGTTCTCTTTGGTAGTTCCTTTCATAGTCCCTGTTTTTCGCAAGGTGAACTTCCAATTTCCTGATCTTCTTTTCCGATTCCTCCAGGTTCTTCCTCTGCTCTTCCTTAAGCTTTTCCAGGTCAATAAATAACTGGCGAAGCTCCGTTCTTCTTTTTTCAAGAGATTTTCCCTTCTCAAGGAGCGAGGTTATCGAATTAAGGATCCTGCCTTCCTCTTCCTTTGACTCCTTGTAGAAAGTTTCAGTGTAGCTAAAATCCTCTACTAATCTTTCACTTACCCTTAGCTCCTCCAGATACTCTTCATAGTGTTTTCGGCTCTCCTTCTCCACCTGAAGTATCTTCTCAAGCTCGCTTCTGTAGTTTTCAATCCCTCCACTCTCAAAAAGCTTGAGATCTGGCTCTACTATAATTACCCTGCCATTACCAAGGGTTAGAACCGATCCTTCCTTGTCATGTTCCCCCAGACTTCCATAGGTTAAAATGGGCACTGGCTGCAGAAGAGGATGTTCCAGTTTCACTTCTTTGAGCTTTTCAAGCTCCTCTTCTGTCATAATGAAAGAGTATGGGAGAAGTGAGTTCTCTTTCAGAAGCCTGCTTCTTATTTCTACCGTGTGGTTCTGAAGATAATGTTCTCCTGTATCAAACTCAATCCCATTATTTACCAGGTGGTCGTGGAATTCTTTGGAGACATGCAGAATACCGCTTTCCAGAGCAGCCATTCTCTTTTCAATGCTCCTTATTTCCTCTTTGACATCATCGAGTCTTTCATGGCCTGTCTCAAGAAGCTCCTTCATCATGAGCAGTAGATAGTCCTTCTGGAATCTCTTCGACTGACTGAGTCCATATCGGTGAAGAATACCCAGAAGTTTTTCTTTTTTTATCTCAAAGTCTTTGATATCCTCCTGTAGCTTTTTAAGCAGATCCTCTTTCTGATTTTTCTCGTTTTCGGTCTTGGGAATTTCTTTTAGAACAGTTTCCTCTTCATATTGTGCTTTTATTTTCTGTTCATCTGTCTTCTGCATGGATTTCTGATTAAGAGCTACCTGCTCCACAAGGTTTCTTGTCAGTATCTCCATTGCTTTCTCATCGAGGCCCTTCATGAGATTTCTCTGGACTGTTATATTGTAACTATCAAAGAGACCTTTTTCCTCTTTTTCAAAGGCTTCGAGGCTACTGCATAGCGTGGCTTTTCCCATGATGGCCTTCTTTTCAGATTCTCGGATTTCCTCTTCTTCTCTACTATTCGCTTCTTTCCTTTCATTGTGCTCCATGAGCTGGGTTCTCAAGTTGTTAAGCTTCGCTGCAAGCTCCCTGTGCTTATCTTCATAGGCAACCTTAATAGAATAGGCCAACCTTTCCATCTTCTCCTGATCTTCAGAAGGCTCCTTAAGTCTATTAAGTTCCGTTTCAATCTCAGCTTTTCTTTCCAGAAGAACGGCCATTTCATCATAGGTCATTCTTGCATCCATGACCTCTATATTGTGGAGAACTCTGCTATGTTCTTCATCCACAAGGTCATACTCGTTCTTCTTCTCCTGTGCCAGAGCTTTGTGCTGCTCCAGTTCCTCTTCTGCCTTATGATAGTCTTCGGATAGCTTCTCCTGTTCTATTCGGGTAAGCTCTTTTTTCTTCTCCTCAAGATCCTCTTCCGCTTCTACCTTCTCTTTTTCAAGTCGAGCCAGCTCTGTAAGGAGAAACTGCTCAAGAGATCTTAGCTCCTGCTCTTTCTCAATCATCTCTGAATGAGTTGAGGCAGCATTGCATACATCTTTGCTCAATATTTTCAGTCTGTCTGAGAAGCCTTTTAGAAGGTCTCTCTCAAGGATATAGGATTCATTTTCGATCATGGACTGGGCAAGGGTTCCCATCATCTCAGTAAGGCTCTGGGCTTCATTCTGGTCATCAAAAATAACCTTGTTCACGGTATTTAGGATCCAGTCCCGAAGAAGCATCCTAGGGGTTCTGCACTTCTCAAATATCTTGATAAGCCCCCCCTCTTCAGAATTTACAGGAAGAAGCACAGTCTTCCATTCATCCGGATGTATATTGAAGCTCTCCAGGTGTTTCTTATATGCGGTCTTATCATTCTCAGAGAAATGAGCGATACTTGCGCTATGTCTTTTCCTGGCTTCCTGGATATACTTCTGAGACTCACCATAATTTTTAACAACGATTCTATTCTTATCTTTTACAGTGAGTTCAATATGTCTGATGTCCATTGCATCGGTAAGTTTGTAGTGGCTGGTGAACGTGAAGTATTTTACAGCGTTGGTGCCATCCTCTTGCTCCTGGAAGCCGCTTTCTTTGTTCATCATGGCAATGCCGGTGAGCAAATTACCGCCATTGTCATCCAGCTTCCACTCAATAAGTATATAGGCAGGTTGCTTTTTCCTTGCAAAGAAATCACTCATCTTCCTGTTCTGAAGCCTGACATTAGGTAGTATAGGCTGCATCAGTGCCTGAACCAGAACACTTTTTCCTCCGCCGTTCTTCAGGCTTATGAGGGCATCTTCCCCCTGATGAAGATTGAAGAGCTCGTCTAAAATCAGACGTTTGTCCCCATTATATGAAAAGTTGATGATGCGGATTCTGTTAATTTTCGGCATTGTCTACCTCCCTGAATATCCTCTCAATTTCCTGGACCCGGTCTTCATTAAGATAATAGTGGAGCATCAGGTCATCAAGCTTTTCTGTAGTCCTGATTTCCTTCTCATTTTCTGATATAAGGATTAGCCCCTCATTATTGAGAAGCCTCATCACTCTTAACAGAAAGCCCATTTTCGTTGTGAGCCTGCTGTTTTCCTCATGGCCTTTCTTGATGTCCCATACCTGTGCGCAGTTCTCAAAGTTAGTGCTGTACTCCTTGTCAACTTCTGCTGCCCTTTCCTTGTTATTCAACACATCAGAGACTCTTCGATCGATTTCCTCCACCACATGCACAAGTGAGAGGAACTCTCTTTGCTTAGGATCCCGGTTCTTTCCGCCGTAAAAGAGATGCAGGATAACCGCCGAGATATAGTAGGCAAGAAAGGCGTCAGCTTGCCTTGCCCCTCCACCGAACCATTCCCTTGCATCCCTGTGGCGAAATCCAAGAAGCTCATTCTCCTGAGAGGGTACTAGGTAGAGGTTGTTGTTTACCCTTAACACCTCAGCGTCCAGTTCTTCTGTCATGGTATTTAATATCTCTTCTATCTCCACCTCACTGATATAGGTGAGGAAGAGATCCTTATGTGCTGCTCTCGTGAGTTTTCCATCTTCCATTAGTATCTTTAATATTGCCGAGGCTGTTCTAATATTTTCCATTGCGGTTCACCACCTTTATGCTGATATTGTCGAGCTCAACCTTGGTCCTGTAGAGAATTGATTCCTTCTTCTCCTCCAGAACCACTTCAAAACTGTCATTTGCAATTTTAGTGAAGATGATCTTGTCCACCTGGTCAAAGATTGTTCCCGTATTAAGAAGCTGATAAAGAAGTGTGTCCACATTGAATTCCCCTGTGATGTTTCCGAGAAATGCCTTTTCTGATTCACGCCATGCACATACATCCAAGGTCTCCATCTCATAGAGTTTCAGGATGGTAATAAATAGGAGATTCTCATGGGTCAAGGCTCTGAAGGTCTCCTCATCTTTCTTCAGCTCTTCGCATAGGATCTTAAATTCAATGGAGCCATCCCTTTTCCCTGCTTCTTCCACAATGTTTAGAAGGATTTTGAGATAGATCCTATTGATTTTCTCATTGTGTTCTTTTTCCACATCATCTTTAATTTCCTCCACAAGGATTCCCACTTCTTCTGTGGATTCCTCATCAGTTAGTTTCCCCTGTGGTTTATATAACAGGCTTATGGGGAGATGTCTGCAGGGTTCCACATGAAATAGCGGGGTAAACAGTCGCCATAGTCCTTTGGCACCGTCCTCGCTTAGCTTTTCCATTGGCATCAAAATCTCCTGTTCAAAGTCGAACCTTTTTTGCGTGGTGAACTGGAAGCTTTCCTCCAATGTGGATTTTAGTATCTTATAGGATCCTTCCCGCTCATTAATAAGGTTCATCTGTTCTTTTCTTGCAGAGGAGAGGTTCTGTTGGATTTTTTTAAGTTCCATTTGTGCTTTCTTAAGATCTGGTGTCAGTTCGCCATGGAGGCCATAGTCCGTCCGGATCCTCTCTTCTGATTTGCGGACAAGGTTCTCAATATCTCCTAATGCTTTGTACTCCTCCAGAAGGAGCTTATATGTGCTTGATATGAGTTCATCAAACTTTGTTAGATCCAGATCCTGTATGTTGCCTCTTGCAGATTGAATAAACTGCTCCAGATCTCTTTTCTTCTGGCGTACCATCTGGACCAGGCTGCTGCTCTGCTGAAGTGCTTTCTTGTAGTTCTTTCTCTTAATAAGTTCACGGAGCTTGAACTCTTCCACAGAGAAGCTGAGCTCACTATCCACTTCCTTGGTACGGAAAAGAAAATCATACCCCTGGTCTGTCAGGGAATATATACTCACATAGCCTTGAGGACGGTCCTCCACTTTCTCATTTAGAAGCTTAATGCGTAGTTGAGACCATTCAGCAGTCTCATAGTTCATCACCGGGTAATATGTGTTCTTTCCATCAAACTGCAGGATGGTCTTGATGATGTATTCTGTGATAGGAAGAGCCTGGTCTCTTGCCCCTGGGTAAATGTAGTTCTCTGTAATAATCTTCTCCACAAAACCTGATATGGTCTTTATGGTGCATTCCTCTTCCTCTGTGAGGGTTTTCTCCATGATAAAGACCAAAACGGAGAAGATGAGGTTTTCAAATTCCTTGTCCCCAATGGGGTTCTCAAGTTCCGCTTTCTTGTTTCTTCTATTGATTAAGGCATCCACCACGCCAATGAGCTGCATTCTCTGGTGGAAACCTTCTAAGAACTCAAACATGCTCAATTCCTTTCATTTTGGACTTCAGGATCTTGTAATTTAATACTTCCTGTGGGATATACAGCCCCTTCTCCAAAATACCTATTATTTTCTCCTGACTGGCCTCACTAAAGTTACTTAAGAATGTCTCCAAATCTGCTCTTGGATTTCTATGGTCTCTGGTTTCTGGATACTCCCGATGAAGGACTTCTGTCATCATGGTCTCATATGCATCTGTGAAGAGCCTTATATCCACTTCCGGATTCTTATCCTTTGCATCCTGGTATATGAATATCCCTTCATAGTCCAGGTCTCCGAAGTAGTAGAAGGTGTGTCTCTTCTCTTTCAGGACTTCTTCCTGGTACTCCATAAGTCTTCCAGACTGTCTGGTAATTTTCTTCCCTTCCCCGTAGAGGAGCACTTTGAAGGGAATGCCAAAAAGAACTGACAAGTTATCCTCTTTCATGATTTTCCGCAAAGTATACCAGGTGTCCTTGTTCTCTATGATGAGTATTTCTCCGTTTTCGGTCTTTGGATGTATGTACTCAAAGAATGGTTCAGGAGTAGGATAGGTGTTGAGGTCCATAAAACTGAAATTCTGCAGCTTGAAATAAGTTGCAAACTGACGCTCTATGGACCTCAAAAGTTTCTCCTTACCGAATATGGAGAAGGAGCGTTCATTGACTGACATGGGATGTAGAAGCTCTTCAGGTCTCTTCCAAAGAAAACTGCTGAGAGCTTCGATCTCCTCTTCAAGAGCGAGATACAGGTCTGGATGGTCAAGATAATACTGGTGGTCAAATTTTGGGTGAAGCATCTTGATACTTACAAGAGCTTCTGCATAGTCCTTCTTCTTTACAATCATCTTATAGCGATTAAAGAGCGCTGGTCTTCTACCGTTGAGGCCAGAGGCCTTTACCGGAGCCAAAGAATTCTCTGCAACCAGTATTCTCAATGTGTCTGCTACCTCTTCATAACTCTCTGAGGAATTAAGGATAATGTCAGAGAGCTCTATTGTCTTCTTCTGATACTTTTCGATATATGTCCTGCTTTTCATACAACCACTCCGCAATCTTTTCTATACCCTTATTGTACCAGAATATTGATGCGTAACATTAATATCAGCTGTTATTAATAAATGACTGAAAGAACAACCGCCACCTCAACTCCCGTTTATAAAAGCTAATGTGGCGATAGTTTGATCCTGCATTCTTGTTTAGTGTTATTTGTTACTTGGATGCCTCTTCTTTCAGTTATTCGGCTAAATGCTTTGATGTCTGTAATTGCATAGATTCTCAGCATGTTGGTTCCATGCATGTAGCCGACCCCTTACCCTGCTGCTTAACCAGAAATGGCTTATAATTAACAAGTCACATATCAAGGATGCTTCTTCAGATTGCAGTAGTCTCAAATCTGTTCTTACCATTTTCTTGGTTCTGTATATGGTAACATCATTAGCCTTGTATAATTTATAACTCTTTCATTTGCTTATCTAAACTGAAATCTTAAATTATATTAGGAGGCATCCATCCAACCAACAACTTTGAGCGCATGGAATTAACCTATGAGTATGCTAGCACAAGGTATAGATAAAGTTGAAAATAAGGGCTTATATAAAAAAGCAGGATGAACCGTTCCCTAAGTTTATGATGGTACCAATTCTCTCAATGAAAAAGCACTAGTAAAGTTCTATACTTAACCGCTACATCAAAAATATGAGTTAATAAGATAGATATGCATACCTTCAAAAAAAGAGAACCTTCCGATTCTCATTATACATATGATATAAACACCTGATTTTCTGTAAGAGTTAAACTCATGCAGGGGGGAGCACAATATTCTTCCCGGTGTCATCCACTATATATTCCGTTCATATTCTTCTAAATACTTAATGGACTTCCTGATTGAGTCATGAGGATCCATCCAGTAGATTGAATCATTGATTTCCAGTGACATATATCCTCGAAATTTATTCTTTTCAATATCGCTAAGATAATCTTTTACAGGATACTCTCCTTCTCCCAAAATCTGATGATTGCTGTCAGCCAGATGTATATGCACAATACGATCACCTAAAGCATGGAAGAATTCATCTACGGTATCACCAGACACTTCCATGGCAACCACATCCAAGCAGACTTTCAAATTCTCACAACCCACATCTTCAATCATCCGTTCAATATCCGCAAGTGAACATACCAGATTGCTTTCGTAAGGCTGCAGCTGCTCCAGCACAAGTTCCACATCATATTGCTGGGCAGCAATACAGATTTTTCTTATTGTATCTACCGCGTACTTCCAGGATACTTCTCTATCCAAATCTCTTAACCCACAACCGGAGTTTATGAATACCCTTTTCGTGCCCAATGAAGTAGCATCCTGAAACGCATCTTCAAAATACTTGATCGTACGATTTCGAACACTTTCACCTGGATGTGAAAAACTGTAAGGATAGGCCAGGGTTTCAGGTGTATATAAAATCACCTTCATCCCTTTATCTTCAATCTTCTCTCTAATCTTCTTAAGAACCCTGTTAGCTTCCTCCCTGCTGTAGTCTAAGCTGCAGTAATGGGGTATCGCTCCCCAGAACTCAATATTCTTCACACCACACTTTTCCATGGACTCCAGAAAATACTCAAAACTGTATTGAACATACTGAACACTTAAGACTGCAATATTCTCCATATAAAATCTCCTTGTATGAATGACTCAAAATTACCGCAGACTTTCCAGGTAAAGCAGAAGTTAATTGCCTTATCCCAGAAATATCGGAATCAACAGAATTTCTTATCCTTTCTTTAAGAGCAGAAAATCCAATAAAAGGAATCCTATAAACAAAATTTCCTATTCTCCAATTATGGTCACTGTGATGGTCCTGGACGCTGGTCCGTCGAACTCGCAAAAGTAGATGTCCTGGGCATCTCCCTTAGAGATAGTTCCATCTATTATCGGTAACACACAATGATTTCCTGTCAGATGGCTTTTCAGATGACCGGTAGGGTTTCCTGCAGTGGACCCATAAGAAGACAATATTCTTGCATGAGCATAGGGAAAATCCTCAGGAATAAGTCTGTCCAACATATCACTTAAGTCGCTCTCAAGACACTCCAGAGATTCATTCACAGTCACACCTGTTGTTGTATGTCTTGAAATCACATACATGATACCATTTCGAACCTTGGATTCTTTGCAAATCTTCTTAAGCTCGTCCGTGATAAGAATCCATTCGTTGTATTGTTTTGTTAGAAGTTTAATGAAGTGGTGCTCTACCATGCTAACGCCTCCTTCTCGCCCAGGAAAACAAGTGCATTCTGAGACATGATAAGTTCAAGTGTGGACGCTCGCAATCCCAGTTCTCCTATGGCTTTTGCCATTCTGATCTGTTCAAATCTTGGATTGTTGCTGCCAAACATGATCTGGTGCCTTAAGCTCCGATCAATCCAAGTAAGAGCCAAATCATGAGTAAAGACTCGCCTATAAAACTCCATGGCACTATCAAAATAAAGCAGCGCAGTATCTGTATAGACATTCCTGTACTTCAGCATCATAGCTGCAGTATCCTGGACCCATGGCCATCCAAAGTGAGCGAGGCAGATCCTTAAATCCGGATACTTCTGAGCTACCGGTTCAAATTCCAGTGGTTTGGAAAACTTCATTTCCGTATCATGCTCCAGAGATATTCCGCTGTGGAAGATAATCGGTTTATTATATTTCAGACAGATCTCATATAGCGGAACAAGCCTTTCATCCATCGGAAAAAGCTTAAGCTTGCTCAAATTAAGCTTAAGGCCACGTAATTTAAGCGTTTCGAATGCATTAATAAGCGCCTCACTTGCGTCTTCTCTATAAGGATCCACGCCTGCAAATCCAATGAACTTTCCTTGGGACTGCTCCACAAGTAAGGCAACTTCCTCATTGCTCACCACAGGACGTCCCTGTGATGAGCTGTAGTCACTGCCAAGGAGGCACAACTGGTCAAGTCCGGCACAGTTCATCTGGTTGTAGATATGTTCTAAAGGTGCTATTCCATTAAGATGGATATTTAACGACTCATGTCTGAATTCAAGGGTTGTCTCATCCTCACTAATCGGCTGATAAAAATCCGGATGGACGTGCATGTCAATAAACATGATTACCTCCTCTCCATCAATGCTCTTAATTGATCAATGGCTCTTTTCGCATATAGTCTTGGTTCATTGATATAGCTAGTCACAAGCTCAATCGTTGCAGCCCCCTCATACCCATAGGCTTCTATCTCAGACAGAAGCTCAGCAAGTGGTATATCCCCTTCTCCAGGCAGGTAATGTGTATCCTCTCCATTTTTCCCATCAATGATATGCATATGTCTCATCTTGTCCTTTAACAGATCAAAATAGGCCATGATGCTTTCTCCCTGGACAAAAGGAGGTACGATATCACACATTCCCACAACATAGGGTGAATCCACCTGATCGAACAATCGAGCCAGATCATTAGCACTTTTCACCACATTCGTCTCATAAGGAGTTAATGCCTCCACAACGATCGTATGCTGAATTTTCTCCGCATAGTCCGCCAATTCCCTTACCGTAGTCGTAAGCCTATGCCACATTTCATCATATCTTGTACCATAGCCTGCATGGGCTGGACTGATCATAGTGAACTCAGCCCCCATTTCCTTTCCCATATCCATACACAGCTTCAGGTATTCAACACAGTCTCTTCTCATGGCTTCAGTGCCACTCATAAAGTTGTAGGGATACGCATTGTGTTCCGGAGTATAGCCAAGAATTCGAACATCATATTTCTCAATCAAAGATTTGATGAGGTTGATGTCTCCATTCTTAAGGTCCGGCGCAAATGCATGAGGTCTTCCACCCCAAAGCTCAATATAGTCATAACCAAATCTCTTCGCATCAATAAATGCATGCTCCAATGGATTTCTCTGATAACCACTTGTAAATAATCCGATTTTCATATCATCCACTCCTCTACTCTGTCCATGGACCAAAAACACCAATTACTTCAGAAGCTAGTCGTGTTCCAGTTTCCTGACACTTTTCTATAGACATTCCATTCAGAACACCATATAAGTATCCAGCAATAAAACTGTCGCCTGCGCCTATGGTATTGACTACTTCACAGGGAAATACCCCATACTCGTAAAATTCTTTTCCATCATATACAAGGCTTCCTTTCTCTCCTAGAGTGGCAATGGCCTGTTTCATACCATTTGAAACTCTTTCTCTCAGAAAACCCTCTATGAACGGATCCCGCCCGGAATGATAGGAGAAGAATCCATAATCTACGTAGGGTTCTGTTATACGGATAATGGGATCTTCCATTCTGTCAGCATAGTCAAAGCTAAAGATTCCCTGGCTTTTCTTTCGAATTTCCCCAAGAATATTTTCAGCCTTCCCCCATAAGGCACTATGGATCAGCTCGTGCTTAGCTGCAAAACGGATGTCCTCCTCACTGAACTCCATATTCTCCAGTACACCTTCCATATACTCCCCATGAATTCTCTCACCATCTACCAAATCCATATAGGTTACTGCTGTCTTCCCTTCTTTTATGGTAAGGTGTGACAGGTCAAGACCCAGTTCGTTCAATGTACGAACCACCAGCTTCCCATGCTCGTCCGTTCCTGTGGTGCTGATCAAGGACACATTCATCCCCAGCTTTTTCATATTCACACCGGTATCCACAACATTTCCAGTAGGATACCACCTTCCAAGTCTCTCATAATAATCTATGCAATTATCCCCGATCATTGCTGCTCTCATACTTAACTCCTTTTACTCCATTTGATCGACTTCCATGCTGTTCCGAAGATATGGTACCCTCGGAAGCCTGTTCCAAGTGACAGTTATCTTGAGACTCTATTTCTCCAGATCATTTACCATATGCATGAGATCTTTGTTTCTTAAGTAAAGCTCATCGAAAATTCTCTGGTATCCCTTGTATATTTCATGCTTCTCGCTGTCAGGCTTATATATTTTCCCTTTTTTGATTAGTTTGGATATATCTTCATAGCTTTTAAAAAACTGAATCCCCATCGCGGCCATCATGGCATCTCCAAAAGAGGCTCCGATTGTAACTGCAGCTGTAGCTATTTCTTTCCCTGTTATATCAGATACCATCTGAATCCATTCAGGATTTCTTGTGCCACCGCCAACAGCCATAATCGCATTTATCTTCACCTTGTGTTCTTCGAAAATCGAAAAGTGCTGTCCAATGGAATATCCTATGGATTCCAGTGCAGACCTGTAGAGGTGCTTTTTTGTATGTTTCAGTGTTAAACCAAAAATCATTCCTCTGGCAAATGGGTCGTTGAGAGGTGTCCGTTCTCCGGCGAAATAAGGCAGTGTAATCAGTCCCTCTGATCCGGCAGGAATTTCGCCTACACCCTCCATCATCAATTCATATGCATTCAGTCCAGTCTCACGCTCAGATTTCAGGCAGTCCTCAAAAAGATTGTCCCTGTACCACCTTGTGATTGTTCCTGCTGCATTTGTACCGGCAGATATGTCGTAAGTATTTGGAATGATAAACTCCTCGCGCCAAATCCTGTTATCGTTTACAAGCCTGTCAGTACAAAGAATCATATATAGACTTGAACCAAACATCAGCATCATATCTCCAGCCTGAAGTACTCCTGTGCTGATTGCTTCCGCACCTGCATCATCCGTCCCGACTATTACCGGTGTCCCTTCAAAAAGACCCGTTTCAGCAGCTGCCTTCTCAGTGACATAACCTGCGATGTCAATGGTGTTCATCACTGCTGCAAGCTGGTCTGGTCTGCAGATTGGCTCGCATGTTCTCTCATTGGGGGATCCATCTCTGTGATAGAGCGGATTAAAGGACGCAAGTCCTAAAAACCTGTCCACAGTATAATTACCTGTCAGCTTTGCTGTAATGTATGAAGAACCAGTAAGATACTTATACGTTTTGCGGTATACTTCAGGTTCATTGTTTTTGATCCACAGTATCTTGGGCATGACATCAGAGGAACATAATGGCCGTCCAAACCACTCAATGATCTGATCCTCTCCCCAGTACTCTGTAAGCCACTTCATTTCCTCCACCGCACGGGAATCTATTCCATACAGAATAGCTTTCCGAAGTGGAACACAGTTTTCATCTACTGGAAGACAATCAGCTCCCAGTGCACTCGCACCAACAGCCTTGATCTGTTTAGGGTCAATATCTGACTTCTCAAGAAGCGCTTTCGATATCTCACAGAAATCATGCCACCACACTTTTTCCGCATCATGCTCAAAGTGGTTTGGTTTTGGATTCTCCATGCCATGAGCCGCTGAATGACTTGCTATGATATTAAACTCTTCATCAACAAGCACTCCTTTACTTTCGTAAGTGCCCGTATCTATCCCAATAAAATATGACTTCAAGATGCTCCCCCTTGTAACTGATGTGATTCCAATGCAATCTCCACTATGCACTCTTCAAAGTCTGTTCCCTTGAAACATCTATCTGCGGAAATGCACACGTCTTTTCATTATTTACAGCTCTGAAATTTTTCTATATTCCCTAACTGCTTCCATGAGTTTAAGAACACGTTCTTTGTCTACGGAATTAAATAGATAGCCATCATATTTAAAATAGGTGCCAATTACCGCAGCATCAGCATATTGAAGCTTTTCACTGACAGTATCTGGACGTACTCCTGTGTTGCAAAGCACTGCGGTTTCTTCTGAGGCTTCTTTGACCAGCTTCATCAGTTCAGAATCTACCTCTGCACCGGCAGCTGAAGCCGAGATGCAAAAGCCATCCGGTTTTGCCTTAAAAATGAGTGATTTCGCAATGCTGCTCAATTTTCTTGTGTCCAGATTTACGTCTGATTCAGGATTCAGAAAGTAAAGCATCTTCAAATCATCAAGCTGCAACGCTGCCTTTCTTCGTAGAAGCTGAGAAATATCATTATTGTAAAGTCCTCCATCTCCCACATATACGCCACTGAACGTTCCACGGACAAAGTCCGCATTTACAGCAGCCGCAAGTTCTATTGTAGCCAATCCATCAGATATGCAGTCGACTCCAAAAGGCACATGAATCTCACTCATCAGCTCACCGATGACTCTCGCCATTGCGGCAGGCGTAATAAAGCTCATTTTTCTCTCGTAGGGAAGGCTAAACTCATTAGATATGAGAATACCGTCTACTCCTCCCTCCTGTAGAGCTTTCAAATCTTGCATGGCATACTTTACGACTTCTTTCATAGAATCCCCATGTTTAAATAGTGGATCTCCTGGTAATGGCTTCAGATGCAGCATCGCGATAATTGGCTTTTTCACTTTAAATAACTTTTCAGTCCATAACATATCAGCACACTCCTAGCTATACAAATTGATATTAAAGTATACCATCAAGGGTATTGCAAATCGAATGAGTATTTTAATTAGAGGTTTCTCAACTATTTTCATGAGGGGATAGTTCAAGTACTTTCAAGAAATTCAATTTATCGTGCATTCTGACAGCTCTTAAATTCTTTCACTTTACTCCCATTTTGTTTCTCTATCCGCTTATGAATCTTTCTAGATTACACAGATGATATTATTCGCTTCCCTGGAACAAGAAGCCTTCTCTCCTATTGAATAATCTGGGAAAATCAATCATAAGGTGAATTTTCAGTATGTACCAAGGTCCTTTTGAAAGGCAATTTCTCCTCTGGAAATCGTCAGCAGCACTTCAGCATCCCGAACCGTATCGTAAGGTTCACTCAGAAGATTCCTGTCATAAATCACCAAATCAGCTTCATAGCCTTCCTGGATTTTTCCAAGTTTCTCCTCACTTCCATAAAGGTTTGTAATTCCACCTTGTGTCCAAGCCTTAATCAGCGATTTCCGATCCATGGCATTCTCCCCCACAAATGGTTCATCTGAAGCACCAAGAAAAGCACCACATCCATGATATATGGATTCCGGAAGACTTGGGAAAAGCAGAGGCAGATCTGTCGCACAGGAGATTGTCACTCCTTCTGAAACCATAACCCTTCGGTTCCAGATTTTATGGTACTCGTCTCCCGCATGTCCTTTTATCTGCTCAATCTTTCCATTCCAGTCCTCATAAATACTCTGTATCTGAGGGTAGATTTCCGCCTGTATCCCTAGTTCAGTCATTTTCCTGAACTCCTCATGCTCTCCCATCTCAAGATCTGTCATGCTGTGTCTGTTAATAAGTTTTCCGCTCTCATCCTTTTTCATGGTAGCGAAAATTCTCACCGCTTCCTCCACTGCCTTTCCGCCCTGGGCATGAAGAGATACTGCAAGATCCTTCTCATCCGCTTCTTTTACCAGAGTATACGCCTTCGTATAGTCCGGCATGGTACGCACAGAATAATCCTTTCCCAGATAATTGTTTTTAAGATGTGCTTCCTCCTGAGACATGGACCCATCCAGCATCATGTTAAAGCCATAGAACCGAAGATCACTGTTTTGATACTTCTCCTTCATCTGAACTCCCCAGGATATATCCCAAGGTTTTGCTACAGGCTGGCTCACAACGGACATTCTTATAGGAAGACCCATCTTTACCCGATACATCTCCAGAGACTCCAGATAGCCAAATCCTTGATCAAAAATGATCTCTTTGACAGAAGTTACACCTCTTGAAAGAAGTTTCTTTGAATGGTTCTCATAAGCCGTCAAAAAAGGCTTTTCATCTTTCATGGCTTCTTCAATGAGATGCACACATCCTTCCATTGTCACAGATCCTGTATGGACCGCATAACATCTCTCCGCTTCCTCATTGACCAGCATCTCTTCAAAGGACTCATGGTAAATGACTATTGGGTATTCATTGGGAAGTGGTTTGTGACAAATCGTCCGAAAGGCTCCCTCACTGACATTTCTGCCAAGAAGCAGCTTCTTATCAGTACGGTTCATAATATCAAGCATCAGTTCCTCCGCACCAAATCCATTAAAGTCCTCGCCATACTCCTGAAAGTACTTCCCCATAAAGAAGCAGTGAGTATCCACAAGCCCTGGGATAACCATTCCCTCCTCAAAACTTAAGTACTCTGCTCCCTGCATCTCATCTTCTTGAGGTACACCTTCACTTACCTTTACAATATTTCCATCGGAGACCACAAGATACCCATTAAGAAGCCCCTCTTCTGTAAAAATCTGTTTGCATCTAATAATTTTTTTCATTATTACCAAGCTCCCACATAAGCCAAAGTAACACTGCTGTTTTTAGCTCCCTGTTCCATAGCCTTCTGTATTGGATAACCTTCCATGATCGCCTTCAGAAAACCTGCAATATAGCTGTCTCCCGCTCCCATGGAATCCCTTACTTCGCAAGGCACAATTCCAAACCTGTGAAATCTTCCATCGTAAGCTATGCTGCCATTTTCACCCAAAGTGACTATTACAATTTTAGGCCCTTTAGCCTTTTCCCTTACCATAAACTGGAGAAGATCATCCGTCTCCACTTCCGCTGCAAAGAAGGCATAATCCACATAGGGAATGGCTTCCTCCTTTATGGGATCATCCAGTTTTGTTGCGAAGTCAAAGGCGATCACATTGCCAAGGCGTTTCAGTTCAGGCAGTCTCCCATGGATCTTCCCCCAGATACCACTTACAATGAGATCATGTCCTGAAAGAAATTTAATATCTTCCTCTGTGAGGTCAAAGTCCGCCATGATCCCTTCATCATAATCCCCAAAGACCCTCTCTCCATCCACAAGTTCCACCTGTGTAACGGCAGTTGATCCTTCTTTGACAGATACATGGGAAATATCCACACCCTTTTCAGAAAGGGCATTCGTGAGAATCTTTCCATATTCATCGTTTCCCACAAAACCTACATATGAGGACTCCACCCCAAGCCTCTTCAGATATACCGCCACATTGACTGGATTCCCTCCTGGATAACCTGTCTTCAGGTTCGCATAATAATCAATGCAGTTATCTCCAACCGTTGCAATTCTCATTTCTTTCCCCCATTTAACTACTTTCAAATACTTTAATGTATCATCCATACAAACTGTTAGAGTCATAAAGAACTGCTTCCTGCAGTTCTTTATGACATCATTATATAGATTTTATCAGTAATGTTTGTATTTCGCTTTCTTAGTAATTAAGTTTTCTGTAGTACCTTCTTATTTCTATAGGATGGCAGTTGATCTTCTCAAGATGCGCATCAATTCTTCTATTTACTGCCATCATCACCAGATGGGAAATATGTCCTCTGAAGCGCTGGCTGATTCCTTCAAGCGGATAATCTTTAGTGTCAATAAAGGTGCAGTTTCCGCAAATCCTAGGAAGGAAAGCTTTGACCCTTTCAGCAAGAGGTCTCTGGCTGTCTTCTCCTAAAAACAAAGTAACATTGGTATCTCTGTCTATAATTTCCAGTGTGCCATGCAGAAATTCCGCGGCATGAATAGACTTTGTCCTAATCCAGTGCTGTTCTTCCCAATAACACATAGCATAAGAATATGTAGCCCCCATCTGATTTCCTGCGCCAACAAAATAGTGCATTTCGTCTTTATGATGCTTCTCAGCAAAGGCTTTTCCAAACTCATCAGCACGTTTTTCAACATCTACAAGAGCGGCAGGCAAATGTGCATCCAGCTCTTTATATAGAGCCTCATAATCCTCAAAATCTCCTCGATGCCACATAAATCTGTCGGCAAGCATGAAGAACTTCAGCTGTTCATTCATCGGATAGATTACCACATAATCAGCAAGATCTCCCATTGGCGTGTTTTCTTTGTCTATAAATCCTATGATTCTAGCGCCAACATTTTCTTTAATATACTTGAGCGCAACAAGAACCTCTTCTGTTGTTCCACTGACAGAAGAAAACACAACAACAGAGTTCTTGGTTAGCGCTCTATTACCCGTTGTCATATATTCAGCAGCATGTTCAACAAAAGTAGGCATGGCACTGAATTCTTTAACATGCTGCACTACCTGCATACTGGAAGCATACGTGCCCCCGATCCCCAGAAAGAAAATATTATCATACCCTTCTTCGGTGACTTTATCCACTATATTTTCAATCTCCTGACGCTTTTCCAATGCCCCTTTAAAACTTTCAAACCACCAATTTTCATCAAACTTTAACATGATTCCCTCCTGATGCTATACATTTTAATTTATTTTTGTACCACAAAAACATACTACCATAAACACTTGCCCTAATCAACAAGTTTATCAATTATTGTACCACTGCTGGGATTAAACAAGCCTGGTAATCCAGGCCTGTTCCTAGATTCGAAAATCTACACTATAGTCACTCTTTCCGCTACGGGTATAACTTCTTGTAAACTCAATAATCCGCCCCCGATCATCATAGCTAGTACATTCAAATAAAAGTACCGGAGCATCCTCTTCCTCTTCAAGAATCTTGGCATCCCGCTGGTTCAATTTTGTAATGTCCAATGTCTGTATTGCTTTCACCAGATTAATTCCATAGAACTCATAGATTTCATATATTGAGAAAACAGTTAAATCAATTCCGTGGAACTTGGGAACTAAATATTCTGGAATAAAGAGTTCTTCAATCGAAACTGGTTCAGTGTTGTTATAACACGTACGACGGATATAATTTATCTGATCTTCTTCCTGGATACCGAAAAGATCCGCAAAAAGTTTCCCTGCTGGCCTTGCATTCTTCTGAAGTATCTTAAATTTCGGATTCGCATTTTTGGATTTCATCACCTGGGTGAACCCTTCCAGTATATCCAGATTCCTTTGATAAATCTTTCCTACGACAAAAATTCCTTTCCCTTGAACTGACCTCAGAAGACCTTCCTTGATCAAAGCTTCAATCGCGCTTCTCACCGTCATCCGGTTGATTCCATAGGTATCTGCAAGTTCATTTTCCGAAGGAATCGCCATTCCCGGCTGATATTCACCCTCTTCAATTTTAGTTCTTATCACTTCTCTGAGCTGTAGGTATATTGGAGACGAATAAGTAATCTCCTTCTCATCCATTCTGCATTTCCTCCTGACTCTTTTTCACAAGTATACTCGAGAACTTCATCTTGTCTGGCCGTACGACTGATCTGAAGTACTCAACAGGCCGGTCTTCTTTGTCTTCTGCCGTTCCGCTGATGAAGAAAAGCGGGGATTCATAAGTAACTGATAGCAGCTCTGCCTCTTCCTCTGTTGCATAGGTTAATGTTAGTTTTTCCTGCCCCTTTACAATATCAACTCCATATACATCCTTGAGCGTTTTGTATAATGAGACTTCCTCAAAATCATACTTATCAATTCCCTCAAAACGCTGATATTCTATAAAGCTCGTTTCAAGGGCAAATGGCTCATTATCAATAAGTCTCACCCTAAGCATCTGAAATACCTTTGTCCCCAAAGGCAGCTTCAGCTTTTTCATGATCTGCTTATTTGCTTCAATTACAGAAGCATGAATAACTTTACTTGAAATCTCCTTACCAAATCCTTTCACAAGTTCTGTAAGTGAATCAAGGTTGTTAAGATTCCTGACTATTTTGGGTTCCTGCACAAAATTACCTGATCCTGTTACCTTATACAGCTTCCCTTCATCAATCATTCTAATAATGGCCGCCCTCAAGGTAGATCTGTTAATATTGAACAGTTCGCTTAGTTCACGCTCTGATGGTAACTTATCATGTGCTTCAAGGTGATTTACTTTTATATAATACTCCAGTTCTTCCTGAGCCTCATTTCTTGATTTGCTTTTTCCCAGCTCTTCCATTTGCCTACCTTCTTTCCAATATCATATTAAAAGTATATCATACTTTTTTTCTGGATGGCCATTTCTATACAAGCTTTCATGAAACATGGCCACTTTATTGATCCTTCCAATAAAAAAGCACAGCAGAACATGCAATGTTCCACTGTGCAATTCCGATTTTACTGATATTTGATAAGTATATCAGCTTATTGCTTGCTCTGATTTCTTATTCCAATAATGGTATACTGGAAGCCCTGTAACAATAATTACAACAGCTGCAACAAGTCCTGGAATTGGTGCCCACAGGAATGTTGAAACAATAAGTGTTCCAGTTGTTACCATTGCCATAAGAGCCATGAATCTCCATGCTGGAGCTTTCCATAATGGATTGTAACTTGCCTTCTTGCGATGGATAAAAATTGTACCGAAAGTAAGGAAGTTCTTAACCAGTGCCACTAACGTGAAATACCCGAGAAGCTCTGTGATGTTGGATGCGAAAATCAGGATAATACCCATTGCGCACTGAACCAGAATCGAGAAGTATGGTGTTTCCCACTGTGGATGAACCTTTGCAAAGGATTTGAAGAATAGTCCATCTTTTGCCATGGCATATTCCATTCTTGGCTGGAACATTATACAGCTTGACAAGGATCCTATTATTACAATAATCGCCATTACTGCCACAAGGTTACTCGCGGCTCCGCCTATACCAGGAATCTTGGATACCGCCAATGCAACCGGTGCATCAGAACCTGCCAGGTCTCCTATAGGTGTAAGTCCTGTGATCACGGTGGATAGTGCTGTATAAAGAACGATTATAAGAAGTACTGAAATTATCAGCGCCTTAGGCATGGTTTTCTTCGGCTCTTTAATTTCACCTGTCATATAGCAGACAGCACCCATACCGTCATAGGACCAGGTAGTAGCAGAAATCGCTGCCAATAGTGCAAGGATACCCATTGGTGCACCAGCAACAGCCGGAGCGCTTATGAGATCACCCTTCACATAGAAAAGACCGAGTCCGATCAGAAGAGCAAAGGGCAGAATCTTAAATGCTGTAATGAATGTCTGGAACTTTCCGCCGCCTTCAACAGAACGCAAATGAATTGTCATGAACAAAAGCACTAAGACGGTGGCTGTTATTTTGATCATTATTCCTGATATGCCCAGGAAGTAAGCCATATAGTTTGCAATAGCCAATGCCATTATTGAAATAGATGGTGGGTCTGTTGCCCAGAAGCTGATCCAGCCTACAAGGAATGCCATAGGCTTTGATCCTGCTTCTCTGAAATATACATACTGACCACCATTTTCTGGATATGCGGTGGCTAGTTCTGCATAGACAAGGTTAGCTGGAATATTTATCAGACCACCGATTAAAAATGCCAGTATAGTTATGATTGCTGATCCCGCAGCACCTGATACCTCTCCAACGGACGAGAAAATACCTGAACCAACTGTTGTACCGACACTGATTGCCACTGCTGCACTCAGGCCAAGCTTTCTCTTAAGTTCAGTTTTGTAAGCCTGATCAAGTTCTTGTTCGATATTCATTTTAGTCCCCCCTGATTTAATCACCATTCTCCCAGAATGCTCTCCGGAAAGCATCCAGCATTATGGCATTTGAAAGATTAATTCATTAAATATGAATTGTACATCTTTCAGAAAACTCTTATAAGATAAACCGTACTAAAATCAGCATTTTATTTGCTTGATTTTATTTTATACATGTTTCCTTATTTTTGAACCATCTTCAATATAGCATTCATAAAATCCTTCGTCAATAGTTCTATTTAAACTTTTACATTCAAAATCAAAAGTCATTTACATCCCGTAATAACAGCAGATCCAAAATACCGACACGAGGGGAGTATACAGAACCTTCTTGGTAAGGACTGGCAGAATAGTGAAATCCAGGAGATAGTGTTTCCAGAAAGAGAATATTAGCATGCATACTAGGTTATTCATACGAAAACCACTACTTACTTGAATGCAAAATGTACCATGTAAAGTAAATTTCAGAGTTACTTCACAGGTACATTATGTTGCATACTGTCAGCTTACTAAGCTGACCAATGTTGTTATGATAATGGGTTATTTTACGGTATATACCTCAGCATTTGCAATTGCTTCGTCTGTAAGTTCATTACCTATACCAGGTAGCTCTGGAACTTCATAGTATCCATTTACTGGCTGATAATCATACTTGCACAGCTTTATATTTTCATCCATCAAAGCAGACTGGTGATGTTCATGAATTACAAAATTAGGTATTACTGCTTCAAGCTGTAAGGCTGCAGCAATAGTTATCGGACCTCCACAGATATGAAGTTGAACTCCTATATCATATGTATGGGCCATATCACAAATCTTTTTACCTTCAGTTATTCCACCGGTATTGCATAGGTCTGGCTGTATTATAGCTAAGGATCTATCCTCAAAGAATGGTCTATATCCCCATCTTGTGTATATTCTCTCACCACTTGCCATTGGTATCTTTACATTATTTGATATCTCTTTAAACAGATCTGAATTAAGTGGCTGTGTAGGCTCTTCATAGTAGAAGCACCTATACTTCTCTAATTCTCTACCAAGCTGTATGGCTGTATTTGTATCTGTAAGTGAATGTAGTTCGATAATAATATCAAGATCTGGACCACACGCCTCACGGATAGCTGCGATTCTATCAACAGCAACTTTCAACTGCTTATTCTCAAGAAGTCCGTAGTTGCTCCAGCTCATCCATACTCCCTCTTCGTCAAATCCAACTGGATCTACCTTTACACAAGTATAGCCTTCAGCCATTGCTTTTTTTGCAGCCTCTGCATAGTCTTCAGGCTTTGAAAGCGGTCTGCATTCTTTGCCCCAGTCAAACTGTATCTGACTAGCATATGCTCTAAGCTTAGTGTTTGTCTTGCCACCAAGTAGCTGATAGACAGGAACTCCAAGTTTTTTACCTTTGATATCCCAAAGTGCTATGTCTATAGCGCTCATTCCAGAAAAAATTATTGTTCCACCGCCCATTCCCCAGAAAGTTGTTCTCTGAAGCTTATACCAAATCGCTTCAATATTCATAGGGTCCATGCCAATAATAAGTTCAGCAAAATCCTTGATCATGCCAAATGCTGCTTCAGTACCACAGGTGTAAGCAACTCCAGCCTCACCGAAACCACTTATTCCTTCATCAGTATTGATTCTGCAGAAAACTGGGTTCCAATGTGCACCCTTAACTGATGAAGCACCTCCATTTGATTTGATGACATCAACACTTGTAATTTTCATAACTCTACAACTCCTTTTTATATTGTATATTATTACTTTACTGTTACTATCATTGGAGATTTTTTCATGGTGTACTCTGAAAGTTCTTGCCCTATACCTGGTCTGTCAGGAATCTCATAGTATCCATTCTTGGGCTGATAATCGTAATTGCATAGTTGAATATTGTCTTCAACAAGTGCCATCTGGTGATGTTCATGAATTACGAAGTTAGGTATAACCGCCTCCAATTGCAATGCAGCTGCTGTAGATACAGGTCCACCACAAACGTGGATTTGGACTCCGATATCGTATACATGAGCCATATCACAAATTTTCTTTCCTTCAGAAATTCCTCCTGTATTGCACAGATCTGGCTGTATTATTGATATTGACCTATCTTCAAAAAACGGTCTAAATCCCCATCTGCTATATGATCTCTCGCCTGTTGCCAGTGGGATTTTAACTTCCCGGTTGATTTCCTTGAATAAGCTCGAGTTTAGCGGCTGTGTTGGCTCCTCATAATAGAAGCATCTAAATTTTTCAAGCTCCCTTCCAAGTTGAATAGCAGTATTTGTATCTGTAAGTGAGTGAAGTTCAATTATTATATCTAAGTCAGGACCACCTGCTTCTCTGATGGCTGCGACTCTTTCAACAGCAATCTTTAACTGCTTGTTTTCAAGAAGTCCATAATTACTCCAACCCATCCACTTGCCTTCAAGATCATATCCAATTGGATCAACCTTTATGCAATTGTATCCATCTGCAATGGCATCTCTTGCTGCCTGAGCATACTCTTCAGGTTGTATGAGGTTTTTACTCTGCTTTCCCCAACCGAACTGTATCTGGCTGGCATAAGTTCTTAGTTTACTGTTTGTTTTACCGCCCAGGAGCTGATATACGGGGACACCCAGAGCCTTGCCTTTTATGTCCCAAAGTGCAATATCAATGGCACTCATCCCTGAAAAGATTACTGTTCCGCCACCCATTCCCCAAAATGTAGTCCTATGC
Organism: Youngiibacter multivorans; assembly: GCF_017873395.1. GTDB lineage: Bacteria > Bacillota > Clostridia > Clostridiales > Clostridiaceae > Youngiibacter > Youngiibacter multivorans. The sequence goes on along the minus strand of NZ_JAGGKC010000001.1, from coordinate 160,702 downwards.
AACTTATTCCATATCTGTTCGATGTTCATAGGATCCATTCCAATTATTAATTCGGCAAAATCAACGACCATACCAAATCCAGCCTGACTAGCGTTAGCGTACGCCAATCCAACTTCACCTATTCCGCTAATACCAGCATCTGTATTTATCTTCACAAATACAGGATTCCATTTGTAACCGCTATCGGAATCTTTAGTTGGAGCTTTGATTACATCAACACTTACAATTTTCATTTATTTCACCCCTCTAGTTTTCTATCTACCTAGTAATTGCAATATACCTATTGATGTTGCCGGAATATATGTGACTATCAGTAGTGCAACAAACATCGCGACAATGAAAGGCAATGCTTTCTTAACAATCTTATCCATTGGAATCCCAGTCATACCAGATGCAACAAATAAGTTACCGGCGACAGGTGGTGTGACAAATCCAATTGCCAGGTTGATTGTCATAAGCAGTCCAAAGTGAACCGGATCAACTCCATAAGGTCTCAATGCTGTTAGGAGAATTGGAGAGAATATTATGTTTGCAGCTGTTGTATCAACTATCATTCCAACAAATACAAGGAATACATTGACAATTAAGAGTATTACTATCTTATTGGTTGATAGAGCGAATAGCATTGTTGTGAGTGCACGTGGTACTCCAAGCAGTGCCAATACAGCACCAAGAGCAGCGGCAGGAGCAAATGTAAGAAGTATTCCTCCAACAAACGAGGTGTTCTTGATAAGCATTGGAATAATATCATTCCACTTAAGTTCTTTATAACCATATATTCCTACAAGAATTCCATAAGCAGTAGCAACTACAGCAGCTTCAGTTGGTGTGAATATGCCACCGTATATTCCTCCTAGTATGATTCCTGGCATAAGTAATGCCCATTTAGCATCCCAGATTGCTTTACCCATTTCTTTAAGTTTGAATGGTATACCATTTCCTAAGTATCCAGCCTTATTGGAAAGAAATATATTAACTAAAACTAGCATAAAGCCAACTAAGAATGCTGGACCTATTCCTGCTAAGAAAAGATCACCGATAGAAGTGTTTGTTGCTACTCCATATATTACCAAAGGTATACTAGGTGGCATAATAATTCCAAGTCCACCTGCAACTGCTGACAGACCGGTCGAATAGGTTCTGTCATACCCAGCTTTAACCATATAAGGAATCATTATTCCACCTATTGCTGCAACTGTTGCAGGGCCTGAACCTGAAATTGCCCCAAAAAAAAGACATGCTATTACAGTTACGGTTCCGAGGCCTCCAGTAGTATGGCCAACCATTTTTTCCGCGACGTTTACTAGCCTTTTCGATAGGCCTCCTGTTTCCATAACAGCACCTGCAAGCATGAAGCAAGGAATAGCAGTCAGAGGCAGTGACTCAAATCCGGAATACATGGATTGTGCCAAAAACCCTAAGTTTGTAGTGCCAAAACCAAATACTATCGCTATCATACCAAGTCCAAGAGAGATTCCTACTGGTACACCAATAGCTAGAAGTGTAAAAGCTACTATAAATAATACTGCGGTCGCCATAGTAATCCCCCCTTAGTTATTTTGTTCAAATGAATCAGCATTTGAATCAATATTCTTGATTTTCTTAAATTTTATTCCACTGTCTTGAATTAATCTGATTATCATTAATACGAATAGTATTGGTAATACAATGTATATGTACCACTTTGGTATTCCTGTTACTGCGGTTTCTGTTCCATTGGTCCTTAATCTAAGTACTATAGGTACGATGCCAAATAGTATGATCACATTAAAGAGAGCAAACAAGCTATTGTTAAATATTTCAAGCTTTAGTCTGTTTTTGGGACTTAGCTTATCTAGTACAATTTCAAGCTTAAGGTGCTGGTTTCTTCTAATAGCAGCTGTAGCGCCAAAATATACCGAAAGTATGAAAAGTATTATCGCTGTTTCTTCTGACCACGAAAATGCATTGTTAAATATGTACCTGGAAACAACTTGCGCTAATAATATGAGTACCATTAAGCCCTGACAAAATGCACCAATGTAAATTTCAAATTCATCGAAGAATTTTTTCATTTATGTCCCCCTCCTTATATAGGAGGCGATAAAATCAAATTGATATTTATCGCCTATGCTGCTTAATTTGTTATTTCTTGGTGATCTTTTCTATGGAAGTCACAACTTTATTAAAGTAATCAGCACCAATTTTTGCTGAAGCTTCGGTCCAAGTTTCTTTAGAAATCCTAACGAACTCATCATATTCTGCTGGAACTAGTTCTGTAACCATCATCCCCTGAGATTTGATATAATCAAGCATTCCATTCTCTGTTTTTGTAAGTTCAGGTCCAGAATAAGCCGCAGCAACTGCAGTCGCTTTTTTTACCGCTTCCTGGAATTCTGGGGTCTGTTCAAGAAGCCATTCGTTATTTACAATAAAGGCTCCTGCTGTATAAAGATGATTGGTAAGTGTCATATTTTTCTGGACTTCAACATAATTCTGAGCGTAAATGTTGGCAATTGGATTTTCTTGTCCATCAACTACACCCTGCTGCAAGCTAGTAAACAATTCTGCATATGCAATAGGAGTTGGTGCACTGCCTAGCTTTGAAAATGCAAGAAGATGCAGTGGATTATTCTGTACACGTATTTTTAAGCCTTTTAAATCAGAAACTTTAGTTATCGCCTTATTCTTAGTAGTGATATGTCTCATACCAATTGCAGGTGTATATAGAACATTAAGTCCTGTGTCATCAATACATTCCTGTCTCATGATATCTCCAGGCTCACCATTAACTACTTCTAATGCTGTTTTTAAGTCGGGAACAAGAAACATGACATCCAGAGGCATGAACGCATTAGTGTACTCAGCCATTGCACCTACGTTGTATGACTGACTTTCAAAGTTTTTTGCTTGGAGCCCTCCCAAAATCTGATCAGAAGATGTTCCTAGACTACCACCAAAGAAAAACTGCAACTCAACTTTATCTCCAAGTATTTTTTTGAGTTCAATAAAAAAGGCTCGATCTGCTCTCACAGCTGGAGAGTCAGTCATATTATTAGTGACATTTCCATGTCTCCATACGACTTTATCAGGATTCTTAGACGGTTCTTCAAGAGATTTGAATATTGCCTCATCCTCAGCTGAAAGTGGTGTAGCTAGCGAAAGAGCATATTCTGTAAGATCCATCTTAGCTGAAGTTGGTGTCGTTGGTGCTTTAGAGTCCGAACCGCAGGCTGAAAGTAGCATTCCAACAAATGTCAAAGCTGATGCAATTAGGATTGTCATTTTCCTGTTTTTCATACAAATACACCTCTTCTTAATATAATTATTGATACAACTATTCTATTGTCACTACCTGTGCTAGTCTGTATGCTTCCTCTGTAATCTCATTACCGATTCCAGGCAAATTAGGAACTTCGATGTAGCCGTTTACTGGTTGAGGATTAAACTTTGAAAGATTGTAGTTAAATTCGCATCTGTTGGCGACATGATGCTCATGAATCACAAAGTTAGGAATAACTGATTCCAAATGTAATGCCACAGAAGTTGAAAGTGGGGTTGCACATACATGAGCCTGCACACTAACATCGTATGTATAGGCCATATCACAGATCTTCTTCGCTTCCGTAATTCCACCACAGTTACCGATATCAGGCTGAATAACCTGAAGCGACTGGTTTTCAAAGTATGGTGCATACTGCCATCTGCTATATATTCTTTCTCCACTTGCTTGAGGAATGTTTACCTTATCAGCAATATATTTCTGCATATATGGAGTTGGAGAATTGGGTTCCTCGAAATACATAATTCTATATTTCTCGGCCATTTGTCCAATTTGTACAGCACCTTGAGCATCTGGGAACGAATGGTTTTCAATAATAATGTCGAGGTCTGGTCCACACTCCTTCCTTATTGCAGCAAGTCTTTCTTCAATCATGTTTATATAGTAAGGTTTGATGAGTCTTGTACGCTCTTCCTCAGTAAATGGAGTCCCATCTTTATCAAAAGTAAAGAAATCAATTTTGACTGCGTCATAACCTTCATCCATTGCTTTTCGACATACTTTAGCATAATCTTCAGCTGTGCATTGCGGGATTCCAGTGCCAGGACCTTTCCAGTCCATTTCCCATCCAAATTGGAGTTGGCTTGCATATGCTCTAAGTTTATCTCGCCTTTTCCCTCCAAGGAGCTCATGTATCGGCGCATTGTAGTATTTTCCTTTGATATCCCAAAGTGCAATATCAAGCGCACTCATTCCAGAAAAAACAATCGGCCCTCCATTTTGTCCCCAGAAAGTACTTTTGTACATCTTATCCCAAATAACTTCGTTCTTTAGAGGATCCATCCCGATTATTATTTTGGCTAAATCTTGAATCATTCCGAATGCTGCTGTTTGTCCACTGATGTAAGCAACAGCAGCTTCTCCATCTCCATAAATCCCCTCATCAGTATGGATTCTGCACAGAATCGGTCGCCAAATTGGATTTGCAGTTGTCACGAGTAACACGTCAACTTTTGTAATCTTCATTGTTATCCTCCTCGTTTTTTATATACCAGTCAATAAATTGACCTGCATTCTACACATTAATACGATGAAATCACTGAATTCACAACATTTCGATAATTGTTCTGCTGGACGCTTGCCAAAAATCTCGTATACTCATATACTTGTATTAACAGTATAAGAGTATACGATTTCAATGTCAACTAGCGAACAATAATTTTGAATATCAAACTATATAAACAGTGCCTATATTCAAGGCATCGATTTATCTCGCATATTCAATTGGGGTATTAAAATTCAATTGGTATAGTACGTAAAATCATGGATTTAGTTGATAAAGCAGCGCCATAACTAAAAAAGTAGCGAAATATAGTACTTTTTGATGAAATATCAGACAAAATATATTTGACCTCAAGTGTGCTATAATTGAGTCATATATATATCAATCCAGAAACTTTTCATCGAATTATACCTGTGTTCGTATTTTTTCAAGTATGATTCAGCATCTTACAGATGGATTATTCGATTTATCTATTAGAAATGTTTGAGTTCACAAATTTTTAATACTATGTAAGGTGAACTTGGCATGTTAATTGATAGTTAGATTAATTGGTATGGCTGAAAAGTCGAATCGAGATACCATAGGGAACATTATGACCTTGGTATTACTTTTGAAACTTCCTTCTTAGAAGTTTTCTTACTAAATAATTAACTTGCAATATTACTAAGTACGTAGTCATTTAGAATGCAAATGATATCAATAATGAATAGACTTGAAAAGTATTACTAGATATAGTTTAATAAACTTCTATGTTTATATAAAAAGAAAAGGGTGATATATATTATGAAGAATAAGATAAGCAGGACCAGTTTATCAGAACAAATTTGTGACATAATAAAGGAATCGATTATCAACGGTGACTTTGCGGACCAAGAGAAATTACCTTCAGAAATGGAGCTCGTCGAACTATATAATGTGAGTAGACTAACTGTTAGGTCTGCACTCCAAAGACTAAATGCGTTAGGATTAGTTACAACCAAAGCAGGCAATGGAACTTATGTAAATAAATTTAACATTGAAAGCACATTAAATGATATACCAAGCACAAGAATACTAAATTCCACATTATTGAGAAGTGTAAAAGAATTCAGAAGTGTTATTGATTCTGAATGCATCCGACTAGCAATAGCAAATGCTACCTTTGATGATTTAGAAAGACTCAGAATAGCATGTGAAGAATATAAACAAAGTAGTGAAGCATCTTATACAAGTGTTGATGAAAAGTTCATGCAATTATCCGAGGCAGACTTTAAAATTCATATGATAATTTGCGAAATTTCACATAATCCACTATTTGTTATTGCATATTCAAATACCCAAGATTACCTCAAATCATATTTTTACACTATTGCTGTTTCGAGATATAAAAGGGCTGATACACTAGGTATGGACAAACATTTTCAAGCTACAACTGATGGCCACATGTTTTTATATGAGGCAATAAAAGATAAGGATATTGTAAAAGCAACTAAAGTGATCCAAAATCATATTGACTATACTGTATTAGTATTATCTAAAGAAGATTTTAAATAATATTATTTGTGTATTATTATAATATTGCAGCCGTATTCCAATTTAACATGCTTCTAGTCCGAAACGACTGCTTAAAAAACTTCGTGAAATTAGTCATATCGCGAAGTTTTTGATTAGTACTATTCATTTTTTTAACAAACTTAAATATTTAACACACTTATTCAAACAATGGAGAACCGTACATAAGTAAATGAGATTATTACAATTAGTCTTCCTACTTAGATTGAAAACTAAGCATTTATTGTTACTATTTGCGCTTCTCATCATCATAACAATAAAGTACTTCAGGTCACATCAATATGCTTTGATCCACTATTGTTACTGTAGTATTCGCTTGATTTAAGGGGAATACTCGTATACCGAATATTCCCCTATCGTATAATATTACATATCGTAGATTAGATCTTGATTGTCTAGAATGGCATACAACCTGTAATCATAATGTTATTGCCGTTTGCGAAATTACTGTACTCACTAGCAAGAAAACTTACGCCCGATGCTACCTCTTCCGGTTCACCCAATCTACGTGCTAGTACTGCTTCAACCATCTTGGTTAGAATATCCTCAGGAATTGTTTTTATAATATCTGTGTTTATTAATCCAGGACTGATAGAGTTTGCCGTGATTCCATATTTTGCATACTATTTTGATATGGTTCTTGTAAATCCAATTAATCCAGCTTTCGCTGCAGAGTAATTGGATTGTCCAGGATTTCCGAATGCTGCAGCATATGCAACATTAATAATCTTCCCATACTTTTGTTCCTTCATCTTTGCAATTACTTATGTGTGCATTTTAAAGAGATGTTCCTTTGTAAACTGAGAGCTCATTATTGATGTATAATAAATTAATATAACCTTGAATCTATTGGAATATTTTATATATTAAAAGGACAGCGTTCTATCACTGTCCTTAATTTTATTCTCTTAACTGCTTTTTGTGAATTAAGGAATTTTATCTCATAGTTTACTTATTTTTCCAATAGGCTTTCGCCTCAGTTTCCATCTTTTTAAGCCGTGTATAGTAATCTGGGATTTCATTTAAGTGCGCTAAGGCTATCTTCGCTGTTGTAAATGGATCATCATTGGTTATATTCGTAAGAGAATCCCTACTTCCATGTTCAAGCTCCACATCCATCCCTCTGCGAAATTCTTCCACATCAATTTTCTTCCAATCAATCCCAAGTTTTTCACCATTTTCGTGCGCTTGTTCAATCGTTAACTTTTTTCTTTCTGTCATTATACTCCATCTCCTTTTTTAAAGTCCTTTGTCTGGAAATTACACTAATCCAAATTAAATCGTGGTTCTGTTGCAAGATACTCCTTGTTACTTTAAACCTTCTCGTCCAGGCCTAACCGTCCAGAAGAATGCAACCTCTTGGTGACTTACCAATTCATTCGACCTTTTCCTTAATTGTTCCTGCATTCTTTCGTCGTTAAGCCTCCTCAGTTGAACACATTTTATTCCTCGTTAAATCGCCTAATCCATAGACTCATCTTTTCAAAGCTAGATGCTGCATCATTATATCCATTTGTATATAATTCATTTAATTTATTTATATCTCTTACTATTCCTTTAATTTTCACAGGATCCTTAGGGCGTATAACAAAAACTTTGCCTTTCTCTTCGAGTTCAGCAATATATTCCAAGGTAGTATTATAAATATTATGACGATTGGTAATGGCGTGAATCAGTTCTGTATAATCTGAATAGAAATATTTAGCAATGAATTCGACCATAAAATGTTCTTTTCTATAGTTATTTTCTCTAGTTAGTACAATCACATTCATTTGATTGCCGTCCTGAATGGCCTTTAAAATCGGGATAGGATCGGCAATCCCTCCATCAAGCAGTAATTTTTCTTCCATGAAAACCATTTCCCCAACAAAAGGAAGACTACTTGAGGCCTTAACCGCAGAGTATAAATCCTCACATTTATCTCTTTCAAAGTATACCGGCATACCTGATTGACAATCAGTTGCTGGAACAACCAGTCGCTCAGTTGCAGCATTAAATGCATTGTAGTTGAATGGAATTAAGTTATTAGGAATTTGATCGAAGATGAAATCCATGTCAAAAATGCCTTTGCCTTTTAATAAGTTCGTATAATTAAGATACCTATGGTCATTTACAAAATCGATATTAATCTTTCGACTTCTACCTTTTTGTCTTGAAATATAGGAAATTGCGTTACAGGCACCTGCAGAAACCCCAATAACATAAGGAAAATAAAGTCCTTTTTCCATAAAATAATCCAGTACACCAGCAGTGTATAACCCTCTCATTCCACCGCCTTCTAATACTAATCCCATGTTTTTCAATATTAAGCACCTACTTTTTATCTGTAAATATGTTAGTAAACCCCCTTGATAAAGTTACCGACTCCACATGTTTTTGGCAATAGGAGATACTAGTTTGCATAATTGACTTACGCATAAAAGTATCTCCCCACTTTTCTTAGTGAATGTCATAAGCTTGATTGTATCAATATGTGTATTAACAGTGTTTTTAAAACAAACCAAATCTACAACATCATCATCTTATTACACACTTGCGTGTATTTATCGCCTTCATCAAATATGAGGTAAACCGTGTTTATCCAGCAAGATTTTGTGTATATAGATAAACCACTTCGTCACATCTAAAGTGACTCCAATTTAACATTCCAGACATAATGCGGCAAAGGGTTCAATATTGTATCACTCCAGAATCAAGTACTCATTTTAGTTGTCCTTCAGTTTCTCTGCAAATTATTAAGACTCTTTCACTTGGTCTTATGATAGATCTTTTCGTTTGCTTGTCTTTTACATCTTCTGCTTTGTTCTTCATCTCCTCCATTTTGTCATTAGATTTGTCCTTTAAATCTATGGCAGTTTTCTAACTGATTTTTCCCTATTCCATTGGCGCGTCTTGGCTGCACTGATAAATAAATCTTTGTCTTCAGCAGCAACTATGCCGCCATCTCGCTCGACCTTAGCTATTTCTAAAAGCTTTTGACCTCCATTATCTACCGCTATTGCTTTCAAATGAGCGAAAGCATCCTTCACAAAATCAATCGCATCGCTTTCCTTTGACAACAGCATTGCACCTTCTTCTGATAGTATTACTGCTACTGCGTCAAATAATACTGATGGTGTGCCAGCCAGTTGTCCATCAGCAACCATTTTTGATCCATCAGCGAGAATCGCTCCTCCCACTTTAGGGGCAACTATCTTTACTGACGCACCTGCAGCAACAGAAGCGTTCTTTATTCTTTTGACCACTGCACCATCAGAACCGTCGGCTATCAGTATGCCGATCATACGCCCTTCAAGCGTATCTTTCATCTTACCCATAGTCTGTAATGCCGGTGAAGGATCCATATCCTGCACAGGCATAACTGGTACAGGGGCTTCAGGCATTTTATCGAAACCAAGTTCTTGTGCAACACGTTTAGCAAGGTCTTCATTGATATTGCGCAGATGTCCTACAATTGCTTCACGTATGTGTATATGTTCAACCTTTGAAAGTTCAAATACCAATGCGGAAGCAATGTGTGCTTGCTCATATGAGGTTTGGCTCAGATAAAACATTCTAGCTTGGCTGTAGTGGTCTGCAAAGCTCTCAGAACGTATACGTCCTTTTTCACCTGTTTCAGTGACTTTTGCGCTTCTAAAGCCATCCGGGGTTTCACGCGGTGAGGTTTTCGAAAGTGTGTTAGGTTCATACGAGACTCGGCCTGATGGCTGTTCCATTTGCATTTGACCATCCCGCTGTTGATTAGAGAAGGGACACTTAGGTGCATTGATCGGAATTTGGTTAAAATTAGGCGAACCTAACCTGGAAAGCTGAGTGTCATGATAAGAAAACAAACGACCTTGCAGAAGTGGGTCATTTGAAAAATCTATACCTGGCACGATATTAGCTGGACAATAAGCGACCTGTTCTGTTTCTGCGAAAAAATTATCAGGCATACGGTTAAGCACCATTCGGCCGATTGCTTTCAAAGGTACAAGCTCTTCAGGTATCAGTTTGGTTGGATCCAGATGGTCAAACGGAAATGCGTCCGCTTCCTTTTGCGTGAATAGCTGTACCGATAATTCCCACTCAGGGAAATTCCCTGCTGTAACAGCCTCGAACATATCTCGCCTGTGGAAGTCCTGGTCAGCTCCAGAAATCTTGACGGTTTCATTCCAAATAGTAGACTGCAAGCCAAGTTTTGGTCTCCAATGAAATTTGACAAATATTGAATCTCCTGCCGCGTTTATCAACCGAAAACTATGTACGCCAAAACCTTCGATCATCCTCAGCGACCGCGGCAGTGTTCGATCAGACATTACCCACATGATTGTATGCATTGATTCTGGAGTAAGGGAAATGAAATCCCAGAAAGTGTCATGTGCGCTTGCCGATTGAGGGAAGCCTCTGTCTGGTTCCATTTTTACTGCGTGAATAAGGTCAGGAAATTTGATGGCATCTTGAATAAAAAAAACAGGAATATTATTGCCTACCAGATCCCAATTTCCCTCTTTAGTATAGAATTTGACGGCGAATCCGCGTATGTCACGAGGAGTGTCTACTGAGCCTGCTCCTCCTGCTACAGTGGATATTCTGGTAAATACCGGTGTCTTTTCGCCTACCTCAGTGAGTATCTTCGCAGTGGTGAATTGCTCCAGTGATTCTGTAAGCTCAAAGTATCCATGTACACCCGTTGCACGTGCATGAACAATACGCTCTGGGATGCGTTCGTGATCAAAGTGAGTTATTTTATCTCTAAGTATGAAATCTTCTCCCAGTGTAGGACCGTGGGGATTGGCTTTTAGAGAGTTCTGATTGTCTGATATCGGAACTCCCTGATTCGTGGTCAACTTAGGATGCTCGCCTCCAATTGTCTGGTGCAATTCACCGCCAGCAGCCAATGAGTCATCTTTATTAATCTCCTTATGAGACATGGTTGTTTTCTTAATTTTATTCATACTGACCTCCTTACCTAATAAATAAATATCTCATCATAAATTTGAAGAAACAAAATCCCAATTTACTAAATCCCAAAATTTTTCTATGTAAATAGGTCTCGCATTTCTATAGTCAATATAATAAGCATGCTCCCAAACATCACATGTTAACAATGGTTTCTTACCATCAGTTAGTGGATTACCAGCATTACTAGAGCTAACAATTTCCAATTCACCATCTTCATTTTTTACTAACCAAGCCCATCCAGAGCCAAAAGTTGTTGCAGCAGTCTTACTGAATTTTTCTTTAAAAGCAGCAAATGATCCAAACGCCTGATTGATTGCATCTGCTAATTTGCCGTTTGGTTCTCCACCAGCATTTGGAGCTAAACAGTTCCAATAAAAAGTATGATTGTATACCTGTGCTGCGTTATTGTATATGCCATCCCTAGATTTCATAATGATTTCTTCCAACGGCATATTTTCAAATTCAGTATCAATAATCAACTTATTTAGATTCGTAATGTATGCGTGATGATGTTTACCGTAATGATATTCTAAAGTCTCTCTTGAGATGATCGGCTCCAAAGCCTCCATACTATAAGGTAAGGGTGTTAATTTATGTTCCATAATTATATTCATCCCTTTCGCTCTGATCTATATACAATATATTATTATATATTGTTACTGAGCCATATTTTGTATTCTTAAGAGAAGGAAGCGTCGCTCGCACTTCTCATGTTATATCTATATTCTTTGAATCAACCAAATGATTAGCACAATGACCAGTACAACACCAAGTATTCCCATCAAACGATTCGAATTCACATTAAACACTCCTTCCGTATTAATTTTATTGATTACCAAGATATTGAATTTCAAGTCCTGATTTTTGATTTTTTTATCTGTGATAAAGCAAAGATTTGAACGGAGAATTAAGAATTGCAACTAGATTATCCGCCTCTATTTCAGCATCCTATATAACATTTTCTACCTTATGTGGCTTTGTTACTTATTTTTCAGTTCTCCAAGGACGCACATCCATTCAGATTATAATCCCCACAAATAAAGTAAGAATTGTCATTCGAGTTTTAGATAATAGTTTATTCGTTGTACAACACCAGTAGGTCTGAGGTATTTAGACTGGACCTTACATTGCTTTATAAGCATTATATTTATATACTACTGATGAAGTTAATCCAAAGACTTCTTAATTATTCTTCATCTTCATCAAAGCTATCATCTATGTATCTGGTCCTTTCATATCTATGAAATGAACGTGGCGCGAACGTTTTCATTGCAACCCAGCCTATCAAACCAAATACCATCATTGAAATCAGTGTTGCCGGTTCGAAAATAACAGAGATACCAGAAATTTTGATTAGTATCGGATCAAAAATCACTTCAAATAAACTAACAATATATTTAGTCACCGAATATATACCACCTACAAATTGATTGTTCGGATTTGATCCCAGTAATTTGAAACCCAGTCTTAAGGCCAGAACTACCTGGATTACTCCGAAGGTTATTCCAATGATAGTTTGTCTAGAATCACCTAGATTTTTTGTATTACGCGTTTCGGCTAGTCTGGTCTGGTTGCTCATTTCTTTAGTTCCTTTCATTTAAACAAAGCATAAGCAATATAAATTCTGTGTTACTGTGAAGAGTCCTTAGCAACATCTGGTACTCCTCATTCATGGATTGGAACTTCATTATCCTTATGTAATCTCATCGAGGAGCATTCATTTCTTGACGTAAGTGTAACTATCCTAGTATGTTGTGACTCGTTGCATAGTCAAGTATCTCCTCTTTGTTCTTAAAATTCATGTAAACAGTACCAACATCTCTTTCCGCATTGTCAGCTATTGCTTGAACTTCCGTTCGATAGAAACTCCCTTTTTCAACGATTTTTGTCGCCAGTAAGCCAGTAAGCTCTTTCTTGTTCATAATGTCTCCTCGCATTTTAAGTCATCATTCGTTATCACAATATTCTGAATATTTAAGCTGCACTTTGCTTCGGTTTTAAACTGATAAGCCCTTCCAGTCTGAATAAAGTAATTTTGCTTACTGAATGAATATTCATTCAGTAAGCACTATTTAAGAAGGAATTTTCTCACCTATCACATTTTCGCATCCTAACGAAGGTTATAGTAAAATCCTTCATCATTTATATAATGCTTTAGATGATTATTCTCCTTGTATACATTATAGCACAAATTGTGTATCAATATTTTAATTTTCTGAAATTTCTGAATACGGCAAATAAACAATAGCTATTTAGCATTATAACCATTTTTCTCATCATTCTAATGCACTATCATCCATCAATTTGTGTTTTCATGAAATTTGTATGATATACGACCATGCATTTTTCTCTTTTAGATTATATTCTATACTTCTTCCACGACAAATCAAATTCAGCACACGCACCTCACTTTGGCAAAAGTATGCACCTGCTTCAATAACAAGATCAGTATTGTTTCTATTTTCGGGACAGAATCCGAATTATTTGACCGTTTTCGACGTCAATCTGATGACAGGATCAAGTTTATTGCTTCTGGCATCTTGAACAAATTCTTTTCTGTATCTCACTGCAAAAAGTAACATTGGCATTGTGTTTAATTAAGACTCACTCTTGTCTCTGCCGCTCAATTTCATCATGCATTTCTTCCATTCTTTCTAATAACTCGACGATTATGGCAGCGCCAGATAGGTTTACTCCTAGAGATTTCCGAATGCGAAGGAGTCTCTGGACCCTCTCAACCTTTTCAATGGTGATCATCCTGTTTTCAATTTCTATGAACCCGATCGCAGCCAATCTCTCCAGCAATAATGGCTGGAATGGCAAGTCGTCGATACAGATCCTGTCTTCACGGTTCTCCGGTTCGCAATATTGACGAATAACCTGTAAATAAAACTTACTCATCGTTAATGTACCCCTTCATTCAGGTCCGCCAGACGCTCATATTGTTCTTTTTCGGATTGATTTATTGACCGCGGAATATCAATAATCACTTGTACATATTCATCACCACGAATCCCATCTCTGCCCAGCCACCCTTTGGAACGCAAGCGCAATTTCTGCCCATTATGCGTCATCGGAGGGATAGTAATCATAACTTGGCCATCGATCGTAGGTGCGTGAACCTGGCTTCCCAAAACGGCTTGTTCAGGTCTGATTTTAATGGTTGTTTCAAGAGAGTCGCCATTCAGCTTAAATTTGGCATTCGGCAGGATCTTGACTGTCAGAAGCAAGTCACCGGCTAAACCACCGGCTAAGCCTTCTCCACCCTGTCCTTTTAACCGGATTTTGCTTTTATCCCGGACAAAAGGAGGAATTTTGACATCAAGTGACTTGACGATGGTTTTGTTGCCCGTTCCACGAAAAGAAAATTGAAGCAGCTTTTGGCCGCCGTGATATGCCTCTTCTAAAGTAAGCTCAAGCTCACTTTCCAGGTCCTGGCCTCGAATGCTTCTAGTCTGCCTGAATCCGCCATAAGGATTATTTGATCTGGCTTGTCCAAAAAGGCTTTCAAAAAAATCACTGAAGCCTTCGGCTTCTTCTGAACTCCAGGATTGGCTTCCATAGCTTCCCATATCAGGTGACGGTTGCCATTCCTGACCGCTGTGCAGATTTTCACCCAAACTGTCGTATGAAGCCCGTTTTTCTTTATCGCCTAAGACGGCATAAGCTTCATTGATTTCTTTAAATTTTTCTTCAGAAGCTGCCTTCTCACTTTTGATATGTAAATCAGGATGATGCTTCCGGGCGGCTTTCAGATAGGCTGTCTTGATTTCCGCTTCAGAAGCCTTGCGGTCTACGCCCAAAATCTCATAATAGTCTTTATAGTTTGCACCCATTTACATTAAACCACCTTACTTTTCCGTATATTCCGCATCGATGACATCATCCGGTCCATCTGTTTTCGGAGCAGCTTCTGTGTTGGTCGGGGACTCTGTCCTTGGAGCAGAATTAAACACATTGGCAGCCTGGGTCAGGTCGCTGGTCAGCTTACGAATCTGCTCGATTGGGGCATTATCATTGAGCGCTTGCCTTGTTTCGGATAAAAGCTGCTCAATACGGCCTTTTTCATGAACTGGTAGTCTGTTTCCGGCTTCGTTCAACTGTCTCTGAACCTGATAAACAGTCGAATCTGCAGAATTACGTATTTCCACTTCCTGACGTCTTATTTTATCTTCAGCTGCGTGAGACTCAGCGTCACTAACCATCCGGTCGATTTCCGATTTGTCCAGGCTGGTGGATCCGGAAATCGTTACAGCCTGTTCCCTGTTGGTTGCTTTATCCTTGGCGCTGACTTTCAGTATGCCGTTGGCATCGATATCGAATGTAACTTCGATTTGTGCCACCCCTCTTGGGGCTGGGGGTATACCATCAAGTTTGAACTGGCCAAGCGAACGGTTATCCTTGGCTAACTCCCTTTCACCCTGCAGTACATTGATATCCACGGCTGGCTGGTTGTCTGCTGCTGTTGAAAAGACTTCGCTTCTGCGAACCGGAATGGTCGTATTTCTTTCAATGATCTTAGCAACGATTCCACCCATTGTTTCAACACCCATGGACAGCGGTGTTACATCCAGCAGCAATATATCCTTGACTTCACCTGCTAAAACGCCTGCCTGGATTGCCGCACCGATTGCAACAACCTCATCAGGGTTAACCCCTTGGTTGGGATCGCGTCCGTTCATGAGCTCTCGAACAAGTTTTTGAACAGACGGAGTACGCGTCGAACCGCCAACTAAAATAATTTCATCTATATCGCTAGCAGTTATCTTAGCGTCAGATAGGGCGTTAGTAACCGGTTGACGGCATCTTTCAACAAGACTGTGTGTCAAGTCGTCGAACTTTGCCCTTGTCAGTTTGAAGTCTAAGTGTTTTGGGCCGTTGGCATCTGCAGTAATAAACGGTAGATTGATTTGTGTTTCAAGAATGTTGGAAAGATCGATTTTGGCCTTTTCGGCTGCTTCGGTCAATCTTTGTAGTGCTTGTTTATCTTGACGTAAATCGATTCCGAAATCTTTCTTGAATTCTTCTGCGAGCCAGTCGACAATTGCTTTATCAAAGTTATCACCACCCAAGTGTGTATCGCCATTGGTAGCCTTGACCTCAAAAACGCCATCGCCGACATCCAAAATAGAGACATCAAATGTTCCTCCACCCAAATCAAAGACCAGTATGGTTTCGTTCTTTTTCTTCTCAAGGCCGTAAGCTAAAGCGGCGGCTGTTGGCTCGTTAATGATGCGCAGGACATTCAGCCCGGCTATCTTGCCTGCATCTTTGGTTGCCTGACGCTGGGCATCGTTAAAATATGCTGGCACAGTTATGATCGCGTCGGTTATTTTTTCTCCCAAATATTTTGAAGCGTCTTCAACCAGTCGTTTTATGATTGCTGATGCAATTTCCTCTGGCGCGTAAAGTTTGCCGTCAATATCAAATCTAACAGTGTCGTTGGGACCCTGGACTACTTTATAGGGAACAAGTTTCATCTCGTCGGCAACTTCAGAGAACTTCCGGCCGATAAAGCGTTTAACCGAATATAAGGTTCTTTCAGGATTTAGGGCTGCCTGCCGCCTGGCCACCTGGCCAACGATTCGTTCCATTTTATTGGTGAATGCAACAACAGACGGAGTCGTTCTGCCACCTTCTGAATTAACGATGACAACTGGTTTTCCACCTTCCATGACAGATACAACGGAGTTGGTTGTGCCTAAATCAATACCAACAGATTTACCCATAACATTGTCCTCCTTTCGGTTAAACTCGACAATATTTTTGATCTTTCTTTGGATATAAAAAACTGATTTTTAGTGTGGCAAAATTTTAACAAATGGTTTTGGAGTGAGAAAACAAGGGAGAGAACATGATATCTTCTTAGGACGATGGTATACCTTCCACTGCAGTTCTCTTCCTTGTGAACTCCTTAAATCCTCTGTGATACTATTTCAAATACTGAGCTCTGGCAACAGTTTTGGGTGTTTTCGCCGCACATATTTTCCGGTTTTTACCCGGTTAAGTATTCTTCTCCCTGGCATTCTGGACGTTGTCCTCTAAGCCACAGGCACTATCCGCACTAAATGTCATTGCTTCTAGACGCTTGCCAAGTTCATCCACCACGTTATCCGTTTTCTGACAACCGCCTTCTTGATAACAAGTCCACGATTCTAGTTATCTTGTACTTGGCTTCGTATGTTTATATTCTTTGAAGCAACCAAACGATTAACACAACAACCAGTACTACTCCAAGTATTCCCATCAAACGATTCGAGTTCATAGTAAACTCTCCTTTCCAAATTAAATATCATTCAAACAAACAATTATATTTATCAAATCAGCGAATTTGAAGTTACTTACATAATCCGATATAGGGTGTTCCCATATTTGCAAGAACACCCTTCAATCTCTACTATTTTACAATGAAAGAAATCTTGACATTTACACGATACTTGACTATCTTGTTTCCTTCAAGAATTGCCTGGAAGTCTTGTATATAAGCAGTCTGAATACCATCAACGGTCTTTGCTGCCTCTGTCACTGCATCTTGCACAGCTGCCTCCCAGCTTTCAGTTGATTCTGCGATTATTTCTATCACTTTCACTACTGCCATTTTTTACTCCTTCCTTCTCTATTCAAATTCTATAGCATAATGAAATGCAATCCTTGCTTTCCAATGTTCATATTTGCAGCTGGATAGCAAAATATGAATCGAGGATTAATCATTGTACTTTAGCTCATTCGCCTTTTCTTCAGCCTTTTCTAATAGCTCTTCAGCCTTTTCTTCAGCTTCTTTTTTAATTTTTTCAGATCTCAGCTTATCCTTTGTATCATCAATTTTATCCTCTGCCTTATCTTTGACATCCTCTATCTTGTCTTCGGCTTTATCTTTGATATCCTCCATCTTGTCCCCAGCTTCTTCTTTAAGTTCTTCTGCCTTATCCTTAGCGTCTTCAAATGCATCTCCAACATTTTTCTTGAATCTTTCCATTATAAACCCTCCATTCAATAATCTGATGTTGAGCCAAGTGCTCACATGCAAATCAGTATTAGAACACCCGCAGATATACCAATAATAGGCATCAGAATTGCCTGAATTTCAAAGCTAAACAATCACATAATGCCAAGTTGCCATAAACTAGTGATTATGGTAAATTACCACAATAGTTATCCATCCTTATATCAAGCACCAATAATACTTGGACAAATCAAGGATTCGGTTCATACTTTATTCGCGAGTGCAATGATCCATGTATTCGTTCATCAGAACGCGGCTTAATTAACTTCATAACGCCCATGTTATCAGTGCAACGACTAGCATTGAAATTACGGTTGCCGGTTTAAAAATCGAAGAGTTCCCGATACCGCTAGTTTTAATCTAAGAGAAAATGCCTTCACAGTCGCCTGCAATATAATGGGTCACAGTATATCACACGGACAAAGTCATTTTCCGAATTTGTCCCAGCAGTTTGAAACCCATCGTCTTCTATAGCCTGGACCTTTGTTATAGAAGCTTTCTAACCTCTCCATTATTTTCGCAATATTCTGAATATTTAAATCGTATTTCTGCTTAGATTTCTAACTTCAAAACATTCAAGTTCCATACTGAATGAGCATTCATTCATATGAAGATAATAAAAAAAGGTCTTTTTTACTATCACATTTTTGAAGCCAAACAGAGGCTAGCCATGTATTCATTTTATATCACGTTTTAGTAATATTTCTTCTTGTACACATCATAACACAAATGAAACATGCATGCTTATTTTTTATAAAATTTAATAATAACATAATGTTACAAATATTTCAATCGTATTAAGTGTTTTATTTAGTATTATTTTTAGCATTTCACCGTACTCATAGTTAACCTGATGATTGCTACAACATAAAGCTAGAACAACCCTAAAATCAGATAGATTACTGAAGCTAATCCTTAGTTGTTTATTTTTACACTTCATTAGAAGTATCCCAGCTAACTAAGTTTAAAATCAAGCACATCTTTAATGACCTGAACGATATTATCTGCTTGCAATACTACGAGATCTCCCTGTCTTGCCATCTTAAGAGATACTATAGTTGCTTCTTTTTCATCTAAGACCAACGTTATCATATCCGGTTTAAAGCCGCTATTCAGCAACCCCTGTTCAACAATTCGTGCGGTTTCCCCGATTTTTCTATCTCTTGGATCAGAATCACAAAGTACAATGTGGTCATAGTATTTTGAAAGAACAAATGCAAATTCAATAATATCATCTGTTCTTCGATTTCCAACTCCATGGGCCATACGAATTTTCCTTCCTGGCATCAATCCTTTGATAAAGTCGCCAGTAGCGTTGATTGCTCCAATATTATGACCATAGTCAACAATTACTTTGAAATCACCCATATCGATGACATTCATTCTTCCAGGTAATTGACCAATAGATGGGCTGAAATTTATAAGACCTTCTCTAATTTGCTCTGCATTTAGTCCCAGCGCAGCTGTAGCTCCTACTGCTGCCATCACATTTTCAATATTGAATCCTGCTTTACCATCAAAGGTGACAGGTATTTCAATTAGATTAGCAACGATTTGAGTCGATCCTCTTCTTTGAATGATTATGTTGCCGTCCTTAATTGTTACATTTAGATTTCCATTTTCAATATTAGATTTAAGCGTTTGATTTTCAAGATCTCTGGAGAATAAAATTGTACGACCTTTAGTCTTATCTATACAAGAAAGAACCAACGGATCATCGGCATTAAATATAGCATATCCCGTTGTTTTAACCGCTTCAGTAACTGTTGATTTTAAACGCGTCAACTCCTCTAAAGTATCGATCCCACCTTCTCCTAAATGGTCAGAACTAACGTTAAGCAAAACCCCTACATCACATTCTTTAAAGCCAAGTCCACGCCGTAGGATTCCACCTCTTGCTACTTCAAGTACAGCCTGATTTATGGTAGAGTCCATCATTACTTTAAGGGCGCCTTCCGGACCACTGTAATCTCCTTTTAGAATTGGTATATTATCTATGTATATTCCATCTGTTGATGCCATTCCTACAATGCTTCCGTTGAACCCCAGTATATGAGAAATCAATCTGGTGGTTGTGGTTTTACCATTGGTTCCTGTAACAGCAACAACCGGAATGGAATGATTCACTCCAGGTGGAAACAACATATCCACAACATGAATTGCAATGTTTCTCGGACTACCAATAGTAGGATTTAGATGCATTCTGAAGCCCGGTGCTGCATTAACTTCAACAACACCTGAAAGTTCCATCTCAAGGGGTTTTTCAAGTGAATCGGCAATAATATCAATCCCTATTACATTTAAACCAATTATTCGGGAAATTCGCTCAGCCAATAGCCTGTTCAGTGGGTGGACATTTTCAGTAACATCCTTTGCAGTACCTCCCGAACTAATATTTGCTGTGGATTTAACGTATAATTTTTCACCATCAGCTAGAATGCTCTTCAATGTAACCTTCTGGATAGCTAGAAGCCTTTCTGTCGTATAATCAATTGTTATTTGGGTCAGATTTTTCTCATGATCAATACCTCGCTCAGGGTCTCTGTTGATTTCGTCAATCAGTTGCTGAATGCTGTCTTTTCCGTTTCCGATAACAAAAGCTGGTTCACGGAGAGCCGCTGCAACAAATTTCCCATCAATGACAAGAACCCTAAAGTCAAATCCATTTATATACTTTTCTACTATCGAGGTTTCATGTATTCCACTTGATATCTGAAATGCAACAAGCAACTCTTCTGCATTCTTAACGTTAACGGTAACTCCTCGGCCGTGATTCCCTATCAAAGGTTTGACCACAACTGGATACCCAATCATTTCCGCAACTCTTATTGCTTCATCAACTGTCTTGACAGAGTGTCCTTCTGGCACAGGGATACCCATCGAAGACAAAAGTTTTTTCGTTCTTTCCTTATCATCGGCTATCTCAACTCCTATTGCGGAGGTATTATCCATCATAGTAGCCTGTATTCTTCTCTGAAATATTCCCTGTCCCAATTGTACGTAACTTGCATCATTTAGTCGGATGTAGGGTATCCCGCGACTGATAGCTTCGGTAACAATAGCCTGCGTTGAAGGGCCAAGCTGGCTAGATTCTGCTACTTTTTTCAATTCAGTGATCAGCGGCTGCACATTTGTGATTTTTCCCTTAAAAAGGTTCTCAACCAAATCTACAGACATTTCACCTGCTCTTAACCCGGTTTTTTCATCGAGATAACGGTAAACCAGATTGTAAATTCCGAATTCATGAGTGCTAAAAGTTTTTCCAAAAGCAACCTCATGCCCTGCAAGACATTGAAGTTCTATAGCAACATGTTCTACAACATGACTGGCCCAGGTTCCACTAATCAACCTCTCAAAGAATCCACCAACCCTTCCGGGCGAGCATTTATGCTCATAAAGGCTCGGCATCATCCTAGCCAAATTGTCCTTAAAATCAGGAACCATATCGGTTGGTTTCGTTTCAAGTTCTTGTATATCCAGCTGCATGAAAATAACCGGAAGTCTGCTATAGTAATTTGGCCCTCTAAGCGCTCTCACTTCAATTATTTTCATTTGTTTTACCTCACTTTCAACCAGATTAACCTTTTTTTATCTTAGGGTTATGATACTTAACACAAATCATATCCATAACAAGGCGTGGATTTTCATACATTCTATGGCACCGTTCCGAATATGCAATGTGTTTCACACACCCTACTAATTCAACACAATTAGTTCCATTTTAGATAAGATGATATAAATACATCGTTAAAATCAGATATGCCGGGGGGGAAGCGCGTAAGGCGATGCTGCAGTCATATATTGAAATCACCTGTCTTGTCTAAAACTTAGCACTTCATTACAGTTAAAGTATTTCTGATTAGTTAATTATGTATGAAGATTGAGCCTGTTCAAAAGGCACCAAACAGTCTTATCAGCTGTTTTGGTGCCTTAAATTCGTTAGAACCTATCCATTATGCCTAAAGCTGTAGTTTATCGAGGTTTTACCTTGCAGTCCATAACTACAAGCTCAGTTTCTTCGAGTGAAGTGAAACTGGCCACTTATTGAATTCCTTCAGACTACAGTAGCATTTGGAAATTAATCCAATACCCAAATATCTAACAAATGCTGCTTACACACTACTCCACCTTATCATGAAATATACATCGTCTTCCTTCTTTTCTATAAAGATAGAAGCATTTACTGCAACTTGTGCATTTTGCCTCTTCCTGTCCTGAAATCAGCCTTGTCACTAGGTCAGATTCACAGATGAATGGTCTTGATAATGAGACCATGTCAATTCCGCTGTCCAATACAGTATCCATGTCCTTAAAGCTTCTGATTCCTCCGACCAGGATGGCAGGTTACAGGATACAGCCAGGAAGAACTTGAAGAAGAACTTGAAAAGCAGACAGAATTTGAAGCTTTCTTTCAGAAAGCTTCAAATCTTAACCCATAATGTGCCCTGATCAAGGGCTTAATCTGCGGTATCAGGGTGGAGAATATCGAAGAATTCACTATGCGGGAAATCCAATATCTGGATAAACTTGTTGATAAGCTTGCAAAATAAAAGACAATAGATAAGATTTTGAGGAAATAAACACTGTAGACTTCGAAACACTGATCCTCACATAAATTGGGAGTCAGTGTTTTTTCGAGTCGATTAAGTCCGACATTAGTTTTTCTTTGCAAGGTCACTATAACCCCATTGCAATAACTGACGTTGTAAGCACCACTAAGGTTATAAATGGAATTATGACACCCACTACTCCGACAAACCTGTAGCCTTCCTTGTGAGTAAGCCCAAGCCAGCCGAACATCAAAAAAAATGCAGAGCAGTGTGGAAGCAAAGCAAAGCTTCCTGATGCAATCAAGATGAGCCTGTGGAGTATCGACAGATTAGCACCCGACGCCTTAAACTGCTCAGCAAATGTCTGTAGTGTGATTGTTAGTCCTCCCGATGACGAACCTGTTACACCTGACATAATCCCTGTCGCAATGATACTCGTCCAGTAGGGATTCATTCGGAGGCTGTTAATCCAACCTACGACATCTATAAAGGATGAGGACTCTTGAACGATAGCTCCAAATGCTACAACTGCACAGGGTCCTGCAATGGCACCAATCGCACCACCTAAACCTGTATTGATTGTCGCTTTCTTGTCCTTTATCCTGCTCCAGAAGAAAGCAAGTACAGCTACAGATGCCGTTATCATAGCAAGGACAATTAGCGCAGCTGCATTAGGTATTATTTCTTTGAGCCCTATGATCATCCCTATCACAATAGCAAGCGGAATGAATGATATTCCTGCTGGCGGAAGCGAGTTTTTATCCACCTCATACATCCTATGGTCTGTTCCAGGGATATACGAAAAATGCTCTCCTGCCTTCCTAAGTCGATTTTCTTCCCAATTCAGATACACAAGTATCATTAGAGCCATCATTACTGCTGCTATGATTCCAAGAACAGGTGCCGCAGTGATTGATGTTCCCAAATATCTGGTAGGTATGACATTCGCGAGTGACGGTGATCCAGGTAAGGCTGACAGGCTAACTGTACCAGAGCCAGCCACAAAAACTCCTATAGCCAGTCGCCTTGGGATGTCAGCCTCCTTGAAGAGAACCATTATTATCGGTGTTACAGCAAATATGGCTATGAATAGGTTTATGCCTCCATATGTCAGGACGACAGTAATCATAAATACGATAAGCACAGCCCTTTTTGAACCAAACCAGTCAACAAACTTGTAGCCAATTGCTATTGCAGCTCCAGATTCCTCCATCAGCTTGGCATAGAGAGATGAGGCAGCAAAAATGAAGAAGTAATTCTTAAAAAAGCCAAGGTATCCGTTCATATAGACATCTGAAAATGATTCCCAGATGTCCATACCATTAGTAAGGATTACAATGAAGCCTGCTACTATTGTAATCGGAAATGCGCCCACTCCCTTATAGGCTAAGACCACAAGAACAAGGATTGCCATCAATAATCCAATAATTCCTAACATAGTATCCCTCTCTCCACTTCAATATTATATGCAAGACTATACCCGCAAGATTATACTATTTGGTATAGAATCGTCTGAACGTTTTTGGCAAAAAAATGCAAATCATTAAACACCGGATAGTGATCTGCATTTCATCTTTTTTATAACAATCCGGTCTTTCCGTTGACTGTAGCCTGTTCATCATCGTTCACAGGAATCAATATACATTTCTGCCCGTCAATCACCATAGACTTGATGTGAGGTATCTTATCAGGAGTCACGTGACGTACGATGTCAAATGATAAATCAAAAGAATCCGGAACTGTTTCAGCCTATAAGATACCTTCTAACTTTACCGTTCTTCACTGATCTGCTTCATTTGTTCAAGCTTGCCTGAAGTGTCTCTACTTGCTTAATTAGCTTTCCCTCCTTCTTCCTCTGCTCATTAGCCTTGAAGAGTTTAGAATCCAGAAGTGTCTCCGTCAATGGATAGTCATCTTCAAAGTATTCTAAGAAGGCTTTTTCAAGCTCTTCAGATATTTCTTCCGAAACACCGACATCGCTCAAAAAATCCTGCAAGTCTTTCAAAGTCAGGGAAACTGGATTGGCATCAGCGTATCCATATGTTGCATCAAATTCCTCAACCATGGCATTTAGGTTTTCCTGAAGTTCCATGAATACCAAGAATCCTTCATCAGTAGCAAAGGATTCACAACCATAGCGTCGAAAGAATCCCTGATTATGGCTGTGGTCTGCTTTTCAGAGCGCCCAAGGACATTCTCAATTATGTCAGGATGTGGGTTCTTGACATTTTTTGTATAGTAGATCAATGAATTGACATCTGAGCTTCGGTCTATGAATTCCGGGTAAAGAAAGCCGCTTGTTGGTAAGTCTGCCACCCAGTCCCTGTGGCGAGCCCTGGTCTTTTCCAAATCAGAGTTGCTAAGTCCGAATCGCTAAGTGTTACTGGACAGAGAGTTTTTCTGTTATCTCAAATTATCACCTTATGGGAAAAATGACATGCTAATCTAACTTTTCATGAAATATGCATCGTCTTCCTTCTTTCCTGTATAAATAAAAACACTTACTGCAACTTGTGCATTTTGCCTCTTCCTGTCCTGAAATCAACCTTGTCACCAGGTCAGGTTCACAAATGAATGGCCTTGATATTGAAAGCATGTCAATACCACTATCCAGCACAGTATCCATATCTTTAAAGCTCCTGATTCCCCCGACCAGGATGGCAGGTATGTCAACCTCCCTCCTGATGTCTGATACCCTATCAAGGTAATAATTGTGAAGACCTTTCCTTCCAAGCGGCGTGAAATTATAGCCGCTGTATTCTATTGCAGCCACTCCCAGCTCTTTGCATTTCTTGGCAACATAAATCAGGTCATTATAATACTCATCATCATTCCCCGCAGTATTGGAATTGACCTTTATGAAAATTGGATATGAAACTCCCAATTCTCTGACACAGCCACGGATTATCTGTTCTGATATTTTGAATCTGTTCATTATGCTCGATCCGTATTCATCATCTCTTTTGTTGTATACTGGATCAAGAAATTCCGAAAGCAGATACTGATGGGCGCAGTGTAACTGAATACCGTCATAACCAGCTTTTTTTGCTCTTACAGCTGCTTCAATAAATTGCTCAATTATCAATTCAATTTCAGGAACAGTCAGCTCTCTGGGAACAACATCCGAGCCGGGATATGGAACAGGTGATGGTGCCACCGGCGGCATCCCGTCAAGACTCATTGATCCGGAGCCGCAATGGCTGATTTGGAGTATGACTTTAGACCCGGCTAGATGCACTGTATCTACGAGCTTTCTATGGCTGTCAATGAATTCATCATCACAGATTGCATTCTGTTCTCTTCCAACCTTACCCGCTGGTGTAATGTAACTCATAGCTGAAATAATAAGCCCAATATTATTCTCAGCCAAGATTTCATAAAGCTTCACCTGCTCCTCAGACACAGTTCCGTCAAGGTTTCCGAACGGATCCACTGTTGCAGATCTTACAATTCTGTTTTTCAAACTTAGATTAGTCAGCTTTACCTCTTCTAATGCCTTGTTCATTTAAAAATCCTCCCTTTCTACTCTGATTTGTTGCCCTGATTCATCCTAATATTTTCCAGTGCCCATCCTGCGTATCTGCTTATCAAATCATCATCACTATTCATAGCCACTTCCAGATCCTTGATATAAGTCTTGTCACCTGAATTGCCCATGGCAATTATTGCATTTCTTCGAAACAACCTGGGTTTGGAGATATAGTTGTACATGATTGGTTGTATCCTGGTTTTAAAAAATTCATCATCCATGTTTAAAATGGCAGAAAGTGTCAGGTCCTTTGACAGTTCTTCCAGATACTCATCCTTTGGCAGCACAAGCTTATCCCTTACTTTTATATTTCTTGGACAGACCTGCTGGCATTTATCACATCCATGGATTCTGCTTCCTAACTTTTCACGCAGCTCAACAGGAACTTCCTTTGTCGCCCAGTTATTATACGGGATACATTTCTTAGGGTTTAGATGAAATGGCTTCAGTATAGCTTGTGTTGGGCAGCTGTCAATGCACAATGTGCAATTTTCCGGGCACTTGTTTTGTAATGTCGGAGTATCATAATCCAATTCTTTATCAACTGCCAGGGTATAAATCATTACGTATGATCCGATTCCGTCAGCATATGCGAAATTATTTCTGCCGATTGTAGCAACCCCGGCTCTGGCAGCTGCCCAGCGCGCTGGTATGCTTATATCAGTTCTCACTTCACAGCCCAATTCTTTCAGGTGTTCAGCCATCAATTTTAGCCTGGCCCCATTAAGCGAGCCTGGCTGCGGGTCATAACACCTGTCCAGATAGATGCTTCCAATCATATTATCCAAATTTTCAGGTATGGATTTTTGTTTATAGTCAAGAAGCAGAACTATAATTGATTTTGCTGAAGGCATAAGCCTTTTGGGGTCATATGTCACGATATTGTTCTTTTGGATAAACTCGTAATTATCCCTTGAACTCAATACTTCCAAATACTCATCAAAATCATCAGCTGTAGTTATACCAACTCTGCAATATCCCAAATATCGCCCGTATTCCTTTATTTCAGCAGCAGTAGACACAATACCCCTCCTCAAAAACTATATGCTTAAATCATTCTCAATCACATCAAGGATTTTTTTGAGTTGTACGATGTTTTCACCACCGACCTTTTCCTTTATATATTCCTGAGCTTCTTTCCATGCCATATTACCCTCTTCAATCTTCTCCAGTCCTAAATCTGTCAAGGACACCTGGCTTTCCCTGCTTCCATTAGTTGATAAGTCCTTTACGTAACCCTTATCCCTTAAAATTAACAGATTCCTTGTGATTGTTGATTTATCAAGCTTCGCATATTCAGACAGCTCCGCTTTACTGCATGTCCCCAACAACCTAATATCGTTAAGAAGTGAAAACTGACTCGCTGTCAGACCTGCGCTCTCCATCTTTTTGTCATAGAACTTGGTTATTGTATTTGTTGCACGTTTCAGGTTTATACAGTAGCATGGACTCTTACGTGGCGATATTTCTCGCATTTCATAATCTCCTTTAATGATCATAACTAGTTGTACATACAATTGTTGTACCTACAACTTACCTGATAATCAGTGATTTGTAAAGTATTTCTTTAAACCCAATTGCAATTTGCAGTAACTAAAAAAAGCCCCTTAACTTATGTATGAAGGAATTATTCACAAATAATTGGTTTATCTCCATCCCTTGATTGTATTTCAATCAATTCCACTTCATGTGCTTGAATTGGACAATTGAGTGAGCATTTGAGAAATGCTACAATGGTGAAAATGAACGAAAGCATTGAATGTGCTGAAAGCAATTGAGGGAGTTTTTTATGAAACATGAGGTTATAAAGATTAAAGCAGAAGGTTCATCCGATTATGCAAACCTGAGAACATATCTTTGGGATGACTCTGCGGAGATCCCTATTTCAAAGCGCGCTCTTGTACTTATTTGCCCTGGAGGTGGATACCACAGGACAACAGACAGAGAAGCCGAAGCTGTCGCCCTTCGGATAATGTCTATGGGGTATCACACAGCGGTACTACGGTATTCTGTTGCACCTGTTTGCTTTCCTGTATCTCTAAGGGAAGTAGCCCAATGTGTAGCAATGTTTAGGAGTAAGGCCGAAAAATGGCATATTGATATCGAACGAATCGTAATCATGGGGTTTTCTGCGGGAGGTCATCTTGCAGCAAGCTATGGAGTTTACTGGAATAGTCCAGAGCTGGCAAAACTGTGTGGATGTGAAAGCGAATTGCTAAGACCCAACGCACTTATTCTTGGATACCCGGTGATAACAGCAGATCCAGTTTACCGGCACGAGGGGAGTATACAGAACCTTCTTGGTAAGGACTGGCAGAAAAGTGAATTCCAGAAGATGGTGTCTCTAGAAAAGCATGTAGGCATTCAAACTCCTAAAACTTTCATATGGAACACATTCACAGATGACACCGTACCTGCAGAAAATTCCTTATTATGGGTTCAGGCTCTAATGCAGCATAAGATTCCTGTCGAGTTCCATATGTATGAAAGAGGAGGCCATGGATTGTCCTTGGCCAATGAACTGACAGACAATCAGGATCATTCCTGTGTCCAGGAGGAATGCCAAAGCTGGATTGATATGGCTGAAACTTGGTTAAGGAATTTGTAAAAGAATGCTTAAATTCCCACTATTGAGGTCTTACCTTAGTTTGGAAGACACAAACAGGTCATAAACAAAATCACCGTATTATCCACCATTTCTGAATAATACGGTGATTACGCAATCTGCTCGCACAAAATTACTCTGGTTTATTCTTCTACGATAATCGCTTCTACAGAATTTTTCTTGATTGATTCAATACCATTCATACATCCAGCTTTCGATTTGTATCTATCGCCAGTACCAATAAGTTCCCCATTTCTCGCCTTTAACCTAAAGCGATAATCGCCATTCTTATATTCATATACTTCAAACTTCGGATTCTTCTCTGTTTCAAATCCCTCAACAGTTTGATCTTCTATAGGTGCTATAGGAGCATTGGTCCTAATACTCTCAATGCCTTTCTTACATGATTCAAGAGTTGTGTAAGGCTGCGAACTTAAAATAAGCTCGCCATTTACCGCTTTCAAGTGAAACCTGAATTTGCCTTCTTCCTTGACTATTAAAAATTTGCTTGCCATTGTAAATTCCTCCTTAACCTTGATGAGCAAATTTAACCTTGATATCCAGAATTACTTCATCCTCTTTTTTTACAAAAACATCATTCGCTGTTAGCAGTTACTAAACAATCACAGTCCGAAATATGGATTTAAAGAGAAATGGATGGAATTCTCAAACCGGTTTAAGAATACCACCCATTATCTCAAAATTAAAAAATAATACAAAGCATGTTCTGAATGCTTATGTGATTATGCTCTGTATTACCTTGTGTTTTCTTTGAGGAGAACCACTGTTTCAACATGTGGAGTATTCTAAAGAAAATGCTTACTGTTTATTTGATTCATTCATTTCATAGTGGATTGACGAATAAATCTTAATTTTTTATTCCATAATCATCTCTTTTTAAAGGTGTCAACTTTAAGCGAGTGTAGAATAAAAGTTTACAACATATTTGATTTATACACCGCACTATGCATGGATAATGCGGTGTTTCCCTATATATCTTAAAATCCAAATCCTATGCTACAGTACTCTTTGAACCAACCAAATTATTAATACAATAACCAATACTGTTCCTAGTATTCCCATTAAACGATTCGTGCTCATAGTAAACTCTCCTTTCGCAATTAAATATTATTCCAAGAAGGCAATACTTTAATTAAATCAGCGGACTTGAAATTGATTGCTTGATCCTCTATAGGGTGTTCCCATATTTATAAGAACACCCTTAAACTCTGCTACTTTACAATGAAAGAAACCTTTACGTTCACACGATACTTGACTATCTTGTTTCCTTCAAGAATTGCCTGGAAGTCTTGTACATAGGCGGTCTGAAGACCATCAACGGTCTTTGCTGCCTCTGTAACTGCATCTTGCACTGCTGCCTCCCAGCTTTCAGTCGACTCCGCGATTATTTCAATCACTTTTACTACTGCCATTTATTAACACCTTCCTTTTTTTGGTTGCGAATGCATCCAGAAATACAATCTATGATTTTCCATAGTTCTTATTTGAAGCTAGATTCAGCAAAATATGAACCGAGAATTAAGAATTGTATTTTAGATCATTGGCAGTATCTTCAGCCTTTTCTATCAGCTTTTCTGCCTTTTCTTCAGCTTTGTTTTTTATTTCTTCAGCCTTCGCCTTAGCCTTTATGTCATCAATTTTGTCCTCGGCCTTATCTTTAATATCTTCGACAGTGTCCTCGGCTTTATCTTTGATGTCATCCATCTTGTCCTCAGCCTTTTCTTTAAGTTCTTCCGCCTTGTCCTTTGCTGATTCAAATGCATCTCCAATATTTTTCTTGAATCTTTCCATTATAAAACCTCCATTCTATAATCTGGATGATGAGCCAAGCGCTTACCATTGCATAATGCAGTTACCCGAGATACAAGGCAATCAATATTATCCTCAGTTTCCTTATAATTCTATGTTCCAACCACATTTATTAAAGGTTTTGTCCTACTACCTATAGTTAAAACTGACTTCTATAAATTAATAAGTATTGTCTCAAATAACATTGGAATCAATCAATGACGCGCTTCATAATTTATTTATCCTGCGAACTCTGATCCGTGTATTCGGTCCTTTCAGAACGATGTCCTGAACGTGGCTTTATCAGCTTCATAACACCCCATGCAATCAGGGCCACTACAAGCATTGCAATCGCAGTTGACGGTTCAAAAACAGAAGTTGTCTCGATGCCATCGGTGGTGACTCGAGGGAAAATACCTTCAAATAAACCCACAATATACTGAGTGACTGAATATATCCCACGGACTATGTCATTTCCTGGATTTGCACCCAGAAGTTTGAAACCAAGGCGGAATGCAAGCAGTATCTCTATTACTCCGAAGACTATGCCAATAATAGTTTGTCCCATATGACTTTCCTGTTTACTATTATGAGTCTCTGTTCTTCTTGTCATGTTAACCATTTTTTTATCCTCCAATTATCCTTGCTGCTAAGCAAAATGCGGAACTAAGCATCCCTTATTCATATACGCTATTTCTTAATACCGTTAATAATGAATGTTACCAACTCTTCAAACGCCGTATAATACCTGTCACCTTTCCCCTTAACCTGGAGCATATATGCGGTTTCTCTTCCGACAAAGAAAATGACAGATGCAAATATTTCTGTATCGATATCCCTGATTTCACCTTTCTTCTTTGATTCATCCAGCATTCTATGAAATATTTCAGGCACACCAAATGAATCGTCCTTCATTCCGTTCAATTTGTTTTCAATTGAACCTCCACCTTCTTGTGATAAGACCTTAGCTAAATCAGGATTGTTCTTCAATTCTTTGAAGTGGTATTTCAATATTTTTTTAATCATCTCCAATGGAGGTATTTTCGTTTTCTCAAGTTCCTCTATGTATTCAACAATTTTGGTATGTTGCGACTCAAATATGTAGTCTAGAATATCATCTTTACTCTTAAAGTATATATATACAGTTCCGACAGCAATTTCCGCATCGTCCGCTATAGCTTGGACCTTTGTTCTATAGAAGCCCTCTTCTGCAATTATTTTTGTAGCCGATAAACGGATAAGATCCTTTTTGTTCATGATGTCTCCTAACGCATCCTAACCTCAGTTTGTTCGCAATATTCTGAATATTTAACTCGCATCTTTGCTGCGATATCTAATTTTCAAAACATTACAAGCCCATGCTTAGAAATTTTGAACTGCTGAATGAATGTTCATTCATATAGAGATAAAAGCCTCTTTCTCATATTACATTGATGAACCACAACAGAATATGTATTAAATCCCCTCATCATTTACATGCCACACTTTAGTTGATGTTCTCTTCCTATACACATCATAACACAAATTGAATACCCTTGCGTAATTTTTCTAAAATTTCATATTAACATAAAGTTACAAATATTTCAATAGTATTAATATAAATTTTAGCATTCCAGCGAAATTACTGACAACATTCTATAGCTTAATGTGATTTCTATAGGTATCCCATGCAAAATATGGTCTGTAGCTGCAGATCACTCGTCCATAATACTCAAGTTCTTAGCTCTCTATATTTCTTGTGTTCATTACAATATGAAATCAACCCAATGGTTACTTCTTCGCATAAGCATCTACCTGTATCAATCTTAATAGTTCGGGTGTTCACAATGTGACCTAGAATTTGCCCTGTTTAGTAACTTCTGGTTACCTACCAGGCTTGTTCTTCTTACCCTCTTATTATTTCATTACCCATTCAAACCTTATGCGTTTTGGCGAATATTTCAGATTCAATGAAGCACCATATTTGCAGCTCAAGCAAGCGGGTTACACACTGTGCTTTGACTTATAATATTGCAAAAATAGCTACGGCCTCAATGTGGGGTGTGTCTTAAAATGGTTAGTTTCAAAACAGTTTTATTGTCGCTAATACATTTAGCTGCATATTATAAATCCAATCTAATCATCATATAGATTTACTATCATCCTTTTTCAAAGACTTTATGCAGCTGTTACAGATTATCGGCAATATCACACCACATTGAGGGTAACCTAACTCCGCAGCCTAATATCATATTTGAAGCAAACACCGCACCATGCACGGATTATACTGTATTTTTCCGCTTATCATGAAACTCCAGTTCTATGCTACATTATTCTTTGAACCAACCAAATGACTAATACTACAACCAGTACAGTTCCCAGAATTCCCATTGAACTTATCTCCTTTCTTAAATAAATATCATTCAAGCAAACTACTATATTAATTTTGTGATTTGAAGTTACTAGCTTAAGTCGCATAGGATGTTCCTTATTTCTTGAAACATCCTCCAGTCACAGCTATCTTACGATGAAAGAGATTTTGACATTTGCATCCAGTAAAACAAAAATGTGATCCATCAATTAAGCATTGTACTTTAGTTTATTAGCCTTTTCTTCAGCTTTCTCAATTAGCTTATCTGCCTTTATTTCAGCCTTTGCTTTTGTTTTTTCTGCCTTTTCTTCAGCTTTTGCTTTAATTTTTTCAGCCTTCGCCTCTGCATTTATATCATCAATTATATCTTCAGCAGTATCTTTCACATTCTCGATTGATTCCTCAGCTTTATTCTTAATATCTTCCATCCTGCCTTCAGCTTTCTCCTTAAGTTCTACTGCCTTGTCCTTCGCTGCGTCAAATGCATCTCCAACATTTTCTTTTATTATTTCCATAATAAACCTCCCATTTTATAATCTTATATTGAGCCAAA
Organism: Youngiibacter multivorans; assembly: GCF_017873395.1. GTDB lineage: Bacteria > Bacillota > Clostridia > Clostridiales > Clostridiaceae > Youngiibacter > Youngiibacter multivorans. The sequence goes on along the minus strand of NZ_JAGGKC010000001.1, from coordinate 127,264 downwards.
AGCTTACTTGCTAAGCATCCGCAACTAAATCAATGATTGGCATTGCTGGAACTTAAAAGCTTACTCGTTGCATAACGCGGGTTAAACTAGCCAACAGTCTACAAACATAATCCTCAGATTCATGTAATTTTTCTGATCCATTTTATTAGAGAATCATATAGCCGTATTGTCCACACATCTTTTCTGGATTTATTAAGGACCTGCTATTTGAAATCCACCAAAAATTCGATTCGCTATTAGTTCTCACGATATTCATGGTCAGATTGTTCGGCCTTTTCATAACGATTTACGTATCGTGGCTTGATCAACTTCATGAGGCCCCAGACGATCAAGGCAACAACCAACATCGAAATAGGGGTTGCTGGTTCGAAAATTGCAGTGGTGTCGATACCATTGGTTATAACGCGAGAGAAACCGCCTTCAAAGATGCCTACAATATACTGGGTGACCTTATAGACCCCACTAACAAATTCATTTTCCGGATTTACTCCAAGCAGCTTGAAACCCAGACGAAAGGCCAGTAGAATCTCAATTAAGCCGTAGATAATGCCAATAATATTTTCTCCCAAATGACTTACCAGTTTTGTATTTCTCGTGTCAGTTTGTCTAGTCGTATCATCCATGATTAAGTCTCAACTATTATTACCTCCTGCAATAATGCCTTTTTAAAACAGATTGATCTTCTATTTGTTGTACCAGTATTACAATATTAAATATTATCCAATGAAGATGGTTTTGTCTCGAGTTCTCCAATGAATGCAATTATCCTAATATGTTGTGGCTTAAATAATAGTCAAGGATCTCTTCTTTGTTTTTGAAATACATATATATGGTACCAATGGCCATTTCAGCATTGTCGGTTATTGCTTTGACTTCAGTTTTATAGTGAACCTCTTCTGCAATAGCTTTTGTAGCCAATAAATTTGTATACTCCTTCTTATTCATATGTCTCCTATTCTTTTTTGTACATCTATTTTCGCAATATTCTGAATTTTTAAGATGCACTTAGCTGATATTTTTAGATTTAATAACATTCCAGTCTAGACTGAGAAAGTTTCATTTCTGAATGAATGTTCATTCAGTATGTGTCATTAAAAAAGGTCTTTGTTCACCTATAACACGTCTGAATCCGAACAGATGTTTATATCAAAATCCCTTCTTCATTTTAATACACGCTTTAGGTGATAATTCTCCCTGTATACATTATAGCACAAATCGAGTATTAATGTTTTAATTTTCAGAAATTTCTGTATTCAACATAAAACTTCAGTGTTTTTAGCATTATCTATTTAATTTGCCAGATTCCATTGGTATTTCTGCACCATTCTGTAGTTTAAGGCGACTTAATAAGATATATGCAGGCAGATACTTATTTACTTACTTGAGAGTATCACTAAAATGAATACTTGTTGGCAGAGCGGAATTTTACATATAGCAGCCATGTGTTGCTTTCTAAAAGTTGACGGATGCACAAAACAGAGAAAAAATAGTTAGAAAAGATAGAACCCCTCCCTGGCTTCAGCATACTTTACTGAAACAGAGAAAGGTTACTGCATAAATTGATTCAATTGATATTACTGCAGAATTCAAGCCAGATAGGAATGTAGAGTCCCTATCCCTTATCAGTGGCTACGAAGAATTTCTTATGTGTCCAGTTGTATTTGTTCTTCTCCCCATTTCATCTATACAATGAATGCACCTGAAAATATCATGGAAAGAGTCGAATACCCCAAGATATTATCTGTAAATGAACGTGCACTTAGCAGATTATTTGGAACCTGTGAATCGATGTACTCGATGGATATGTACCCATTCAATGACTACTCCAAATATGATGTTACAATGTTCGACCCAAAACTCAAGGCAATTACAAGAGAGAATCAGTTTTCTATCGACTGCCAAAAGGCATTCGATTTGGGAATAAGACTTATAATGGAAGCAACTAAGCAGAAATCAAAAGAGGATTCATTTTGAAGATATATGCAATAAACGGCGGTCCAAGAAAAACATGGAATACAGCAACTATGCTGGACTACTTTGTAAAGGGTGTCCTTTCCGTTCAAGAGGATACGGACTATAGAAAGTCCCTGTCTGAATCAAACAACATCGCCCCGTATCCCATAACCCTATGATGGTTATCACTTAAGCTCCATTCATTCAAAACGTTTCTTTCGTGATATACTGAATTTATTAATGCCAGGAGGATATCCTATGAACAATCAGCGTATATATGCAATGAGTGTGGCAAGCGTCTATCCCCTTTACATTGCTAAGGCAGAGAAAAAGGGCCGCACTAAAGAAGAAGTCGATGAGATCATAAGGTGGCTTACAGGATACAGCCAGGAAGAGTTGGAAACAGAACTTGAAAATCATACAGGATTTGAAGCCTTCTTTCAAAAAGCACCGAAGCTTAATCCATCAAGGGCTCTGATCAAAGGATTGATCTGCGGCATAAGGGTGGAAGAGATCGAGGAACCCACCATGCGGGAAATCAGGTATTTGGATAAGCTTATTGATGAGCTGGCTAAAGGAAAGACAATGGAAAAGATTTTGCGGAAATAAATATTGCGACTATTAAACACTGATTCCTTTCAATAATTGGGAATCAGTGTATTTTTTTGGAGTTTTTAGGAGCCGATTGATTTGGAGTTAAAAGTTGCTTGGTAGAAATATGATAGAACAACACTTTTCATTAGAATGGACGGCCATGATGAATATGACACGGCTATTTTGAGTGATTCCTTACTTTACTCCCCTTTTCATCACTTGAAAAAATATATCCCTCAAGTGAAAAGCTGTACCAAAAACTCTAGTAGTCTTTCGAAACAGCTTTAAGTATACTTATGTGGTTTTATTAATCATATTTCGATAATTATTAAGGATGTTATTCATCGTCCTGGTCGCATGCTTCTCCATAAGTCTTCTGGCCTCTTCAGAATTGCCTTCTTCAATAAATTTGATCAGCTCACCATGTCCGGCAAGGGATTGCTTCTTATAATCAAGGGTCGGGAAAAGTCTGCTGATCAGCCCTTCGCTCCAGAGACCCTCAAGGTATTCTACCATTGTCTGATTTTCGGATGCATTCCAGATCATACTGTGGAATTGACGATTGTAAATAACGTATTCCTCTTTGGTAAAGCTGTCTCCCTTTTTCAAAAAATCTTCATGGAGCCTTTTAAGCTGCGTTACATCCATTCCATTCGAAGCAGCCAGATACGCGGCTGCACCCTCGATGAAAATCTGCATTTCATAGTGATTGCGTATATAACGTTCATCAATTGAATTTACGATCGCACCCCTATGCATCCTAAGGGTAACAAGCTTTTCACCTTCGAGCATCTGCAGGGCCTCACGGATTGGTGTCCGGCTTACCCCAAGCTGTTCCGAAAGCGATGTCAGAGAAAGCTCTTCGCCTGATTTAAGTTCACCTCTGAGAATTGCTTCCCTCAATGTAGATGCAACCTGATGCCTGATTGAGACTATCTGTAAAGATGGGATGTTTTGATTTGATTTCATTTTTTCTCCCTACAATGCATATCATAATACTAAATTTATTATGGCCAAATCTTGTATATTTGTCAAAATATAATGAATGCAAAAAGGAATATTCGGAAATCCATCAAAATATGAAAGATCCTAAGATTTCATTGACAAAAATCGTTTTCAGAAATAATATATAATTGTATACAATATACGAAATACAGAATATGCGTAAGGGAGACGATAACTATTGCACGCAATTGAAAAAATACTTGCAAAGAACAGTGGGAAAGAATCCGTTGAAACGGGTGAAATTGTAGTTGCTAAAATCGACTTTGCAGAAGTTAATGATCTTTATCTTCAGACTATATATTCCTTTTGGGAAATGGGCGGAGACAGAGTATGGGATAATGAACGACTGGCTTTTGTCTTTGACCACTATGCCCCTGCACCTACAATCAAATCTGCACAGATCCACAAGGAAATGCGTGAATTTCGCGCTGACCAAAAACTAAAATACCATTTTGATACAAATATGGGAGTATGTCATCAAGTAATGCCAGAAGCGGGAGTGATCTACCCTGGTGCAATTATAGTGGCAACAGACTCACATACCACTACCCATGGAGCGTTTGGAGCAATTGGAACAGGCGTAGGCGCTACAGAAATGGCCACAATCATGTTATCTGGCGAGCTATGGTTCCGAGTGCCAGAAATAATAGAGGTCCGACTTGATGGAAAGCCTCAGGAAGGAGTCCTTCCAAAAGATGTGATACTGGCAGTCCTTGGCAAGATCAAAGCAGATGGTGCTGTGTATAAAGCAATTGACTTCACCGGCAGCTATGTGGACTCATTGGGAGTTGCAGGTAGAATGACCATCTGTAACATGGCAGTAGAAATGGGAGCTAAAACGGCATACATGCAGCCAAACCAGGAAGTCATTGATTATGTGACGCAAAGGGCTGTCAGACCCTTTGAAGTTCAACATACCGACAAAGACTTTAAATACATCGAGTCTCATTATTTTGACATTAGTCAGCTTACACCACAGATTGCAGTGCCAAGCAGTGTTGATAATGTCTTTCCAATTGGTGAGGTTGAGCGGGTAAAGGTAGATCAGTGCTTAGTAGGAACCTGTACAGGCGGAAGGCTTGAAGACCTGAAAGCAGCTGCAGATATCGTGAGGGGTAAAAAGATCGCAGAGCATGTGAGATTCATTGTCATTCCTGCATCGAATGAAGTAATGAAAAAAGCCATGGAACTTGGATATATTTCAGATTTCATAGATGCTGGCGCGACAATATCTACACCAGGATGCGGCCCGTGTCTTGGAGCACATGAAGGTATCCTTGCAGAAGGCGAGGTTTGCGTTACTGCATCAAACAGAAATTTCCCTGGACGTATGGGTCACAGGGATGCGAAAATCTACCTGGCATCTCCAGCAGTAGTAGCAGCATCTGCCCTCGCAGGTTATCTTGAAGAGCCAGAATCAAATGAGAAGGAGGCTTGGCTTATATGAATAACATAATTAGAGGTAAGGTTCTATTAGTTGGAAAAAATATAGATACTGACCAGATTTATCCAGGAAGATTTCTGGACATAGTTGATCCAGAGGAAATTGGAAGTCATTGCTTTGCAGGGATAGATGAGACGATTGCACCTAATTTCAAAAAGGGTGATATTGTCGTAGCAGAAAGTAATTTCGGATGCGGATCCAGCCGAGAGCATGCTCCAATTGCTCTTATGAACATGGGGGCAAGCATTGTACTTGCAGACTCCTTTGCCAGGATATTCTACCGCAATGCCATCAATCTGGGGCTGCCTCTCGTCATATGCAAAGACTTAAGCAAAAAGCTTCAGAATCAAGATGAGATCGAAGTCAATGTATCAGAGTGTACCGTACTTATAGTTTCAACAGGAGAATTGCTGCAAGGAGAAAAAATCGGTGACCATGCGTTGAACATACTTAATTCAGGCGGCATTAAGCCAATGTATCTAAAGCGCATGAAAGATAGTTTGAACAAATAGAATTGCAGGATACTCTTATGTGCACATAGAAGTATGATTCATTCCCATTTCTCAATTTTCACTACCTCGTCCAGCTAACCGCAAGGTTAATAATATATTGGAGGGAAATAATGAAAGACTACAAAATCATGGGTATCAGCCTGCCGCTCTACTTAGTATTACTCGCAATCTTAATCGTAGCCATCGTAATGGACATTCTTCCTGCAGGAATGATCGGTGCATTCGCCTTCATGATGATTGTCGGAGCTCTGCTTGACGTCATAGGAAACAACACTCCGATCGTAAAGACATTCTTCGGCGGCGGCCCGATCGTAATCATCTTCGGATCTGCTGCACTCGCTTACTACAATATTCTTCCGGAATCGGTGGTAAAGAACGTCAACACCTTCATGAAGGGTGGCGGATTCCTCGATTTCTACATCGCAGCACTTATAACAGGATCCATACTTGGAATGAACAAGAAGCTTCTCATAAAGGCTTCGCTCAGATACTTCCCGACCATAATCGGTGGAGTAGTCGTATCCCTTGCATTCGTTGCACTCGGTGGACTTCTGTTCGGCCAGGCACCAGGAGAATCCATAGCTTACATCGGAATCCCAATAATGGGAGGCGGAATGGGAGCAGGTGCGGTTCCAATATCGCAGGTATTTGCAAACGGACTTGGAATCCCAGCTGAACAGATACTCTCAAAGCTTGTTCCTGCAGTCGCACTTGGAAACGCGATGGCAATAGTTGCCGGCGGACTCCTTGATAAGCTTGGAAAGGCAAGACCAGAGCTTACAGGAAACGGAAAGCTCATGGAAGTTGGAGATGAGGAGCTTCACGAGAAGGAAGATCAAAACGAAAAGCTTGAGCTCTCAGACTATGGAGTAGGAATAGCAATCGCATGCGTATTCTTCGTATTCGGCGTAATCGTGGCAAGTCTCTTCAAGAAGGTTACCGGAGTAGACATACACTCCTATGCATGGATGATAATATCTGTTGCAGTTGCAAAGGCACTTAACCTTCTTCCAAGGAAGTTTGAGAAGGCTTGTGCAGTATGGTACAACTTCGTTGCAAAGAACTGGACAGCAGCGCTTCTCATGGGTATCGGCATAGCCTACACAGACCTTGGACAGGTACTTGCAGCAATGACACCTCTCTACATATTCCTCTGCTTCCTTGTAGTCCTTGGAGCTGTAGTCGGAACCATGATAGTAGGAAAGCTCATGGGCTTCTATCCGATCGAATCTGCATTAACTGCCGGCCTCTGCATGGCTAACATGGGTGGAACAGGAGACGTTGCGGTTCTCACAGCAGCTCACAGGATGGAGCTTATGCCATTCGCACAGATATCCTCAAGGCTTGGAGGAGCATTCATAATACTCCTGGCAACACTCATAGCACCGATGGTATTCTAGACACAGTTTTATACAAACAGCAGTAATTAAATAGCGCCAACAATAAATGACAATGTCAAATCAGGATTGGTTTGACATTGTCCATTTTGCTTTCAGAAAAGCTCTAGTTAAATTCTTTTGTTAAACGTGTGTTAACGTTTTATGACAATTAATAATGATATACCTTCGAATGTAAATTCATTTTGATTCTATTGTATCTTGAACAATAAAGGTACAGAATGAAGTTGAAAATAAGAGTTTGACTTTTATTTGTCAAAAACTGGAAGCCTTATTCAAAAAAGAGCAATCAGAGTAACTCACCATTGTTGGCTGGGTTTGTTTTGGCGTAAATGTAAAGTGGCTGCTACCGGAAATTTCCGTCGTTTAGAAATTCAGTAATATTGAAGTAGAAGATATTACCTTTGGGGAAAGTTTTTTCAGCAGGAAGAACAGATTGGTGAAAAAGAATCCCAATCAGTGTGAAAATAAAGGTAAACATAATCGTGTCGAAGTTCATCAGACTCAGAAGGGGGTTTTGAAGATGAAATCTTCGAAAATTAGTAGATTACTATCATTGATACTAATTCTGATGTTGGTAAGCTGTTCATCTGCCATAAAGCAGTCGGATCTCATCGGTGTATGGACCGAAGACGATGCAAAGATAGTCGTAGGACTTCCGGTTAAGAGCATAGAGTTCTTTGCAGATGGCAAAGTGATGATTGGAGGCCAATATCCTGGCACATTTAAGCTTATGGAAAATGGCGAACTGCAGGTTACGGTTCAGGGTGAGGTTTATCAGGATCCTATTAAGATTAATGGAAAAACATTGACTATAACACAAGATGATGGTGATTCGAAGAGCTATACCAAAAAATAGCCGCATACATGTCAAACTTGAATATTAATAAAATGCCACCTCGCTTCACTGACTTAAGTGATTCGAGGTGGCTTGTTTTCCTGACATATTTCTTTTTCACCGATGGTTAAAGAATCTGACATTAGTCTTTCTTTTCAAGGTCACTACAACCCCATCGCAATAACTGCCGTTGTAAGCACAACGAAGGTTATAAGCGGAATGATGACTGCCACTACTCCGACAAACCTGTAGCATTCCTTGTGTGTTAGTCCAAGCCATTCGAACATAAGAAAAAATCCGGAGCCATGCGGAAGCGAGCCAAGGCTTCCTGATGCAATCGAGATGAGCCTGTGGAGTATTGACAGATTCGCGCCTGAAGTCTTAAACTGCTCAGCAAAGGTCTGTAATGTGATTGTCAGTCCCCCCGATGCTGAACCTGTTACACCTGACATTATCGCTGTCGCAATGGTGCTCGTCCAGTAGGGATTCATACGGAGGCCGTTAATCCAACCTACAACATCGATAAAGGATGATGACTTTTGAACGATGGCTCCAAATGCTACTACTGCACAGGGTCCTGCAATGGCACCAATCGCGCCACTTAAACCAATATTGATTGTAGTCTTCTTGTCCTTGATTCTGCTCCAGAAGAAAGCAAGAACCGCTGCAGATGCTGTTATCATAGCAAGGACAATTAGCGCAGCGGCATTAGGTATGATTTCTTTGAACCCTATGATCATTCCTATCACAATAGCAAGCGGAATGAATGATATTCCTGCTGGCGGAAGCGAGTTTCTATCCACCTCATAGATCTTATGGTCTGTTCCAGGGATATATGAAAAATGTTCTCCCGCCTTCCTAAGTCTCTTCTCTTCCCATTTCAGGTATACAAGTATCATTACAGTCATCATTATTGCTGCTATGATTCCAAGAACAGGTGCCGCAGTTATTGAAGTTCCAAGAAATCTGGTAGGTATGACATTCGCAAGTGCTGGGGATCCAGGTAAAGCTGACATGCTTATTGTACCAGAGCCAGCCACAAAAACTCCTATAGCCAGTCGCCTTGGGATATCAGCCTCCTTGAAGAGAACCATTATTATAGGTGTTACAGCAAATATTGCTATGAATAGGTTTATGCCTCCATATGTCAGGACGACAGTAATCATAAATACGATAAGCACAGTCCTTTTTGAACCAAACCAGTCAACAAACTTGTAGCCTATGGATACTGCAGCCCCGGATTCCTCCATCAGCTTGGCATAGAGAGATGAAGCCGCAAAAATGAAGAAGTAATTCTTGAAAAAGCCAAGGTATCCGTTCATATAGACTTCTGAAAATGATTCCCAGAGATCCATACCATTAGTCAGGATTACAATGAAGCCTGCTATTATTGTAATTGGAAATGCACCTACTCCCTTATAGGCTAAGACCACAAGAACCAGGATTGCTATCAATAATCCGATAATTCCTAACACAGTATACCACCACTCTTCCTTATCCATTTTTGCAAAGCTATAACCCTACTAAAAAAATCATCACGGAGCTTCTTAAGTGCGTTAACATCCATATTATAAGCAGCAAGAAATGCAGCAGCACCTTCGATGAAAATCTGCATGTGAATAGTAGTCAGTTAGTTTACCACTTCAAAGGTCAATGATCATGAATTAGTTTACCACTCTCGTAGCACATCCTGTAGAATTGATTCAAGTTTACAGGATGTGTGGAAGGTGGCATTGAAGTGGGAATGTATTCAGAGAGCAATCTACATGCTAATCTATAAAATCACTACGACCTTTGTGCAAAAAGAGAGATAATTAACATTAGTATTCCGAAACCAAATGAGGTACCTGCAAAGAAAATCCACCAGGGAGTCTGAATAAAAAAAGCCCATGCTTCGCTAATTGATCCCGATGAATCTATCAATCCAACTATCAGTTCAAAGATCATGAATGATACAGTCATCATAAATCCATATAATATTCCTGCTATTGTCCATATGAGGCCGATCATTAATATGCTTTTTTTATCAATATCATACTTGTTGAGGTTTTTCCTTTCACTTCCAGACAGCTTCTGAAACATTGACTTTTTAATTGCAATTGATACTGTTTCTAACAAGTCACCAAGGTCTCGGCTTGAATCCGGCAGCATTTTTGGAATATAACCGCAGAGCACTTTACCCGTTCTTCTAGCTCTATCATGAAAGAAACCACTGAATGCATCCAGCTTGTTAAAGGTATCAAGTTTATCTGGCTTTAATAGAATTATCCCTATAACGAAGTAGAGTGTCAGTGTCCCGTCATAACAGAATTCCATACAATCCACATAGCTTGCCATATTTTTTTCATATCCTACCCAATAGGTAATCCCGTTTATTTCTGCCAAATGCAGTCTATCAAGGCTCCCCATTTTCCTGAAATGCGGATATTCTCCTTGAAATCCTGCATCGAAAAACTTCTTTGAAACGACAGATCTGATGTCTTTAAGCTGTACCTGTTCACATAGAACTTCCGCCTTTGATGGATATTCACTTGCCGCAGCCTTCACATCATCAAAAATGGATCTCCATAAAGGTTCATATTGAAATTTGATTATCTCATTCTTGAATTCTTTAATATATTTTTGTCTTCGTTTCTTCGTTTCAGACTTCCGGATGGAATCAAGGATAGGCAGCAGCTTTTGGCAATTGGATCTCTCGATGTAGATAGTCAATTTTTCATACTGTGAATCATCAAACTCAACTGTATCGAAAATTGAAGGCCTGAAAAGCTCAAGGTTACACAACGGTAGTAATTCTTCTTCTTTTTCATTGATATATTCAGATCCAAGACTCCTCTTTGCTTCAATCTCACCCAGCAATCCAGTGAGAGTATCCCATGGCACCGAATTCCCTCTGCTGACTACAGAAAGAGTATAGTTGTACAACTGAATATTCAGGCTCATGGTGCTAAACGAAATCTTGCCCAAAATGTCTTCGCCATCGAGATAATCGGAACAAACAAGTTCAAGCAGATATGTGTCATCTGATTTTGACAATTCAGCATGATCCCATAAAATGTCACTTTCTATATTTTCTCCATAGGCATTCTCCAATATAATTGACATCATGAGGGCTTCAGTTTCTCGGATGTCTATCACACAAGATCCTTTATCCATAGATATCCTGCTACCATCGCCCCCATTTATGCTCTCCAAAAATTCATTGAATGCTTTTGATTCCTTCTCATCAAATTTTGAAAGCAATCCTGAAGCTTCAGAGTTCTTTTGGTTTTCTCGGATTAAATATTCTGAATTGACTTCTTCCAGATAAGTAAGAATATCTTCCAAGTTACTTTCATTCAAAAGAAACTTCTTAGTTTCTTCTGCCAATAACTTTGAATGTTCTAAAACAAACGTGCTGATATGCTTACGAATTTTAATAAATTTTTTGCTGTCTAACGTTCTATTACTCATATGATTTCCAACTTCATATGGAGACAGAATATATTGTATCTGGTAAAATAACCAAACGAGTAGGATTTGCTCTTTGCAGTAATATTTCATCCTTCAAGCCCCCGAAACTTAAAAATGCGATAACTGTTATACTTCCGTAAAGTGGCTGCAATACATCGTAAAAACTGCATGAAATAATCGGACTTAACTGCACTTGATGCTCCTATAAATAGAAACAAGAAAAATAGTTGTTACGGCAGCTTTCACCAGATCAGCTTAGGATTAGTCCATCCAAGCTAATTATATCTTCCTATCGAATAAATAGCATAACAAGCGTTCAATAACCGAAATTATATCTCTAAAATATCCAGAATTATTCCGTTCTAAATATAAAACAAAACCGGGAGTGGTGTTTTTTGATTCTGATGATAGATAACTATGATTCATTCGTCTATAACCTGGTACGGTATCTCGAAGAGCTCGATGCTGATGTATCGGTCTTCAGGAATGACAAACTCAGCATCGAGGATGTTGAAGAGATGAATCCTGAAGCGATTGTTATCTCACCAGGTCCCAAGTCTCCTGAGCAGGCAGGTATATGCCTTGAGATCGTAAGGAGCTTCAGCGGAAGGATTCCAATTCTTGGGATATGCCTGGGTTATCAGTGCATAGCCCATTCATTCGGAGCAAAGATTATCTGGGGAAACGAACCGATGCACGGGAAAATATCCAAGGTAGTACATGACAACAAAGGTATGTTTGCTGGCATCTGGAATCCTGTCGAGGTTACAAGGTACCATTCACTTATAGTGGATGAGGATTCACTTCCAACATGCTTCGAAGTCACTGCCAGAACCATAGATGGGGTAATCATGGGAATCAGGCATAAGGAATTCCTGCTTGAAGGAGTACAGTTTCATCCGGAAGCAGAACTCACTGAATTCGGACATGAGATGCTCAGAAATTTCATCGAAGAAGCAAAAGGCTTCAACAGGAGGCGTCATAATGAGACCATTGATTGAAGAAATAGCTTCAGACCTGGATGCCTTCGACATATATTCAATATTCAGGGATGACAGGACAGTCACCCTTCTTGAGAGCAGCATGAAAGTCGACCCTATTGGAAGATATTCTTTCATTGGGATTAATCCGTTCACTACCTTCAAATATGAAGAAGGCCGCTGCTTCATTGACGGAAACAAGGTTGCCGGAGATCCGTTGGACATGCTTAAGAAACTGCTCAATATCTACAAGGTAGATAACGATACAAGCCTTCCATATGTTGCCGGAGCCATGGGATTCTTTTCCTATGACTTCGGAAGGATACTGGAGAAGATCCCTGCTACAGCAGCAGAAGAGGTAAAGACACCTGACTGCTATTTTTATTTCTATGACAACGTCATTATAACCGACAACCTAGAAAAGAAGACCTATATAGCAGCCTTAGGAATGCTCTCTGAAAAGGAGACCAGTCTCAGGCGCTTGAAAGATGCAATTTCAGGTGGTATCAGGCAGGCTGCTTCGGAGCCAACAGCAAGAAAAGTGGAATTCATCGCGAACCTAAGCAAGGATGAGTATGCAGACAGGGTTGAAAAGGTGAGGTCCTATATAAGATCGGGGGATGTCTACATAACGAATCTGACCCAGAAGTTCCGATGCGAGACAGAAAAGGATCCATACGAGGTTTACAGGTACCTCAGACGTATCAATCCGGCACCATTTTCAGCCTTCATGAATTTTGAAGGCTTCAGCATAGTTTCCTCTTCACCTGAGAGGTTCCTTAAGGTTCAGGACAACAAGGTTGAAACAAGGCCGATTAAAGGTACTAGACCAAGGGGCAGGAATGAGATTGAAGACGCCCTTAACAGGCAGGAGCTTTTAAGCAGTGAGAAGGACAAGTCAGAACTGCTAATGATAGTGGACCTTGAGCGAAATGACCTAAGCCGGGTATGCAAACCGCATACAGTAAAGGTGACAGAGCTTTTCAAGCTTGAGGAGTACAGCACAGTATTTCATCTGGTTTCCACAGTTACAGGTGAACTGAAGAAAGGGTTTTCTGCCGTAGACTGCATAGGGACATGCTTCCCAGGCGGATCAATCACCGGTGCACCCAAGGTCAGGTCAATGGAAGTGATCGAAGAGCTTGAGCCAACACGAAGAAACATATATACAGGTTGCCTTGGCTATTTTGGCTTTGATGGCAATGCTGACTTCAATATAATAATCAGGACCATACTTATGAAGGATAGGATAGCAAACTTTGGAGTCGGCGGCGGTATAACATGGGAGTCTGAAAAGTATGCAGAGTACGATGAGACGCTGGACAAGGCCCGTGCACTAATGAGAGCGCTGGAAGGAGGGGAAACGCTATGATCCTATTGAACGGCAAACCGGAAAATTCTGAGATAATCAATCTTGACAGCGGTTTTTGCTTTGGAAGAGGTCTGTTTGAGACCATGCTTGTAAAGGACCAGCCTCTTTTCCTCCAGCAACATCTGGACAGGATAAACAAAAGTCTAAAAACTATCGGTATTGATAAGTCAATCAGCAAGGTTGAGGTACTGGATGCAGCTCAAAGGCTTCAATGTACAAACAGCGTATTGAAGCTTATGGTTACCGAAAAGAACACCCTATTCACAACAAGAAGCAGCAGATATACCGAAGGGCATTATACGAATGGCTTCAGTGCTGCAATAAGCTCAGTCAGGAGAAACGAGACCTCACCCCTTGTCTATTTGAAATCCCTGAATTACCTGGATAATATATTGGAGCATGAAAAGTTCTTAGGTTCCGGATTCGATGAAGTCTTGTTCCTGAATACCCAGGGGTTCCTTGCTGAAGGCAGCTTTTCGAATATTTTCTTCATAAAAGGGAGCAAAGTATTTTCACCATCCCTAGATTGCGGGCTGCTTGACGGTATCGTAAGGAGATTTGTCATAGACCACTTCACCGTCATTGAGGGAAGGTTCACTGAAGCAGACCTAATGTCAGCAGACAGCGCTTTCCTTACAAACAGCATCATGGGTATCATGAAGCTAAAGTCACTGAACGACACGCTCTATTATGAATCCACTATAATCAGGGAAGTTCAGGATGCATACGAGAGGGAATGCCTCCACCAGGCTAATAGTTTTACTTAATGCACACAGCACTGAATCATCCGAATTATCCTGACTGAAACATGGAGATGCGAAACTGCTTTCAATGGAAGTAAATCTGCATCTCCTTGTTCCTATATCAGGCCAGTCTTTCCGTTTACTGTAGCCTGCTCCTCATCATTAACAGGGATTATAATGCATTTCTGCCCGTCAATCACCCTGGCCTTGATGTATGGTACCTTCTCCGGGTTAACATGAAGCACAATATCAAACTCAGAAATGGCAGCATCCTGGACAGTTTCAGCCTGTCCAACGTCTTCTGACCTTTCCACATCTTCAGTCATCTGCTTCATTTCCTCAAGCTTTCCCTGTAGAGTCTCAACCTGCTTGATTAACCTGCCCTCCTTCTTCCTCTGCTCATTTGCCTTAAGGGCTTTATTATCAATCAGAGTCTCTGCCAAAGGGAATCCATCCTCGAAATACTCCGAGAATGCCTTTTCAAGTTCTTCTGCAATTTCTCCAGAAACTCCGCAATCCTCCAAAAGTTCCTGGATATCCTTGGCAGTCAGGGTAATCGGATCGGCGTCGGTATCTCCATAGTTTGCATCGAACTCCTCAACCATGGCATTGATGTTTTCCTGAAGCTCCAGGTACACCAAATCACCCTTTTCATCATCACCACCGAAGGCATCAACAACCATCGCATGGAAAGAATCCTTTATAATGGCTGTAGTCTGCTTTTCAGGGCATCCAAGCACAGTCTCCATAATCTCCGGATGCGGGTCCTTGGCATTCTTCGTGTAGTAGATAACAGAGTTTACATCCGAGCTTCTGTCTATGAATGCAGGAAACAGGAAGCCATTTGTTGGTACATCCACAACCCAGTCCCTGTGGCGCGCCTTGATCCTGTTTTCAGCATCCGAGTAGCTAAGTCCCGGGTCAGTAAGTGTGACAGGGCAAATCGCACAAAGCACATATTCAAAAGTCTCCTCGGACTCATCGAGCTTGATGTTGTCCTTTGTCCTGGTCATGACATCATACCTGTCATGGTAGATCAGGATGATGAAGTTGCCTGTATACTCATAGTTTTCAATTACCAGTTGGTAGAACTCGTCCAGAATATCATCATCCTTCAGCTGGCTGTTCTTAAGCTGCATCAGCGAAATCTGCCTCTCATTGGAATCAGCCCCTCCAATCGGGAAATTCAGCTCTAGCAGGTTGTTTCCAACAGTCCCGGAAAGCACCTTGTTAGAGATATCCAGGTACTTATGGTACTCAGCCTCCTCAAGATTCAGGAAGTTCTCCCGGAATTTGAGTATGATATTCTTCTCTCCATTGACATAGCAGCCGCAAACCTTGCTGAACGTGCAGTAATCCTTCTTAAGCCTTCTTTTAAGCTCCAATATATCTTTCTTGTTCATACTAACTCCTCAGTTCCAATTTCATTTTTCCGACCAGTAAATTATACCACCAATATTGGATTTGTAATTCCAAAAACAATTCTAATGGCACATTACATTGATGTTAAAATTGTCATCCCTCTGATACATTAGAAATTTTTAGCATTCCACAGCAAGTCTCTAGCATGATTTACCACAAATCTCTTTTATGGTTTGCTAAAGTTGTAAGGTCTGAGACAAGATAGCAAAATGAGCTTATAAAAGAATCCCGAAGCAAGCTTATTTTAATGCTCGTTTCGGGATTCTTTGCAATTCTATGAAGTTTTAAGTTTATTCAAGCTACCCTTCTGTTCTGGTCAGACTTCTCTCTCTTCAATCATATCCATAAGCAGCCTCAAACTGACAGGCGGACTCGTTAGCAATGGAACCTTGAGGTCAGAAAGCAATGGAACGACACGCATATGGGACATCTGTGCCAGGACCACTGCATCACAGGTTTCAGAAAGGCTTCTTGCGCATTCGGAGACAAGCCTATTGTGCTCGTCTTCATTTCCTCCAGCAAGCGCAGAGAATGCGCCTTCGGCTACCCTTATCTCAGCATTGAATTCCATTCCCTTTTCTCTGCACTTCTCAAGTACCGCTGATACGCTTTTTACTGTAGGCTGGAAGGTAATTACCACGCCAATATTGTTGTAGTCCGTCGCTGCCTTTTCAAACATCGCAACATCAGCAGCAACTATGGGTATGTCAGCAAATGACCTTAGGATCTCAATATAAGGGGAAAATATGGTGCATGAGAGAAGTATTCCCTCAACTCCCAGACTCTCCGCCCGATTTATAAGTGAAACCATTCTGGAAAGATTCGCTCCAGAAATCCTGCCCTCTTCCTTTGCAAGCACAGACATCCCCTCATCCATGAGGTGGATCACATCAAGCTCAGGATATAGTGACGCCACTGTATTGTCTACAGGCGCCAGCGAAACTCTGGTAGCGTCGATCACTGCAATTTTCCTCTTCATAATGCCCCCCAGTAATTATGCTGTTACTACATAATGTTCGACAGCCAAAATAGCTAGTTACATGTTCTCAATCGCAATGGACATGCCCTGGCCTCCGCCAATGCAAAGTGTGACAAGGCCTGTTTCCACATTGCGTTTCTTCATTGCATATATGAGCTTTGTTATCAGTACAGACCCTGTAGCTCCAGTAGGATGACCAAGGGCAATTCCTCCGCCATTTACGTTAACTTTGTCAATGTCGAAATCAAGTTCCCGGAGTACCGCAAGGCTCTGTGCAGCAAACGCCTCATTAAGCTCTACAAGTCCGAAGTCAGAAAGCTTCATTCCAGTCTTATCAAGAAGCTTCCTGGTTGCAGGTACGGGTCCGATTCCCATGATGTCCGGGTCACAGCCTGCAGATGCCCAGCCTACAACTTTAGCCATGGGCTTAAGCTGAAGCTCCTTTGCCTTATCACCGCTCATCAGAAGCACCGATGCGCCTGCATCATTTATTGTTGATGAATTTCCGGCAGTCACAGTTCCATCCTTCTTGAAGGTAGCCCTTAGCTTTGCAAGTCCTTCAAGCGTAGTGCCCGGCTTTACACCCTCATCCTTTGATATTGTGACAGTACCTTTCCTGGTGATTACATCCACAGGAATTATCTCATCATCGAAAGCTCCCGATTCCATGGCTTTAGCCGCCTTCATCTGGCTGGAATAAGCGAACCTGTCCTGCTCCTCACGGCTGATATTATACATTTCCACAAGCCGCTCTGCTGTCATTCCCATTCCCTCAAGAAGGTCTGACAAGAGATCATCTATGGTGTCCTTACCCATTCTGAGTCCCTTGCGGGCATTTCTAATTATGTAGGGAATTCTGGTCATGTTTTCCATACCACCAGCAAGCATTATGTCAGCCTCTCCGGCCTTGATCAATGCAGCAGCCAGGGATACGCTCTTTATGCTGGATGCGCAGTTCTTGTTGACTGTGAAAACGGGTACCTCTATTGGAACCCCGGCATCAAGTGCCGCTTCCCTTGCAGGATTGCCCTTGGGGTCAGTCCCGCTGATATTTCCGATTATCACTTCATCGATAATCCTCGGATCAATTCCCGACCTTCTGATTGTTTCCCTTAGGCTCACAGCACCAAGAGTCTTAGCCTGTACATCAGAAAAAGCACCCATGAAGCTTCCTATTGGTGTCCTTGAAGCACTGACAATAACAACTTCCTTCATTGATTTTCCCCCCCCCTGTTAGACGAATGCTACATGTACCAGCCGCCATTGCACCCTATGACCTGACCTGTAATATATGTTGAGTCTTCTGAAGTGAGGAACCTGACAAGGTTGGCTATGTCTTCAGGCTTCCCTACCCTTTTAAGAGGTATGGAGTCAATCATCATTGCCATGACCTTTTCAGGAATCGCATCAGTCATCGGAGTCCTAATTAGTCCTGGTGCAACTGCGTTTACATTAATATTATACACCGCAAGTTCTCTAGCAAGCGTCTTTGTTATTCCTATGACAGCAGCTTTTGTAGCCGAATAGTTCGCCTGACCGATGTTTCCGTTCTGGGCTGCAATGGAAGACAGGTTCACAATTTTACCGCTACCAGCATTCTTCATCATAATCGCAGCAGGCTTCGTGCAGTTGAACACTCCTGTCAGGTTGATATCAAGAACCTGATGCCACTGCTCCGATGTCATCTTCAGGAACGTGCTGTCCCTGGTTATACCGGCATTATTCACAAGAATATCCAGTCTTCCGAAGCATTCATTGATATCCTCGAACATTTCTTCAACCTGGACCGCATCCGCAACATTTGCACCCGATACAAGCACCTTCCTACCCAATGCCCTTATCTCGTCAGCAGTCTCCATAGCCGTCCTTGCATCCATATCATTCACGATAATATCTATTCCTTCAGAAGCAAGCTTCAATGCGATTGCCTTCCCCAAGCCTCTTCCTGAACCAGTAACCAATGCAACCTTTATATCTGAATCCATTTTTTCACCCCTTTGCCAAATAAATCTCCCTGAATATTCATAGTCAGTAAGCTGTCCGAATCACCCTTTAACCAGAAGACCCGACTTAACCGCCTGTTCAATCAGTTCCTCACGAAAGTCAGGATGTGCCAGTTCTATAAGCGCCAGAGCCCGCTTCTGCATCGTCAGGTCCTTTAGGTTAACACACCCGAATTCTGTAACCACATACTGGACTTCGGTCCTTGGAGTGGTTACTGCAGTGCCCGCAGGAGCAGACAGAACTATCCTGCTGGTTTTCCCTAGCTTCCTGCTATCTACCGATGAGGAGAGAGCGATAAAGGATTTCCCGCCTTTTGACATCTGTGCTCCGCGGACAAAATCCAGCTGACCTCCGGTGCCGCTATATTGCGTTGTTCCAAGAGATTCAGAGTAGACCTGTCCTGTCAGGTCAACCATAAGCGCAGTGTTTATTGACATAAAGTCATCGAGCTGGGCTATTGTGTAAGGATTGTTCACGTAGGTATAAGGGGCGAAATGCATGTCATTATTTCTGTCCAGGAAGTCATACAGCTCTGGTGAGCCAAATGTGAAGGATGCTGTCATCTTTCCCGGCAGCAGCCTCTTTTTTCTACCCGTTATAACGCCTTTTTCATAAAGGTACTTCATTGAATCAGTCATGAGCTCAGTATGTACTCCAAGGTCCCTGTGGTTTCCAAGCCCGTATCCGACAGCACCTGCTATCCTGCCTATTCCAAGCTGGATAGTAGCACCGTCAGGTATTTGGCTTATGATATGTGAGGCGATGGCCTTCTCCTCATCATTTGGCTCAGAGTCTCTGACAAATGGCTGTTGATGGCTGGTCTCGATAATGATGTCTACCTCACTTATATGCATGCGGCTTTCCTGGCCATAGACATAAGGAGTCCTGTCGTTTACCTGCAGGACTATGGTTTCACAGGCTTCAATAATACTGCTAAAAAGTGCCGGACCTGTGGCTCCAAAGCTTACATATCCTTCATCATCTGGCTTTGACACATCAAGGAAAGCAATGTTAGGTCTTGCTACTGTCCTGCACCAATGGTCAATCCTGCTCAGATGGATGGAGCAGTATTCAACTACCCCGTTCTCAAAGCCTATTCGTTCCTGCGGTCCCATAAAGAAGGTGGAAAAGCTGAAGTGCCCCTTTGCACTCTTTTCGAAGCACTTCTGAGGAGTTAATATAAGTGCTCCACTGAGCGTTACACCCTTGAGTTCATCCATTCTTTCATAAAGGGCATCTGCTAAGGATTGTGCTATGCTGGACGCTGCGCCTATGAAAACCCGGTCACCGGATCTTACGCATTTCACTGCCTCAGCTGCGGTCTTCAGCTTTTTATGATATTCTTCCTTCCATTCCATGCTTCTCTTGCTCCCATAAACTCAAATTCGAAATACTCTATACAATTCTATAGCTATTATAAAAGTGTCCCAGTGATGAGACACTTTTTTACAATGCTATGCCAGATCACTCACCAATAGAATGTCTGGTCCTATCTCTCCAGTTGCTTCAATCCAAGGATCTCTCTCGCCTCAGATGATGTAGCCACTTCTTTGCCGAACACCTCTACAGCCTTTACCGCTCTCTCTACCAGCATTACATTTGTAGCCTTGACTCCCTTGGAATAGTAGACGTTGTCCTCAAGCCCAACCCTTATGTTTCCGCCAAGCGCCAGTGTAGCATACATTATCGGCATGTGACCTGTCCCTATTCCGAATGCTGACCATACGGAGCCTGCAGGAAGATGGTTGTAGAGATATACGAGATTCTCAACTGTCGCCTTCATTCCGCCTGTTACACCGAGCACCAGCTGATAGTACTGAGGACCTACAAGCGTGCCCTGCTTGAGGTGGTACTCAACATTGCTAAGCATGCCCATGTCGAATATCTCAATCTCCGGCTTAACGTTGTTCTCAAGATATGTCTTTCCAAGCTTGTCCAGGAATTGAGGGTTATTGTCGAAAAGGAAAGCCCCTCCAAAATTCATAGATCCGGCATCGTAGGATCCCAGTTCAATTTCAGGTATTGTTTTGAAATGCTCCATCCTTTCATCTTCATTTGCCCTGTATGTGGTTACTCCCGACGAGGTCGCACATATTACCACATCACAGTCCTCATGAGCCCTGAGAAGCCTTATTGTCTCTGCGAACCTTTCCCTGTCCATTGTCCCATTGCCGTCCTCATCCCTCATATGAAGATGAACGACTGATGCTCCAGCCTTCCAGCATGCATATGCGTCCTCTGCTATATCATGCGGTGTCAGCGGTATTGCCTCATTAAGCTCCTTCTTGGTAACAGCACCAGTAAGCGCTGCAGTTATGACTACCTTGTTCTTGAGTTCAGTTCCCATATTAATCTCCTCTCAGTTATGTATTTTTGCATCAGCTTCATTGCTGTGCATGATTTATCTCAATACCTATAAAGCAATATCCATGCCAAACACCCAATCCCTGCAATTGTAGTGTTCCCAGTGAATTTTTAAGACAACCGACAAAATTATGTATCCCAATCCGACAGTTCAAGACAATAATTGTGGCATATCAAGACAACACTCCTTCAATTAGTGCGCCAACAAAAAACAAATACTGTTAATTTCCTCACAATTGTATATTTGCATGAAAGTAGTGTTATACTTTTAATTGATTTCGTTTTCATGGGAGGTAAAAGGTTTGGATCTATCAAGGGAAAAGATTGAAAACATTATGAAGCATGCTGTTAACTCGATGCCGCTGTCGATAATTACGGACGAGAATGCAAACGTAGTCTTCATCAGCAGGTCCTATAAGGAACTGCTTGGGATTTATGATGATGACTATATCGGCAAACCTATACTTGAGATAATTCCAAATTCGAAACTCCCATATGTCCTGAAAACTGGTAAAGAGATAATAGGTGATGTTTTTGTACTGAGAAATGGCGACCTTACCTTTTGCAACAGGATACTCATTCGGGATGACAAAGGTGAAGTTCTGGGTGCACTTTCTAACTTCACATTTGGCATGGAACAAGTTGATGAGATGAGCAAAACCATCGAAAAGCTGAGGAATGAAAACCTTGTTTATAAAAGTAAAATAAAGAAGCTGAGGAAAGAGATCTACTCAATTGATTCAATAGCCAGCAACTCAATTTCAATGCAGAAGCTAAAATCAGTTGTGGAAAAGATTGCTGACTCTCCGGTTTCAGTCCTTATTACCGGAGAAACCGGAACAGGCAAGGAAGTATTCGCGAATGCAATCCATATGCTGAGCAATCGCTATGAGAACAAGTTCGTCAAGATAAACTGTGCTGCCATACCCAAGGACCTTCTTGAATCAGAGCTGTTCGGCTATGAGGATGGTGCATTTTCTGGAGCTGTGAAGGGTGGGAAGATAGGCAAGTTCGAGAATGCAAACAACGGTACCATACTCCTTGATGAGATCGGTGAGATGTCCCTGGAGCTCCAGTCAAAGCTGCTGCGGGTCCTTCAGGAACGTGAGATAGAGAGGGTAGGCGGACTAAAGACAATCAAGATAGACGTAAGGGTCATCAGCTCCACAAACCAGAACATCGAGGAGCTTGTACGAACAGGAAAGTTCAGGGAAGACCTTTACTACAGGATCAATGTAGTTGAGCTGAGCATTCCTCCCCTTAGGGAGCGCTATGAGGATATCCCTGCACTATGCGAGCTCTTCATAGACAAGATCAACCGGACCCATGGATTAGGTATCTCAAGTATTGACAGCTCTGCATTGAAGCTTTTCAGGAACTACAGCTGGCCGGGCAACATCCGTGAACTGGAACATGTCATCGAAAGGGCATCTGTGATGAAAAGGATCGGAATTCTCGAGGTTGATGACTTCGAATTCCTGATGAAGAAGATATTCAAGAACGGAGAGAATCCAGCAGCTCCTGAAGTCCCTAAGACACTGGATGATTTCAAGGATGTGGCAGAGAAAGAACTGATAATAAAAGCACTCCTTACATCGAAGGGCAACAAGACAAAGGCAGCAGAAGCACTTGGGATAAACAGAAGCGTACTTTATGACAAGATGAAGAAGCATGGCATAGACTGATGCCGGGCTTCGGGCAAAACATCAAAATCTCTTAGTATATCCTGGTCCTATCAGCATATCCTGATAAGCATAATGAGATAAGTATATAAAAAAGATTCTGATCGGCGTTAAGCCTTTCAGAATCTTTCAATTTACCCTAGTTAAAGTCCCATTGCAATGACAGCAGTTGTAAGTATGACAAAGGTTATAAGTGGCACGATTACCGATACGACTCCAACGAACCTGTAGCCTTCCTTATGTGTAAGACCAAGCCAGCTGAACATGATGAAGAGTCCGCTGGAATGTGGAAGTGAGTCAAGGCTTCCTGCCGCAATCGAGATAAGCCTGTGAAGTATCGGAAGATTTGCGCCTGACGCCTTGAACTGTTCAGCAAAGGTCTGGAGAGTTATTGTAACTCCGCCTGATGATGATCCTGTTACGCCGGATATTATTGCTGTAGCAAGGGTTCCAGTCCAGTAAGGGTTCATCTGGAAGCTGTTGATCCAGGCAACCACGTCGATGAATGCTGGAGATTTCTGCACGAGTGTTCCAAATGCGACGACCGCACAAGGACCTGCAATGGCGCCTATGGCACCGCCAAGACCTGTGTTTATCGTAGTCTTCTTGTCCTTTATCCTGTTCCAGAAGAAAGCAAGTGCTACTGCTGATGCTGTAAGCATTGCAAGTACTATAAGCGCTGTGGCGGTAGGTATAACTCCCTTGAGCCCTATTATCATTCCAACAACTATAACCAGCGGAATGAATGACATTGTTGCCGATGGAAGAGTTGTCCTGTCCACTTCATACATTGTGTGGTCAGTTCCAGGAATATAGGAGAAATGCTCTCCCAGCTTTCTGAGCCTTCCTTCTTCCCACTTGAGATATACAAGGATCATTACAGACATCATAATAGTCGCAACTATTCCAAGTGTCGGAGCAGCAGTGATTGATGTTCCAAGGAATCTTGTAGGTATGACGTTTGTGAGCGCAGGAGTACCTGGCATTGCTGTCATACTGACTGTTGCCGATCCTGCAACAAATGCTCCGATTGCGAGTCTCCTCGGTATGTCAGCCTCCTTGAAGAGTACCATGATTATAGGTGTTACAGCGAATATGGCTACGAATAGGCTTATTCCGCCATAGGTAAGGACTACGGTAATCAGATATACAATGAGGACTGCCCTCTTTGATCCGAACCAGTCAACGAACTTGTAGCCTATGGCTATGGCTGCGCCTGATTCTTCCATGAGCTTTGCATAAAGTGAGGATGCTGCAAAAATGAAGAAATAGTTCTTGAAGAAGTTCAGGTAGCCGGTCATGTAGAATTCCGAAAATGACTCCCATATGCCCATGCCGTTTGTAAGAATGACAACCATACCTGCTACTATAGTAAGCGGCAGTGCTCCTACTCCCTTGTAGGCGAGCACCGCAAGAATCAAGATTGCTATCAAAAGTCCGATTATTCCTAACACTGTATCCCTCTTTCCTTTTTATTATTATGAGCCAAATCAATTGAAATCGCCAGATTAAAGCTTAGGTACCGTGAATCTCTCAAGGTTCTTCATTGTCGGGAATGGTATTTCACCCGCTTCAAACTCCTTGACTATCTTAACGATCAGGTCATTGAATGGTGTATCAAGTCCGAACTTGTCGCCATTTTGTGAAACTATCCCGTTGATGTAGTCAATCTCGCAGGGTCTTCCCTTTTCCATATCCTGCATCATGCTGGCCTTCTGAGGTCTGTGGACCGAATATACATCTCTCAGGAATTCCACCGCATGGTCTCTTCCGGATTCGTCATCAAACTTCAGTTCATTGAAGTCCTTTCCAGGTATTATAACTTCAAGGCCTATTCCCTTAAGGTCAGCTACCCTGATAAGCTCATCAGCAACATGAGCTGCACATCTGACTGCCTTCTCATCGTCGATTATCTCTCCGAAGGTACAACCAAGAGCTGCTGACATTCCACTTAATGCGCTGTTCATCAGAAGCTTTGACCACCTGATACCCAGCAGGTTAGTATTGATCTCCACGTCTCCCGCCAATTTCAGGAACGCTTCAACCCTTTTAAGCTTCTCAGTGATTGCGCCATCAAGGCTGCCGATCTCAATCCTCATGTGTTCAGGCTTTGTGTAGAGCTGTGATACTCCAGGTGCTATCCATCCGCCGCCCCAGCCAACTGTTCCACCAACTGTCCTGTCGCTTCCGACTATCTCCGCTACCGCCTCCTCAGGTATTCCGTTCTGTAATGTGCAAACTACGCTGTTCTCATCTATAAATGGCAAAAGGTTTCTTAGCGCTACCGCATTAGCAGTCTGCTTAAGAAGCACTATGACCACATCATAAATGCCGTCCATCTGATCTGGTGTGATTGCCTTTACGGGTATATTCTTCAGGTCAAGATAGCCTGTTACAGTTGCACCCTTCTCGTTAAGTGCGTCCACATGCTCCTTGTATGAATCAACCAGCACCACATCTCCGCCATTCTTCGATACAACCGCTCCCATTATTGTTCCAAGGGAGCCTGCTCCCAAAATTGCTGTCCTCATTTTTTCCTCCTAAGGTTATTTCACTTATCTTCCGACTAGACCTCGAAGAGATCCAGATTTGAGAACTCATACTTCAGTTCTCCGTTTTCAATCTTCTTTACTATTTCAACCACCTTATCATTCATGGGGGTAGGGACATTGAATTTTCTACCAGTCTCGCAGACTACTCCATTTATGGCATCGATCTCGCACTTCCTGCCCTTCTGAAGGTCCTGCAGCATGCTTGCCACCAGCTCAAGGTGAGGTCTCCAGAAGAACCTGTATGCCTTCTCCGCCTCAAGCCTGCTCGGTTCATCCCAGTAATCCAGCCTCTGGTCAAAGTCAAATCCATGGGATGGCTCCATCCTGATTCCTGCTGCCCTGCTTACATCGATGCATTCTTTCCCTACTACCTGAATCACCCTGAAGCTCTTGTCATTTTCCATGACATCCCCGAATTTACATCCAAGCGCTGTTGATACTCCGCTGAACGTAGCGTTCATAAGCAGCTTTCCCCATCTCAGACCCATGAGGTTCGTCGAGATCTCAACCGGACACATGCACTCAAGTATTTCCTTGATCTCGTATACCTCAGGAGTTATTTCCCCGTTTACGGTTCCAAGTGTAAAGAACATGTCCTGGACTTCTGTAGTGAGCCTTGATACTCCGGGCTCAACCCACGTTGCTCCCCAGCCTACAGGTGCACCCATAGTCCTGTTTTCACCGAAAGCTTCAGCTACCGCTATTTCCGGAAGTCCGTTCTGCAGAGTGCAGATAATCGTCTTTTCCCCCACATGCGGCTTCAGCTGTGCAAACGCCGCTTCATTGTACGTCTGCTTGGTCATGTAGAATACCAGGTCGTAGATTCCTTCCATCTCGTCCGGTGTCATTGCATTAACCGGAACAAGCATCTCCTTTTGCCCTATCACCCTTGCGCCATTCTTCTTCAGCGCATCCACATGCTCCCTGTTGACATCTATCAGGTCGATTTTTCTTCCCGATTGTGCTATGTGGGCTCCAAGTATTGTTCCCAGCGATCCGACTCCCATAATTGCTAATCTTTCCATTTTTCCCTCCTTGTTTTTTGAAGTAAACAATTACATTGACGATTCCTATTTAGCAATATCCATGCCAATAAAAAAAAGACCTGAAATCAGGCCATTTGACAGATTCATCAATATGTTTCGTCGCAAAAAGCAACGATTTGCCATTTATTGCGTCAACTTATCCGACACCGAACAGGTTCGGCCTGACATGCTGATTTGCCTGACCTTCCTTTTCCTCGGCCGCCAATCACCTCCTCAATTCCATCAAAAGCGGCTGAAAAACGCTGGATAATCCCCAGCCTTACTGAAGTTATCCACATAAGATTACACGAAAGCTCACATCAGGTGATATTCTGTTGGTTAAGCTTCATGGTTCTGTTAGAATGAAGCTGTATAATGAAATCAGATATAAATTTGATGAGGTGTTTTATCATGATACAGGATATAGAGCCAAGAATATTCGACAACAACTACAAGAACAAGAAGCCAGAATCCACAGACCTTTTCCTCTCATATGAGGGTGACAAGGTTCTTGTAAGAGAAGACAAGGATAAGCTGTGGTACCCTTCATTCTTTGATTTCGAGGCAGGTCATACTCACCTCATGGAGAATGCCACATTCCTCTTCAGCATTGATGACATCAACTACTACCTGACCGATGAAAAAGGACTGGATTCAGTGGAGGGCTGGACGTATGTAAGTACCAGCAGATTCAGGACTGAACCGAAGTACTGGCGTTCATTCGCAGGTGTTGTAGGATGGCAGCTGAACCGTTGGTATGCAAACCATAGATTCTGCAGCAGATGCGGAAAGCCAATGACCCATTCGGACAAGGAACGCATGCTTTACTGCGAGTCCTGCGGCTTTCAGATCTACCCTACCATATCACCCTGTGTAATAGTTGGTGTGCATGATGGTAACAGGCTGCTCCTTACAAAGTATGCCGGACGTGCATATGCCAACTATGCCCTCGTTGCAGGCTTTGCTGAGATTGGCGAGACCCTTGAACAGACTGTGAAAAGAGAGGTTTTTGAAGAGGTGGGGCTTAAGGTAAAGAATCTCAGATTCTACAAAAGCCAGCCCTGGCCGTTTACCGACACACTGCTTGTAGGCTTTTACGCAGAACTTGATGGCGACGACAAGATAACCATCGAGGAGGATGAGCTTGCACTTGGAGTCTGGATGGAGAGGGAAGATATCCCACCAGCTGAGCTCAAGATAAGCCTTACAAGTGAGATGATGGAGGCCTTCAGAACACGTACATTCGAGCTTTGAACAGAAAGGACCCCACTGCCAAACTTTGGCAGTGAGGTCCTTTCATATACAACTCTTTATTTAAGAGGAAAGCATAAGCACCCTTGCTATTTCTTGTAATGAACCGCCGCAATAACGACATATACCTCTATCTTGTCTGCGTCCTAACCAGCTTTATTGTTTTTCACATCCTGGTTTACTTAGCATAGCACTCAGCCAGATCAGAATAATACTCCTCGACAGCAGCCTTCAGCTCAGGCCTTCTTTTGAGACTGAGAGATTCCAAAATTCGCTTCACGCTCTTCACCCGGCCTGCCGGTCCTTTATCTGACTTCATGATCACATATCCCGGATAACCTGCAAGAAGCCTCTGATGAAGGTTTGCGAGATATCCATAGCCGGTAATCTCAGAAACTGCCCTATGCAGTTCAAGCTCATACACCCTTGCCTGATGCATCAGTTCTGTGTCACAGGAATTCAGATACTTGCCAAAGCTCTCATTCAATCCAGATATATCAATATCCCTGACAAGTATGATATCCATGAGCTCATACTCAATTCCCGCTATGATCTTGAAAGCCTTGGCTATCTCATCGTGTGAGATTGCTCTTACCCTCATATGCCTGTTGGATAGCCTCTCCAGATAGCCTTCCTTCTCCAGAAGCTGAAGAGCCTCCCGGACCGGGGTCCTGGAAAGCTGGAGCTTGTCAGCCAGCTCTTCCTGCACGATTTCCTGTTCCGGAACCAGCCTTCCGGATATGACATACTCTCTGAGCACGTCAGCTATCTGATCCTTGGTCTGTACCAAACCGATTTTTTTCATAACTTCACCATTCCTGCACCAATCGCATACCTTAGGTAATTTCTTTATAACCATTATAGTATATTGTATACAAAGTTAGAACATAAAAGTCACATAGGATTATGGCACTTAAAACGCTGACGTTTTTTGCAAATCACTAACTTGTCCTGAAAATGCAAGGAACAGCGATACGATCTGTCTTATACTGCATTCAAGATATAAAATACTCCAACGTATAAAGCGCTGGGACGAACAACTCTTTATGCGTTGGAGTATTTTTGGCATATTTAAATGTTTGGTATAGCAGTCTCATTCGATTGCATTTTTATGATGCAACAGTCCATTTCTGCCTACTGGCAGACCTTTCCTGGATTAAGGATGTTCCTTGGGTCAAACGCAAGCTTGATGTTCTTTAGCAGAGAGATGTAGGATTCATCGTACTGTTCGAAAAGGTAAGGTCTCTTGGCGAAGCCTATTCCATGCTCTCCTGAAACGACACCTTCAAGCTTCCGTGCCCTGCTGTACATGCACTCAAAGACATCAGTCAGCTTCTTCTTCCACTGCTCATCGTTCATGTCATCTCTAAGAACGTACACATGGAGGTTTCCGTCGCCTGCATGCCCGAAGCTCCTGATCCTGACATCAAACTCAGTTTCCAGTTCGTGGGTGTACTTGATGAAATCAGCGACCTTGTCCCTCGGGACACATACATCGCATTCATCCATTTCTGTTGTGGATGCCTTGACCGCCTCAAGGAATGCACCTCTTGCGGACCAGATGCTCTGCTTCCTTTCATCTGTGTCCGATATGAACACATCAAGGGCACCTTCCTCGAGGCAAAGCTTAGCAACCATGTCATAGCTTCTTTCGATTTCTTCAGTGCTGTTGCCGTCAAAGGAAAGAAGAAGATATGCATCGGATGAATTGTCAGGGAATTTCTTGTCAAGGAACTGCTCAGCAGCAAGAATGACCTCTCTCTGCATGAACTCTATGGCTGTAGGTGCCGCCTTTGACTTAATTATCTTCGGGACGGTGCTTATCGCCATATCAAGGTTCGGGAATGGGATCAGAAGGCTGATGACTTTCTTGGGCAGTGGCAGAAGCTTCAGTGTAGCCTCTGTGATTACTGCAAGGGTTCCCTCAGATCCGCACACCATGTCTTTGATGCTGTATCCTGAGCTGTTCTTGACGACCTTGCCGCCAACCTTCATGATGTCGCCGTTTGGCATTACGAGTTCAAGGCCACGCACGTAGTCCCTTGTCACGCCATACTTTACAGCTCTCATTCCTCCGGCATTGGTGTTGATATTGCCGGCGATAGTTGCGGTTTTCTCGCCTGGATCAGGAGGATAGAAGAAATCCCTTTCCTCTACATACTTGGCGATATCCATAAGCATTACGCCAGGATCCACCGTCAGGGTAAGGTTGTTTTCATCCAGTTCCTTGATCCTTGTCATCTTGGTCATGTTCATCATGATTCCGCCATGTATGGGCACTGAGGCTCCGACCAGGCCAGTTCCTGAACCTCTTATAACCACAGGGATGTTGTTCTCATGCGCATATTTCATGACCTTAGACACTTCTTCAGTGGAGAGGACCTCAACCATGACTTCAGGCATCCGGCTTATTCCGCCAAGCTCGTCATGGCTATAGTCTTCGCTTATAGCCTCTCCTGTATACACTCTCTCATCTTCAAGCACCTGCTTGAGAAAAGCCAAATCTCTATCATCTATAATCTTGTATCCCATCTTTATGCTCCCTTCTCAAGCTTGATTCTTTCAATGAGCTGCGGCAGCACCTCATACAGGTCCCCTACGATTCCATAGTGGGCTATATTGAAGATTGAAGCCTTTTCATCGCTGTTCACTGCAAATATATGTTCCGACCCGTTCATTCCTGCTGCAAATTGAACCGACCCTGAAATCCCCAGTGTAATTATGAGCTTTGGCTTGACAGTACGCCCGCTTAAGCCTACCTGCCTCTTGGAATCAAGCCACCCGGACTCTACCAGAGGCCTTGTTCCTGCTATCTGCGCATCAAGCAGACCTGCAAGTTCTCTCACCATTTCCATGTCCTTTTCGCTCTTAATTCCCCTGCCGACAGCTATTATGGTCTCTGCATCCGAAATGCTTGTTTCCTTATCCTTCTGCCTTACCTCAAGGACCTCTATCCTTGAAGCAAGCTTGCTTTCATCTATGCTGCAGGCAATCACATCGCCATGAGCCTCAACAGACCTCTCAAGTGCATTCATTACCTTGTATCTTACTGTAGCAAGCTGCGGCCTCGTATTTGGAGTCTTTATCTGTGCCATGATATTTCCACCGAAAGCCGGCCTTATCTGTACAAGGTCAGTATTTTCCTTGATATCAAGTACGGTGCAGTCAGCCGTAAGTCCTGTCCTGAACCTGGCTGCGATCCTTGGTGCAAGCGACCTTCCTATTGTGGTTGCTCCTACCAGTATCGATGATGGCTTGACATTATTTATGAAATCCTCGAAAGCGGCAGCATAAGGCTCAATTCTGAAATCCTTCAGCTCCTCATGGTCATATGCATATACCCTGTCAGCTCCATAGTGGAGAAGCTCGGAAGCCTTATCCATTATTCCATGACCCAGGAAAAGCGCGTATACGGGGAAGCCCACCTTAGCCGCAAGCTCCTTCGCCTTACCAAGCAGCTCCATAGTAACTGGATGGATGTCTCCCTCCACATGATCCACATATACTGCAATACCTTTCCAGAGGCTCTTGTCTACAACCTGTCTCTTCTCATCCTCGAGAAACTCCATGACACCTTTGGGCCCTTTGTTCACGCATATCCTGCAAAGCTTGCAGGCAGCATTGACCTCGAGCTTGCCATTGTTATCCTCAAGTGCATTGAAGGGACATATTTTTATCAGCTCAGCCATGTTCTCAGGCGTCACCAGATGGTCATTGACCTTTAAAGTTCCCATTAATTCATACCTCCCTAAACCAGCTTGAGCTCTACGAGCTTGCTCGAAACGTTCATTGCAACATCATTTGATTCACCTCTGAACATTTCCCTCTTGCCATTCACTGCCGGAGGGAATATCCTCTCAACCTGTGTCGGTGATCCGTCAAGGCCGTATTTCTTGGCATCCTGGTCTTCAAAGTCAGCGAAGGTTATTGTCCTTATTGCCTTGTCCTTCGTTGCTATCTTTCTCCTGTAGGAAGGAAGCCTTGGCTGGAATATGTCCTTCTCAAGAGTCAGTAGACATGGATACTTTACCCTTACCTTCTCGATGGTATTTGGCATGTCCATCTCAACAGTTATTGAATCTTCAGCTATCTCAAATATTTTAGTTACATTGGCTATGTGAGGAATGTTCAGGTACTCCGCCATCTCAGGTCCCACCTGCGCAGTATCTCCATCCGTTGTCTGCTTTCCGCAGAGTATGATATCGAAATTCCCCAGCTTCCTTGCAGACTGTGATAGCGTATATGATGTGGCGAGTACGTCAGACCCTGCAAATTTCCTGTCAGAGATCAGTGCTCCCTCATCCACTCCCATCATGAAGGCTTCCTTGATGACATCCTCAGCCTGCCTTGGTCCCATTGTCATTGCAGTTATCGCTCCGCCACTCTTTTCCTTGATTCTCAGAGCTGTCTCAAGAGCATAAAGGTCATATGGGTTCATCTTCGAATCAACACCGTCTCTCTTAAGTACTCCAGTCTTCTCATCCACCTCTACCTTCGTGGAACCCGGAACCTGCTTGATACATACCAAAATATTCATCTTTTCCCTCCGTATATGCTTTTTGCTTTTTCTTATAACAATCCCATGAGCAATGGGGCAAGTATAACCGTCGCAAGTCCTGCTATCCCGATTGAAAGTCCGCTCATAGCACCCTGTGTCTCTCCAAGCTCCATAGCCTTAGAGGTCCCGACAGCATGTGATGCTGTACCAATGGCAACCCCCTGAGCAACCTCATCCTTAATATGAAAAATCTTAAGGAGTCCTGGTCCTATAACTGCTCCTGTTATACCGGTCAGTACTATAACCGCAACCGATACGGATACAATTCCGCCTATCTCCTTCGAAATCTCCATTCCTATCGCTGTAGTAACAGATTTCGGAATCATTGATACTGCCACTGCAATATCAACCCCAAAAAGTCTTGAGAGAAGCACAACGCTAAGGATCGAGGTTACACTTCCAGCAAGTATTCCAGCAAGTATTGGAAACATATCCTTTTTCAGCATCTCGATCTGCCTGTATAATGGCAGCGCCAGAACTACAGTCGCAGGTCCCAATAGAAACAGGATGAAACTTCCTCCCAGGTCATAGCTGGATTTTGGGATACCGGTACCCATCAGGACAAGGATCACAATCACAATGCCTACAAGCAGCGGATTCATCAGCGGGCTCTTTGTTCTTTTGCTGATCAGGATTCCTATCTCGAATGCCGCAATGGAAAGAAGTATTCCAAATGCCGGAGTATTAAGGATTGATGCCATCATATTCTCCTCCTCTTCAGAAGCTGTACTGTCCAGCCGGTTACGCCGACTACCAGAACAGTTGAGATAACCACAATCATAAGTATAGGCAGCCACGCTGCTCCAACTACGTCAAGGCTGCTTATTAGCCCCACTCCGGCAGGAACGAACATGAAAGCCAGATGGTCAAGCAGGAATTTTGTGACCATACCGATGTCATCAGGCTTGATTACCTTCGTCATCAGTCCGAGGAACAGGATCACCATTCCAATGACAGTTCCGGGTATGCTGATTTTAGTCACTGACCTTATAGCCTCACCTGCAAGCAGAATCCCAAGGATGATCGCGAGCTGTCTTAGCACTTTCATAGCTTAACCCCTTACTTTTAAATTTTGGTCGTATGGTCATTTGGTATGACCAATTTCTTGAGATGATAGTATCACACTGCTGATATCGTTTAAAGCATAGTTTTTTATTTAACACCCAATATTTGTAATCTTTTACATTTCAAATTGCAGGAAACCGCAAACTGCCTGCACCCGTATACAATTCATGCCTCAAAAAAACTTTTTGCAAAGATCGCTTTTACTATCATCAGCAATATACTTTGTTAAATATTTAACTTTAATGACCATTATAAAGGAGATTACCTCTCAAATCGAAAAGTAATCTCCTTATTTCTACGATTGCTCTTTTAATACAGGTCCATATTTTTGATTATCATGTTCATGTGCTCTTCCATTACCTTGGCAGCCTTCTTCACATCATGGGCTGCAAGGGCCTCGTATATCTTCTCATGGTGCTCAAGTAGCGTCTCCTTGTTCTCGTCCCTGTTTATTATCGCTTCTCTGGCTTCCTTTATGAAGGAATCCATCAGGGATGAAACAGCTGTAAGTATGCTTACGATGAGGTTGTTCCTTGAAGCCCTGGCGATGACATAATGGAACTTCTTGTCGAGGACTACATTTTCCTGCTCGTCGGGATGCGACTTCATCCTTTTAATGATTTCGGCAAGAGTATCAAGGTCCTCATCAGAAATGTTCTTGGCAGCCAATGAGGCGGTCTCTACCTCAAGCACCCTTCTTAGCTCAAGAATCTCTGAGTTTCTGCTTTCCTGAAGCGTAAATATCAGGGAAAGTGGCTCTATAAGGTTGTCTTCAAACTGCTCGCGTATGAAGTTGCCGCCGCCTTGCTTGCACTCTACAAGGCCGATTATCTGGAGAGCCCTGAGCGCTTCCCTTACCGAGGTCCTTGATACCTGCAGCCTTTCGACGAGCTCCCTTTCAGGAGGAAGCCTGTCCCCCTTCTTTAGCTCACCACTCACAATCATATATTTTATCTGTTCAATTACCTGCTCATATACCTTCGTATTCTTCACTGGAGTAAACATACTCTACACATCCTTCAGACGACTTCTTGATTCTACTGACTGTCCTGATGATCTATAGGTTATCTGGACAGTCCACTAAACCAATTATCACCCAAAGTATCAACATTTGCAATCTTTCCCGCTAATGATGCGATCCTCTTCATCTTAAGGTCAGGTTCCTGTTTTCTATTTCTTTGTAGTGAAAGCAAATGTAATATCGAACTTTGCAGAAACATCCTTCAGATGGTCGATGATGTGCAGATGCTGAGGGCATACGCTCTCACACTGGCCGCAGGCTATACAGTCCTTCGCCCTTCCGTGGTTTGTCGCAAGGTTCATGTAGAACAGGATTTCATTGCTCATTGCTGACCGGCTCGCGCTGTTGTATAGGGCGAAATAGTCAGGTATCGCTATGTTCATGGGGCAGTCCTTCTCACAGTATCTGCAGGTGGTGCAGGCAATGGCAGTGTCCTCATTCAGGATACTGGTGACCTGCCTTATGATCTCATTCTCATCTTTATTAAGTTCCTTGAATTCAGCCATGTAAGATGTGTTATCCAGCAGCTGTTCCATTGTGTTCATTCCGCTGAGGACCATGAATACACCCTTCTGGCTTGCAGCATATCTTATTGCCCATGAAGGTACAGATGCCTCCGGATCATATTCCTTCATAAGCTTTTCAGCAAGACTTGGCATATTCACAAGATTACCGCCCTTGACCGGCTCCATTACAACTACAGGCTTACCGTGCCTCCTGGCAACCTCAAGGCATTTCCTTGACTGAATCCCAGGATTTTCCCAATCCGCATAATTTATCTGAAGCTGCACAAAGTCCAGTTCCGGATGAGACGTAAGTATCTCATCGAGAAGCTCAGGTGTGTCGTGGAAGGATATTCCAAAATTCAGGATGCGGCCTTCCTGCTTCTTCCTTAAGCAGAAGCCAAAGCTGTCATAATCACAAGCCTTCTTATAGGAGGTTACACCAATATTATGCAGAAGATAATAGTCAAAGAATTCTACACCGCAGTTTTCAAGCTGCTCGGTGAATATCCTTTCCATATCCTCCTGTGAATTGAAATCACGCATGGGCATCTTGGTAGCCAGCTTGAATCTGTCCCTGTCATACCTTTTGACAAGTGATTCCCTGACAGCAGCTTCAGCCCTGTATACATGATAGGTATACGCGGTGTCAAAGTATTCAAAGCCCCTGGCCAAAAATGTATCCACCATACTGTTGAAGGTCTCAACATCAAAGGAGGTCTGGTCCCTCTTATCCAAAAGCGGCAGTCTCATACATCCGAACCCTAATTTCTTCATTTCCTTTCCCACATCTCTTGGTTAATTCGCGAATATTCTTAACATTAACATAGCACCTGGAGTACGCTCCATGTCAACAAGCTTTTTTTCCACCAACTTATTATCAGAAATAGCTACTAGCTACCTGGACGATTTTTCTTCGACCGGCTTTCCGGTCGATTCTCTGGTCGAATAATTATAAAGCCTGAATCCCCTAATTAGAAGAAAATCGCCTGCCAGGCTAAGCCAACAGACGAATTTTAATTCGGAATATTATATCAATGCTTGTGATTCTCTTTCAAGAGCTGCCATTTCCAGAGCCCTCTGCACTATATGGTGCATATCGTAATATCTGTATTCTCCAAGCCTCCCGGCGAAAATCACACCATTTTCAGTTTCTGCCATCTGCCTGTATTTCTCGTATATTTCACCGTTTCTTGTGTCATTGACAGGATAATATGGTTCAATCCCCCGTTCCCATTTCTCTGGATACTCCCTGGTTATTACAGTCTTTGGTTGTGTCCCGAATTCGAAATGCTTGTGTTCTATTATCCTGGTGTATGGTATCTCAAATTCTGTATAGTTCACTACTGCGCTTCCCTGGTAATTGTCGGTATCCAGGATTTCATGCTCGAACCTCAGGCTTCTGTATTCAAGCTCGCCATGCACATAATCGAAGTATTCATCGATCATTCCTGTAAAGACAATCTTCTTAGCCATTGAGGAGTACCTGCCACGGTCCTTGAAGAAGTCAGCATTCAGGATCACCTCGGTGCCCTCAAGAAGCTTTTCAGCTATCCTTGTATAGCCTCCGACTGGTATGCCTTGGTACCTGTCATTGAAGTAGTTGTTGCTGTATATGAACCTTACAGGAATTCTCCTTATGATGAAGGCAGGGAGCTCGGTGGCTTTCTTCCCCCACTGCTTTTCAGTATATCCCTTTATCAGCTTCTCGTAGATATCACGCCCTACAAGGCTTAGCGCCTGTTCCTCAAGATTTTTCGGCTCAATTATCCCCTCAGCTTCTACCTGTTCTTTTATTATCCTTTTTGCTTCCTCAGGAGTCCTTATCCCCCACATCTGGTGGAAGGTGTTCATGTTGAAAGGAAGATTGTATACCTCGTCCTTGAATATTGCTATAGGCTCGTTTGTGAAGCGGTTGAATTCAGCAAACCTGTTCATATAATCCCAGACTGCCTTGTTGTCGGTATGGAAAATATGTGCCCCGTATTCGTGGACATTTATTCCTTCTGTTTCACTGGTATGGATGTTACCTCCGATATGGCCCCTCTTGTCAATTACAAGGCACTTCTTCCCAGCATTTGTCATCTCATGGGCAAACACACTTCCGTAAAGTCCCGCCCCCACTATAAGATAATCATACATCAGTTGAACCCCACTACCTTTCGTGATACCTTGTATACCGCAATGGATACGATCCTTCCGAATCTTCCAGGAAGATTTACTGTGACTCCCAGGAATCCCCTCAGAAAATGACTGTATATATTCTTGTTCTTTGTCTTGATGAATTGCCACAGCTCGCGCTTTTTCTTAAGGTTTTCTATTGTTCCGGACCTTATCAGCATTATCGATGTAACTATAGTCACAATCTCAAGGTAGTTGAGCATGTATCTTCTCTTCCTGACATTATCAACCTTTTCAAGGTCCACCTGCTCGAACATGAGCCTGTTGACCTTTATCTGCTGGTCTATCCTTCTAATCATCACTGCTTCATTTACAGACTGATCATCTCTTCCAATGAAATACCTGTAGAAATCTGCATCGATGTAGTACAGCGTCTTAACATACTGCATGGGAACATACACAAACAGGTTATCCACATAGAAGGTATGTTCTGGAAGCTTGAGCCCTGATTCCCTCAGTACATCCATTCTGAATATCACTGAATGCATGAGCATATACTGGCCTTTTCTGAACCTCTTCACTTCATCCCAGGTTATTATTTGCTCCACCGGCAATGCGTTTCTATATCGCATAGCCATGTTGATAATGTTTCCCTGCTTCTCATAGACAAAATTGCTGACTACAAGGTCAACAGGAGACTCCTCTTCAACAAAGATCCTGATTGCTTCGAGAATACGCATGTACGAGTCGAGGTCAACCCAGTCATCGCTGTCGACCACCTTGAAATACCTTCCTGTGGCATTTCTCATGCCGGTATTGACAGCTCCGCCATGCCCGGCATTTTCCTGATGGATCGCACGTACAATAGATGGGAATCTTTCAGCATATTCATCCGCTATAATTCCGGTCTGGTCCGAAGATCCGTCATCCACGATAAGGATCTCTACGAGCTCTCCTCCTGGAAGCAGGGATTCAATGCAGTTTCTCATGTAGTCCTGTGAATTGTAGCAGGGAACGGCTATGGACAAAAGCTTCATTTGCAAAACCTCAACTCAATTAAAATTTGACTTAAAT
Source organism: Youngiibacter multivorans (assembly GCF_017873395.1). Lineage (GTDB taxonomy): Bacteria > Bacillota > Clostridia > Clostridiales > Clostridiaceae > Youngiibacter > Youngiibacter multivorans. The sequence goes on along the minus strand of NZ_JAGGKC010000001.1, from coordinate 89,352 downwards.
AAATATATTTTCTCAGTACGTAGATTTGCTATGTCATATATCTTTGTGCACAAAAATCAGGCATCGGAGCGGGCATCAGCTGAACTACCACCATTTGGCAGAGGAATCAGCATCCTGAGTATGAACCAGTTGTCGCTCGTATTTATTGTAACATTGCCACCGTATTTATTGACAGTGCTGATTATACTCTTTATGCCATAACCGTGATAATCGCTGTCTGCCTTGGTTGTGGTCGGCAGTCCGTCCTCGAAGTCTATGCTGTCTTCAAAATAGTTTTCGAATCTCACCATAAGGAAATCATTCTTCGAAAATACCGCAACCCTTATCAGGTGCTTGTCCATGTCCTCGAGCTTTTCTACTCCCTCAATTGCATTGTCGAAGGCATTGCCGAATATGGTGCATATGTCCATGACATCCATGAAGTTCAGCAGGCTGCCGTCAGCGACGCAGGTCAGGTTTATGCCCTTTTCCCTGCAATATATGCTTTTTCCTGTAAGTACGGTATCGAGCACTGAGTTGCCAGTCTTTATGTCCGATTCGTACATGCTAATCGCCCTGTCCATTTCGACAAGGTAGGACTCCTTCTTGGCAACGTCTGTTTCTGCCCTGATTATCGCTATCTGATGCTTCAGGTCATGGTATTTTCTGTTTATCAGTTCAGTGCTTTCCTTGGAGCTCTGGTACTGTTCATACTGCCTGTACAGCACATTGTTTATTGCTTCCAGCTCGAACTTCATCCGCATTTCCTTGCGCTGCTCCTGCTGGGCATAGATCATCGTAAGACCGCTGAAATCAACAAGAGTCCTTATGTAGAATATACCGGCACCCACTGTAGTGAAAATTTCAGCATCCTTGAATGCAAAATTGATGTTGCTGATTATAAATGAAGCAAGGGTTATAAGAACAACACTCCCGAGCTCCTTTCTGTTGACGTCCAGCCTCCTGTTTCCGGGAACCTGTCTTTTTACAATGAGGTAAAATAGCACATAAAGGATCGAATATACTCCCGCCATTATTATCATTGAGGCTGTCATTGAATCATGCTTTGTCAGCAGGACAAAGTAAAAGTAAACCTGTGATTCGAAGGCTGCGATGAATTCAGCGGCTATGAATGCTACTGATGTGCAATATCCTGCGTCAAGCAGCGAAACATCACTGCATACATATATGAATGCAAACATAGATGCAACAGCCACCATCATGCTCGGGACCCAGAAGGCTATCGGAAGCAAGCCCGCAATGTACTGTATTGCAAACTGGATTATGCCGAAGGCAGCAATTGTTACGGCGAACCTGAGCCCTCGTATCCTGCGTCTCAATACCAGAATGAACACGGCGCAGGCTGCGAACTCAGCAATTGCTGTATATAGCCTAGGGATTTCAGAAAACTGAAGATAGCTCATCTGAGCACACCTCCGATATAGTCAGCAAGAGCGTTCATGAAGTCAGCCTTGCGTGGTCTGCTTATCTTGAGCTTGTGCCCGCCTACTGTTGCAATATCCTGGTTTACACTCTCAACATGAGCCAGGTTGACAAGATAACAGTTGTTGCAGCGCGTGAAGGAGGATGCAGGAAGCTTCTGCTCCATGTTCTTGAGAGAATCGTTGAAGGTGTACTCCTCATTCAAAGTATGTACAGTGATCCTATGCCCGAGGCTCTCAAAATAGGTCACCTTTGCCAGGTCGAGCTTTACTATGCCGCCTGAATGCTGCACTACCAGGAAGTTATCCTTTTTCTTTTTCATCTGCCCTATGGCCTTAGTTAGCTGCTGTGAGAAAGCAAACGGAAGTACCGGCTTGATTACGAAATCAAGTGCATTTACCGAATAACCCTTGATGGCATAATTAGCCATGTTGGTGATGAAAATCAAAATGACATCCTCATCCATTGACCTTATCTTTTCTGCGGCTGTCATGCCATCCATCACAGGCATCTGTATGTCCAGGAATATGATGTCATAGACTGGCCTGTAGCCTGATACGATCTCAGAGCCGTCTTTAAAAGCTGTGACCTCGAATTTAACTCCGGCAGTCCTTGAATACTCGGCTATGCAGCTCTCAAGCATATTCCTTACTTCAGCCTCGTCATCAACGATAGCTATCCGTATCATTCCATCACCTCCTGTGTTTTAAGCAAAATATCAACCCGGATATCTGAATATTAAGCCATTACTGCGCAACTATCAATAAGCAATTGTCCAGCACAATTCCCCGATAGCATAAAAGACAACTGAAGTGTCTATGCCTCAGCTGTCCGTTTGTATCTTCAGTTTTCCTTCCTCATTACAACATACTTGAGCACCGGGTATATTATCAGTACCTGAACTATTATGTTAATCATGTTGGTAAGATTTGTAGCCCAGAAGCTGCCGAAAACTCCAGTAAGAGGCGCTAAAGCTACTGTGGGGATATAGAGACAGATAAGATATACGGCGAGTACGGTGACCAGGTATATTGGCACTGCTCCCCTAAGGGAGTTGTTGGCTCCGAATACGATCTTTCTCTGCACAACGAAGTTAACTGCCTGGGCTATGAAGAAGCTGAGAAGAAATGATAGGAATGCCGCCAGGCCTCCGTTTTTTATGGAATAATCATAGATCCAGAACCTGAAGGCGGTGCCTGACAGTCCCGAAAACAAGTAGTTCCTGCTGAAAATCAGCACTGCAAAGTTTACGATTGTTGCGATGTTGCTGAACACGTTGAACATGATGAACTCAAACAGGTCTGCATGCCTTTCCTTGAAATTCCGAAATGCATCGTTCATCATATTTTTCCTGCCTTCAACAGGCTTTCTCTGAAATCCTTCTTTGCTCTTCTCATTCTGAAGTATCCTCCTATGAGGTTTGACATCCCCTTGAAGAATCTTCCGTTTACGATCATAAGCAGACTGTCTACCATTTCCATGCTGAGCATACCCTTTGTCATCTTCGCCAGTCCATAGAACGGCATATTGTAAATGTACTGCAAGTTGAGGTCAGGGCTCCTTTTTTCTTCAGCCTTAAGCTTCATGTGCCTGATCATCCTGTGGAGAAGCCTTGCCATACCGCTTTTTGCATAGTAGAGCTGGGATATTGTGTCATTTCTTGTGAGCGGCAAAGACTTGTCCCAATGTGGCTTAGGAGCTTTCCTTCCAAGAAGAGCTTCAAATTCCTCATCTGTTGCAGACTCCACATCAGCAGTGTAGTAATGTTCCAGCTCAGCCCTAACATATGGTGACTCTGCACCGGTACCAACTTTACTTATTTCACCCCTCAGGCGTATGTCTTCAGATGATGCCCCGACAAGTATGCTGTATGATCCGGCTTCTATCTCAAACCTTCCTGTCTTTACATTGTAGTATCTGAAGGTCCTGTCATCAAAGGGTATCGCGACCCTTCTGCTCTCACCAGGCTGAAGCTTTACCTTCACGAAGCCCTTGAGTTCAGACTTAGGCCTGAATATCTCAGAGTTCTCAAGACCTACATACAGCTGTGCAATTTCAGCTCCATAAGTATTCCCTGTATTTGTGATCGTGAATGTAACTCCGCCATTATCCACCATAAGGTCAGAGTATCCGAAGGAAGTGTAGCTAAGTCCGAATCCGAACGGGAACCTTGTCATTATGCCCTTAGTCCCGAAATAGCGGTAGCCGACGAATATTGACTCCCTGTACTCCGTAGTACTTTCAGTTCCCGGGAAATACTTGCAGGTTGAGACATCCTCATATCTCATCGGATAGCTTTCACTTAGCTTTCCTCCGGGACAGACCCTGCCCGTGATTACATTAAGCATCGCCATGGCTCCTGCCTGACCCGAAAGGCTACCGTGAAGGACCGCCTTGCAGTCATCAGCCCATGGCATTTCGATAGCGGAGCCGCAGCTGAGAACTGCGACCAAATTCGGATTGACTTCCTTCAGGGCTTTTAGCAGCGAAATCTGGTTCTCGCTGATCCTCATGTGGCTTCGCTCAAGTCCCTCAACCTCGCTCATCTCATCGAGACCGATATAAAGGAGGGTGACCTGTGCATTGCCTGCAAGCTCAAGTGCCGCCTTAAGCAGTTCCTTGTCTTCCGTACCGTTTCTCCTGAATCCCGGCTCATAGCCAGCCATGTCAAGGCTTGTCAGACTGATGCAATCCACTGAATTATCGACCCTTGTAGGGTTTACATTGCTTGATCCCCCACCCTGGTAGCGTGGTACTTTAGCGAAGTCTCCAATTACTGCAACCCTTGTGCCTTCTGCAAGTGGAAGCAAGCTTTCATCATTCTTCAGAAGCACAATCGATTCTTCAGCAGCCTTTCTTGCGATGCCATGAAAGTAGTCCGGATCCTTGCCTGAAGAAGCAGTCCTTGCGTCACTTTTGCTTCCCATGACTCCAAGGTCTTTAAGGAAGCTAAGATATTCATCAACCCTTCTATCAAGGACCGTCTCAGGAATCAGTCCGGACCTGACAGCATTTACGATTTCAATGTCGCTGTTTGTTCCTGATGATGGCATCTCAACATTGGTTCCAGCGTTAAGGCCGGCTACCCTGTCATGGCTTCCGCCCCAGTCCGTCACAACGATACCTTCGAATCCCCACTCATCTCTCAGTATATCTGAAAGAAGATGCCTGTTTTCACTGGCATGGCTGCCATTTACCTTATTGTAGGATGACATTACCGAAAGTGGCTTCCCTTCTTTTACCGCGATTTCAAAACCTGTCAGGTAAATCTCCCTGAGCGCCCTCTCATCAAGCACCGAATCATTCGACATCCTGTGAAGCTCCTGATTGTTGACAGCAAAGTGCTTGATGCATGCTGAAACTCCATTGCTCTGAATTCCCCTTGTGAACGCGGCGGCCATCTTTCCGCTTAATATTGGGTCCTCGCTGAAATACTCGAAGTTTCTTCCGCAAAGAGGATTTCTTTTCATGTTAAGTCCCGGACCGAGCAGCACGTTGATTCCCTGTGCTGAAGCCTCTTCCCCAAGCGCCTGACCCACAGTCTCTGCAAGCTCCGTATCCCAGCTGCTGGCCATTGCCGAAGCTGTGGGATAGCAGGTTGACGGCTTCCCCGGATTAAGGCCCAGATGGTCAACTTGATCAGTCTGGCTTCTTACGCCGTTAGGACCATCTGCAAAGGAAATGGTCGGAATACTCAGCCTGTCAATTTTCTTAGACATCCAGAAGTTCTCACCGGACATCAAAGAAGCTTTTTCCTCGAGCGTCATTAGTCTTATAAGTTCTAAATTTTTCATATCTCACCTATAGTCAGGACTGCCCTCCCTATTGGGTGGCAGTCCCTGTCCTTAGAAATTTTTCTGATGTTCTACTTCTGAGCCTTCCAGGTATTGGAGACTGCATACAGCATATGCTTGCTTGACTCATATAGATTCTTTATGACGCTGATCTTTATTGCAGGATCTTCAGTTGCTTTCAGCATAACTTCATTGTGTCCGTTCTTGCCTGTCCAAGCACCCATGACATCAAGCGACAGGTTTCCGCCTGCATTGAGCATAGCAATCGGATTCATATGAGGGTAAATATTAGCATCGGTTATTACAAGTCCCTTGAAGCCCCATTCGTTCCTAAGAACTCCTGTGAGAAGGTTTGAGTTTCCACCTGCCCATGAGTATCCTATGAAGTTGAACGATGACATTGCTCCGAGAGTTCCGCCTTCCTTGACTGCCATTTCAAAAGGCTTAAGATAAATCTCCCTTATGGCCTGCTCATTGCTCCATGAGAACATAAAGTTCCTTACATTCGATTCACGTTCATTAAGCGCGAAATGCTTTATGAATGTGATCATACCCTGGTCCCTTGCTCCCTTGACAACATTCGCGGCTATCTTTCCTGCCAGAAGTCCGTCTTCAGAGTAGTATTCGAAGTTTCTGCCATTAAATGGACTCCTATGTGTATTCATTGCAGGTGCGTACCAGCCGCTGTATCCATTTGCCTTACCCTCGTTTCCAACGCTTGTCCCCATGAGGTTCGCTATATCAACGTTCCAGGTTGATGCAATTACTACTGGAGTTGGATATGTTACTCCCTTTCCGTCAGCACCCATTATTGCACCCGAGTAAACGCTCGCTCCAATTGTTGTTGTTCCGTCAGGTGTAAGGGTACGAGGCACTCCAAGCCTGTCAAGGCCTGCTATCTGCCAGGTTCCAGTCCCTGCAAGTACGCTCATTTCCTTAAGTGTAAGCTGTGATACGAATTCATCCCATTTCGGGTCGTCATATTCAAGTCCTACCATCTCGGAGAAATCTATCTGCTTAGCCAGCGTCTTTCCATATTCAGGAAGGTCAGAAGCTTTAAGCCCAAGCTCAGCATCAGTCGGTACTGTGTATTTCATTGCAGCCAAGATCTTATCAGTTGCAGTGTAATCAGCAGCCTTAGGTCCTGTGAAGGCCCTGCTTGCAGGATCCCATGCCCTTGTCAGGTAATCTCCTGTTCCAATCGCATCATCAAACAGGTTTGTTGCTGCCACAAGGTCTGTAGAACGCTTCCCGTCATTTGCTTCATTGTATATTATCTCATCGCTCAGTGTAAATATTTCAGAATCCAGCTCCACATGGGCATTTTCCCTGAGCATTATTGAGTAGTCGCCCTTCTCAAGCATATAGCTCTTGTTTACCTTGTAGTCATAGGAAGCCATATCTTCGATCGGGAATGTGATCGAATAGTATTCAGTAGCTCCCGGTGCTATGACGTTTGTCTTCTTGAAGTCAACCAGGTTCACAGTAGCCTTTTCAATTGCTCCTGTATATGGAGGATTGTAGTAAATCTGCACGACATCCTTGCCAGCGACAGTTCCTGTGTTCTTAACAGAAACCCTTACGGTAAGCTTGCCGTCCTCTTCGTTTATCGCCATGATTTCCTTCTCGAACTTCGAGAAGCTTAAGCCATGTCCAAACGGGAACATTACTGCATCATCATATTTGAAAGTGCTGTCTGTCATTGACCTTGTCTCGAAATACCTGTAGCCTACGTAGATGCCTTCACTGTAATTCGTGAAGAATCCATTGTTTTCAGGTGCGTTGGTATAATGATAGCTGTTCTTGTTCCAGCTGCCGTCTGCTTCTCTTTCAAGATAATTGTTTGAGGTCGGGTTCGCAAGGTTGTCCTTGAGCCAAGTGTCTGCCAGCCTTCCTGAAGGATTTACAGTTCCATTCAGTATTCCTGAAAGTGAGTCGATTCCTGACTGTCCTGGATATCCAATCCAGACTATGCTCTTTATTGAAGGATAGTCCTTGACGAAATCAAGCTCCATTGCATTTGCAGAGTTGACGACAAGTACCACCTTGTCAAACTTCTTTGCAACCGCATCTACCATGGCTTCCTCATCAGGCAGAAGCTGAAGCTGCTCAACTGTGAAGTCGAAGACCTCTCCGCCACCACGTCCGATTACGATCACTGCAGTATCGGAGAATTCCTTAGCCTTGTCAAGTATCGTCTTGCCATCGCTGTAGAGTGTCGTAGCTGTATAAGCACTTACAGGCACTTCAGGGACAGTTATGTTGCTCGGCTTTTCGATGAATTCAGAAGCGCTGCTGTTCACAGGTGCTACTGTCTCTTCTATGGATATTTTTCCATTCTTGTAGTAGTTGTAGTAAAGATAAAGAAGGTCTTCATTCACATTGAAGTTACCCTTTGGTCCAGCTAGGGAATCCTCAAGCTTCGTTGCAGACTCAACGTTAGATGCGGAGGATCCTCCTGCATTGTACACGAGCTGGACACCTCTCATACCGAATACATTAATGTTCATCTTGCTGTCAGCTGAAGTCTTCAGCGGAAGCAGATTGTCATTGTTCTGCATGAGCACGAAGCCTTCGTCCGAAATAGCCCTTGTCGTATCCGCTGCAGATGTGAATGACGCTTTCTGTTCAACTGTATCAGGCTTGAATTTCGCTATAAGCCAGTATCCGGATTTTGTTATCACGAATCCATATACCAGGATTGCCGCAAGTATTATTGCTGTCACACCAATAACTACGGGCAATTTTTTTCTTTTCTTTGCAGTTTCTGCCATTGATCTTTTCCCCTCTTCTTCATATGATTTCCTCATATGTTTTTTTCAACTATAGCACGTTCAAAAACCATATTTAACAGTTTTGCACAGACTGTCATTTTGCGCGCATAAACTGTAACGGGTTTCTGTAAACCATTAATCGCATGCTCCCGAATCCAATATACCCCTGGCTTCAGGAATATCAGGTAAAATGAGCACACAGAGAGCTTTCAAGGTTGACTAACTCCATGGAAAGGGTATTATTATAACAAGCAGATTTATCGAAGCTTGATTAACTTCAAAATTGTCAAAGAAACAGGAGAGAAATTATGAATTTCAAAAGCACCAGAGATAATAGCAATATCGTGACACCTTCAATGGCTATCCTTCAGGGATTGGCTGCAGACGGTGGCCTGTTCGTCCCGGTCTCATTCCCGAAGCTTCAAAAAAACCTTGATTCACTTGGTAAAATGAGTTATCAGGAGCTGGCATATGAGATAATGTCTGCATACCTTGATGATTTCAGTTCCGATGACCTGTGGGCCTGCATTAATGGAGCATACGACGAAAAGTTCGATGATCCAGGAATGGCACCTGTAGTAAAGGTTGGAGAAGTTGACCACATGGAGCTTTTCCATGGCTCTACAATAGCCTTCAAGGACATGGCTCTCTCCATACTCCCATATCTAATGAAGACTTCAGCCGTCATGAACAAGAGCGACAAGGACATAGTGATCCTTACAGCTACATCCGGCGATACCGGAAAAGCGGCAATGGCAGGCTTCGCAGACGTTCCGGGAACCAGCATAATCGTATTCTACCCTAAAAACGGTGTAAGCTCGATACAGGAACGCCAGATGGTTACTCAAAAGGGTGAAAACACACACGTTGTTGCCATAGAGGGCAATTTTGACAGCGCCCAGACCAAGGTCAAGGAGCTATTCAATGATATAGATCTCAGGAAGGAAATGGATGACAGGGGCTTCCAGTTTTCAAGCGCAAATTCCATGAACATCGGAAGGCTTCTTCCACAGGTAGTCTATTATGCATGGGCATACCTCAGGGAAGTTGAAAGAGGAAAGGTCGCATACGGTGAAGCCATCAACTTCTGCGTACCTACAGGGAATTTCGGCGATATACTAGCTGGATACTATGCAAAGATGATGGGAGTGCCTATTGGTAAGCTCATCTGCGCATCCAATGACAACAAGGTGCTTTATGACTTCTTTGAGACCGGTACATATGACAGGAACAGAGAATTCGTACTTACAATATCCCCTTCAATGGACATACTCATATCAAGCAACTTTGAAAGGATGCTCTATCACGCAGCCTCAAACAATACTGAAGAGCTCCTTAAGCTCATGAGAAGCCTGGAGACCTCCGGAACCTATACAGTTACTCCTGAGGTCATGGTGAATTTCAAGGATTATGCTGCAGAATATGCCACAGAAGAAGAAACCATGGACCAGATAAGGAAGGTTTTCGAAAAGACCGGATATTGCATGGATCCTCACACTGCAGTAGCATCAAGAAGCTACGAAAAGTATGTGGAAAAGACCGGTGACAGGGCACCATGCGTCATAGTTTCCACAGCGAGCCCGTACAAGTTCCCTGAAGCTGTGCTCAAGGCGCTTGGCAGGCTGCCGGAAGACATTACAGATGACGCTCTGATTAATCAGCTTAACGCTGTCTCTAAAGTAGCTATTCCCAAGGCCATACATGACCTCAAGGATGCACCTGTAAGGCATGATTTGGTTATTCCAGTGGCTGGAATGAAGGATACAGTCAGGAAGATCATCCTTTCTTAACAAAACCTGTCAATATTAAGCCTAATAAATGATATGCTCCCCAAATTGCAGCTTAGTCTGCGATTTGGGGAGCATTTTACTTTGAAGATAACTATAGCTGTCTCAAAAGTTCAAATCTGTTGTTTTATTCCAGATTATTTTTCCGATTCTTCCAGTACACTATCATGAGTATGTCCGGTAACAGGGGACTCCTTGAGGATGTACGTCTTTATCGCAAAGAGCAGACCTATCGTCACTACGCCGATAAGAAGCTCGTAGGCCTCAGTGTTGTATATGAGCATCTTCCTTGCTATTGCCAGTGTCATGACATCAACCACGTTGTTTGGCTTGTGCCTTATAAGCATTATAGCAAGCTCAAGGGCGATTATAAGGAGCAGAAGGTACGAGAGATAATGCTGGAAACTGCTGTAATTGATAAGCTCCTTGAGCTGCGTGATATCCCTGAACATGGAAACCACGAAGAAGAATGAGTTGATCACTACTGCCATAACCAGGAGCCCAGAAATGAACAGCTCTATGCTGCTTATTGCTGTGGAAACCCGGTTTGACATCTTCTCATAGAATTTCGACTTTTTGCTGTACATCAATTATCCACCTTTCATTAGTTCCATAGCTGCCAAACAGATTTATCTGCTACCCAATTGCATTGATTTACAGCTTTTTATGAGTATAACAGAGCCCATGACTCATGTAAATATTTACATGAAAATTGCAAAATAATTATCAAACTGTCAATTTCAATTTTCATGACAGCTTTAGCTGCCATTGCCAGGTATTGTGAAAAAAGGACTTGAGCTGATCCAAATCCTTTGCTCAAATCCTATAATGAAATTTGCTAATCTAATCAAGCTTCTTTCTCGTCGAACACTTAAATTATCTTTCTTCTCTGAAGTAATTTGATCCGCAGCTTGCTGGCTGAGAATTTTCCTTCTCTTTGCGTATTGAAGTCATTACAAGCACTAATGCAGTTATTATGAAGGGCAGCATGTCAAAGAATGCATTGGGAACTGAAATGATATCCTTCGGAAGGTAATATTTCAGGATGTTGAAGGCTCCGAAAATGAATGAACCGAATATTGCCCTGTTTGGGCTCCATGCTGCAAATATGACGAGTGCCACTGCTATCCATCCAAGTCCGTTGACACTGTTGTTCATCCATACTCCGCCATTTATTACCATTGAACAGTAGGCTCCACCGATTCCGCAGATGCCTCCTCCAAGAAGTACGTTGAGGTACTTAAGCTTCGTGACCTTTATTCCGGCTGCATCTGCAGCTCCCGGATTCTCGCCTACCGCCCTAAGGTTAAGTCCGAGCTTGGTCTGGTTGAGGTAAATTCCGCAAATCACCGCAATGACTATGCCGAGATATACGAAAGGGTTGTAGGAGAAAAGCAGCTTTCCTACTACCGGAATCGAGCTGAGTCCTGGAATATCAAGGTTAGCAAGCTGCAGCGTGATATTTTCAGGAAGCTTCATGGAGGTAGTTTTAGTGCTTGTCAGCATATATTCTCCAATGAAGTTCGAAATGCCTACTCCGAAAATTGTCAGAGTCAGACCAGTCACGTTCTGGTTTGCCATGAAGGTGATGGTTAGAACTGCATATATCAGCGCTCCTGCCAAGCCTGCTGCGAAGGCTGCTGCAATTGCAATTGCAAGGCTGTCCGTCAGGAAGCCTGCCATGAACCCTGCACAGGCTCCCATTGCCATCATTCCTTCCACACCAAGGTTAAGATGGCCTGATTTTTCATTCATGATTTCGCCTAAGGTACCGAATAGGAGTGGCGTACCGGCAAATACTGCAGCTGTAAGGAAATTAAGGAACATATTCATTATCTGCCACCTCCTTTTCCACGGAATATGAATTTATAGCGTATGAAGAACTCGCATCCAAGTACAAAGAAGAGTATGATGCCCTGCAGTACGTCAGCCGAGTAAGCCGAAAGGCCATAGGTAGACTGCATTACGCTTGAGCCCTTCTCCAAAACACTGAACAGGAACGATATGACCAGTATGCTGACAGGATTGAGGTCTGCAAGCCATGCGATTATGATTGCTGTGAATCCTACTCCTCCTGCGACAGATGCAGCAAGAGTCATGTCTGAACCTGATGACTGTACCATGCCTGTAATGCCGGCTATTCCACCAGAGAGCAGCATGGTCCTCAGAATTATCCTCTGTACGTTCATGCCTGCATACTTGGCTGTAGCATGGCTTTCGCCGACAACGCTGATCTCATAGCCCTGCTTGGTGTATTTGAGGTATATTAACACAATAACGACAAGGATAAGTCCGATTATCCAGCCTATCTGCACCCCAAAAACCTTGTTCAGCTGTGCATTGGAAACGAATCTGGCGATTTTGGGGAATCCCGATGATTCAGGGTCCTTCCATGGACCATCCCTTAAGAATGATATCGTATGGAGAGCTATGTAGTTTAGCATAAGTGTAAACAGCGTCTCATTCGTATTGAATTTCGCCTTGAAGAAAGCAGGTATAAGTCCCCAGAGGCCTCCGCCAAGAAAGCCCGCAAGAAACATGACTGCAAGCAGCAGAAGATGCGGCCAGTCATTGTGGAAAAGCGCAAAGTAGGATGAGAATATTGCACCCATGATAATCTGACCCTCAGCTCCTACATTCCAGAACCTCATCTTGAATGCGAGAGTGACTCCGAGGGAGGCCATCAGCAGTGGTATCATGATCTTGATAGTCGCCTGTATTGCCATTTCACTTCGGAAAGCGCCTGAAATTATTGTAGAGTATAGCTTTATCGGGTTGAACCCTATGAACATCAGGAACAGGCCGCCTGCAACAAGGGCAAGCACCAGCGCAAGTATCCTGAGCTTGAAAATCCCGCTTTTTGATCTCTCAACCCTTTTTACGGTCCTTACGAACGGCTCACTGGCTTTCAATGTCCTTTCACTCATCTGAATCCACTCCTTCCAGGCTGCGCCCCGTCATCATAAGTCCAAGCTCTTCCTTGGTTGTGGTTTTGGCATCCACTATGCCCTTAAGCTCACCATGGCAAAGAACCATGATCCTGTCAGAAAGTTCGAGCAGTACGTCAAGGTCCTCGCCTACGAAAAGCACTGCTACACCCTTCTCCTTCTGCTCATTAAGCAGGTCGTATATTAGGTATGAGGAGTTTATGTCGAGACCCCTTACAGGATATGCAGTTATAAGCACATTCGGCTTAGATTCAATCTCTCTTCCAAGGAGCACCTTCTGCACATTTCCTCCGGACATCCTTCTTACTGGCATATCAACATTGGGTGTAACTATGCAAAGCTTCTCGATCAGCTCTTCAGCAAGCTTTCTGGCTGGTTTCTTGTCAACAAAGGGTCCGGGATTTTTCTTGTAGGACTTCAGCATCATGTTCTCAACCATGCCCATTGATCCGACAAGACCCATTCCAAGACGGTCCTCCGGAACAAAGCTCATACTTATGCCAAGGTCTATGATCTCATCGGGACTCATACCGATTATATTCTTCTTGTTATATAGGACAGCCCCTTCCTTGATATCCACAAGACCTGCTATAGACTCACAAAGCTCCTTCTGGCCGCTTCCCGCTATACCTGCAACACCCAGTATCTCGCCGCTCCTTAAGCTGAAGCTCACATTATTGAGCCCCAGGTTGCCGTGTTCATTTTCTACAGACAAGTCCAGAACCTTCAGGATAGGCTTCCGGTCCTCTGTCTCCGGTCTGTTGATTTCAAGGCTTACCGGTCTTCCAACCATAAGCTCTGTAAGCTGCTTCTCATTGGTCTCTGCGGTCATGACTGTAGCCACATGGTGGCCTTTTCTAAGAATTGCCACTCTGTCGCTTATTGCCATTACCTCATTAAGCTTGTGAGTTATTATGATTATGGCGCTTCCCTGTTCCTTCATCCTTCTGAGGATCGTAAAAAGCTTTTCGGTTTCCTGAGGAGTTAGTACAGCAGTTGGCTCGTCCAGTATCAGGATTTCAGCTCCGCGATAAAGAACCTTCATAATCTCAACTGTCTGCTTTTCACTTACAGACATATTGTATACCTTGTTCTCAGGATCTATCTCAAGTCCGAACCTTTCGCTGATAGCCACTATCTTATCCTTCAGGACCTTCCGCTTCAGGTGCTTCTCCTTCGTTCCAATCACAATATTATCCATGGCGCTGAATACCTCAACCAGCTTGAAGTGCTGGTGTATCATGCCGATGCCCAGCTCTATCGCATCTGTTGGAGAGCTGATGGTTACCTCTTTCCCGGCAACTGAAATCGAGCCCTTGTCAGGATAGTAAATCCCTGACAGCATATTCATGAGGGTTGTCTTTCCAGAACCGTTCTCACCGAGAAGTGCCAGTATCTCGCCGCACTTGACGGTAAGGTTGATGTCGCTGTTTGCGACAACACTGCCGAAGGTCTTGGTTATTCCCTTAAGTTCGATTGCATAATTAGTTTCGCTTGTTTTTGTCATACTTTCTCCCATCTTTCTGACCCCTGGCATATATAGCCAGTCCTGTAATTTGACGATGAAAAGAATTATGGGGCAGACCATCTCATTTCGTATCCGAAAACCAGAGAGATGACCCACCCCTTACTTTGCCTGCTTCGTTATTTCAATGTAACGGTCTTGAAGTACCAGTTGATCTTTCCGGTTATAGTTCCATCATCAAGAGTCTTTCCAGCTTCTCCGACAGTCTTTCCATCATTAGTCTCTATAACACCGTCAAATACGTTAAATGTACCGTCAAGTATTGTTGCCCTTGCCTTTTCAACAGCTTCCTTAGTTCCCGGTGCAACTATGCTCTCATTAAGAGGGGAAATGTCGACCATTCCTTCCTTCATTCCGCCATAGTAGTTCTCACCTTCCCAGGTTCCATCGATAAGCTTCTCTACAGCCCATGTGTAGTATGCTCCCCAGTTCCAGACAGCAGATGTAAGTGTAGCCTTCGGCGCATCCTTGGACATGTCTGAATTGTAGCCAATTCCGAATGCTCCGGCCTTTTCAGCTTCAAGCTGTGGGTTTGGAGTATCAACATGCTGTGCAATGACATCGCAGCCTTCAGCAAGAAGGGCCTTCGCTGCATTTGTCTCCTCGCTTGGCGAGTACCAGCTGTTAGTTACCTTAACGTATACCTTGGCATCAGGATTCACTGAGTATACACCCATCGCGAATGCGTTGATTCCACCAGTAACCTCTGAGTTATCCTGTCCCATCGCTGCAACAAATCCGATCAGGTTCGACTCAGTCTTCATTCCGGCAACTATGCCTGAAAGATATCTTGCCTGGTAGATCCTGCCGAAATAGTTGTTCATGTTAGTTCCGTTGCTCTTGTAGCCTGTTCCATGTGAGAAGATAATCTCAGGATACTCTTTTGCAAGAGCTTCCATTGTATCCATATATCCCCAGCTTGTAGCGAAAATCACGTTGGCGCCCTCTTCAATGCACTCACGTACTGCAGTTTCCGTAGCTGTAGGGTCGGTGTCATTTACGTTGTTCTTCCTTATAATCTGATTGTCTGCAAGTCCCAGTTCCTTCTGCATTGCAACTATTCCCTGGTCATGTGCGTAGGTATAGCCTGAGCCGTCTGCAGGGTTACCGATATGTATGACTCCTACCTTGATGTCCCCCTTGGCGATTGCTTTGAACTTGCCTCCAGTTGTAGCGGATGGCGCTGTTGTAGGCGCAGCGGTTGCGCTTGGTGTTGTCGGGGTGGTCTTGGTTCCGCAGGCAGCGGTGAATGAAAGTACAAGTGCCAGTGTTGAAATCATGCTGATTATCTTTTTCATGTTTCCCTCCTAATAAGTTAAGATACCGTCAGTACAAATGCCTGAAAAAAGTGCAGATACATATTTAACTTCGATTGTGTTTCAATAGCGCTCCCCGTGCACCACCTGCAATTTCAATATGACCCTGACTTTATTTTATGCGAATGATAAAGCCCGTGCAAGTCTTTTTGTTCGTAATCTTTACAATTTATCCATTTATTTTATGTAATCGTTTAGATGTACTTTTTCTAATCATTTTGCCATCTAAATATGCCAAAGTCCTCATTTTTCCGTACGCTGATTATTCCTATTCTTAACAATGTTCGTAGTTTAAGAAATTGAAGAATTAGCCTTTTCCCTGCAATCCTGAACCAGTTTTCGCACATAAGAAAAATCCCAACTGCCAGAAGTATCAGGCCATTATGATAGTCCCCTAATGCAGTGAGGACATGGCATCCAAGCCATGTCCTCGTTTGTATCTTCTATTTTGTAAAATGCCTGTCGAGCAGACCCTTGAAGGCCTTGCCATGCCTTGCCTCATCCTTGCACATCTCATGTACAGTGTCATGGATTGCATCAAGATTAAGCTGCTTTGCAAGTGTTGCGAGATCCTTTTTGCCCTGGCATGCTCCATGCTCAGCGTCTACCCTTACCTGGAGGTTCTTCCTGGTATCTGCAGCCACCACTTCTCCTAGAAGCTCTGCAAACTTTGCAGCATGCTCTGCTTCTTCAAATGCTATCCTCTTATACGCTTCAGCTATCTCAGGGAATCCTTCCCTGTCTGCCTGTCTGGACATCGCAAGGTACATTCCCACTTCTGTGCACTCGCCCATGAAGTTAGCCCTGAGTCCTTCTACTATCCTCTCATCAACTCCCTGTGCAACTCCAATCACGTGCTCGTCAGCAAATGACAGATCTCCTGACTGCTCGATGAACTTGCCTGCGGGTGCCTTGCATATCGGACACTGTTCTGGAGGCATGTCACCTTCGTGAATATAGCCACATATGGTACATACAAATTTCTTCATTCTTTTCTCCCCTTATTCATTTAGTTGATATTATTTATTATTTAATAATTATTATAATTTGTAAATAGACCAAGAGAAAATTTCTGTGTTTTGTCTGCAAAATATTATACCGGGACAGCAATTTCGCCATCCCGGTATGGTATTTGTTTTGAGGATTACTTTTTTATTCCCTATTCAAGGAATGCTGAAGGTGCTGAAGGCTTGCCCATCTTAAGTTCTATGTTAGTTACGAGGAAGAATGTAACTACACCACAGAAGCTTCCGAATACTATTGGAAGTATCTTGAATGGTCCTCCGAGCAGCTGCCATGATACTACCGCTATAGATCCTACTACTATCGATACTATACCTGAATTCTTGGTCGCCTTAGGCACTACCATTCCCAGAGCATATGCCGCGAAAGGTCCTGCAGTCCTGAGTGCGAATGCAAACAGGTTCAGGGTTATCAGGTTTATCTTGAATAGTGCTATTCCCATAGACACCATACAAATCACCGCATTGCTGAGTCTTGTTATTGTAATCAGCCTTCTGTCTTCAACATCTGGATTGAAGTAGCGCTGATAGATGTCCTTTACGAGTATTGTCGAAGCACAAAGCAGGTTCGAATCGGCGCTTGAAGTCGTTGCTGCGACTATCGCAGCTGAAACAAGGCCTGTTACGAAGCTCGGTGCATAGTTCGTTGTCGCATACATGAGCGCTGATGTTCCCTTGCCTCCATCGAGGCCAGGATTTTCTGCAAGAGCTATCAGTCCGATCAGTGTTGGAATGAAGGCAAGCATTGCCATCATTACCGCTGAAAGCACAGCTGCCTTCTGGGCAGTCTTCTCATCCTGTGCGGATGCGAAACGGCTTACCATCTCAGGTCCTGACAGGAATGTGCAGAAGTAATTGAATATGAGTCCGAGTATTGTCGGAAGTCCTATCTTGAAGAAATTCAGCTCTACAGGTGGAAGCATACTGGATACAGCTTCCCATCCGCCTGCTCCTTCAATAATGAAAGGAAGAGCTATGAGAAGTCCGAAGAATATGATGAAGAACTGTACTACGTCTGCAAGCGCATCCGCGAACATTCCACCAAGGCTTGTGTAAGCAATTATTATGATTCCGCTAATAAGTATCGCTACATTGAGAGGTATGCCAGTTATGGCGCTTATGACCGTAGCTGCAGCAAGTATCTGTGAAGATGTCAGGAAAAACAGTGAAAGTACATTCAAAATAGCTGTAAAGGTTCCTGCTGCATCACCGAATCTTCGGTTAACAACCTCTGGGATCGTGACTGCCATTGTCTTCCTTATCTTTGGAGCAAAGAATGCAAGAGGTATCATCGCTATTGCAGCAGCCAGGACGTACCATGCTGCGCTCATTCCCCATCCGGCAAAAGCCTTTGCAGCAACTCCGGTCGTGCTTCCTCCGCCGATGTTGTTAGCTGAAAGAGAGCTCGCTATCATAAGCACTCCCATTCTTCTTCCGGCAAGCATATAGTCTGTGCTGGTCTTAATGAAGAACTTATTGGTAAGGTAACCGATGGAGAACATCATGGTCATGTAGACAACCAGTATGATGACAGGTAAAATATGGACTTGACCCATTTTTAACACTCCTAATCCGATATTTTTTTAATCCAACTCTAATTAGACAAATAAATGCCCTTGGTTTTGTCCAAGTCAGGTAAGCCCCGTAAACGTTTTCTTTACAGACGCTTTTTCCCATGACTTTGATCGTGCGGGATATGTGTATAAGTTCTTAAGACAGGGTCGCATATGCTTTCCTAAGTACGATTCAAATTATACTTTAGCTATTTTCACATGTCAACGTTATCACGTTAATCAATTAACTAAGTTAAACGTTTACAGGTGCGTTTTAGTGTAATATTCTCATTATTTTTCTGGATATCTAAATTATTTTTAGGATTCAGCAATCAAACACGCAAATATTTCCTTCTTTGATTTTAGTTAGTCTTAAAAATATTTAGTAAATACCTGCCAAAATCTCAATTTATGAAATGCTATTGTGCACCTTTACCATAATGATGATATACTCAAGAAAAATGGAGCTAAGGAGGCATGCACAAAGTGGAGCTGGTAGAATTAAGGATAAAGAGGGTGCGAGGCATTCCTGCAGAAGCCGCAGATGAAGCTGTATTAGTTGAAGGCTTCGGAATTGAAGGTGATGTATTCGGAGGAAAGGCAGAAAGAGAAATCAGCCTGTTCGACGAATCTTCAAGGCTGTACCGGTATGAAGAAAGAAAGGATGGCTTCTGCACCGTAAGGTTTGCCGAAAATCTCCTTACAAGAGGTATTGATTACCCCTCGACATCATGTGGAACAAGACTGGCGATCGGTGACGCAATAATTGAAATAACGAAGTCTGGAAAGGAATGTCATCCCGAATGCCCGGTTTTCAAAAGGGAAGGGAACTGCGGAATGCATCTTCATGGTGCTTACAGCAAGGTGATAAGAGGTGGAACAGTTCATCCTGGCGACCAGATTAAGGTGATACCTGATATGGGGGATGAAAAAGCATGAAAATTGCACTCGGAAACGACCATGCCGGACTCTCGCTGAAGGAAACCATCCTGAAGCTCCTATCAAGGCTTGGAATAGAGGTAATTGACTACGGTACAAACGGTCCGGCCCACTGCTACTCAGCACCGATAGCCGAGAAGGTCGCAAATTCTGTAACAAAAGGCGAAACAGACCGGGGAATACTTATTTGTGGAACAGGAGTCGGAATGTCGATTGCCGCAAACAAGTTCAAGGGTATAAGATGCGTAGTCTGTTCAGATCCATATACCGCAAAAATGTCAAGAAGCCACAACAATACGAATGTTCTTGCCCTTGGCGGCAGGGTGCTTGGCACTGAGCTGGCAGCGCTGATCGCGGAGACCTGGCTCACCGCTGAATTTGAAGGCGGAAAGCGTCAGTACACATATGACCTTGTCACAGAAATCGAGAACCGTAATTTCAAATGAAATGGACCGGCTAAAGCGATGAGATAACCTCACGTCTTAAGCCGGTCCAATTGATTATTTCATTTCTTCTGCAGCTATCTTTCCTGCGATTTTACCAAATACTATTATGTCCGTTACGGCATTGCCGCCTATCCTGTTTGCTCCATGAACTCCTCCGACAACCTCACCAGCAGCATACAGTCCGGCAATTGCCTTTCCATCTGTGCCTATTACATGAGTTGTTGTATCGATCTTAAGTCCGCCCATAGTGTGGTGGATTCCAGGTGTTACCTTAAGTGCAAAGTATGGTCCCGCTTCGAGAGACTTTGTCAGGTGAGTTCTGTTGAACTCTGCATCCTTTCCTGATTTGACAGCCTCAGCGTATGTAGCCATGGTCTTCACAAGGACATCCGCATCCATTCCAAGCTCCTTTGCAAGGTCAGCAAGGGTTGCAGCCTCAACAGCGTATCCCTTCTTGACATATCCTGCAAGTGAAGCATTCTCCGCTCTCATCTCTTCATTTGTTATTAGGTATGCGATTCCATCAGTCTGCTTGAGTATGTTAGCAGATACAACATCCCTTGTGAGAAGCTCATCTGTGAATCTCTTTCCCTCAGCATTTATAAGTATGGCACCATCGCCCCTGAGTCCTTCAGTGAACATGTAGCCTGTTCCAGGATCAGTAGTAGGATGTATCTGAATCTCACCGATATCGGTAAGGTCAGCTCCAACCGCCTGAGCCATGACGATTCCATCTCCTGTTGCTCCCTTGTGATTGGTTGTGGAGAATCCAACAAGGTCAGGCCTGAAGCCCTCTACCATTTCACTGTTGGCTCCGAATCCGCCTGTAGCTATGATTACTGCCTTTGCCTCGATCTTGAAAGGATTTCCATTTTCATCCTTTGCTTCGATACCAACTGCCGCTCCATCCTTGGTAATGATCTTTGTAGCCTCGGTATTGAGCATTATCTCTACCTTTAGTGCTTCAAGCTTCGCTGAGAGAACCTTGACTACAACCGGTCCTACTGCTGAACCGTCAACAGGTGTGTGGATTCTCGGATTAGTAGCTCCTCCTGAGAGGGTTACCCTCTTGAGGTCTCCTCCGAGCTCGTTTATCCAGTCAACTGCAGTCGCAGCATTGTCTACCATTGTCTGAAGAAGCGCAGGATCGTTCTTTTCCTTTCCGCCCTTCATTGTGTCGTTGTAGAAGGTTTCCTTCGTGTCTGTGATTCCCGCTGCAGCCTGTATTGAAGTTTCAGCCGCATTCATTCCGCCAGTTGCCCTTGTAGTGTTTCCGCCTACAATCGGCATTTTCTCTACTATTATTACCTTCTTGCCTGCAGTTGCAGCTTCAACTGCTGCTGACATTCCGGCTCCGCCTGCTCCGATTATGACTATATCGGTAGAAAGGTCTTCCTGCTTCGCTACAGTAGCGGTAGAAGTCGCCTTCTTGAGTGCATCTATATCAGCACCGGCCTTTTCAAGTGCCGCAGTAATGGCAGCAATCATTGCAGTACTGGAAACCGTAGCTCCGCTTACTGTATCGACTGCAAGATTCTGACCGCTCATGATGTTTTCAATAACAACCTTCGCAGCACCTGAACCTATACCTTCGGTCTCATTTGGTGCATCTATCACAATTTCAGTTATTTTGTCTGCTGTAACAGTAACCTTCGCCTTAACATCTCCGCCATGGCCCTTTGCAGTGCCTTCGTATGTTCCAGGATTGAACTTGCCTTCAGCTTTCTTGGTTCCGCATGCTGCAGTTCCAGCTACCATAGTAACCAATGCCAGGCAAACCAATATTGTCTTGAGCATTCTTTTCATTGATTTTTTTCCCTCCAAATAACAAATACCATTCGCAACGTTAATATATTAACAAAAGCTTTGATCAAGTTCAACAGTTTAAAATTATTTTTTCACACTTGAATCGTTATCATAAAAATAAATTTTAGATTTTCCATATTTTGAAAATTCTTAGAAGATGATAGAATCCAAGAGAAGATAAAGATTTCGAGGAGGGATGGAATTGGCACCTGAAAGTAAAGTGATTTTCCTTGTAGACATGAACGCCTTTTTCGTCACCTGCGAGATGACCAGAAACGAAAACCTCAAAGGGAAGCCTTCAGCTGTTGCCGGAGATCCGAAGAAGAGAACCGGCATAATCCTTGCAGCCAACTATGATGCAAGAGCTTGCGGAGTAAAGACTGCAATGCCTCTTAGCCAGGCCCTGAGGCTTTGCCCTGACCTCGTTGTTGTTCCTCCAGACCACAGGTTCTACAGCGAAATGTCAGACAAGGTCATGGAAATTCTCTCACATTACTCACCTGCAGTGGAGCAGAACAGCATAGATGAAGCTTGGCTGGACATGACCGGAATGGAAGTGCACTTTGGTGATCCAATCCACGCTGCAGGCCTCATCATGAATGATATCAGGGAAACCCTTGGATTATGGTGTTCCATTGGGATAGCAGAAAATAAGTTCCTGTCAAAAATGGCTTCCGAGCTCAAGAAGCCCCTCGGAATAACAAGGCTCCAGGGCAACGACTATAAGTCACGGCTTTGGCCTCTTCCTGTAAGGGAAATGTACGGCATCGGAAAAAAGACTGAAGAGCAGCTTTTAGAGATTGGTATCAGGACCATTGGAGACCTTGCCTCAGCAGATGAAGCAGCTCTCTTAAGGAAATTCGGAAAAGCCGGCAGGGCTATGCATGACCATGCAAACGGCATTGACTGTGATCCTGTAACTCCCAGGCATCATGAGGATATGAAGTCAATCGGTAAGTCGGTAACCCTATCAGAGGACATCACTGATATCGATAAGGCAAAACAAATTCTGATGCGGCTCTCTGATGAAATATCTGCAACAGCAAGAAAAAACGGCAAAAGCGGGCATACAGTCCAAATCACAATAAAATACAGCAACTTCACTACCATTACAAGGCAGATGACGGTACCCTCCACTGACATTTCCAAGAGGATCTTCGCCTTTGGCTGCGAATTGCTTGAAAAAAATTGGGATATTCGAAAACCAGTCCGTCTGCTTGGCATCAGCCTGTCTGGATTTGAAGTCCAGTCTGAAATCCAGCTGGACCTTTTCTCGACGCTTGCTGATGAATCATTTCCAGCTGACGACAAAGAGGAAAAGATCCAGAAGGCTATAGATGACATACGGGACAAATTCGGAAAAGACAAAGTATCCTGGGGAACCCTTCTCAAAAAGCATAAATGAACTGACAGGAAGGACCTGTGGTCATCACCACAGGTCCTTCCAATACTTCAAATATTACTTCATTATTGTCAGCATGCACCAGCTAAACTGCTGCCTCATAGACTATGGTCCCATTTCCTTCTGCAATGGCATGTGCTGAGTTTTCAAGTGAAGTTATCACTGCCTCCCTGCCAAGCCTGTTCCTGACAAAGCTTATTGCAGCCAGCACCTTCGGAAGCATGGAGCCTTTGGCGAAATGACCTTCATTCACATATTTCTCAAGGTCTGTCCTAGATACCCTCTGAAGCTTCTCCATATCAGGCTTATTGAAGTTTATGGCAACATTGTCAACAGCTGTCAGTACCATAAGTACGTTTGCGTCAAGCATCTCAGCCAGAAGATTCGAGGTCGCATCCTTGTCTATGACCGCATCAACCCCTTTGTAGCCACTGCCTTCTGTGATTACAGGAATGCCACCGCCGCCACACGCAATTACAACCATGCCTTCATTAGAAAGCTTCCTGATAGCTTCAATCTCAACGATGTCAATCGGAAGCGGCGAAGGCACGACCCTTCTGTAGCCTCTGCCTGAATCCTCCACGAAGACATATCCCTTCGCTTCTGAGATCCTTTCAGCTTCATTTAAAGATACGAATTCTCCTATTGGCTTGGATGGATTCAAAAATGCCGGATCCTGAGGATCCACAACCACCTGGGTTATGACCGTCGCTACCTGTTTTTCTATGCCTCTTCTCTTGAATTCATTTATCAGTGCATTCTGGATATGATATCCTATGTATCCTCCGCTTAGTGCAGAGCACTCTGCGAAAGGCATTTCTGTTCCTATGACCCCTTCAGAATATGAGTGGTTCAGCCCCTTATGTATCATCCCGACCTGCGGCCCGTTCCCATGGGTTATCACAAGGTCATTCCCAGTTTCTACCAGGTTCGCAATCGAAACCGCAGCCTCTGATACCTGAGCCAGCTGTTCACTTACGCTGTTTCCGAGTGCGTTGCCCCCCAGAGCAACAACTATCCTCTTTCCCAAAAAATTAGCCTCCCATATGATTTTATGTGTTTCTGTCAAATATATCCCTGTCAAATTCCTTCTCACTTACTGCAATGAAGAATGTGCATAACACGTCATCAACGACATTTAGGAAGGTCCTGGCAATACCCGCAAACCAGTCCACTCCGGCTATAAGTGCTATTCCTTCAAGCGGCAGTCCGGTCATGTTAAGTGCTATCGACACTGCAACCAATGCTCCTCCTGGGACCAGAAGGTTACCAAGAGTGGACAGCGTCGAAACTGCGACCAGTACTATCTGCTGCTGAAGATTAAGCTCTATACCGTAAAATTGCGCGATCATAAGGCACGATATTGCTATAGTCACCGCAAGGCCGTCACTGTTCAAGGACATTGCAAGAGAATTTACAAGCCTTGATATCCTCGGACTAATACCTAGCTTCTTCTCACAGTCCTCCATTTGTACAGGAAGTGAAATTGCTGAAGATGTTGTCGCTATTGACACGATTATCGTATTCTTAAGCTTATAAAGTACCTTTATCGGATTTACCCTCGCATACGCCGATACGATGCCCAGATTGAAAACAAGCACTGCAAGGCAGGTGATGAAAGTCGCTGCAAGGAACTTCACAAGCGGAACGATGACCCCTATGCCAATCGTTCCGGTAATGCTGCCCAGAAGGGCAAAAACCCCAATCGGTGCAAACCTCATTACTATTTTTATTATTTCCATTATCACCTTTCCGAAATCCACTACGAGAGCATATACCCTTTTTGAACCCTCGCTATGTCTTGTAAGTGATATGGCCAGTCCGAAGAAAATTGAAAACACGATAACCTGAACCATGTTTCCCTCAACCATTGACTGCATGACGTTCTTAGGGAAGAATTCTGTAATCAGCTGAGGTATGCTGATACTGAATATCTGCCCCTCATATTTGCCTGGAAGTACTCCGGTGATGCCGACACCAGGCTTTATTATGTTTACCATGAAAACGCCCATCACCGCACTGATAACTGTAGTCACGACAAACAGCACAAGCGCCTTGATTCCGATCTTGCCAAGGTCCGCGGGCTCGATTGAGCCCACGGATTCAATTATGGCTGACATTACTAGCAAAACCACTGACATCTGGATGAGCCTCAGGAATATTGTTCCGAGGAAGCTCACATTGCCCATGCCTTCGCCAAATATCATGCCAGCAAGTATACCAAGCGCAGATGCTATCAATATCTGTATGCTGAAACTGATTTTTTTCAATACCACACCTCCCGGACAAATCCTGGATTAGTGCCGTCATACCCTCAGCACTTTATCCTTTGTCAGGCTGCAGTCTCTGCTTTCGGAGACTCGTCTGAGTTGAAAATGTCCCTGTCCAGTTCATTTTCGCTTATGGCGACGATTACCGCAATAAGAACATCATCAACCACGTTGAGAAGTGTCCTGATTATACCTGCGAACCAGTCTACCCCAGCCATTATCGCAACACCTTCAAGAGGAAGGCCTGTCATAGAGAATCCTATTGCCATGGTTACGAGGGCACCGCCAGGTACTGCAAGATTGGCAAATGTGGCAAGTGTGGACATGACGCCAATCATTATGTAGTTTGTGAAGTTCATTTCGATTCCGAAGAACTGGGCAACAGTTATGCATGCCACTGCAACGGTTATAGCCAGTCCATGGCTGTTAAGGTTCATTCCAAGAGGATTTACCAGTCTTGAAACCCTTCTGCTTACACCAATCCTGAGTTCTGAATCCTCCATCTGCACCGGAAGTGAAACTGCTGATGAAGTGGTGGTTATCGCTACTATTATCGTATTGTTGAGTTTCTTTATAAGCCTTAACGGATTGAGCCTTCCGTATGCCGATACGATTCCTACCATGAGAAGGAGAACTGCAATGCATCCGACAGTAAGGGCGATAAGGAATTTTCCGAGAGCCATGAGCATGTTTATTCCTGAGGTTCCTGTAAGCGCAGCTACCAGGGCGAATATTCCTATAGGAGCAAAATTCATGACTATCTTTACTATCTGCATTATTATGACGTTGAAATCCTTGACGAATCCGAACACTGCCTGGGCGCTTGAATTTCCCTTAAGCATAGACAGTGCAAGGCCAAGGAAAATTGAAAATACTATTATCTGAAGTATGCTTCCTGTTGCCATCGACTCTACAATATTCTTCGGGAAGAAGTTTACAAGAAGGTTAAGCGGGTTGCCTTCAGGAAGAGTACCCGTGAATGCTGCACCTTCAACTCCGGTAACTCCAACACCCGGTCTGATGATTAATGAAAGTATGACTCCTACGAATGAAGCGAAGAGAGTGGAGGCTACAAATAGTGCGATTGTCTTTCCACCGAGCTTGCCGATATCATGCATGTCTAGGCTTCCTATAGCTTCTGTTATGGCTCCCATGACAAGGAAGACGACCGACATCTGCATGAGCCTAAGGAAAATGTCACCCAGGAACTTGATGTTCCCCATGGTCTTTCCGAAGAGCAGTCCGCATATTATTCCCAGAGCCGAGGCAATTATCATCCATGTGCTTAGCTTGATCTTACCCTTTGACTTTGTCATTTCTTTACTCCTTTTTTTATATTAGCTGCCGGTATTTCCGGCAGCTGATTACCATTTCAGTATTGGCTATGAGTCAAATTTCTCCGCAAACTCCAGGATCGCCTTCTCAAAGCATTCCATAGGAGGATTTGCTATTCCTGCTCCTATCTGGCCTCTACCCCTTTCCTTGTGGGCTATACCAGTTGTTATTATGGGAAGTATTCCCGTCTCTATGACCTTCCTTATGTCAACCCCCGCCGGAGTTCCCCTGAAATTCAGGAAGGGTATCGTATAGTTCCGGTTCTCGCTCCAGGTTATCTCGTACATTTTCTTTACATAGGCCATAGCATCCGAAACAGTACCTCCAACGAACTGTACTATTGCCGGGGCATTGCCAAGCGAGAATCCTCCAAGGCCGGCAGTTTCAGAAATTGCCGAATCCCCCATGTCAGGAGTTGAGTCCGCCTGACTGAATCCTGGGAAGAACAGTCCGTCGACCAGCTGTGCCGGTCCCGTGAACCACTTGTCCTTTCCCATTCCGCTTACCTTTATACCGAAGTCTTTTCCATTTCTTGCAAGAGCCGTAACGATAGTGCTGTTTTCAACACCTGTCGCAGCATCCAGCTGAGCCTTGCTCGCTGCCATTGTAATGCTAAGATGGTAATGCTCGTTGCCGTTGATGAACTCGGATACCCTGAGTATTGTCTCCTTGTCATAATCTGACCTTAGGAGATGCGGAAGTATCTGCTTGTAGAAAAGCACGCTCGATGCCTTATTCCTGTTATGGCATTCGTCAGACATATGCAGTGCCTGCGATATGGTTGCTCCGGCATCAATACCTCCTGCCCTCACAAGAGCATCGTTCAGCACCGGTCTGAATTCGCTGTCCAGCCACTTCAGTCTTCTTATTACCCCTTCATCCCATGACCCGTACCTCTGGACTGTATATCCTGACCCTTCATGGACTGTTGAGAATGCATAGTTGCCGTAAGTCTCATTTTTGACCACATGGACCAGCATATGTGCTGAGGTTACTCCGGTCATTGCCCCGACCATCTGGTGGTCATGGCATGGGGAGTAGGTTATCTCTCCTGACACTGCGAGCTCTGCCGCCGCTTCAGGTCCATCCGCAAGCCCTTCATATATCAGAGCTCCTATGACGGCTCCTTTCATCGGACCAGGCATATCCTCATATCTTATCGGAGGTCCTGCATGCAGTATCGTTTTTTCTGTCATACCGGGAACAACGTCTATCGCCCTGGATACTCCTGTCAGTACGAGCTTCGAGCTCATCATGATCTCTATGGTCTTGTCATTTGCCCTGTCTACAACATCGCTATCTCCAATTTTTATAAGCGCTTCCATGAGCCTGTTGTCTCCCCCAGCCGGTGGATTCCACTTCACCTGCACTGCAGCAGTCCCCTGTGCTTCAAGATCCTCCCTGAACATGTCCATGCCCAGGTTCACAGGCTTAAGTTCTTTTGAAAAAAGTTCATTTATCGCACCCATCTATCTGGTACCTCCTGTCAATTCAAGCGAAAGTCTCGCTGCCCTTGCATTGCTGCTTGCGACGACTGCCCCTTGTTCCTTGAGCAGACTGACCTGCTTCTCATATCCCTGAAGGTCATCCTTTGTACCAAGCACATATGCGACAAACAGCACCTCACGTCCGGATTCCTTAAGAGCGGACTTTGCTTTTGCAATAGCCCTGGCTGCTTCCCCTGCCGGGTCCCTGTGTGACCCGTAGCCAAGCTCAACATCGAATAATACCACTGCAGTCTCCGGGTCAAGGGCTTCGGTCACAATCCGCTTGTTCCGCAGGTCAGGGTCTATCATCGGATGAGGTCGGCCTACAGTGAACTTGTCATCACCGAGGTCTACAAAGCTATGGGCGATGCTGACCGAAGGATCTGGCAGCTGCTTGACCTTCCCAACATTGCTGTATACATCATCCGGCAGCACCTTTCCGAAAATAGCTGCAGTTTCATCGCACAGCGTCCCTCCACAATAGAGGCCCCTGACATATTTCTGTCCTTTTGCTGAGAGCCTTTCTGACAATCCGCGGAGTTCGTCCATGTTCCATTCATCAACCAGGGATACTGCATGTCCCTCTGTGAGGACAACTGCTTTTCTGGCTGCCTCCTCTAAAGTTGATGCAAAGTGCAGTCTTCCATCATCATCTTTTTCAGGGCTGTTGATAAAGCACACGACCACATCTTTGCTGCAGCTTCCCGCCCTTTCAAGTATCCTCGCGGCAACTGATTCTACAGGAGGCTTAGAAATGAGCACTATTGCCTTAGTGGATGGATCCTTGTCAAGGGCATCTATGCAATCAAGCATCATTGTGCCTCCAACCTCCAGGCTAAGGTCTCTTCCACCTGTGCCAAGTACCTGTGATACTCCGCCACCCATATGGTCAATCAGTACACTTACCTCCTGAGTTCCTGTTCCGGACGCCCCGACTATTCCTATTCCGCCTGCCCTTACCTTGTTTGCGAAGCATAGTCCCATGCCATTGATGATTGCAGTACCGCAGTCAGGACCCATCATCAGCAGACCCTTTTCGTGGGCAAGCTTCTTTAGTGAAATTTCCTCATCTACTGAAATATTGTCAGAAAAGAGCATGACATGGATCCCCTTGTTCAGCGCTTTTCTGGCCTCCTGAGCTGCATATGTCCCGGGCAGGGATATCAGCGAGATGTTTATATCAGGATACCTCTTCAAGGCTGATCCAAGCGACGATGGTGGAGCATCCTCCTTCTTCTCGTCCTTGGCCTTCTCATTCAGCTTCCTTTCAACTAGAGCGAGCACCTCCTCTTCACTGGTGCCTTCATCAGCAACAAAAGCTATTATAAGGTCACTTGGCTTTGCTGCCCTGGCATCATCGAAAAGCAGACCGGCTGTCTGCAGAAGCTCCTTGTTCATGTCCGTTCCCATGCCTACCATGGCGCTCCTGACTCCTGGATGCTCTTCAACCGCCCTTGAAATCTGCATCAGTGACACAGAGTCATAATAGACATTGCTGCGTATCATTCCTTTGATTTGCAAAAATATCACTCCTTATCTTGCGCATGTATTTACTTATTTGATTGCATGTTTTATACTTCAATTATGCAAGTGGTCACTTCAATATTAGCTCTGCTGTTAAACGTTGTCAATATGGCTGAAAAATAAATGATAGCGATTACGTGCAGAAATGTTTTCTGTCGCTTGCCATAGTGTGGAGTCTGCTCGCAAATATGGTATATTATAGGTGAACCGATCAAAAAGCGGAAAGGTGTTATTATATGAGTGACAATTGGACAAGGCTTATCGAAACTGCATATCCCATGTTCATGGAAAAAGGCTACAAGGGCACAGCAACGGCAGATATTGCAAAGGCTGCCGAGATAAATGAGAGCACACTGTTTCGGAACTTCAAATCCAAAGAAAAGCTCTTCCATGCATCCATAGAGCATTTCGCCAACAAGGCAATCGGCATTGAATTCAATATTTTTGAATACACCGGCAATCTGCATGACGATTTGAAAAGAATGGTAAAGACAATGTTCGATGTTGACCTTGAGCTGATACCTTCATTCAGGCTTCTCATAAAAAGATCTCTTGTCAAGGAAAGTGTTCTTGAGGACATCTCAATGGCTCTTTCCGACCAGAACGAGCTGTTCAGCCACTATCTTACAGGAGCCATGAGCAGGGGTATTATGGCGGAAGCTGAATCTGATGTGCTGGTCGACTTCATTTCAAGCTACGTGTTCAACAAGACCTTTGAACTCCTGACAAGCAGAGACCAGGACGGGTTCAGCTCAAGGCTGGATGATATGGTAGAAGAAACTACTGGATACTTCCTGGATCTGACACGTATACGGGAGGTGAAGTAATGAGAAGGTCACTGCAAGATCAGATTGAAGAAGCCGCGCTTCTCCTTTTCTCGAGACAAGGCTTCAACGAAACCAGCACCTTTGAGATCGCCAAAGCTGCAAATGTAAGTGAAGCAACCATTTTCAGGATGTTCAAGACGAAGCACGACCTGTATATTAACGTGCTTGACAAATATGGCCGCAAAGCGGATTTAAGCTATAACAGCATCTTCCACAAGCTTTCATTCGAAAACCTTGAATCCGACCTGAAGGTCATAGTCGAAAGCTTCTATAGGTTTTACTTTGACAACATCCACATAACTAGAATCTATATTTCGAATGCGATACAATTCAGTGAAATCAAGGGCTTTAATTACCTATCCTTCCCTCAGCTCAGAGAATTTCTTGAGGGCTACCTGAAGGAAATGAACATACGCGGAAAAATCAGCGAGGAACTCATCATCAGGGTTTCCGACCTTGTCATGTCCTTCATGGTCAAAGATGTTGCTTTCCTTACAACCTTTAGCAAGGTAGAAGTGCTTGATGAGAAAATACTGTCTCATCTTGAAGAAAAATGGCAAAAAAGGCTACTTCTTCTGAATCTCATGCTATGAGCTAAGGTAACCCTTATAATATGTTCTTGCATTGAAGCAGCCTGAGGCTGCTTCTTCAATTTCTCCTGAAATTCCATGTAAAAAAAGACGTTCTTTCGAACGTCCGAATATCAGAACAAAATTGTCTCGGTGTGACTGTGTATCCTCTCAATCCTCTCTTTGATATAAGCATCGACCTTCTGGACCGAGGTATTCAGGATAAGCTCCTCAGGAAAATCGACCTCCTCGAGAAGCTTGTATACTTTCCCAAACTCTCCTACACTGTCACTGAAGTGCGCATCGCTTCCAGTAACTATCCTTACCCCATGCTTTTTGCAAAGTATTGCAAACTGCCTGCAGTTCTCCTCGCTTCCGGTCCTTACAGCGAAGGAATGGTTGTTGATCTCGATCAGCTTTCCATGCTCTTTGGCTGCAAGAACGACTTCCTCGATATCCACCTGGTACTTGGGATTCCCTGGATGTGATACAGCATCTATTAATGGATTTGAAAGAGCCTTTATCATTCCCTTCGTATGGTCATGGACCTTACTTGGCTTAAGACAGGGCTCATGATATCCTGCCATGCAGAAATCAAGCTTACTTAGGAATCTTTCCGGCAGGTCTATAGTTCCGTCGAAATCCATGATGTTGGCTTCGACGCCCTTAATTATCCTTACCCCATGTATTGTAGGTGGCAGGATCTTAAGGTTATGGAAATAAAGGAAGCCTGGTGCTCCCGGAAGTTCCGGGCCATGTTCGGTCACAGCCATCATCTCAATTCCTTTATCTGCTGCACCTTTCGCCATTTCCTGAATCGTACTGTAAGCATGCCCGCTTGCAATAGTATGTGTATGTGTATCTACGACAAATCTCATCTGTTATCTTCTCCTTTGCTTTGCCTGTCAATTATACAATGGTTATGCTGATTTGCAAATTTAGAAGTTTGTTAATTGGCCAGTTTTCCCCTAAAATCCTGCCTATCTGCATACCAGAGTCTGGCTTACAATATCTGCAAATATCTCCATGCCTTCAGTCATTGCGACATGTATGACATCAGAGAGGTGGTCAGCTCCGGCAATTAAATTGTTCAGGCGGTTCTTCTTCATCATTATCAGCAGGGGGTTGTATGTTACATCACTTTTCCCGTCAAATATGGCAGCATAGAATATCCCTGTCTCTACAAGGTCCTGGAAGAAATGGCTGCCGAACGAAAGCTCAGGCATCAATCCTGATTCTGCGGAAGATACCTCGCAAATTACAGCCATGTTGGCTATCTCTGTAAAATGTACCGGTACTCCAAGTGTCGGAGTAGTAGTCCCCCATCTTCCCGGTCCGACAAGCATCACGCCATAGCCCTTCAGGCTCTCATTGAGCTTTCCGATAGTTCGCGCCACCTCATACTTGCCCTGCTCATCAAGCTTCAGGTATTCTTTTGTCTTCACGAGTATGGTGTAATCAAGAGGAAGCCTCACATTTCCACCCATGAAATTGCCTTTCGACCTGATCAGGCAATTTTCACAGTCACCTGGCTTCGGCATTTCAACAGGAGTTCCAAGTCCTCTTGTCTGGAGAGGC
This sequence comes from Youngiibacter multivorans, assembly GCF_017873395.1. GTDB lineage: Bacteria > Bacillota > Clostridia > Clostridiales > Clostridiaceae > Youngiibacter > Youngiibacter multivorans. The sequence continues at coordinate 57,028 of NZ_JAGGKC010000001.1, read as the reverse complement.
CTGCACTGTACGAGGTTTACCTTGAACCTGCCGTCCTTAGTGAAGTTTACTGTGAATTCAATGTCCACAGGGTATTCATACACCCTGGATATGAGCTCGAGCATGTTTCTCATAAGGCTTGGGAATTCTGTTTCAGATAGAAGCTTTTTGAAATCCATGATTATCGGACGATACTTTAGCGAATATCCTCTTTCCTTCAGGTACTCCTCGCTTCTGAAATCAATGCTTGCGAACAGGCTCCTGTCAGTACCTATTTCACCGCTGACCAGCTCGTCCACGTTTCTTGTGAGCAGGTTGTTTTCCACTATGGAAATGACATCCGCATAATGCTGGGAGAACTTCTTTTCATCACCGTAGCCTATATGCGGTGTCCTCATTGGATTATCAAGGCATACAACATGAGCGTAATCACCTACGCTTCTTTCAACTGCCCTGGTACCGAGTCCGAAGACCATCCTGAGCATGCCTGCCGTGGTGTCGATGTCCTTGTCCCAGACATAAAGGTTCGTTGAGTTTCCTACACCAGCAAGGTGTGGATAGAAGTTTGGTCCATGATAATCACCCGAAACCCTCTGGACCAGAATCGCCATCTGCTCATCGCTTTCCGATAAGCCTCTGTTCAGCCTGTAGTTCAGTGCGTCATCGCTCATGGTGCTGGCGTATACAGTCCTTATCGCCTGCTCCAATGCCTCATATCTCTCTTCAGGAGTACCCTGATTCGCACAGAATACACTATCGTACTTTCCAGCGAACGCATTCCCGAAATTGTCTTCCTGTAGCGAACTGGACCTGACAATTATCGGAGACTGCCCGTAGTATTCCAGCATCTGGTAGAACTGTTCCTTTATGATCGAAGGGAATTTACCCTTAAGAAGCTTCTCCTTCAGCTCAGGTGCAAGCGAAAAATAGCCATCCTTTGTCTTCTGCCTTGTTCTCAGGCTCCACCAGCCATTCTGCACAATGTAGGTATAGAATATGTCTGAGCCAAGATAAAAAGAGTCGTGAGGCTCCAAATACCTTGAAAATTTCTCACCGGCATCCTTCTCAAGTATTTTTCTTGCTACTAGCATACCGACGCTCTTTCCGCCAATGAACCCTGTCCCGATCTCCCTCGATGCCACAGCAAGTATGTCTGCTAGCGTGAAGTAGCGATCGCATAGGTCGAACATCCTTTGCCCGCCGCCAATTATGGTGGACATGAGCTCCCTCTTGATATCCTCCTGGGCCATCTTGTCCTTGGTCAAAGTATCTCCGGCTTTCCCTAGCATTATCTGCCAATGGTCAAGCTTGTCCTTTCCCCTGTCGAGGCTTGAGAAAAGCTCCGCCACCTCCATGCTTGAGGTAATGCTTGAGGCCTCATCTCCCTCTACAAGATGCGGGAAGAACATGGTAGGAGAATATCTCTGCCACACCTTAAGCGGGTGTATGTACCTTCTTCCACCGACATTGTACAGATCAAGCAGAAGCTGAGTTGTCTCCCTTATTCCGGCTATGGTGCTGTATGTGTGGGAATTCCTCATTATTGCGAAATAGGCTATCGTTTCCAGGTCATACAGGAATGGGCATGTAACCTTGAAAAAGTTTGCGATCATCAGGTCCGAATGCCAGAATTCAAGAAGGTCTGTAAGGCAGTCAAAAACATACAGGGCTTTCAGGCCCTCTTTCTCAATGAGTTTCCTGATCTCCGAAGCGAAGCTTTCAAATCCCTTCTTCGAATCAATTTCATATTTTCTTGTAAACAGGGAATCACTCAGAATGGGTTCATGCATTCCAAACCTGAAGTATATGAGCTTTCTTCCTTCAGACAACGCATTTTCAGCAAATGGCACGGCAACGTTCCTGTAGTCATCTATCGAATCGACCTGCCAGACAACATTGTCCCCCAGGCGCATATCATCTATGACTCTGTCAAATCCCCGCAATCCGCTTCCTACTCTTTCGTGCATAGCCATAAACACGCCTCCCTTTAAGGACTTTCATTAAAATGATTATACAACAATTATGCTATAATTGTTGGTAGTACAACGTATTTCAGATTAACTGGAGGGCATCATGAACGAAGTGATCAAGCAGCTGCGAGAAAGAAAGTCATGCAGGATCTTTGAGAAAAAAGAGGTCCAATTTGAGATAAGGAACGAAATCATAAAGTCAGCGCTGGAAGCACCTACTGCCGGAGCCATGATGCTATATACAATAATAGATGTCACTGATACCGAGAAAAAGAAGAAACTATCAGTAACCTGCGATAATCAGCCCTTCATAGCCGATGCACCACTAGTACTCGTCTTTCTTGCAGACTGGCAGAGATGGTTCGATGCGTTTGGATATGAAGGATGTGAGCCAAGAAGGCCAGGTACTGGTGACATTCTCCTTGCATGCGCTGATGCGATTGTTGCAGCCCAGAATACGGTTGTTGCAGCCAATTCACTTGGTCTTGGCTCTTGTTATATTGGAGACATCATAGAGAACTGCGAAGATGTAAGGGAAATACTCGGACTCCCTGAATATGTGATTCCAGCTGCAATGGTTGTGTATGGGTATCCAAGTGAATCACAGTTAAGAAGAAAAAAGCCTGAACGCTTCTCCGTAGAACATATTGTCCACCAGAACAGCTATCGCAGGCTTTCAGTTGATGAGCACAAATCCATGCAGGAAGACCTTAACATAAGATCAGGATTCCCGGACAAGGATATCACTGAATCTGTAAGGGCACTCTGCAGGAGAAAGTACATGTCTGATTTTTCACTGGAGATGAACAGGTCCGCCCGAGTTTACCTGGATTCATTCGATCACAGCATTAAAAAGTAGATGCAGAATATCTCAATAATATATTTTCCAAAAAAGGCACTCTTCCGAGTGCCTTTATAACTATCCCTGCAGCTGTGAGACTTTTGTAGTCTTTGCAAGTGGCTTCCATATGAATGACGCTATGGCGAAGTCAACGAGGCTGTGAACAAATGTCCCTACTCCAACGAGGAGTACTATGGAAACAATGAATCCTTTTGCATAGTAGGCCTGTGACATTCCGTTCCCAAAGTAAAAGGGCATTACAACGAGCATTTCACTGATGGCATGTATGATAGCAATGAGCAGAGATAATCCAGCCCTTGAAGCAGTACCATCCATTATGTTCCTTCTGTTCTTTATTATGCTTGAACCTATCAATGCCCATACCAGATGTGTTCCAGCCCTCAGCACGACAACTATCGGAAATCCTCCGATGAAGAAACCAAGAGTCGTTCCTATGGCTACGGCTACTGCTGTTGCAGGAGATATGAACATTGCGATCATCGTAGCCACATGGCTTGCCAGAGTGAAAGAAGCTGGCTCAAGTAATATTTTGATTGGGGAATACATTGGGATTATGATTCCTATGGCGCAAAGAAGGGCTGCAATTGTCATTTTGTACACTTTGTCACTTGTTTTCATTTTATCACCTCATAAGAAATTAACAGTTTGTGAACAGTCTGGTTATAATTGTAGCATATACAGCTGTCTTGTCAACTTTATGGATCATAAAACCTATAGTTGATTCTCCATTTTGTTTATGTCAGGGAACACAGTCTGCCTGATTTCGTGTTTGCCCTGTACTCTTTGATATGCTATAATTCCATATAAATCAATAGTTCGGTTGATGGCTGCGGGATAATTCAGACCGTAGTCGGACGAGCCTCTGGAGAGACTCAGTGAGCACCGAAGGGGAAAGCCTATGGCGAAACTCTCAGGTAAAAGGACAGAGGATGATGGAACTAAAGGCAGCTTAAAGTCGCCTTTCATTCCCATCTCATTATCGTAGACCGAATCGTGGATTGGGTCTTATTTTTTTACTAATGAATCGAGGGGGAAAAAGATGAAAGCGTTCATAACTGTAATCGGAAAAGACAGGGTCGGAATCATACATGGTATAACATCCGTTCTAAAGGACTGCAATGTAAATGTCCTTGATATTATCCAGACCAGAGTGGAGTCTTACTTCACCATGATAATGTTCGTAGACCTGGAAGGTATGTCAACGGACTACAAGGTACTTAAATCATCTCTGGATGCTGCCGGAGAAACGCTTGGCGTTACTGTAAAGATCCAGCATGAGGACATATTCAACTCAATGCACAAGCTTTAACACCGGAGGGCAATCTTATGATAAACTACCAGAACATAATGGAGACCATTAACATGATCGAGCAGGAAAAGCTCGATATCCGTACCATAACTATGGGTATTTCCCTCCTTGACTGCAGTGACAGTGACGGAAAGAAATCAAGACAGAAGATATACGACAAGATAACAAGATATGCTGAGAAGCTCGTATCTGTCGGAGAAGACCTTGAGCTGGAATATGGAATTCCGATAATCAACAAGAGGATATCAGTCACTCCCATATCCCTTATTGCCCAGGCTTCAGATGACACTGATTATGTTGAGTACGCCAAGATTCTCGACAGAGCTGCCGATACCTTAGGCGTTAATTTCATTGGTGGATTTTCCGCTTTGGTTCAAAAAGGCTACACAAAGGGCGACAGGATACTCCTGAACTCCATACCGGAAGCTCTTGCTTCTACTGGCAAGGTATGTTCATCGGTCAATGTAGGCTGCACCAAGAGTGGAATTAACATGGATGCTGTACGTGACCTTGGCCATATTATAAAGAAGACAGCTTATCTCACGAAGGATAACGATAGCATAGGATGTGCAAAGTTTGTAGTCTTTGCCAATGCAGTGGAGGATAATCCATTCATGGCAGGCTCCTTCCACGGTGTCGGTGAAGCCGAATGCGTAATAAATGTGGGAATCAGCGGACCTGGAGTCGTCAAGAAGGCACTTGAGTCGGTCCATGGAGCAAGCTTTGATGTCCTTGCAGAGACTGTCAAGAAGACCTCCTTCAAGATAACAAGGATGGGCCAGCTAATAGCAACTGAGGCATCAAGACGCCTCGGATTCCCGTTCGGAATAGTGGACCTCTCCCTCGCTCCGACTCCTGCTGTCGGCGACAGCGTCGCCAGGATCTTCGAAGAAATGGGACTTGAGCGAACCGGTTGTCATGGAACGACCGCAGCTCTGGCACTTCTTAATGATGCTGTTAAAAAAGGTGGAATCATGGCAGCAAACCATGTCGGAGGCCTTAGTGGAGCTTTCATACCTGTAAGTGAGGATGAAGGCATGATAGAGGCTGTTGTGACAGGAGCTCTGTCGCTTGACAAGCTAGAAGCGATGACATGCGTATGCTCGGTTGGACTTGACATGATCGCGGTTCCCGGAGATACTCCTGCTGAGACGATATCCGGCATAATCGCTGATGAAGCCGCCATTGGTGTTATAAACAACAAGACCACAGGTGTCAGGATAATCCCTGTCTACGGAAAGGAAGTCGGCGATTCAGTAGAATTCGGCGGACTTCTGGGCACCGCACCAGTAATGGCTGTAAGTAAATTCTCCAGCGCAGATTTCATAAATCGTGGAGGCAGGATACCTGCCCCGGTTCACAGCTTCAAGAATTGATCCATAATGGAACAAAAACAACATTCGGCGCTAAAGTGTCGGATGTTGTTTTTTGTTCTTCTTTGATACACTCTAAACACGCCTTTGATAAACTGATTGCTGATAATTGCGACAATTCTAGTTGAATCCAGTTTTCTCGCTATTTTATGTCATATATTGGCACATTTTCGCGAAAATAGACTTTACAACCACAAATTAATTTGTCCGGTAATGGAACAATCTATGTTAACCACAGCTTTTTTATTGCTTAAATATTCAAATATTCTAAATATACGCTTAATGGTATTACACGGATTTCGAAAATGGCTTAAAACAGCCAATCAGATGCACACTTATCTGTTTATTTTTTGATTAACAAAAGCTTGAAGTGAAATTTTGCAGCGCAACAGATACTCCTTTTCCATTATATTGGTCAGGCTATAAATTCTTATGCATATATTTGCGTTTTTATTGTAATATATAGCATATTTATGCATATAGACATTTTTTTAACTGACCTACTTGAATATATATGCTTTTCCCATCTTCTGTTTACGTTTACATCATGTTATATTCTTCATGTAACTGTTATTCCAATAAAACTTATTTGAAAGGAAGGTAGAAGCATGGCAGTAAGCGCGTATTTCATCCCAACAGTCAATCTTATCGGAGCTGGAACAGTCAACGAAGTCGGTGAAAAGATTAAGGTACTCGGAGGAAAGAAAGTCCTCATAGTCACGGATGCAATGCTGGCAAAGTTCGGAATGGCCGACAGGGTTAAAGGCATTATCGAGGCATCCGGGCTTGAAGCAGTCATATTTGACGGAGCAGAGCCAAACCCGACAGACCTGAATGTTGCAGCTGGATTGAAGGCATGGAAAAAGCACAAATGCGATTCACTTGTATCCCTAGGCGGAGGATCATCACATGATTGCGCCAAGGGGGTCGGTCTACTTGCGTCAAACGGCGGCAACATAAAGGACTATGAAGGCGTTGATGTATCCAAGAACGAATTTGTACCATATGTTGCATTAAATACTACTGCTGGTACTGCTTCAGAGATGACACGCTTCTGTATAATCACCGATACTTCCCGAAAAGTAAAGATGGCTATTATCGACTGGAGAGTAACAGCCAAGGTATCCATAAATGATCCTGAACTCATGGCAGGAATGCCTCCTTCACTTACTGCAGCAACAGGTATGGACGCACTTACGCATGCAGTCGAGGCATATGTTTCGACTATAGCGAATCCACTTACTGACTCAGCAGCCCTCATGGCAATCAAGCTTGTCGCAGAGTATTTGCCTAAGGCTGTAGCTAATGGAACCGACATGGTCTCAAGAGAGAAGATGGCCTATGCTCAGTTCCTTGCAGGTATGGCATTCAACAATGCCAGCCTTGGTTATGTACATGCTATGGCTCATCAGCTGGGCGGCTTCTACAATCTTCCTCATGGAGTCTGCAACGCAATACTTCTTCCTGTAGTATCGCAGTTCAACCTTCTTGCCAAGGCAGACAGGTTCAGGGACATAGCAGTTGCAATGGGTGAGTGTGTAGATGGACTTTCAGTCAATGATGCCGGCCAGGTCGCTATTGAAGCCATAAAGACCTTGTCCAAGGCTGTTGGTATCCCTGACGGACTATCAAAGCTCAATGTAAAGGAAGTGGACTTCGAAGTAATGGCGAAGAACGCCAAGCTTGACGCATGTCAGCTGACTAACCCGAGACTTGCAACGCTCGAGCAGGTAATAGAGCTTTTCAGGAAGGCAATGTAACTAATTAAACGACCTAAGCCACCTTGTTGTCTGACAAGGTGGCTTATTGCTGCAGCTATATTTGCTTATCACTAGTGTGGTCAATGTTCATCGATCATCCGGTTCTTGAACAAATGAACAGGAGGTACTTAAGAAGCCCGCCTCTTAAATACCTCCTGATTTCTGTTATTTCAGGACCTTCGCATAATAGTCTGTGTCCAGGATCAGGGCGGAATACGTGAACTTCCTGTCTATCAGAGCTGAGATGTTCTTCCTGTAGTCCTCTTCGACTGTTACTCCATCATTTGGTGTGAAAACCTTCGTAGTCGAATTGTACCTTCCCTTGTCTGATATGAAGCTCCTGTTAGAGAATATTACAAGCGGAGGTGTGTCCGAGAAAGCATCAATACCCATGAGAAGTCTTGAGTCATACTTATTTCCCATAAGGTTGTTTATAGTCGGAATGATGTCAAGGCTCGATACCGGCCTGTCTATCGTCTCTGGTTTCATTCCCTTTGCATATAGTATGAAGCTGCTTGAATAGAGCTCAAAGTTCTTCTCTACTGTATGTCCTGCCAGATTGTTCAGGTCATTCTCTTCAAGTCCGTAAGGATAGTGGTCCGCACTTATAGCTATAAGAGTCTTGTCTGCAACTCCTGCCTCTTCAAGCCTCTTAAGAAGATACTCCATTGCCTTATCAAGCTCTATCTGAGTTGCCATATAAGCTTTGCCGCTTGAGTTATAAGGGAGGCTATCTACCAGGCTCTTGTTCTTTTTTGCAATGAAGTTACCGTCAAATGTATACATCATGTGTCCGCTTACAGTCATGTAATAGGTGTGGAACTTCTCATCGTTTATGAATTCATCAACTGTTTTCTCCATCATCTCGATGTCTGACTCCGGCCATGTCTTCCTTACATCAAGTCCATTTCCGACACCCTTGTAATCATAGCCCATGTTCGGATGGGAAATGTTTCTCTTGTAGTAAGTATAGGTGTGGTTGTGGTATGCCCTTGTTGAGTATCCGTACTGAGACAGCATATTTCCCATTCCAAATGGCATGTATATGCTTCCTGATTTGTAATAGCTCCAGACACCGCTTTTTGGAATCAGACTCGTGGTTGCAACATACTCTCCATCTGATGTGGATACTCCCCAAATAGGATTGTAGAAGTTGGTAAAGTTGAATCCTTCGGTCTGCATCTTGTAGAGCGTCGGGGTGACATCCTTGTCAACCGCATACTTCGAGAAGCCTTCTGCAGTTATAAGTATAAGATTGTAACCTTCGAACATTCCAGTATAGTCATTCTTTGCAGTTGGCTCCAGTGTGGAAAAATACTGGTGCATCTTCTTGACTGTATCGCTACCTGCTCCTGCAATTAGGTCATCAAAATTAATATCCATAACATTGTATTCGACTGGCTTCACTGGCTCCTCAGTTGGTGTCTGAGTTGTAGGGCCAGTTGGTCCCGGCTCATTTTCCTTGGCAGGAACCTCTACTATAGGTACATCGATAACGGGATCGAATCCAAAGATCGTTCTTTTCAGATCAAGCCTCATTGTTGTAAACAGACCAAGATTGTCAACCGATGCAATCGGGTAATTTGTCTTGAAGTAAACATCATATGCAGAGTTCTGTTCCTTGTCACCGATATATATCCCTCCAAGGGCAAGTATATGAGGAATGACAATCAGAGTTGCAATCACAGCCCTTTCCACTCCAGATATCCTGTATGAGCTTATTTTCGTCCTGAAAAAAGCTATATATGCGATGGCAGGTATGAATATCGCAATCAGCCAGGGAATATTTCTTATTACCTGAGTGATTATGTCATTCATGAATTCCATGACAGTGGCTCCATTCCCTGCGGAATATACCGTATAGAATGTCTTGAAGAACTTGAAGTATATGAGCTGGGAAGAAAATAAAAGCCCCAGTGCGATTAGTGCGAATGAGGTTATGAAATTTCTTGCCTTATCCCTGAACAGAGTCGCAAGCAGATAAACTCCTGCGCTAAGTGACAATGAAAAAAGAAGTGAGTACACAAGGCCGATAGATACGAACTTCTCTGAAGTGTTGAATCTTAATATCAGCTCCATGTAAAACACGGAAATAAGGATATAAACAAGGAGGTCAAGTCCTTCAAGCGTACTTCCGTGGGATGCATGGGCAAGTCTCTTTTTTCTTCTCATCAATTTACCTCTTTTATACTTCTGATTTTTTCACTCTGATAAACTTCATTTCTACTATTTTGAAGCTGCTGCAATCTCATGCAGAAGCATGATCCTGAAAAGCTGATGCGGATATGTCATCCTGGAAAAGCTTACCCTCTCATCTGAGAGCTTCAGCACATCCGTTGAGATTCCAAGGCTGCCACCAATGATCAGGTAGAGCAGTCCCTTTTCATCGTCAGATTCTCTGATTTTCTTAGACCAATAGTCTGAGCTTACTGCTTTTCCGCTGACATCAAGGACGATTACTCTGCCCTTTTCCTTTATTGTCGATAGTATCCTCTGACCCTCAATATTCCTGACTCGTTCCTCTTCCTTCGTGCCTGCTCCATCAATTGTCTTTTCGTCTTTGATTTCAACAAGCCTGACCCTGTGTCTTTTTGAAATTTCTGTCAACAGGCTCTCCTGTGCAGAAGATAGGTATTTTTCCTTCAGTTTGCCAACTGACAATATCCTGATTTCCAACAACTACTCTATCCTTTCAAATGATGACAGAATCTTCATATACTCCTGCCTATTTTCGCCCACCATTTTCTCGCTGCTCCAGACAACCAGCTGAATGAAATTCTCATCATCCTCCAGAATAACGAACATGTATGTAATCCTTACGCCTTCTATGGTCCCTGTTATAGTAAAGCCATAGCCTTCCAGGCCGTTTACTGTTATGTTCTCCATTCCATCGGTTACCGCATCCTGAAGTCCTTCAGAGGTAGCTTCCCCCGCCAACTCTGAGTATAGCTTGAGTGTCATCTCACTTGAAAATCCAGACTTATGGTCTAGAAGTGCAATGAAATAAGCACTTTCATCAACATTTGCCAGCGAAAGCCTTGACTCCTCATGCAGCGAACTGTCTTCACTCCATTTTGTCGTAGCTTCAACAGAAAAGCTTCCGGAAGAATCCTTAAATGTCTTCTGTTTTACCTCCAGGAGGCTTACTGAATCTCCAAGTGCACAGGATGAAAGGAATAGAGACATGACTGCTGCCATGAGAACAAACCGTTTCTTCATACAGGGTTCACCCCTCTTAAGCCAACTCATTAATGCCAATCTGGCCATTTTTGCAAAGAGGTCATCTCCCCGCATCATATTCATATTAATATTATTGCCACATAAAATGGTTTCATTTCGGATAATTTAATGAAATTTTCAGTTTTTAGAGATATCTTCAGTAATTTTCTAGTCAAGTCAGTATTCTTTTCAAATATTCAACTACACATCACGTAAAACTTGATTTGTATATTTTTGATATACAATATTAATGATGAAACCCCGGAATCACCGGGGTTTCGCTTCAGCAATATTACGATGCCTTTCCGCAGCACTTCTTATATTTCTTGTCGCTTCCACATGGACATGGGTCATTCCTTCCAATCTTAACCTCATTTTTAACTGTTCTGGAATTCTTCCATGTTTTCTTTATATCTTCGCGCTTTTCATCACTCAGAAGATTCTCCCACGCGCTGATTGTGTACAGATACTCTGCTTTCGCATCGAGCATGTTGAAATAAAGCTTCTCAAAGTCAATATCCAGCTCAACTTCATCTTCTGCACCCAGCTCTTCAAGATTCAGAGTATTCCTTAAAGAATCATTGATTCCGTCTGTAAACCCCATTGCAAACTCTACTGTTGTGTCTATCTTCTCAGCAAGTCCTTTCATTGTATAGGTGAATTTCTCACTGCCTTTTGTCAGGATTTCCTCGTATATCCTCTTCTCAATGTCAGAATACACATCCCAGAATGCCTTCTCACCTTTTGTCTGTACAAAATCTACTACCATGTCGTTCCAATCTTTGTATAAGCTCATTTAGTCAATCTCTCCTTGATCATTACTTCTATTTTGGTTTCCAGCTTCCATAATATTATGGTCTGCCGGCAATTTAAGCACGTATGCAGCAGCACTCATGCAATAACCGCACTTGTTTGCTTCTGAAATTTCCATTATTGGAAATGTTTCATTCTCATTAACAAAGTCATCAATGGCAATATCTGAATGGTCTATGCAACAGAATATTTCCTTCACTTTACACCTCGCTATAGCTTGAAGGCCTTATTCTGCTGGCCAGAGAAAGGTCAACATCCGCTCCCAGAGTCAGACCACCTTCAATCAGGATATTCTCGACAGTCTTGTATGCCAGTTCAGGAACATTGTTGGTTCCTGACAAATGCCCCAGCACTATCTTCTTTTTACCGGACCTGAGAAGTTCCAGTGCCGCCAGGCCAGAATCAACATTTGAAAGATGTCCCAGCTCGCCAAGTATTCTCCGTTTCAACGGATACGGGTAAGGTCCGAACTTTACCATCTCGATATCATGGTTGCTTTCAAGAAGTATCAGGTCTGAGTCCTTTACTCCAAGCCTGATTTCTTCAGTGAAAACGCCGATATCAGTAGCGACGCTGACCGATTTTTTCCCGTCGCTGATCGTATATCCCACACATGCGGCTGCATCATGCGGAACTCTGAAGGTTGAAACTTCAAGGTCTCCTATAATGAATGACCTGTCGAAGACCCTGATGTTCGACTCGCTGACATTCCCTATACATGACTGCATGGCCTGCCATGTCTTTGCATTGGCATATACGGGTATGTTGAATCGTCGTGACAATATCCCTATTGCCTTGATATGGTCAACATGTTCATGAGTTACCAGAATGCCCTTCAGTTCAGCAGGGTTTTCCCCTATGTTCTCAAGTGCACTTATTATGCTCTTTCCGGTCAGTCCTGCATCAATCAGGACCTTGGTCTTTTCAGACCCGGTGAATATGCTGTTTCCACTGCTTCCGCTATATAGGGAGCAAAATATCATTCTAACACTCCTAGCACTTCTCTCTGGTTATGTCGGCTCCCAGCTTCCTGAATTTATCCTCGATGTGAGGGTAGCCTCTGTCTATATGCTCTATGTCCAGCACTTCGCTCTTTCCTTCTGCCATGAGTGCTGCTATGACCATAGCCGCGCCAGCTCTAAGGTCAGTTGCCCTTACTACTGCGCCTGTCAGCTTCTCAACGCCTTCGATGATTGCCGTCCTGCTTTCCACCATGATGCTGGCACCCATCTTCTTGAGCTCATCAACATGCTTGAACCTTGATTCCCAGATGTTCTCGTTTATGATGCTCCTGCCCTTGGCAATGCACATGAGTGCGCTCATAGGCTGCTGGACATCAGTCGGGAATCCCGGGTATGGCATGGTCTTTATGTTGATAGCCTTTAGCTTGGACCTGTCAGATGTTACGACTACGTAGTCGTCATATTCCTTTATGGATACTCCCATCTCAATAAGCTTTGCAGATATTGATTCCAGATGCTTCGGTATGACATTCATTATCTTCACTTCACCACCGCAAGCGGCAGTTGCAATCATGTATGTTCCCGCTTCAATCTGGTCAGGAATAACGCTGTATGAGCATCCCTTTAGGGACTTTACTCCATTTATCCTGATGACATCAGTACCGGCTCCCTTGATGTCAGCTCCCATTGTATTCATGAAGTTGGCTACATCAACCACGTGGGGCTCTCTCGCTGAGTTTTCAAGAATAGTCTGCCCTTCAGCAAGTGACGCAGCAAGCATGACATTGATTGTCGCTCCAACGGACACAACATCAAAGTATATGTTAGCTCCTATGAGCCTGTCAGCGACAGCATATATTGACCCGTGCTCCATCTTGACAGTTGCTCCAAGTGCCTCAAAGCCCTTAATATGCTGGTCTATAGGCCTTACTCCGATAGCGCAGCCGCCCGGAAGCTCCACCCTTGCTTCCTTGAACCTGCCAAGCAAAGCCCCAATAAGGTAATAGGATGCTCTCATCTTTCTTACATCTTCAGTGTCTGCAACTTTCCTAATGTCTCCTCTGGCGTCAACTGTGACACTGCTTCCGCTTCTGTTTATCTTGCAGCCAAGTGACCCGATAATCCTCTCAAGACAATTGACATCGTCAATATCTGGTATGTTTTCTATTTCGCACACACCTTCTGATGCCATTATAGTTGCAGGAAGTATAGCTACAGCGGCATTTTTTGCACCGCTGGTGTCAATCTCCCCATATAGGCTCTTGCCACCTCTGACAACAAGTTTCTCCATTTTTTCCACCCTCATATTCAATCATTGCTTATAAAGCCCGCATATCCATTATTTGTTGCTGAAAACTCACTCAACCCGACCTATGTATATGGTCAGCCCATTTTTTATAACCACTATATTATAGCATAAAGTAGCGCTGTAAAAAATTCATTTTGCACTCATATGAATTGTACCTTCTAAACATAGCCCACGAGCCTGTCAAGAACCGAATGAATCCTCTTTATCTGCGATTTATGCTATAATTATTCTACTGGCATAGAAATCGGAGCCTACAGCTTTCGAAACGCCGCCAAATGGATTTTACATTAAAGTTATGAAGAAATTATAATCACGACGACATTCTTGGAAGCGAGGTGAAGGGATCCTGCACATGTTGCAATGATCCCCGTTTATGAAGTATTATCTTGTCGCACTGCTTGACCGCAACTCCGGAAAAATCATAGAGAATGCAACCCGGAATCTGGTAAAAAAACTAAGGCCCCAAAAAAAGACCTCCTATTATGGCGTGATCATGGAAGTCATCGAAGATCCGGATCCTGCAAAGCTTGAACCGATCCTTAAGGACATGATCAAGGCAATGAGGTATTTTAAGATCGACGTCAAAGGCAATCTTGTTTTTGATGAGGAGAACAAGACCATAGGCCTGGAGGTTGTCAATTTTGGCTACCTCAAGAGAATTTCCAGAAAATTCAACACCATGCTTGGTCTTCACGGCTTCAAGGTAAGACCTGAGGAATCCGTAGATAACACAGCTCAGCTGATCCTGTTTTCTGGAGAACGGTCAAAGGAGCTTGATAAAGTCGAACCTGTTCTCAAGTCCGGGGACGATAAGCTGTTCAGGGTGGATAGATTTGAGCTATGGAAAAATCTGAACTTCAAAAAGGAATCGGTCTATACCGTTTTTGAACTTGTAGATCCCAATATAATATGAAGTCATTTTTTCACAACTAAGCTGGACGCTTGGAGGTAGTGAAATGGATCTTAAGAAGTTTCTTTCCGAATCCAGCGGCATCCAAAGCGATGCCATAACATCATATGCTAAACCAGGAAACGCCAGGAAGAAGTCATACCTTAAGCTTCTGACTCTGCTCGGGGCACTATCAGGAGCGACTATGACCACGTCTTCGGAAGCGCTTCAGAAAGGTGCAACCAGGCAAGAAATAATTCACTATTTCACGCTATCACTTGAATACGTGCTTTTCCTTGGTAAGGAAACAGGCTCAACCATGGATTCCTGGGAACCGAAAGGCAGTGATGTAGATATCACTACCCAGCTTATAAATCTATTTATCAACGTAAACGAACTGTTCATGTCTCCAACAACAGACAGTTATGAAAATCTCCTGGAAGACATGCTTATGCTGGCAGGGTCTCTTGGATTGACACAAGAGGAGATTGCCGGAGAGTTTGAAAAGATTCAATGACCGGCATATTCTAAATGCCCGGTCTACTTTTTTATCTGACCCAACTTAAAATGAAAGAGGAACCAATGGAAAACAGAAACAGATTCCTTTATAATCTGATTAAATTGAACCTGAGCATGCTTTTGAAGCAAAGAAAGGTAATCGTACCTGAACCGCTTGAAGAAACCTCATTCAACTGGCTCGGGCATTCGACCGTATCTATGAATATTCGCGGAGTCAGGATCATAACTGATCCTGTCTTTGAGAACAGCTTCGGATTTTTCAGAAGGAAGTACATACTTGATTCCCGTAATCATATGAGGACCGATCTCATACTGATATCTCATGAGCACATGGACCATTACAGCTTAAAGTCGCTTAAAAGGTTTGAAGGCAATCCCAGGATCATAGTACCCCCGGGATACGGTGCAAATTTAATTTCAACAGGCTTCAGGAACGTAACTGAGCTGAAGCATGAGGAGACCTACAATCATGGTCCGGTTACTATAAGGGCAATCGAGCTTGCCCATGACGGCAGAAGATATTATAAAGGAACCGGTAAGCCCACCAACGGCTATGAAATAATATATGGTGAAGAACGCATAATAGTAATGGGAGATACCGCCTATACGGACGTATTGGATGGCAATGAATGTTCAATCGCATTCCTTCCTGTTGGAAACTACCTTCCTGAATCATTGAGCTATATGCATTCAAGCCCTGACGACGCCTACAGGATGTTTAAGGGTATGAGTGGAGGACTTTTTTTCCCGATTCACTATCAGGCATTTCAGTTTGCCCTTGATGATGATGAAAACACGGTTATGAAGCTTCTGTCATTGCAGTCATCCGATCCAAGAGTGCTGCCAGGAGAAATTGGCAGGACGTATCCGTTACCCAGACCTTAACATATTTATGGGAGAACAAATCCCAATTAGGAGATATTCATGACTACTCTCATGCTCAAACAGGAAAACTATAATATCGTTCCATTAAGTGCCAGATTTGTCGACGAGTTCATGCCTGCAGCTCGTGGAGAATACGTGAAGGTATATATCATGCTTGTACGATACATGCAGATAGGCGAGATAGGAGTAACCACATCCTTTCTGGCGGACACATTGGGACTTCTTGAGACAGATGTTCTGAAAGCGCTGGAGTACTGGAACCAGAAAGAGCTCATAAGCATGAAGACAATAGATGCCGCAGGTAACATATCCATACAGCTAAATAGTGACATTGCCGTTAAGGGACCTGCATCGCCATCAGCTAAGCCAGATGTCCAAAAGGAATATTCCGATGGAATGCTTGTGGAAATCGAGTCGATGATGGGCAGACCGCTGAGCACACGTGAAATGGATACCTTCCTGTCCTTTAAGTCAGAGTATTCATTCCCCGGAGAGGTCGTAATGCTGCTAGTTCAGCATTGTCTCAACAGAGGTGTGTCTGACTTAAGATATATGGAGAAGGTCGCCATTAACTGGAACTCTCTTGGCATCAACACAGTCGCGCTTGCACAAAGCAACATCAGGAAGCATGAAGACAAGTGGTCAAGCTACAGAAAGGTGCTTACTTATCTGGGAATGAAGGAAGCTGAGATCATGAAGCCTCAGGAGGACCTTCTGGACAAATGGTTCACGGCCTATGCCTTCTCAACAGAAATGATACTAAAGGCATGCGATATCAGCTTCAATAACCTCGGGAAAGGTGAAATGAAGTATATTGATGCGATACTCAGGTCATGGAATGAAGAGAACATAAAGACACCAGATGAAGTAGATTCAAGGAAAAAGCCGCCAAAGGCAAAGGGTAAGACTGGCAAGAAGGATAATCCAGATTTCACAGAAAGAGAGTATGACTACAGCGAGCTCGAGAAGAAGCTTCTGGGAAGGGAGTAGAATGATAAGAGGATACCATTCTCTGATAATGGAAGAGTATGAAAAAATACGTCAAGAAGAGAGCGACGCCCTTCAGGAAAGGAAAAGGTGGGCAGAACAGAACATGCCCCGCGTTGTCGACATAGAAAAAAGAATAGCCAAACTCAGTCTGGAGCTTGCGATGTTGAATTTCAAGCAAAGGGATAACCGTGAGGAGACATTCGACAGGCTAAAATCTGAGATAACTGAGCTCAGAGGAGAAAAGATGGAGGCTCTTGTAGAGAGAGGGCTGACTCCGGACTACCTCAGCATAAGGCACAGATGCGGAAAATGCCTTGATACCGGGTATGTTGGCACCGCAAAGTGCAACTGCTATAAACAGAAGCTCGTGAACCTTTATTATAAGAACTCGGACTTCAACGATATGATCAGGAAATATTCCTTCAAGGACTTCAGGCTTGATCTTTATTCCAATTCTTCCAGTGAGGATCCTAGTCCCAGAAAAAACATAGAATCGATATTAGAGTCGGTATATGACTACATGAAGAACTTTAATTCATCTGAGGAAAATTTGCTTTTTTATGGCAATCCTGGTGTCGGCAAGACTTTCCTTTCGACATGCATGGCTGGCGAACTGCTCAATCAGGGCTGGTTCGTTGTCTACAGGACATCAGACTCACTTATTCAGAACCTCAAGGACATAAAGTTCAATGACAATGATGAACTCATGGATGTCCTTATGAACTGCGATTTACTTATAATTGACGACCTGGGTACAGAGCTGACTACTGAATTTGCAAAGGTAGAACTTTTCAACTTCATCAACACAAAGCTTCTTAGAAAGAAGAAGATGCTCATATCCACAAACCTGACGATTGACGGATTGAAATCAAAGTATCAGGAAAGAATCTTTTCAAGGCTGATGGGAGACTTCTCATTATACAAGTTTTCTGGAGATGACCTAAGAATTAAGATTAATACGGAAAAAAGAAGGGCTCTGGGCTAATTCCAGAGTCCTTCTCAATATCTTTGAAAATAGATATTATCCACAACCAAAAAAATAGTATTAGTATTGCAACTCGTTTACATTATATTTATCAAGTTCTTACAATATGTTGTGTATATTGTAAGTTGCTACACACTATTTAGTATATCCAAATACAGTACTAACAGTCCTGTCAATGTTTTCATTAACCTATCTGGGCTAATTTCATATGGACTTATCCACAATTTTCCGTAGTTAGTCACAGGTTATCCACACTTATGCACATATTTGTGGATTATTAGGTTGCCGAGGCTCTAAACTTCTTCTTATAAGGGCTATACAAACTGGGAACAAAAAAAAATACCAAAGCAATAAAGCTTCGGTATTTTTGTGGAGCTGGTGAACGGAATCGAACCATCAACCTGCTGATTACAAGTCAGCTGCTCTACCATTGAGCCACACCAGCATATGGCGACCCAGAAGGGACTCGAACCCTCGACCTCCGGCGTGACAGGCCGGCACTCTAACCATCTGAGCCACTGGGCCGTATTAAGAAAAATGGTGGGAACAACAGGGATCGAACCTGTGACCCTCTGCTTGTAAGGCAGATGCTCTCCCAGCTGAGCTATGCTCCCATGCAAAATCACAGCTATGCTGTGAAGATTAAATTGGCGACCCAGAAGGGACTCGAACCCTCGACCTCCGGCGTGACAGGCCGGCACTCTAACCATCTGAGCCACTGGGCCATATTAAGGAAAATGGTGGGAACAACAGGGATCGAACCTGTGACCCTCTGCTTGTAAGGCAGATGCTCTCCCAGCTGAGCTATGCTCCCAGAATAAAAAAAGTAAATGGTGACCCCTAGGGGAATCGAACCCCTGTTACCACCGTGAAAGGGTGGTGTCTTGACCGCTTGACCAAGGGGCCGCGTCATAAATATGTTTACTTTTTTCACGCATGTTTAACAGGCCTTAACCTGACAAAGACTATAATACCCAATTTTAGGAATGCTGTCAACTGATTTTTTATAAAACCTAAGAAACAATTTGGTCTGAAATTATAGCTTTCCAAGCTCTACCAGAGTGCAGCCTTCAACATATGACATACCGTTCTCCTTGCAGTATTCCTCAATCTCTCTGCTTCTTGCACCAGGCTGCGCCAGCACCTTGTCTACTCCATGGGCTTTGGCATCTTTGACTATTTCAATTCCTCTCTCAGGGTTTACACAAAGGTTAAGTACATCAATCCTGTCCTTTATCTCAGAAAAGCTCCTGGCAACATCCTCATGAATATCCAATGGATGAAGGCCATGCACGTTGTAGCCATTCCTGACCAGAGCATTCATTATCCTGAAAGCATACTTGTAGGGTTCCATAACATTTCCAGCAACTACCCAGTTTTTGAACTCGAGCAGGTCCTCAGCCTCATACCACTTGTCATCCATTTACGCCACTTCCTTCCAAATAGGTTAAACGATATGATTCTATTATACATTTCCTGAATCGAATATTAGTGAACTTTTTCTGACATTTGCCATGTCGCTGCTAGATTTGCATTTGTTTACTCCTGCACCTTAGTTTGCTATGATTAATCCAATACAGGGAAACCTGGAATGAGAGGTATGTTATGAACAGACACGAGATTATTATCATAGGTGGTGGTGCTTCAGGCATTTATCTTTCACTTCTGCTGAAAGACTATGGCCATGATGTAGCCATCCTTGAATCGAAGGACAGGATACTTAAAAAGCTGCTTACTACAGGAAACGGCCGATGCAACATATCGAATAATTCGAGCCTTGCGGGAAATCCTGTAATGTATTCGTCACATAATAGAGATTATACTTACCCTCCTCTTAAAAAGTATGGAAGCGATGAAGCAGAGGCATATTTCTATAGCCTGGGGCTGCCGCTCATAACTCTTGAGGAGGGGAAGATGTATCCAATGTCCCTTCAGGCATCATCGGTTGTGGATGTCATGAGGATGTCCCTTCAGGAGAAGGGCGTTGCCCTTTACCTTGATGAGAAGGTCAAGTCAATACAACAGGGCTCAGGATTCACAGTAGTTACCGATACCTCCTCATTTGGCTGCGATCTGCTTGTAATAGCCACTGGCGGTGCCTCAATGCCCTCTACCGGGTCAGACGGCTCGATGTACAAAGTTATTCGAAGCCTCGGAATCAACGTGTTAGCGCCGGTTCCGGCACTTGTACAGCTAAAGCTGGACTATCCCAATATTAAGGCTCTCAGCGGCATCAAATTTGATGGCTTCGGAACCCTATACGATGGGTTGGAGAAGGTTCACACTGAATTCGGCGAGTTTCTGTTCACTGATTACGGAATTTCAGGTCCTCCAATATTACAGCTTTCCAGATTCGCGGCACCTCTGATTGCTGAGGGCAGGAAGCTTACACTAGGACTGGACATGATGCCTGAAATGGATTCAGTACAGGTCAAGGCCATGATTTCAGAAAGGGTTGCCATATTCGGCTCACGAAGCGCCCTGGACCTTCTAAAGGGCGTTATAAACTCAAAGATGATCTCTACCCTGTTGAAGGAAAGCGGCGTTGACAAGCCTTCAAGTGCGTCCATGGCAATAGATTATTCATGCTTTTCAAAGTTATCTTCTTTAATGAAGGACTGGAGATTTGCAGTAACCGGAACACAGGGCTTCAATATGGCACAAGGCACATACGGAGGTGTTGACACCAGGGAGCTGACTGATTTCCTCGAATCAAAAAAATTACCTGGCTTGTACTTTACCGGCGAGGTAATTGACGTAATAGGAGCATGCGGTGGCTACAATCTGCAGTGGGCATGGTCATCTGCTCATTCTGTCCTTGAAGGAATTGAAATGGAAAAAAAGACAAAAAAATAAATTCAGCGAAATAAGGAAGCCCAGCTGCAAGGCGAGTAACAGCATGGGCTTCCTTCAGTCTATATATGGATTTGGAGTTGCAATTACTATAGGGTCCAGGATCATCGTTCAATTGACTCAATGTCCCAGTCCCTTAGTAGTTATATTTGGAGTGCCAGGACCTTGGCAGTAGTACCTGGCAACGGGGTCCACAAATTATGCTCCCAGTACAATACCCGAAATTCTTGGTATATCATCGTTCTTGCCTGCAATTAGCTCTACTCCCGAGATTCTCGGTATGTCATCATTCTTGCCTGCAATGAGCTCAACTCCTGAAATTCTTGGTATGTCATCATTCTTGCCCGCAATGAGCTCTACTCCCGAGATTCTTGGTATGTCATCATTCTTGCCTGCTATGAGCTCTACACCCGAGATTCTTGGTATGTCATCATTCTTGCCTGCTATGAGCTCTACACCCGAGATTCTTGGTATGTCATCATTCTTGCCTGCTATGAGCTCTGCTCCTGAAATTCTTGGTATGTCATCATTCTTGCCTGCGATGAGCTCAACTCCCGAGATTCTTGGTATATCATCATTCTTGCCTGCTATGGATTTTAGTGCTACAGGATTATATGATAATACCGAAACGGTCAGTGCAGTCACTGAAATAAGTAGCATCACCCTGTTAAGTAGTTTCTTCATTACGTCATCCCCCAATGATTCTTATTTATGCTATAATACTATCATATTTTAAAAAAATATTTTCTGGGTTTGAATCTGGATTTTGGGGGTGTGTGTATGTTTTCGACCTATGATATGAAGAAATACGGGGCTGAATTAAGAAAAATCAGAAAATATCTCGGACTTAATCAATCTGATGTAAGAAGAATATCTGGACTTAACGAAGACACGCTCACTAACCTGGAAAACGGACTTGTAATACCAAGATATGATACTATTGAAATTCTTTCCCATGTTTATAAATTCGATCTTATGGGATTGTTATTTTACTTCAAGAATGAAACTAATATTCTTGCATTATACGAGCAGCTAGATGAAGCGATAACCTACAATGATGTAACTAAGCTATACTCCATTCGCGACAATCTGTTTGACATTAAGGGCAGTGCATCAATGGATAATCTAGTTCAGTTTTCAGATTTTGATATGCTGCTGTCTTATTCAGACTCTATTCTTGTTTACTATGACAAGAAATCTTCCAGCCAGGCAAAATTTGCTTCAAAGAACTCACTCATTGAGACACTTAAAATCAATAATCCAGATTTTTCGATTTCCTCTTTCAAGAAGTTTAATTACAACTTTCTTGAGCTGAGGATGCTTCTTCAGATTGCACTTTTTGAATCGGATTCTGAAAATTATGCCCTTAGCAATTCAATCATGGAATTCATCCTTAAGAAGATGTCAATATTTGACAAGTATGAGCTTGTACCAGTTAAGTTCAAGCTGATCATATACTTCAATCTATCTTACAATTACCACAATCTGTATAACCATAAAAAGGTTTATAACTATGCGGCTGAAGGTATTGAATTGGGAAAATCAACCAATGACTTCTCGAATCTTTTTTTCCTCTATTATAGGAAGGGAATCGCAGAATACCACCTTAAATATCCGGACTACATGGATTCATTGAGAAAGTCCATATACATCCTCGAAATACTCGACAGACATGAACTTAAAAGGCTTTATATCGAATCAACCAAGAAGAATTACAATATTGATATAAACTGATTTGAAGGACCAAAATGCTGCTCCATTTTGGCCCTTCCGATTTATTTGGAGGAGTTATCATTTAGCTATGCTGCTTCCATAAAGTTCACCTATGTTGCAGAGAGGATTAATTGCCATATCTCCGTACTTTTCTGAAGTTGTCCAGGCGTACTCCAATCCCTCTGTCATTTCGCTTCCAGTATGGCTGTACTTTACTATTGCATCTACTTCTCTTATGTTACCGTCTGCAACAGCCTCGTACATGATTGTTCCTTTTCTAAGAGATCCTTCCCATTCTGTATCCATCTTGAATATTCTCTTCACAGGTGCTGTGAATGCTACTTCCATTCCTCTTATTGTCTCTTCGGGCTTCCAAACTGCTTTATGTGATTTAACCATCTTTCCGTTAGAATCGCAGTAATGCAGTGAAGTTACAGCATCTGATACATACACGTTTCCGCTTCTGGTAATTCCTTCTACAGAATAAAAATCTCCTGTGTCAATTAGTGGCGCACCATTCCAGCAGAAATCAACAACTATCTTGAAAGCAGTATTGTCTTTTGATTTGGAGTATTTTCTGCATATTGTAAGCTCACCTATCATTTCTGGTGATGCTGCTTCTCTCATTTTATCTGTCCTGTCGAAATTTCTGATTGCGGATATCTGGCTTCTGCTGTATCCACGGGCAGAAAGACTATCGTCTGCAAGATTCTTCAGATCCTCGATCTTTTCATCGAAATGATTTAACTTTTCAGTTATATAGCTTAAATCATTTCCAAGGTATTCGGGGATTGGTCTGTCTGACAGCAATATATTCCTTTTTATTGAGCGCTCTTTTTCCTTCAAGGCCATGTATTCATTAACCTTGTAGCTCTCTACTTTTATCGGGAGCGAATTAATGTGAGTATAGGCTAATTTCAAGAACGCAGCTGCAAGCAATATAATCATAGTTGCCAATCCATACTCAAACATTATTCCACCTCCGCATTTAGACTCTTCCTGTGATTGTATAGTAACACAAATGCAATGAAAAAAATCCCGGTTGAAATCGGGATTTTTACACATCTTGTATTTATTATTTGTTTTTATGCATTGATCATAAGGATGATTTTTTGAACGTCTGGTCTCTTCTAGGTCCCACAGAAACAATCGAGACTTTGATATCCAGGAGCTCCTCAATTCTTTCAATGTATTTTCTTGCATTCGGATGCATTTCATCAATGGATGTAGCCTTTTCAACCGAATTGTCCCAGCCCTCGAACTCCTCATACACCGGTTCACACTCAGCAAGGTCAACAAGGCTAGCGGGAACATAGTCGATGATTTCATCTCTCAGCTTGTACCCGGTACAAACCTTGACTGTCTCAAGACCGGCGAGCGTATCTATCTTAGTAAGTACAAGGGATGTTAGTCCCGATACTCTCATTGAAGTCTTTACAATTACCAGGTCAAGCCAACCACATCTTCTGCTTCTTCCAGTTGTCGTACCGTATTCAAAGCCTTTTTCTCTGATCCATTCTCCGGTTGAATCATTAAGTTCAGTCGGGAATGGCCCCTTGCCTACTCTGGTAGTGTACGCCTTGGTAACTCCAATTGCTTTCTCAATCATGTTGGGACCAATGCCTACGCCGCTTGCAACGCCTCCGGCAGTGGTATTCGATGATGTTACAAACGGATATGTTCCATAATCGATGTCAAGCAGCATTCCCTGTGCACCTTCAAATAGCACCCTCTTCTGCTTTCTGATCTCGTTGTATACAACTACAGAGGTATCCTTTACGAAAGGTCTGAGTTTGTCTGCCAATGAAATGTATTCATTATAAATGGTATCGAAATCAAGCGCTTCGCCACCGAGAACTTTAACGATATACTCATTCTTCTGTGCCAGGCTGTCCGCAAGCTTTTCTCTGAAGCTTTCAGCATGCATCAGGTCGCAAACTCTTATTCCTGACCTCTCATACTTGTCAGTATAGCAAGGTCCGATACCCTTTCCTGTAGTTCCAATGTCATTCTTTCCTCTGGCCTTTTCCTTTAGCTGGTCGAGAACTTTATGATATGGCATTATAAGCTGAGCCCTGTCGCTCACTATCAATTTGCTGCTATCAATCTTTATTCCAAGATTCTCAAGGTATTCAATTTCTTCAAAAAATGCTCTGGGATCAAAGGCCACACCATTTCCTACTACATTCAGCTTGTCATCGTATAATATTCCTGAAGGTATCAGATGAAGTTTGTACTTCTTGTCATTTACTTCAACTGTATGACCAGCATTATTGCCACCTTGAAATCTCACAACCACTTCAGCAGTTTCTGCAAGATAATCAGTTATCTTTCCTTTGCCCTCGTCTCCCCATTGAGCACCTACTATTACTAAAGTTGACATAATATATCTCCCCTCATAAACGAAACAATTTCACACCATTACCAATAACTATATTAACAGAAACAAAAGAAATCATCAAATAGACTTTTATCATTCGTGTTTTTTATACTATCCCTGTTAATGTTTATGGTTGTTAATTTATTGATAACACCCCAAAAAAATTACATAAGTAGGATATAATGAAATTGAAAGAACTCTCAAATTTGTAAATTGACAAATGAAGCATGGGTACTCCCTTGGGAAGGAGGAGGGTCGGCTAAAGGCTGACCGAATTGATATGAACATACCAAACATGCTGACAGTATTCAGGATATTTCTTATTCCCATTTTCCTGGCCGTTTATTTCTCTTCACCGGAAACCCATCTGCTTCAGGCTGTAGGTATCTTCGTTCTAGCTGGCGCAACAGATGTACTGGATGGCTATATAGCTAGAAAATACAACCAGATTACCAAGTTCGGCACTGTAATGGACCCTCTTGCAGACAAGCTGATGCTTATAACAGCCCTGACGTCCTTTACAATCACTGGTATTGTTCCATTGTTTCTTTTAATTATAATACTCGCAAAAGAGATTTTCATGATAGTCGGTGGAATTTTTACCTACCGTAAGGGAATTATAAACCCAGCGAACAAATTCGGAAAAACCGCTACCTTTCTCTTTCATGTATCAATGGTCACTTTGGTATTCAACAGGAACATGGGTCTCATTATTCTTGTTGCGGCAGCCTTGGTGGGTATGGTAGCTATGATATCCTATATCAGAATAACCCTGGAAAAGAAAAAGGACTTGTAATTCAAGCCCTTTTTTTGTTATTTATCATTGTATCTTCTCTTGTTTCGCTCGGCGATCAGCACAGAAGCTTCTCTGAGTACTGCCTTGCTCTCCTCATAGGTTATCTTCATAAGAGCTTCTTCAAAGGAAAAGTATCCACAATCCTCAATCTCGGCCTCTTGAATCTCAACAATTCCTATTCCCCTGCCTATATAAAAGTCTACTGTCTTTTCGATTCCGGCCTTAGGCGAATAGGTTGACTTCAGAACATGCTCTCCAAACAATTCAAGCTCCAGTCCAGTTTCCTCGAGCACTTCCCTTAGTGCAGCTTCCAGAGGGCTCTCGTCCCCTTCCATATGTCCTTTGGGAAAGTCCCAGTGCCTGCCATATCTATGCTTTACGAGAAGATATCTTCCTTTTTCATCAATTACAACCGCTCCAAAGGATCTCTCTTTCATTTTATCTCCCACTGGATATCAATAATCCCTGTGTACAGTATCAAGTCTTGCAAACCTTGAGAATTGTCCAAGCCATGCAAGTTTTACTGTTCCTACGGGACCGTTCCTCTGCTTAGCTATTATGCATTCAGCGATATTCTTGTCTTCAGAATCCTTATTATAGTATTCATCCCTGTAAAGGAACATGACAAGGTCTGCATCCTGCTCTATGGAGCCTGATTCCCTCAAGTCCGACAGCATCGGCCTGTGGTCAGCCCTTTGCTCCGGAGCTCTGGAAAGCTGCGATAGCGCTATCACAGGGCAGCTCATCTCCTTGGCCAGTGCTTTTATTGACCTGGAGATCTCTGATACTTCCTGCTGCCTGTTTTCACCCGATCCGCTCATGAGCTGAAGGTAATCG
The DNA here is from genome assembly GCF_017873395.1 of Youngiibacter multivorans. Lineage (GTDB taxonomy): Bacteria > Bacillota > Clostridia > Clostridiales > Clostridiaceae > Youngiibacter > Youngiibacter multivorans. The sequence goes on along the minus strand of NZ_JAGGKC010000001.1, from coordinate 30,625 downwards.
ACCATAATCATGTCGATACCGTGTTCAAGCTTCAGTCTTCTGCATTTGGACCTCATTTCAGTAACTGAGATACCTGCAGTATCGTCAATGAATATCTTAGCCTGAGATAGCGGTCCTGATGCCCTTGCAATATTTTCCCAGTCCTTGTCATCAAGCTCTCCTGTCCTAAGCTTAAGCATATCAACATTAGCTTCAGAGCACAGCAGCTTGTAGGCTAGCTGTTCAGTTGACATTTCCAGAGAAAAAATCGCTACGCTCTTTCCTGCCCTTAACGCAGCATGTTCAGCAAGATTTAGAGCAAGTGTTGTTTTTCCCATGGAGGGCCTTGCAGCGATAAGGATCATGTCGCCCTTCTGGAATCCTGAGGTCTTAGCATCCAGCTCAGGAAATGGTGACGGCACGCCCGTCGTCGCTCCCTTGTTGTTGAACATCCTCTCAATCTCAATGAAGCCTCGTTCAAGTATTGTGCTAAGCGGTTCAAATCCACCAGAAGACCTCTTTTCAGCAATGTTGAATATCCTTTTCTCTGCGCTGTCCAGTACACCTTCAACGTTATCCTGCTTGCTGTAGCTGTCATCCATTATCTCTGTAGAAGCCCTTATCAGTTTCCTGAGAAGCGACTTTTCTGAGACTATCTTGATATATGAGCTTAGGTTCAAAGTAGATGGCACTGAGCTTGCAAGTTCAGTAAGATAGGATATCCCTCCGACCTGGTCCAGCTTTTCAGTTGACCTGAGAAGCTCAGTCATTGTAACAAGGTCTATTGGAATATCCCTTTGAAACAAGTCCAGTACGGCAAGGAAAATGGTCTTATGACCTTCCCTGTAAAAGTCCTCAGCCTTCAGCACTTCAAGCACCTGAGCTATGGAATTCTTGTCAAGTATCATTGAACCCAGCACGGATTGCTCTGCATCCTGGTTATTGGGCATTATTCTCAATGTATTTCCTTCCATATAATCCCCCTATTCCAGCACAATCTTCAGCAGAGCATCTATATCCCTAATTGTCCTTACCTCAATGTCCTTAATGTCTCCAGGCATTTCCGCCTTGTTATCTTCGGGAATCAGAACTAGCCTGATACCTTTTCTCCTTGCGCCATAGATCTTTTCAAATATGCCACCAACCGGTTTTATCTTTCCTCTAAGGGATATCTCACCGGTGACTGCAATGTCCTGCCTTATAGGTTTGTCGAGCAGCGCGCTTATTATGCAGACTGTTATTGCAGCACCTGCTGAAGGACCATCAATATTGGCACCTCCAATAACATTTACATGTACATCATAATCAGCCATATCCTTACCGGTAACACTTCTTATGACAGAAGCCGCGTTGAATACCGAGTCCTTGGCCATTGATCCTGCAGTATCATTGAATCTGACAGCACCTTTTCCACTTTCACGGGCAGGATATACCGTCGCTTCTATTTCCAGTGTCGATCCGATATAACCTGATACAGCAAGGCCATAAATGTGACCGACTTCCTTTTTCTCACCCTCATGGTTCATTTCAAATGGAGAAAGCCTGGCTATCTTTATTACCTCAGCCAGATCACTGTTTTTTATCCTGACGTTCATCAGGTCAGCTGATCTTGTATTGTACAATATAAGCCCATAAGCATCAGCAAGAAGATTGATGGCCTTTCTGCCTTCAACTGTATATCTTGAGATTGTCTCTTCTATCCCTTCCTCAAGCTCAACTTGAAGCTTCCTGGCAGCATTTCTCACGATTACCTGAATGTCTGATGGCGAAAGAGGTTCAAAATATACTTCTGTACATCTTGACCTTAATGCAGGACTAATGTCCTGAGGCTCCCTCGTTGTTGCACCAATCAGCACAAAGTCAGCTGGTGCTCCTTTTTCAAACAGGTATTTGATATATTCAGGAGTATTCTCATCATCAGGATCATAGTATGAGGATGAGAATTCCACTCTTTTGTCTTCCAGGACTTTAAGCAGCTTGTTCTGGAGTATTTCATCAAGCTCTCCGATCTCATCTATGAAGAGCACGCCACCATGGGCTTCGGTAACAAGTCCTGGTTTTGGCTCAGGAATTCCACCTTCGGCAAGATCCCGTTTGCTGCCCTGATAAATTGGATCATGCACCGAACCAAGAAGTGGGTTTGTAATCTCCCTTGGATCCCATCTCAGTGTCGTTCCATCTACCTCAACAAATTTAGCATCCTTGCCATATGGGGTGAATTTCAGCTTCTTCGCTTCATCAAGCGCGATTCTTGCCGCAGTAGTTTTTCCAACACCAGGCGGTCCGTATAATATTATGTGCTGAGGATATGGAGATGCAATCTTTGACAGAAGCGACTTCACAGCGCGTTCCTGACCTACAAGTTCATCAAAGGTCTCCGGTCTTAAAAGCGACTGAAGGCTTTTTGTAAGATTCTTCTTGTCCAGTTTCACCAGATCATTGTATCTCTTCCTTGTTTTTGCATTTTCCGGACCCTTCTTTTTGCTAAGCACTGACAGCCTCATCTCATCGATATACTTGTCCTGCTTGTTCATGATAGCAATCTCGACTTCCTTCTCTATGTTGCTCTGAACAAAGTTCCGTGCTATTGACTCCGATATCCACTTATTTGTATCTTCGATTACATCAAAAATATCTTCCTGATTTGGAATCTTAACCTTGCTTGTGCCATCTGATGCAATCATGTTAACAGCATATGCTTTTTGATAAACTGAACCATTCAGCAGCTTGTTAAGTTTGAACTTCACAGCCCTGGCCTTGACTGCCCCCTTATCCAGGACATTTTCAAGTATCTCCAGCTGGACCTTAACTTCTGCCATGAGGTCAGACTCATCCAGGACAGGTCTCTTGTTCGTCTTGTCCAAAACTACCTCCTATTCTGTCGGTGCAATGCTCAGCTTGAACTTTGCAGAAATCTCAGGGTATACCTTGACCTCGACATCATAGCTGCCAACCATCTTGATTGTTTCGACAACAACCTTTTTCTTATCTACATCGATCCCAAAGTTCTTCTTTATTATCTCAGCCACATCTTTGCTTGTAACGGCTCCAAATAATCTTCCATTTTCACCGACCTTTACATTGACAGTAACTTCCTTGTTTTTCATTTTCTCAGCAATTGCCTGCGCTTCTTCAATTTCCTTAAGCTTTAGCTTTCTCTCGCTGTCCTTCTTCATGTTAACGACATGAAGATTCTCAGACGTAGCCTCCTGAGCAAGCTTCCTGGGGAACAAATAGTTTCTTGCATATCCATCTGATGTGTCTACAACATCACCTTTTTTCCCTAAATCTTTAACGTCTTTAAGCAGAATAATCTTCAATTCTACTCCTCCTCTTTCTTGTTTTCTGTAATTGCATCCCTTAGCCTTTGAAGGGCCTCCTCTAAAGAAACTCCTTTAAGCCTGGCTCCAGCCATGGTCATATGACCTCCGCCTCCCAGGGCTTCAAGAATAACCTGGACATTCTGGATACCCATTGACCTCCCATTAATGACAACATCACCCTTATCTCTTGTTAGCACGAATGATGCGTTGATGTTCTTAAAGCCTACCAGCTCGTCAGCGGCTTGTGCTGCAAGGAGCAGGTCTGCATCATCACCATCGTAGGTTGTAATTGCAATATTATCTTCAATTACAGCTTTCCTGATTAATTCAGATTTCTTCACATAAGATTCAAGGTCACTAGCAAATAATTCCCGGATATCCTGGCTGCTTGCACCAAGCCGCTTCAGGAAAGATGCCGCTTCAAAGGTTCTTACACCTGTCTTGAAATTGAAGCTTTTAGTATCCACCCTTATACCCGCGAACAAAGCCTCAGCCTCCAATATTGAAAGGTTCGGTTTTTCAAATATATACTGTATCAGCTCAGTAACCAGTTCAGATGTTGATGATGCATAATTCTCAATATAAGACATCGTGCTCCCCTGTATCTGGTCCGGAGCTCTCCTGTGGTGGTCCACAATTATCTTCTTGCTGAAATTTTTGATCACTTCTTTATCTAATACATAATTCTCTGAATGAACATCGACGATAATCAGCAAATCATCACTTTTCATCGTTCTTGCAGCATAATCGACGCTTACGAATGTGTCCTTGTAGGCTTCTGCTGCCCTGAACTTATTCAGTAGAGGCAAAATGTTGGAATTTGGTTCCTCGAGAAGAATCCTGGCTTCTTTACCAAGTCCCCTTGCAATCACATTTATTCCGATAGCAGCACCAAGACAATCCATATCCGGATTCTTATGCCCCATGATAAATATATTACCGCTCTCAGCCATAAGATCCCGAAGTGCATGTGCAACCACCCTGGAACGAACCCTCGACTTTTTTTCAATCTCCTTGGATTTTCCACCAAAGAATTGAAGATTTTCCTTAGTCTTCACTACTGCCTGGTCCCCGCCTCTTCCAAGCGCCAGCTCCTTGGCCGCATTGGCAAGCTGAGCGTTCTCCCTTGGATTCTGACCATCGGTTCCTACACCTATGCTGATTGTTGGTTCTATAGTGTTTCCCTGGTCAATTTCCTTGATCTTATCAAGGATGTTGAACTTTTTCCTGATTTCCTCATCCAGGAACTTATTGGGAACAATGAGCATGTACTTATTTGCTTCATATCTTTTAACAAGAGACATTGTGTTCTGACCATATCCGAAAATGGCTTTTTCCAGCTCCGCAAGCAGAAACGGCTTCTTGTCATTTTCTATACTTTGCATCAGGTCGCTGAAGTTATCAATTTCGAGCAGCATTACAGATACACTCTTCTCTTCAGCATCTCTGATGTCTGTAATGTCAATGAAGGTCAAGAGGGACATCTCTTCATCGAACTCTCCTTCATTGCTTTTAATATATACGTTATTTATATGATAGACTTTCTCTTTGATTTCAATATCAATGCTTTCCGGACTATTTTCAACGAAAAGATCATCAGCTTTCTTTCCCGTAATTACCTCAAATCCTGATTCAATCTCTTCCCATCCGAATGCATCCTGGGCAGATTTGTTGCTCCATACAATATCTCCGCCTCTCCCCACAAGTATTATCGGGAAATCAGCGCTTTCAGCGGATTCATAAACTGATTTGTACATCTTCTTTATAGTTGTATCGACGAAGCGATCCCATTTCTTCCTTTTATAGATATATAAGGAATCAAGATACACAAGTGCGGCAACAGACATGATAAATAGCACTGTAGCTTCCTTATGATGCCCATAATAGGCTAACGTACCCAAAGAAGCCGCAATTATCGCAGCATAAAGGAGATCACTTTTCTTGAACTTGTAGTACTTGTCCATTCAGATCAATCCTTTCATGTGGATGTTTCTATTTTTCCGTTCCCTTTAGTTTCCTGCGGAGAATGCTGAACAAGCCATCCTCCCTGGTATTCCTAAAGTCAAATGCGCTATCTACTACACCAGCAATCATCATTATATAAGTTAGTATTGGTGTAGTCAGGATGAGAAATATTGCCATGAATCTTGTGAACTTGTTGAATTTGAGCTTCCTGACCATGTAATAGGTTATAAGTGACAAGCCGCCTATGCCTGCAGTAATGTCAAACATGGTCTTACCGAAATACATCACTGATGAACCTGCAGGTATTTCGAAGTACATCAAAGAAATTCCGATTATGGAAAGGAACAGCGTTGCTGAAATCAGCATCATGTTCGGTTTGATGCTGTCAAAACTTGGGAGCTTGCTCAAAGTTATGCCAAATGGTTTGAATACCCTCTCGGATACCTTCCTCAAAATATACGCTGATACCAGGGAATACATTGCAAGTGAAGCTGGTATCATAATCATGACCTTATCGACAGTAAGCGCCATGATGTCTTTAACTGACTGCTCGTTAGCATAATCAGCCCCCATTCCCTCATACATCTTGACCGCTTCCCTCATTGATTCCTGGAGAACCTTTATGTTCATATCAACCATTTCAGTCAGGCTCATATTGGTAATGAAAGCAAGATCTATTCCTACCATTGCGACATATCCAATCGCTATGAAAAATGCGATGATCAGGATTTCCACAAGTGGTGAAAAATCATGACTCAGCATAAACATCAGTCCAATTCCAGTTGAGTAGAAGACAATAGTCTGACTAAGCGCGGATATCGGGTCGATCATCATGCCAAGTATGAACAGAGTCGAGAAAAAGGAGATTACCGTAAATCCTTTTCCGCTTGTCTTATATATCATCGCTGTAACAATTGGCGCTGCCACGACAGTAATGATACCGACGAAAGGGAGATAGAAGCCGGCAAGTGCCAGCACTACAATTGCTGAAGTTAAAATCGAAGCTTTGACAAGCTTCTCGGTCTTGCTGTTTCTCATTTATATCATCCTTTAAATGCGGTCTTCCGCTTAAGCTTAGAATAGGTCTATTCAGACGAATACTATTCTAATTGTAAATTTTTTTGATACCTAATGCAACAATGCCTGAATATATACTAAAACCGTGACCCAATATGGATCACGGTTCCAACTTCTTACTCTGTTGTAAATGGTAGAAGAGCTATGTTTCTTGCTCTCTTTATGGATTCAGTCAGCGCTCTCTGATGCTTTGCGCAAGTACCGGAAATCCTCCTTGGGAGAATCTTTCCTCTCTCAGTGACATACTTTCTGAGTTTTGCTACATCTTTGTAATCTATGCTGTCAACCTTGTCCACACAGAATGAACAAACTTTTCTCTTTGCCCTTCTAACTCTTGGATTGCCTTTTTTGAAATCCCTTGAGTTCTCTCTGCTCATTGTTTAACCTCCTTACCTAAGTTTAGAATGGAATCTCTCCATCATCAACCGGAGTCATATCGTCAAATGACGATCCGAATCCAGAATCCTCTTTACCATAGCCTCCGAATCCACCCTCACCTGAGTTCTGGCCTTTTGCGCCCCACTCAAGGAATTGGACCTCTTCTGCTACTACTTCCGTGACGTATCTTCTTCCACCGTCTTTGGCTTCATATGACCTGGTCTGTATTCTTCCAGAAACACCCATAAGCTTACCTTTGCTCATGTACTGAGCAGTGGATTCAGCTGACTTTCCCCATACTACTACAGGTATGAAATCTGCCTCTTTCTGCTGGGTATCTTTGGTGAATCTCCTGTCGACCGCTAGGGTCAAAGTAGTTACTGCAGTCCCCGACCCCGGAGTATATCTGAGTTCAGGATCCTTAGTTAGTCTTCCTATCAATACTACCTTGTTCATACTGCACCACCTTTTACTTTTCCAAGTTTACTATGATGTGTCTGATTACGCCGTCAGTGATTCTGAATATCCTGTCGAGCTCCTTCGGTAATTCAGGCTCTGCCTGGAAATTCACGAGCACATACGTGCCTTCGTTGACTTTGTCTATCTCGTAAGCAAGTCTTCTCTTGCCCCAAAGATCAACATTGTCGATAGTGCCTCCACCATTTTCTATTACACCCTTGAACTTTTCGATTGAAGCAGTTACTGCCTCTTCGTCGAATGATGGATGCAATATGAATATAGTTTCATACTTTCTCATCATGTCACCTCCTCCCCCCGGACTACGGCCATGCATTTCGCATAGCAGGGATTACATCAAATTATTTTATCACTATTGATTACATTATGCAAATAAAAATCTGGTCTATACAGTTTTTTTCGCATCTTTTTCAAATTTGTTCCTGGGCAGCATCACTATTCGCTGGCATCCGAGACACTTTATCTTTATGTCAGCACCAACTCTTATTATTTCCCATTCATAGCTCCCGCACGGATGCTGTTTTTTCATCTGCACTTTCGTGCCGATATCATATTCCTTGATCATACCTGCTCCTTTCACAGCGTGTTCCCATGCTCTACCTTTATTATTCCATTTACAGTGAAACTGTATACTGCCTTATAGGATATTTTTTCAAGCAACCCTTTGCCTTTTTCAATATAGTCATCTTCAGTCAGCCTCAGACTTAGCCCGCAGCTTCCAAGTATCATTGGAGGAGTCGGATAGACACTGAACTTTACTCCTTCAGCTTTGTATATTTCTTCAGCTTTCATGGCATCCTGTGTATTTTTGAAGGTAATCAGATAAATGTTCATTTTTCCTCCCAGAATCTTGTTTCAAGCTGTTCCGCAAACTTTATTATAGCAAATCCTGCACCAATGCAACAAGTTAATCAGAGAAATGGAAGATCAATGAACCCATACATATGCAATCCTATTGTATTTATCGCAAAGTTGGCAAACATATGGACAAGGTAGGAAAATTTGATATCTTGAGAGTATCCGTCAATGTAATTGAAGAATAGACCGGAAACGAACAACCCGACGATTGCCAATATTACTATCAGCATATCAGCCCAACCTTCAAGAATGGCAACATGATAGGCAGCGAAGCTCCCTGCAGATAATACATAGCTGTATGCTCTACCAGAAACTTCCTTCATCCTGATGAAGGCAATTCCACGGAAAAAGATTTCTTCAATCAAGGAATTTATGATTGAGATGTACAAAGCAACAATTATGAAATTATCACGTTCAACATCAAGGTTTGATGACAGCCTTTGCCTTATGTTTTCAAGATCAATAAATCCTGCTACCAGATAAAATGTTATAATCATTAGTATATAGATAGCTATTCCAAGCGCTGCAGGCCTTATAATCCCAGACTTTCCGGAAAACAAACCCTTGAATAGGTTTTTGCCGGTTACAACTGAATAGACAGCTGGAATTCCGATGAACGTAATGACCTTAAAAATTGATTTCACCAAGTAAACTGGCATAATCACTTTATCGACAAAGAATATAATGCCGCAGCTAGCTAAGATCAACATGGAAATTGCCATAGCTTCATTTTTAACAGATTTCACAAAATCACCCTATTCATTATATTACTTAATATTATATCCTTTTACCCTATAATCATATGTATTTTAATCATTAATTAACGATTTGAATGATTTCGACTTACACTTGCGGAGTCAGCAAACCATCTTTGAATGATTATAAACCTTTCGTGGATTACCAGGCTCATTTAGCAAGTAGTTTCTTAAGGCAGCAAATGATAAAATGTAGATGTACTGCTCTACATATTTTGATTCACTTTTCGAAAAGCAGGAGTAAATAAATGATATATTTAGATTGCGCATCTACATCTTTAATAAAACCCATAAGTGTATCTGATGCGGTTTGCAACGCAATGTCAGGCAATTTTGGAAATCCAGGAAGAGGTTCTGGTTCTTCTTCGCTTGAAAGTTCAAGGTTACTATTGGATGCAAGGAAGAATATCGGAGCATTATTTAGTATTAAGTCACCTGATAATGTTATCTTGAAGTCATCAGTCACTGAATCGCTTAATACATTAATGATTGGTCTTCTAAAGAAAGGAGACCACGTAATATCATCTGTCATGGAGCATAATTCTGTCCTGAGACCCCTCGAAAGGCTTAGGCAGAATGGAATCATAACCTATGACCTTTTAGGTGCTGATGATTTCGGACGCATCAAAATTGAAGAAATAAGAAATCTTGAGAAAAAAGAGACGAAACTAATTGTGCTGACACATGCTTCAAATCTATGCGGTACTGTCCAGGATATTACTTCTGCAAGACAAGTTCTGCGCAACAAAGATATTTTTATCGCAATAGATGCAGCACAGACTGCTGGCTACATTCCTGTCAACATCAATGAACTGTCAGCTGATGCAATTGCATTCACAGGCCACAAGGGGCTCTTAGGACCGCAGGGTACCGGTGGTTTCATAGTTAATGACAGACTTGACAGCGAAATGGTTCCGGTATTTACAGGTGGTACAGGATCCGATTCATCAAGTTTATCACACCCAATGTTTCTTCCTGATAAATATGAAGCAGGTACTGCAAATATTCCAGGCATAGCAGGACTGTCTGCTGGCGTGAATCATATACTTGAAGAAGGCTTAGATTCCATATTGAGTAAAAGCCGCGACCTCATGATTTATTTTCTAGATGAACTTGAAAGGTTCAGCTACATAAATCTGCATGGTCTGAACTGCAATGAAGGAAGAATACCTTGCTTCTCACTTACAGTCAATGATCTGGACCCTTCGTTTGTATCTTATGTTCTAGATAATGAATTTGGTATCACAACCCGGTCTGGACTGCATTGTGCTCCTCTTGCCCATAGGGTATTTGGAACTGAGATTTCCGGTTCATTGCGTATCAGCTTCAACCATATGACCAATGAAGGCGATATTGATGCTCTATTCAGCGCATTCTCAATGTTGAAAGGAGTTAGCCATGACTAACGGTGCCGTTAAGGACCATATTAAAAGATATGACCAGATTGTAATATACTTTGTATGCTACACTCTGACTTTCATAATATTCACCACTACCCTTCGCTATACCATTCCATTTGTGCTGGCATTCATATTTGCATCGGTTCTTTCTAAACTGATCAGGAGGTTAAGCTCCAAATTTGGGATAGATCAAAAATATATTCGACTTCCCATAATAGCACTTTTTTTCGGCATAATTGGAACTCTGCTAACAATGCTCGTTATCAGCATTGCAAACCAGGCAGTGATTTTCGGAGTATCTGTTGTAAATTATTTCACTGAGAATGGCGAAAGCATAATGTTCTGGTTCAACGAAAGATATCACTGGCTCATATCTCAAATTGAAAATCTTGATCCAAGATTGATAGAATCTGGAAACCAGATGCTCAACAGTGCCTTAATGTCTATTAGGGATATTTCACTTTCATTGGGGACTGCCATAGGTAAATTTTCTATGGTTTCAATTACTGGTATTCCGTCACTCTTGCTCGTAATCATCTTTACTGTTGTCTGTACATTCCTGTTTACTCGGCTTATGGTCAAGGAACCCCATTTTCTTTTGAAATACATGCCTATTGAAAAGGAACATGAAGGAAGATTTATCGGTATTTTTAACGAAGGCAAGGATATGGTTATAAAGTATGCACTTTCATATCTGCTTGTAATATTTATAACGGGCATGATTTCCAGCGTTGGATATATGATACTCGGTATACCATATGCCCTGCTCCTTGGCCTGGTAACGGCCTTCCTGGATCTTCTGCCTATACTTGGTGTTTCGGCAGCGTATATTCCTCTCGGGATTTACTTTTTTGCACACGGGAACATTGTAGTGCCTTTCGGACTTGTAATACTGTGGGTGATTGTAGCAGTTGGCAGGAATATTTGGGAACCGAGAATCGTGGCGAGCACCCTGGATATGAGTCCAATTATAACAATCATGGCAATTTTCATCGGACTGAAGCTGAATGGAGTTCCTGGAATGTTCTATCTGATGTTCATGGCTGTTGGATTCAAGGTTATGCAGAAGGTAAAGGTCATCGATACCTTTGCTGGAAATGCGGAAAACCAAGGAGGTATTCAATGAATCACATCAAAAAAACAGCATCTGTAATTTGTCTTACTTTCCTGCTCGCAGGCTGCAGCTTCCAAGTTCCAGACAAAGGAAAGGAATTGCTGGAAAAGGCTGAGACAATACTAAATAGCGCGGTTGATTACTCAAATTCGATAATTGACAAGTATAAAAGCGAAGATTTACTCGAGGGATCAGAGTTTGCCAGAGACTTCTCAGAATTCAGCAAAAAGATGGAAGAAATCGACCTTTCAGCAGCAAGCGAGGCTACCCAGAAAAAGTATGCTGAATTCAAGACTGAAATGACATCCAGATATGAGACCCTTCTAAATGAGCTTACAGATAACGAGGATTTTCAGACTATCAAGACCAAATTGATCGAATTTTGGGAGTGGGCAGATTCCAAACTAAACGAAATAAAAAATGATATATAGTAAAAGGAGCAGGGACAGCATCATTTGCCGTTCCTGCTCTTTTTCTCGAGGCCCATGGCCTTATTCATAGCATACATCTCTTCATCAGAGAGAGCATACTTTGATTCTCCTTTTTCTATTGGCTTTGCGTATGATGTGCTGATATTACGTCCAAAAAGGCTTGTTATTACAACTCCATCATTATGGTCATCAAGTAAGGCAACAGAATAGCTGAGATCGCTTCCAACATCTTCAAACGCCTTGAACCTCACTACTCCAACCTTCTGTACGCAATTCCTTATCTGGCTGTTCAATAGCTTTAAATTGTCCACGCACATTTCTGAATTCTGTTTAGCAGTATCTACCTTTTCCTGATAAGAACCGATCATTTCTTCAAGTGATACTGCACTGGTCCCCTTCATGAGTCTATTTAATTTCCGCTGAAGCTTATTTGTTCTTACAAGGAGTATTAGGAAGACCACTGTATAAATCAGAAACAAAGAAGCAAGCACAATTGAAATTGTAGATATATTATTATATATTAGTTCATATATGTAATTGATATCCATTATTTAATCCTCTACCTTCAGAAATTCCAGTATTCTTTCAAGTTCGTCCGAACTGTAATACTCTATTTCGATTTTTCCTTTGTTCTTTGCTTTTGACTTAAATCTTACTTTTGTACCAAGTGCTTCTCCTAGCCTTTTTTCAAGGTCAGACAAATATGGGTCCAGAGCTTTTTTATGTCTCTCTATCTTCTCTGTATGGAAACCTGCTACAAGTTGTTCAGTTTCTCTTACACTCAGACTAAAATCAATTACCTTCTGGCTAGCATGATACTGGTCATCGCAGTTCTCAAGTCCAAGCAAGGCACGACCATGGCCCTCAGACAATATTCCTTCAATTAGAAATTCCTGTACTCTCGCATCAAGATTCAGGAGCCTAATCGTATTTGCAATAGCTGTCCTTGACTTCCCCAGCTTTTTAGAGAGATCTTCCTGAGTAAGGTTAAAGTCATCAAGCAGCCTCTTGAAAGCACTGGCTTCTTCCATAGGATTCAGGTCCTGTCTTTGAATGTTTTCTATAAGGGATATTTCAAGTACATCCTTCTCTGAAAGGTCCATCATTATGACAGGTATTTCTTTGAGTCCCGCTTTTCGAGCTGCCCGCCAGCGTCTTTCGCCAGCTATGATACTATAGTCTTCGCCCTCTTTTTTTACTATTATAGGCTGGATCATTCCATGTTCTTTTATTGACTCTGAAAGCATGAATATCTTTTCTTCATCAAAATATTTTCTGGGTTGTTCCTTATTGGGCTTGATCCTATTTATGTCAATGCTATCGACTGCTCCTGATGCGTCTTCAGACTCAGGCAACAGCGCATTCAATCCTTTTCCTAATCCGAATTTTTTTGCCACCAAATTCACTCCTTTATTGCTTCCTTAGAAATTCATCTGCCAGATCAGAATACGACTCTGCTCCTTTGCATTTATCGTCATACGCAAATATTGGCATACCGAAGCTTGGTGCCTCAGCCAATCTGATATTTCGAGGTATTGTGTTTTCATAAACCAGCTCTCCAAAATAACTCTTCAATTCTTCAGCTACCTGAAGTTGAAGATTTCTTCTTGAGTCGAACATTGTCAAAACAACACCTTCAATCTCCAAATCCTTGTTTAAGCCTTTTTTCACTAGGTTAATTGTCTTAATCAGCTGACTTATCCCTTCAAGAGCATAATATTCACATTGCATTGGGATTATAACTGAATTGGCAGCTGTTAGAGCGTTAATAGTAAGTAACCCAAGTGATGGAGGGCAATCTATGAAAACATAGTCATATCTTTCAACGATTCCTTCCAACCTGTTCTTTAGTATTTTTTCCCTGTCAGGCAGCATAGCAAGTTCAAGATCTGCTCCTGCCAGTTCAATGTTAGATGGAATAATTTTAATATTGCCTGTGCTTTCAACCGGCTGGATCACAAGATCAAGCTCAGCATCCGTAAGAAGGAGGTCATAGGTTGAATACTCAAGCTTTTCCTTGTCAATTCCAAATCCACTGGTTGTATTCCCCTGTGGATCCATATCAATCACCAAGACCTTATTATCCTTCAAGGCGACATATGAAGCTATATTGATATTGGTTGTTGTCTTACCGACCCCACCCTTTTGATTAAATACACATACTACTTTCATGTTATCCCCCGAATTCTTATTCTCATACTATTCTATTATAACCTTCAGTGATTGCATTTAACAGTCGAATTGTAAATTGTTTCACGTGAAACATTAGGTGGAGTAGATTGATTATTAATGTTTCACGTGAAACATTAAGCAAAGTGTAGTTTCAGTATTGTTTCACGTGAAACAATACTGTCTACTCTTGTTATACCAGCAATAAATAGCGTAATGATTAAAAGTAGAAGACGCGATGTTTCACGTGAAACATCGCGTCTTCTACTTTATTGGATTTTTAGATACAAGCCCTGCTTGTCTGGGGTACTTTAATGGTGTTTTGGCTATTTTTTCTACAACAACAATATTATGATTTAAGTCGGTGTCCTTTATTGCAACGTTAATTACCTTTAAAAGCTTCCCGCCCATCTCAGTAATGGCTTTCTTGGCTTCGCTAAGTTCAGTTTCCACTCCAGGACCCTTTAATGCTATGAAATAACCTCCCGTCTTTACAAAAGGCAAGCAGAGCTCTGAAAGAACTGCCATGTTAGCCACAGCCCTTGAAACAGCTAAATCATATTTTTCTCGGTGTTCCGGCATCCTTGCTCCGTCCTCAGCCCTTGCATGGACAAAATCGACATTCTCAAGCTTTAATTCCTTGCAAACCTCTTTGAGATAATCAATTCTCTTATTAAGTGAATCGAGTAAAGTCAGTTCAAAATCATCATTTATGATTTTCATTGGAATTCCAGGGAAACCGGCACCAGTCCCAACATCAATTATTTTCCGAGCCTTCTTTATTGGTGAGAACTCAAATATTTTAAGTGAATCTATGAAATGCTTCTTTATTATTCCATCCATATCTGTAATTGCAGTCAGATTGATCCGTGAATTCCAGTCTATCAGCATTTCAGAGTATCTGATGAACTTACCATATGCAATTTCATCAAACTCAATACCCATTTCATTTACACATGATTTCATATACTCAAAGTACATACTATTCCTCCCTGGTTTTCTTGATCGTCTCTAGATAAATTGCTATTACTGAAATATCAGCAGGATTAACTCCAGAAATTCTAGATGCCTGACCTAGGTTATAAGGCTTGATATTATTCAGTTTCTGCTGTGCCTCGATTCGCAAGCCCTTGATATCCTTGTAATCCTTTATCGCATCTAACCTTTTCTTCTCATATTTCTCAAATTGTGCAACCTGTTCTAGCTGCTTAACAATATAACCCTCATATTTGCTGATTGTACTGACTTCTTCCATTACGTCAATTGGCAAATCAGGTCTGTTAGCATCAAGAACAGAAATCTTAAAGTAATCAAGTTCCGGTCTTTTTATAAGCTCATAGAGACTTGTAGGTTTTTTCAATTCAACGGTACCTAGCTCATTAAGGATTCTATTTGTTTCAATGGTACCTGTAATTTGTACTGCTTTTAGCCTTTGAATTTCATTTTCTATATTCATTTTTCTAATCTCATATATATGGTATCTATTATCTGTAACCAGACCTACCTTTCTTCCCAACTCGGTAAGTCTCAAATCAGCATTATCCTGTCTGAGCAGCAGCCTGTATTCAGATCTGGACGTCATCATCCTATATGGTTCATTTGTACCCTTAGTTACCAGGTCATCAATCAGTACGCCTATATATGCTTGTGATCTGTCAATTATGAGTGGCTCCTTACCAGTGACTTTCAATGCCGCATTAATGCCAGCTACCAATCCTTGAGCTGCAGCTTCTTCATAGCCAGATGTTCCATTTATCTGGCCGGCACCATATAGTCCTCCTATTTCTTTGAACTCAAGAGTAGGGGACAGCTGTAGCGGATCTATGACATCATACTCGATAGCGTAGCCGCATCTTACTATTTCCGCATTTTTCAAAGCCGGTATTGTATGAAGCATTTCCAGTTGAACCTCTTCGGGTAATGAAGACGACATGCCCTGTACATATATTTCTTGTGTATAGAGTCCTTCTGGTTCCAGGAACAACTGATGTCTTTCCCTGTCAGGAAACCTGAATATCTTATCCTCAATGGAAGGACAATACCTGGCCCCGACACCCTCGATGGATCCATTGAACATTGGAGACCTGTGCTTATTCATTGATATCACCTTATGAGTTTCTTCATTGGTATATACTAGAAAGCAGCTCTCCTGGTCTCTTTCGATATTCTCAGTCAGAAAGGAGAACGGTATGATCCTTTGGTCTCCCTTTTGCTCTTCGGTTAAAGAGAAATCAACACTTCTTCTATGTATTCGAACTGGTGTTCCTGTTTTAAATCTCATTATCCTGACTCCAAGGTCTTTTAGGCTGTCAGTTAATGTTTTTGAAGACGAAAGTCCATTAGGACCGGATTCATATGAGGTTTCACCTATTATTATCCTGCTCTTCAAATATGTTCCTGTACACAATATTACAGACTTAGCCCTGTAGCTGGCATCATTTTTTGTCATTACACCAGCTATAGAGCTGCCATCGCTTATAAGTGATGTTACTTCTATCTGCTTTACGGTGAGGTTAGGTTCACTCTCGACAATCTTCCTCATTTCCAGCTGATACTTCATTTTATCAGCCTGCGCCCTCAAAGAGTGAACAGCAGGACCTTTGGACAAATTAAGCATCCTTGATTGAATCAATGTCTTATCGATGTTAATACCCATCTCACCACCTAAAGCGTCGATTTCTCTTACAAGATGACCCTTTGATGTTCCGCCAATGTTAGGATTGCAAGGCATAAATGCCAGACTGTCGATGTTCATAGTACACATTAAAGTCCTGCAGCCAAGCCTGGCAGACGCCAGGGCAGCTTCACAACCTGCATGTCCGGCCCCGACTACAATGACGTCGTATATTCCTGCTTCATACATAATTGATACTCCTTATTTTCCTACACAGAAATCCGAGAAAATCTTATCTATAAGGTCTTCCTGCAGTGTATCTCCAGTAATTTCACCTAGGTAACTCCATGCTGTGCTCAAATCTATTGATACGACATCCAGCTGCATATTTCCCTTCAAGGCTGCAAGTGCATCCTTTAGACTCTCATTTGCTCTCATGAGCGCTTCCTTATGCCTGTCATTTGAAACAGAATACTCGCCAGCCTTTACGGTCCCATCAAAGAACATATCCTTGATCCTCTTCTTAAGCTCGCTGATTCCGAATCCATTAGTTGCCGATACTTGTATAGCATCCTGAAGAATAGGGTGGTCGTAATCCAACCGGTCTTCAAGATCAGTCTTATTCAATAGCACAATATATCTGTTATTTTCCAATCGAGTAATTATTTCCAGGTCTTCATTGTCGATTGGTCTTGACCTGTCGAGCATAAACAGGACAAGGTCAGCTTCTACCAATTTTTGCTTTGATATGTCAACACCGATCCTCTCGACGATATCCTGAGTGTCTCTGATTCCAGCTGTATCAACAAGTATTATCGGTATTCCGTCAAGATTCAGATATTCTTCTATCACATCACGCGTCGTACCTGGGACGTCTGTTACGATTGCTCTGTTTTCCATAAGCAATGTGTTCAACAGGGATGATTTCCCTACATTAGGCTTCCCTGCAATTACAGTTCTAAGCCCATCCCTGATAATTTTTCCTTCTCCAGAGGTCTTGAGCAGTGATTCGATTTTTTCGACTATCTCTAAAGCGTTGTCCTTCACCTTTTCTGCAGTGGCCGATTCAAGGTCATCCTCAGGAAAATCAACCGTTACCTCTATGAAAGCCAGCATATTCAGCAACTTCTCCCTGATTGTTGAAATTTCCCTTGAAAGGCGGCCTTGGGACTGTGCCATAGCTGTTCTCATGGATTGATCCGTCTTTGCATTGATAATATCAATAACGGCTTCAGCCTGAGCCAAATCAATACGCCCGTTAAGAAATGCTCTTTTTGTAAATTCTCCAGGAGCTGCGGGTCTAGCACCCATTACCATAACCTGTTCCAGTATACGCCTTGTTGAAGCATACCCTCCATGGCAGGTTATTTCCACAACATCTTCAGCGGTATAGCTCTTAGGCGCCATAAAGTAGCTTACTACAACCTCATCGATTACGTCGCCGCTATCATGTTCCAATATATGTCCATAATGCATGGTCCATGGCCTGCTGTTGAGAAATATGCCTCCTGTCTTCATTTTGAAGATCTCTGAGACAATTGTCTTTGCATCGGTTCCAGATATTTTAATCAAGGCTACGCCGCTTTCACCTGGTGGTGTAGCTATGGCTGCAATTGTATCAAAGTCTCTCATGGCATCTCCTTACTCTTCCTGGTTTAATCTGTTAATCCTTATTATAAGCGAATAATTGGTAGTTACATCACAAAAAAAAGCCTGAGTTCACTCAGGCTCGCTTCTACTTATCCAGTTCAACTACAACTCTTCTATATGGCTCATCGCCAACGCTGTATGTCTTAATACTATCAACACCCTGAAGAGCTGAGTGGATGATTCTTCTTTCATATGGATTCATCGGTTCCAGTTTCATGGACCTTCCGTATTTCTTTACCTTATACGCTGTCTTATCTGCAAGTCTTTTAAGTGTGTCTTCACGCTTCTGTCTATATCCTTCAGTATCGAGCACTACTCTCTTGTATCCGCTGATCTTGTTTACAACAAGACTGGTAAGATATTGAAGTGAATCAAGTGTCTCACCTCTATATCCGATGATGAGACCCATTTTGGGTCCGGAGAGGTTTATTCTGAGTACGTCATCCTCTTCCTTGACCTTGATTTCTGCAACGATTCCCATTGAATCCAGTACACCACTCAAAAATCTTGTAGCTTCCTCTGGCGCATTCTTCTTTACAGTAACACGTATCAGAGCTGGCTTAGTTCCAATGATTCCAAGTAAACCCTTGCTGCCTTCCTCAATTACTTCATATTCAACCCGATCCTTTTCGACCTTGAGTTCCTTGAGTGCGTTCGAGAGAGCATCATCAACTGTTTTTCCTGAAAACTCTAATGCTTTCATATCAATACCACCTTATCTGGATATTTATTCCTTCTCTACATAATTCAGAATAAGTGTCTGTATTATCCTGAATACATTTCCAGTTACCCAGTATAGTCCTAGTGCTGCCGTTGATGTATACGTAAAGAATCCAAATAGAAGAGACATGCTATAGCTCATCATATTCGTCTGCTTTGTCATCGCATCATCTTTGACTGCCTTGTTCTTACTCTGGCTGAGCCAGGTTGAAAGAATCATAGTGACAACTGCAAGCACTGAAAGGATTATATTTCCCTTAGATCCTAAATCCGGTATTAGCGGACCGAACTTCATGCCAGTTATGGAACCTTCTTCAGCAAGCTTTCTGAATACGCTGAACATGGCTATGAAGATAGGGTAGGTAATAAGAAGAGGCAGGCAGCCTCCAAACATGCTAACGTTATTGTCCTTGTAAAGCTTCATGGTCATTTCCTGGAGCTTCTGAGGATCATTCTTGTACTTCTCCTGAAGCTTTTTAACTTCAGGCTGTATAGCCTGGGTCTTCTTCATTGATTTTATCTGCTTATAGTTCAATGGGAACATAAGGAAGTTTATGAGTACTGTGAATACTATTATGGTCAATCCCCATTGATTTCCAGGATCAGTTACGAACTGGTCCAGAAAGGATTTGATAATGTGAAAGGCGCTGATGAATAATTGGTTTAATGGCTCTAACAACTTATTACCTCCATGGCTTTCACCAATAGTTATTTTACAGGATCATAGGGATCTCCCTTGTGATATGGGTGACACTTTAGAATTCGCCTTACTGCCAGATACGTACCCTTGATTGATCCATATTTTTCAATGGCTTCAATAGCATACTGAGAACAAGTCGGGTAAAACCTGCAGCTTGGTTGCTTCATAGGTGATATATATTTTCTATAGAACCTGATAATATTAATCAGTATCGTTTTCAATTTTTGTCAGTCCCGCCTTCTTAAAAAGACCGAGCATTGCCTTCTCTATATCCTTATAGCTTTTACCGCTACTGGATGTTCTGGCCACAAAAACAAAATCGTGGCCTTCGGTGAAGTTCGGTTTGTTTAGCCTGTAAGCTTCGCTAATCAGTCTTTTGACCCTGCTCCTGACTACACTTTTTCCAACTTTCTTGCTGACCGATATGCCTACCCTGTTGAATTTTACACCATCAGTAATGTTCCTTCTATTTTTAATGTAGTAAAGAACAAGTAGGTAATTCGATAAGGACTTGCCTCTCCTGTAGACATTCCGGAATTCAGTATTCTTTCTTATCTTTTCATGTTTCATGGAGACAATTTTCCTTTCAGCTCAATTTGCAGAAAAAGGCCACGTGATGCGGCCCTTAAGCTGTTAGTCTTTTTCTTCCTTTGAGTCTTCTTCTCTTGAGCACGTTCCTACCATTCTTGGTAGCCATTCTCTTCATGAAACCATGCTCTCTCTTTCTCTGCTTAACCTTTGGCTGGTATGTCATAAACATATTAGACACCCCCTTCGTTGTTTAATAGGTGCTGATATCCTAAAAACTTTACACTATCCAATACGGACATCATAATCAGGATTTACTCTCCTATTATACTCATGGACCATATCAGTGTCAAGGAACTTGGAAACATGATGCTGCATTATATTTAGCCCACCTTATTTGTGGATAACTTATTGTACACCCCTTTTTTTATATGCTATTATTATGTGGAGTTGTTGATAACTTTACTAAAACGGTGAGTTTATCCACAACTGTTGATAAACCTGTGCATAAGCTGTTACTTCCACTTTGGATAAATATGGACCAGAAAGTTTTTCCTTAGTGCACCAATGATTAAATGAAATGAACAATGTTGGCTGTTTTATCTGGTTTTTTATCAAATCAGCCCGTTTTTGTTCAATATCTACAATATTAACATCATGTTGATTAGACTTGTCAACATGATGATTTTATTCTTCTTTTGCTGTTTATAACCTGTATACAACCTGTTAAGGTTAAAAACGTGCTAAAAAATCTTTCATTATTTATATAAACATTTTAGGAGGATACTTCATATGGATGCCCGACTCAAAGAAAACTGGGATAATATACTCAAAGTGCTGAAAGTGGAGATCATGTCTGAGGTCAGCTACAACACATGGATAGCTGGACTGGTTCCAATCGGTACAAGGGGTGGAGTATTCTACATCGATGTCCCTAATGAACTAACCCTGGACATACTCAGACAACGATACAAGGTTCTAATCAAGGAAGCTGTCAAGCATGTTCTTGATGAAGATATTGAGGTTGATTATGTGATCGGAGGCCTTCCTGATTTAGCCCCTTCAGCTGAAACCAAATCAGCTGCACCGGTTCCTGAGGTTCAGAAGAGTAATACCGGAACACTCAATACAAAGTATACATTTGATTCGTTTGTCATCGGAAACTCTAATCGGTTTGCTCATGCTGCTTCTGTTGCAGTAGCTGAATCTCCGGCAAACGCATATAATCCGCTATTCCTTTATGGCGGTGTAGGACTGGGAAAAACTCATCTGATGCATGCTATAGGGCATCATATACTTACACAAAATCCAAGGGCTAATGTGGTATATGTATCATCTGAGAAATTTACAAACGAACTTATAAATTCAATAAGATACGACAAGAACGCTGAGTTCAGGAACAAATACAGGAATGTTGATGTTCTTCTAGTGGATGACATTCAGTTCATTGCCGGCAAGGAAAGCACCCAGGAAGAATTCTTCCATACATTCAACGAGCTTTATGAAGCAAGGAAACAAATAATAATCTCTAGCGACAGACCGCCAAATGAGATACCCACTCTTGAAGACAGGCTTCGAACAAGGTTTGCATGGGGACTTCAGGCAGATATACAGGCTCCTGATTTTGAGACCAGGATTGCGATCCTTAAAAAGAAAGCTGAAACCGAAAATTATGTGGTATCAAGTGAAGTAATGGTTTATATTGCTACAAAAATCAAATCCAACATCAGAGAGCTTGAAGGCGCCCTAATAAGGGTAATGGCATACTCTTCCCTTACTAACAATAAGAATATTACTGTAGATTTGGCTGCAGAGGCTCTCAAGGACATCATTTCGTCCACTCAGTCCAAGAGCATAACAATAGACCTGATCCAGGATGTTGTATCCAACTATTATAATATGTCCATTCAGGAACTGAAGTCTCAGCGAAGGACCAGGAATGTTGCCTTTCCAAGGCAGATAGCAATGTATCTGTCAAGAAAGCTGACTGACATGTCTCTTCCAAAGATTGGAGAAGAGTTCGGAGGCAGGGATCATACTACCGTTATCCATGCTTACGAAAAGATATCGGAGGCCCTGAAGACTGACGACGCACTCGCAGGTGCAATAAAACTGATAACAAAGAAACTGAGCAGCCAATAATTAACAAATTGTTGATTTAAATTATCAGAAGCTGTGGATAAGATAGAACTCCGTTTTTGGGTTCTAACACTGTGGATAAGTAGGTGTCAAATGATGTCCTTTATCCACATGTTGAAAACTATGATTTTCACTCAGAATTATAAGGTTTGGAACTTATCCACACTATACCGCAGCCTACTACTACTACAACTAAAATTAATATATTATTATCTATATATAGGCAAATAGCGGATTCCATTCTGTTGATCGATTCATCCACTGCGAAACAATGTTACATTCAATGAATTCAGGAGGTTTTGTTCATGCATTTCAGATGTGAGAAGAAGGATTTGGTCGAAGGCATATCTACTGTTCAAAAAGCTATTCAGGGGAAGTCGACCATGCAGGTCCTTGAAGGTATATATATTGAGACAACAAGCGAAGGACTTATATTGAGGGGTACTGATATAGATCTGAGCATAGAGACTAAAGTACCTGCGATTGTAGTTGAGGATGGAACCATAGTTATTGATTCCAAGCTTTTCGGTGAGATAGTAAGGAAGCTTCCCAATAGTGAGGTTGATGTTGTTACAACTGAAAACAACACTATTACTGTTACATGTGAAAATTCTATTTTTAATCTTCTTTTTCTGAATGCTGATGATTTTCCAGATCTTCCAGAAATTGGAAGGGAAAGTGGAGTCGAAATAAAGGAATCTTTACTTAAGAATCTTATCTCAGGTACCAATTTTGCTGTAGCACAGGATGAGGCAAGGCCGATACTTATGGGAGTGTTGTTTGAAGTTAAGAACAGTGTACTCAACATGGTAGCTCTTGATGGATACAGATTGGCGCTCAGAACAGAAAATCTTGATTCTGTCGATGATTTTTCTGTAGTTATACCTGGAAAGACACTAAATGAAGTCAATAAGATATTGTCTGACTCAACTGAGAATGTGAACATATCCTTCAACGACAACCACATCATGTTCAAAATAAAGGACACTAAGATAGTCTCACGACTCTTGTCTGGAGACTTCATTAAGTATGAATCAATCCTGCCAACTGATTACAGACTCAGCTTTACTACAAGCAAAGCTGTACTTCATGATTCCATCGAGAGGGCATCACTCATGTCAAAGGATGGAACGAGCAATCTGATCAAGATGAATATAGATGGTGGCCGGATGGTTATTACATCCAACTCACAGTTTGGAAAGGTCAGGGAAGAGCTTTCCATAACATCAAAAGGAGAGCCTATCGAGATTGCGTTCAATTCCAGATATCTCATTGATGTGCTCAAAGTAATAGAAGAAGATGAGATACTGTTTGAGATGACATCGAGCGTCAGCCCTTGCATCATAAAGAACAGGATCAAGGACAACTGCAAGTATCTTGTGCTGCCTGTTAGAATTGCGAGGTAAAGAATTGGATATAGTTATTAGAACAGAATTCATAAAGCTGGACTCATTCTTGAAATGGTGCGGGGCGGTAGGACTTGGATCTGAAGCAAAGGCATACATACTTGACGGCTTGGTAAAGATAAACGGAGAGGTCATACTGCAGAGGGGCAAGAAAGTATATCCCGGGGATGTTGTTGAATTCAACGGAGAGACATACCGTGCTGTAAAGGAAGCTGAATAAGTCCGTACCATATACCACATGCAAAGTTAACTTTGTATGTGGTATAATATATTGTGGGTGTTTTTTACGATGAGAATTAACGGACTGACTCTTCAGAATTTCAGGAACTATAAAGAGCTGAATATGGATCTCGGTAACGGAGTCAATGTTTTCCAGGGTGAAAATGCCCAAGGCAAGACAAACGTTCTTGAGGCTATGTACTTCTGCGCATTTGGCAGATCTCACAGGACTTCAAAAGATAAAGAACTTGTCAGATGGGGAGAAGATAGTGCAAGAATTAAACTTCACATCGAAAGGGAACGACTGGACAAGGATATCGACATATTCATCCTCAATGACGGCAAGAAATCAATTGGAGTAAACAAAATCAGAATCAAAAAAATGGGAGACCTTATAGGTGTCCTGAATATTGTCATGTTCTCTCCTGAAGACCTTAAGATCGTCAAAGAATCTCCATCGCTGAGAAGAAAATTCCTTGATATGGAAATAAGTCAGCTTGACAGGAAATACTACAATGCACTCGTTTCGTATAATAAAGTCCTTAACGAAAGAAATTCGCTGATGAAAAACAAGAGAATGGACAGAAATATGATCGATGTTTATGACCATCAGCTTGTTGATAGTGGCCTCTATATCATGAAACAGAGGATGAACTATATCAGGATGCTGAATTCAAAGGGCAAGGACATACATCACGAGATCACATCTGGTCGTGAGAATGTAGAATTCATTTATGTCCCATCTGTTCCTTATTCTGAATCGATGAAAGATGATTTTCTGATGAATCTTTCCAAGAACAGAGAAAAAGATATGGAGAAAGGAAATACTTCAGTCGGTACACACAGGGATGATTTTATAATCAATATCAATGGTGTGGATGTTAGAAGCTACGGTTCACAAGGACAGCAGAGGACTGCGGTTCTAACCATGAAGTTTGCCTCCCTTGGAATAATCAAGGATATCAAGGGCGAATATCCTGTTCTGCTGCTGGATGATGTACTTTCGGAGCTTGATCTTTCTAGAAAGAAGTTCATATTGAAATCCATAGAAAACATACAGACTGTGATAACCTGCACAGGAGTCGAGAATATCGAGGATTATCTGACAGGGGATTACAGGCTGTTTAATGTCACGGACGGTTCACTGACATGGAAGGAGGATTGAAATTGTTTCTGCACCTTGGAGAAAATATAGTAGTACCTCTTAAGTCTGTTATAGGAATATTCGATCTGGAAACCACGATGTACAGTCCGGATACAAGTCAGTTTCTAAGACTGGCTGAGGAAGATGGGTTTGTCGAAAGAATCAACAATGAGAAACCAAAATCTTTCATAATAACTGAGATGGATAAGAAATCAAAGATTTACCTGTCGCCGATTTCATCCAGGACTCTTACCAAAAGAACTGAACTGAATTTTGAAGACTAAGGAAGGAGGAAAAGCAATGACAGACATCGAGAAAATCGAAAATAGCGAATTATATGACGAGAGTAAGATCCAGGTACTTGAAGGTCTTGAAGCTGTAAGAAAAAGGCCGGGAATGTATATCGGAACCACTTCTTCCAGGGGTCTTCACCACCTTGTATATGAAATCGTGGACAATAGCATAGATGAAGCACTTGCAGGTTTCTGTGACCACATAGAGGTTTATATCCATAAGGATAACTCAATTACCGTTGAAGACAATGGAAGAGGAATGCCTGTTGGTATAAACAAGAAGCTAAACAAATCATCTGTGGAAGTAATAATGACAGTGCTGCATGCAGGAGGTAAATTCGGAGGTGGAGGATACAAGGTTTCAGGAGGACTTCATGGTGTAGGAGCCTCAGTTGTAAATGCACTATCAGAAGTTTGCATAGTCTATGTAAAGAGAGATGGCAAACTCTACAAGCAGGAATTCAGAAGAGGTATCCCATTCGGTATACTTGAGGTAATTGGTGAAAGTACAGGAACTGGCACCAGAACATATTTCAAGCCTGACGATGAAATATTCGAGGAGCTTGAATTTGACTTCGAGATACTTTCAGACAGGTTGCGTGAACTCGCATTCCTCAACAAGGGGATCAGGATTACTCTTTATGATGAACGTGATGAAAAGACGGAATCATACTTCTATGAAGGTGGAATTAAGAGCTTCGTAGAGTACCTAAACAGGAACAAGGAAGTTCTTCATAAGGAACCTATATACATGGAGGAAGAGAAAGACGGATACGCAGTAGAAGTCTCACTTCAGTATAATGACAGCTACAACGAAAACATATTCACATATGCCAACAACATTGATACTACAGAGGGTGGAACACATCTCGACGGTTTCAAGAGGGCAATGACAAGGGTCATAAATGATTATGGCAAAAGATTCGGGCATATCAAGGAAAATGATAAGAACCTGTCCGGAGAAGACATAAGGGAAGGTCTTACTGCAGTAATATCAGTGAAGCTTGAGAACCCTCAATTTGAGGGCCAGACCAAGACAAAGCTTGGAAACAGTGAAGTAAGAAGCATTGTGGACAATGTAGTAGGAAGATGCGTTCAGACAATACTTGAAGAAAATCCTCAGATTGGAAAGATTGTCATAGATAAGGCCCTTATGGCTGCAAGAGCCAGGGAAGCGGCAAGAAAAGCAAGGGAGCTGACCAGAAAGAGCGTTCTTGAAAGAGGATCACTTCCTGGCAAGCTTGCAGATTGCGCTTCGAAAGATCCTCTTGAGTGCGAGATTTACATCGTAGAGGG
Source organism: Youngiibacter multivorans (assembly GCF_017873395.1). Classification (GTDB taxonomy): domain Bacteria; phylum Bacillota; class Clostridia; order Clostridiales; family Clostridiaceae; genus Youngiibacter; species Youngiibacter multivorans. The sequence goes on along the minus strand of NZ_JAGGKC010000001.1, from coordinate 3,990 downwards.
AGACTCTGCGGGTGGATCAGCAAAGCAGGGCAGGAACAGACAGTTCCAGGCTATTCTTCCTATCAGAGGAAAGATCATGAACGTCGAGAAACAGAGATTGGACAAGATACTTGGGTCCGATACCATAAGGTCTATGGTTACTGCTTTTGGCGGAGGAATAGGCAAGGATTTTGACAAGGAAAAACTAAGGTATTCAAGAATAATAATAATGACAGATGCTGACGTTGACGGTGCCCACATAAGGACACTTCTTCTGACTTTCTTCTACAGGTACATGAAAGACCTTATTGATCACGGACATGTATATATTGCACAGCCACCGCTGTATCAGGTTACTAAGGGTAAATTCGTCGAGTACACATATTCAGACAAGGAACTTGAAACAGTACTTGAAAAAATAGGCGGCAAGGACAGCTCTGTAAATATACAGAGATACAAGGGTCTTGGAGAAATGAATGCAGAGCAGCTTTGGGATACTACAATGGATCCTGAACACAGGATACTGCTTAGGGCTACTGTCGAGGACGCAAAGGCTGCTGATGAGATATTCACAATTCTCATGGGAGACAAGGTTGAACCTAGAAGAGAATTCATAGAGAGAAATTCTAAAAAAGTTGTAAATCTGGACATTTAGGGAGGTGTAGCAATTGTACAACGAAGGAAAAGTCATTTCAATTGACATAAAAAAAGAAATGAAGACCAGCTACATCGACTATGCAATGAGTGTTATTGTAGGACGAGCATTACCTGATGTAAGGGATGGATTGAAGCCTGTTCACAGAAGGATATTATATTCGATGCAGCAGCTGGGACTTTCGCCTGAAAAGGGATTTAGAAAGTGCGCCAGGATTGTCGGAGACGTTCTGGGTAAATACCATCCGCATGGCGACAGCTCGGTTTATGATGCGCTTGTCAGACTTGCACAAGATTTTTCGATAAGATATCTGCTGGTAGATGGTCATGGAAACTTCGGTTCTGTCGATGGGGACTCAGCTGCGGCAATGAGGTACACAGAGGCAAAGCTCGCTAAGATAGCTGTAGAAATGCTGCGTGACATTGGCAAGGATACAGTCGACTTTGTAGATAACTTCGATGGTGAGGAAAGAGAGCCTTCTGTTCTTCCATCGAGATATCCAAATCTTCTGGTAAACGGATCATCAGGAATTGCGGTAGGAATGGCAACCAATATTCCTCCTCACAATCTGAGAGAGGTAATAGATGGCGTAATACTGCTTATTGATAATCCTGATGCTACGGTGCTTGATCTTATGGCCTTTATAAAGGGTCCTGATTTCCCGACTTCCGGAACCATCATGGGAGTATCAGGCATCAGGGAAGCTTACGAGACAGGAAGAGGCAAGCTTATTGTAAGAGCCAAGAGTGACATCGAGGAAGAGAATGGCAGACAGAAGATAATAATCACTGAACTTCCATATATGGTAAACAAGGCAAGGCTCATAGAGAATATTGCAGACCATGTCAAGGAAAAGAAGCTCACTGGTATTTCTGACCTTAGGGATGAATCTGACAGAGACGGAATGAGAATAGTAATTGAGCTTAAAAAGGATGCAAATGCGCATGTAACACTCAATTACCTTTACAAGCATACTAAGGTCCAGGATACATTTGGAATTATAATGCTTTCGCTTGTCGATAACGAGCCGAAGGTATTGAACCTGAGGGAGATGCTTGTTCATTATCTGAACTTCCAGAAACAGGTAGTTACCAGAAGGACCATATTTGAACTGGCCAAGGCTGAAGAGAGGGCGCATATACTTGAAGGATTGCTCATAGCCCTTGATAATATCGATGAGGTAGTCAAGATACTTAGAGGCTCTAAGACAACCGATATAGCCAAGAATGAGCTTATGACCAGGTTCGGACTCTCTGACAAGCAGGCTGTAGCGATACTGGACATGAGGCTGAGAAGACTTACCGGACTTGAAAGAGATAAGATCGTAGAAGAGTTTGATGAGCTTATGGTCCAGATAGCTAGGTTTAAAGAAATACTAGGAAGTGAGACCATACTCCTTAACGTAATCAGGGATGAACTTATTGAGATCAAGGAAAAATACGGTGATGAAAGAAGAACAAGGATAGAGAAGAAGGATGATGAGATCAATTACGAAGACCTCATATCAGAAGAGGATGTAGTAATAACCCTCACACAATCCGGATATATAAAGAGAATTCAGGCTACCACATACTCTTCACAAAAGAGGGGCGGTAGGGGAATTCAGGCAATGTCAACTAAGGAAGATGACATTGTATCCAAGGTGTTCGTGACGTCCACTCATAAGAATCTCCTTTTCTTCACAAGCAAAGGCAAGGTATATAAGCTTAAGGCTTATGAAATACCTGATGCAGGCAGAGTATCCAAGGGTACTAACCTTGTAAATATAATACCATTGGATCAGGATGAGAAGATTCAGGCAGTGATTTCAATAGCTGATATGGATCAGGATGGATTCCTGGTGTTCTGCACTGCCAATGGAATAGTCAAGAAAACAGGTCTGGAGGACTATTCAAACATAAGGAAGAATGGTCTGATAGCCATAAACCTAAGGGAAGGCGACGAGCTGCTTAATGTTAAGTTCACAAGGGGAGACGCTGACCTTATATTAGTAACGCAAGATGGCTACTCCATCAAGTTCAATGAGAACGAGATAAGGACCATGGGAAGAACCGCGTCTGGAGTCAAGGGAATAGACCTTAGATCCGGAGATATATGCGTATCATTTGATATTGCAGTAGAAGGTGAAGACCTCCTGGTAGTATCTGAAAGCGGACTTGGCAAAAGGACCCCTATAAGCGAATACCACCTGCAGAGAAGAGGCGGTAAAGGCCTGATAACCTACAAGGTATCGACCAAGACTGGCCCTGTTGTAGGCGCAAGATCCTGCAGCCAGGAAGATGAGCTGATGCTCATAAATTCCGATGGTGTTGCAATAAGGATCAGCATAGCTGAGATCTCGGAGACTTCAAGGAATACCATGGGAGTAAAGCTGATGAAGACATCTGACACTACCAAGGTTGTTTCTATGGCAAAGATAATTGCATCAAGAGACGAAGAGGGACCTGAGGTAGAAGAGATAGACAGCGATGAAACAATAAGCAAGGGTATCCATAATGACAATGATGAAATTGAATTAGAATTGGATGTCTACGATGAAGATGACTCGAACGAAGAGTCTGAAGAATAACTGAAGCTACAATTGGATCGTATTTATACGATCCCTTTTTTTATCTCTTTATATATTGTAGAAAAGGAAAAAACTCAATTGAAAAGCATAAGCAAGCCTTTAGAAAACCTAAAAGCTGGCAAAATGAGTAGCAAATCAAAGAGCTTATTCGCTTAGATGTTCAATTCGTGAAGCTTCCAGTATAACTTATATAATGAAATCTCCTGATTAATAATCACAAATTCAAGCCTTACAGCCAAATGCATATCAACAATTCAATGATTTGACAACGGAATAACAGTAAAACCAGCTTAAACAGCGGGTTTTGAAAGATCTGGAATCCAAGCGTAAATATCAAGAAAACAGATGATAATTTTATTTTTTACAAAAACATCCGTGATTACAACGGTTTCAGGATATGGATTTGGATTTTTGAAATCATGTTTGTTAATAAACAATACCGTGTGTATCAATAATAGTAAAATGGAGATTTAGTGAGATATTTAGAGCATTTAGCATCTAATCAACATCAATCGCGTTTAGTTCAAATAGGGACGTTGATTAAGGTGGTAAGATAGTCAATGTCGCTTCTGACATGAAGCAACAAGCTCTTTGAAAATTAAACAGAAATAGGTAATAAGACCAGAGTAAATTTTTTTGAGTCACCTCCATATTGGTTGGAGGAAGACGTCTCGAGTAGGAAACGAAAGAGACAGCCAAGGCAAACTTTTAATTTGAGAGTTTGATCCTGGCTCAGGACGAACGCTGGCGGCGTGCCTAACACATGCAAGTCGAGCGGGGAGAAGAA